>JBQCGH010000106.1:0-20224 GCA_051955835.1 Gemmatimonadales bacterium
TGGTGATGCCGGGGGACAACATCCAGATGACGATCGAGCTGATCACGCCGATCGCCATGGACGAGGGGCTCCGGTTCGCCATCCGCGAGGGCGGCCGCACCGTCGGCGCCGGCGTCGTCACCAAGATCCTGAAGTAAGGCGAGCAGGCGAACAGGCGGTCAGATCACGCTGCCGCCCGAACGCCCGTTCGCCTGACCGCTTGACGTCTGTCAGAGGACCGAAGCGTGCCTAGAGACAAGATCACGTTGGAATGCACCGAGTGCAAAAGCCGCAACTTCTTCACCGATAAGAACAAGCGGAAGCATCCGGAGCGGGTGGAGCGGCGCAAGTACTGCCCGCGCTGCGACGCCCATCGCACGCACAAAGAGTCGAAGTAGCCATGGAGCGCGTGCAGGCGGCGCAGCCCGCGGGCCGACTGAGCGGCTGGGTCGGTCAGACCCGCCACTTTCTCGTGGGCGTGCGCGACGAGATGAAGAAAGTCACGTGGCCCACCCGCGATGAGCTGGTCAAGGCTACGCGGATGATCGTGATGCTCAGCATTCTGCTGGGCCTGGTCATCGGCCTCATGGACTACGTGTTCCAGTTGATCTTCGTCGACGGATTCGCGCGGCTGGCGCGCTGACCTATGGAATACCGCTGGTACGCGATCCAGACGACGGCCGGGCACGAGAACAAGGTGCGGAACCTCCTCCAGAAGCGCATCGAGGATGATCCGCGGCCGGCGGAGCAGAAGCTGATTCGCCAGGCGCTCGTACCCGTGCAGGACGTGATCGAGATCAAGAACGGCAAGAAGGTCACGGTCGAGCGCAAGCTGTACCCCGGCTACGTGCTGGTCGAGATGGGCATGAGCCAGGAAGCGCTCCACGTGGTGAACAGCATCCAGGGCGTGATCAAGTTCGTGGGCACGGGCAAGCTGCCCCAGCCGCTCCGGCAGGACGAGGTGAACCGGCTGCTCGGCATCGCCGAGGCGGTCACGGAGGCCGAGCCCAAGGAAGAGATCCCGTTCATGGTCGGCCAGGTCGTGGAGATCACCGAGGGGCCGTTCTCCGACTTCAGCGGCACGGTCGAAGAGGTGCTGGCGGACAAGGGAAAGGTGAAGGTGTCGGTCAGCCTGTTCGGGCGGCCGACGGCAGTAGAGCTGGACTACTTGCAGTTGAGGGGGCACTAGCGAAGGTCGAACGGTCTGACGGTCGGACCGTCAGGCTGAGGACACGCGCTGGTGTGCGTCGCACGGACCGTCTGACCATCCGACCGTCGTTCCCGCGACCGCGCGGGTCATCGCGGCAGGCTGGGACGCGCCGAAGCGTCCGCCGACCCAGAGGAGCAGCATGGCAAAGAAGATCCAGGCATTGGTGAAGCTGCAGTGCCCCGCTGGCGCGGCCACCCCGGCGCCTCCCGTGGGCACGGCCCTGGGTCCGCATGGCGTGAACATCATGGAGTTCGTGAAGCAGTTCAACGCGCGGACGCAGAGCCAGAGCGGGATGGTGATCCCGGTGGTCGTGACGATCTTCGCCGATCGCACGTTCACGTTCATCACCAAGACCCCGCCGGCGCCGAACCTCCTGCTCAAGGAGGCGGGCCTCGAGAAGGGAAGCGGCCAGCCCAACCGGACCAAAGTCGGGAAGGTCACGCGCGCCCAGGTCAAGAAGATCGCGGAGATCAAGATGGCCGATCTCAACGCGTCCGACCTCGACAGCGCCATGAAGATGATCGCCGGCACCGCCCGGTCCATGGGACTGGAGGTGGTGGACTGATGCCAACCCAGGGCAAGAAGTTCACGGCGGCCGCCACCAAGGTGGACCGCGCGCGGACGTATCAGATTCCCGAGGCCGTCGGGCTGGTCAAGGGTGCCGCGTTCGCCAAGTTCGATGAGACCGTGGACGTCGCCGTCCGTCTCGGCGTCGACCCCCGCCACGCCGACCAGGTCGTGCGTGGGACTGTCGTGCTGCCGCACGGAACCGGAAAGCCGGTTCGCGTGTTGGTGATCACGCAGGGTGAGCGGGTGCGGGAGGCGGAAGGCGCCGGCGCCGACTTCGTGGGCATCGAGTACATCCAGAAACTCAAGGACGGCTGGCTCGAGTGCGACGTCATCGTCGCCACGCCGGACGTCATGGGCCAGCTCGGCCAGCTGGGCCGGGTCCTGGGTCCGCGGGGCCTGATGCCGAACCCCAAGGCGGGGACGGTGACGATGGACGTGGCCAAGGCGGTGCGGGAGATCAAGGCGGGCAAGATCGAGTTCCGGGTGGACAAGACCGGCAACGTGCACGCGCCGGTCGGCAAGGTGTCGTTCTCCCCGACGCAGCTGGCGGAGAACGTGAGCGCTTTCATGGACACCATCGTGCGGGCCAAGCCGTCGGCGGCCAAGGGTCTGTACATCCGATCGGCGACCATTTCGAGCACCATGGGCCCGGGCGTGCGGCTCGATACGGCGGGGTACCGATGAACAAGACCGAACGCCAGGAGACGGTGGAGAGCCTGAGCGCCTTGCTCAAGGACTCGCCGCACGTCTACGTGACCGACTTCAGCGGGATGAACGTGCTGCGCATGACCGAGTTCCGCCGCCGGCTCCGGGCCGCCGGGGTCTCGTACGTCGTGGTGAAGAACACGCTGGCCCAGCGCGCGCTGGCGGCGAACGGGATCACCGGGCTCGACGAGCACCTGGCCGGCCCGACCGGGCTGGTGCTCACCAAGGATCCCCTCACTGCCGCCAAGGTCCTGGGCGACTTCGCCCGGGAGTTCGAGCGGCCGGCGGTGAAGGCCGGACTGGTGGATGGCAAGACCGTGCCGCCCGCCCACGTCAAGCGATTGGGGGAGATCCCGTCGCGCGAGGTGCTGCTGGCGCAGATCGCCGGCTCGTTCAACGGTTTGCTCTACTCCTTCGTGGGCGCGCTCGAGGCCCTCCGCGAACAGCGCGGTACCGCTTCTTAACCGTACGGAGACAGTGACACATGGCAACCACGCTGAGCAACGATGAGATCCTCGACGCGATCGGCAACAAGACCGTGCTCGAGCTCGCGGACCTGATCGAGGCGTTCAAGAGCAAGTTCAACGTCACCGTCGCAGCCGCCCCGGCGGGTGGCGGCGCGGCGGGCGGCGCGGCGGCGCCGGCGGTGGAGGAAAAGACGGAGTTCTCCGTCGTCCTCAAGGCGGGTGGCGCCAAGAAGATCCAGGTGATCAAGGTGGTCCGCGAGATCACCAGCCTGGGTCTCAAGGAAGCCAAGGACGCCGTGGACAACACCCCGTCCACCCTGAAGGAAGGGATCTCGAAGGCGGAGGCCGAGGAGATCAAGAAGAAGCTGGAAGAGCAGGGCGCCGAAGTCGAACTGAAGTAGGGCCGAAGCGCGGTCGCGACCCGGGAGTCGGACGCCTCCGGCTCCCGGCGACGACCCGGCGACTTCAACCCTATTTCAGTGAGACGAATGCACGCTCGAAGCTCTCGGAAGGACTCGAATCTGCCGAGCCCCGTAGGTCACCTCGTCGGGCGCCCGCACTACTGCGGGCGCGGGCGGGGAATCCGCGTTGGGGCCATTTGTGCTGCGCCGGAGTGAGCCACTGATGCCTCAGACGAACCGATCCGTCATCACGTTCAGCAAGCGGGAAGGCGGCATGCCCATGCCGCACCTGCTGGACATCCAGACCGCGGCGTTCCAGACGCTGCTGGTCCCCGACGACGTCCACGGCGACCGCCAGGACGTCTCGCTCGAGCGCGTGTTCCGCGACCTGTTCCCGATCACGGACGTGAACGAGAAGTACAAGCTGGAGTTCCTGGGCTACTCGCTCGGCGAGGCCAAGTACGCGGTCGAGGAGTGCATCGAGCGCGACATGACCTACGCGGCGCCGCTCAAGGCCAAGCTCCGGCTCGACGTGTACGAGGAGGTCGAGGGCCAGAAGCGGCTCAAGAACGCCATCGAGAAGGAGGTCTACCTCGGCGAGCTGCCGATCATGACGCCGCTCGGGACGTTCGTCATCAACGGCGCGGAGCGCGTCGTCGTGAGCCAGCTGCACCGCTCGCCGGGCGTGGTGTTCGAGGAGGACACCCACCCCAACGGCCAGCGCCTGTTCTCGGCGCGCATCATCCCGTTCCGGGGCTCGTGGGTCGAGTTCACGATCGACATCCACGACGTGATCTACGTCCACATCGACAAGAAGAAGAAGTTCCCGGCCACGGCCCTGCTCCGGGCGTTCGGGCACTCGGCCAACGCCGACATCCTGCGGCTCTTCTTCGCGACGAAGGAGCTCAACATCACCGGCAAGCTCGAAGGCCGGCAGGAGAAGCGCGAGGTGCTGGGCTCGTTGCTCGCCCAGGACGTGGCCAACCCGGAGGACCCTCGGGGCGAGCCGCTCGGCGTCGTGGGTGACGAGCTCACCCAGGAGCGCCTGAACGAGATGCGGCACAAGGGCGTCAAGGCGGTGACGGTGTTCGCCGGGTACACCACGCTCGACGTGCGCGAGGAGGAGCAGCCCACCACCACGCGCGATCGCCACAACCACGTGCTGGCGTTTGATGCCGCCGATCCCGAGACGGGCGAGGTGGTGGCGGAGGGTGGGAGCGAGCTGACCGACGCGCTCCGGAAGAAGCTCATCAAGGCGGGCGTTCACAAGGTCGAGGTGCTGCTCCCGGCCGGCCGGTCGGAGTCGCCGCTGATCAAGAACACGCTGGCCAAGGACCCGACCCACAGCGAGGCCGAGGCTCTGGAGCAGATCTACGCCCTGCTCCGGCCGGGTGACGCGCCTAATCTCGAGACCGCGCGGCAGCAGCTCCAGAAGCTGTTCTTCAACCCGAAGCGGTACGACCTCGGGCGGGTGGGGCGCTACAAGATCAACCAGCGCCTCAAGCTCAAGACCGATCCGAACCACACGGTCCTGACCGAGGACGACTTCGTCGCGATCATCCGCTACCTGATCGACCTGCACGACGGGCGCGGGTTCACCGACGACATCGACCACCTGGGCAACCGGCGCATCCGGAGCGTGGGCGAGCTGATCGCGAACCAGTTCTCGGTGGGTCTCTCGCGCATGGCGCGGCTGGTCAAAGAGCGGATGAGCATCAACTCGGACCCCGAGAAGATCTCGCTCGACGACCTGGTCAACGCGCGCACGGTGAGCGCGGTCATTCAGGCGTTCTTCGGGAGCTCGCAGCTCTCGCAGTTCATGGATCAGACGAACCCGCTGGCCGAGCTCACCAACAAGCGCCGGCTCTCGGCGCTGGGCCCGGGCGGCCTCACGCGCGAGCGCGCCGGGTTCGAGGTGCGCGACGTCCACTACTCGCAGTACGGCCGGATGTGCCCGATCGAGACGCCGGAAGGCCCGAACATCGGTCTGATCACGAGCCTCTCGACCTACGCGCGCATCAACGAGCTCGGCTTCATCGAGACGCCGTACCGCGTGGTGAAGCACGGGAAGGTCACCACCGAGATCAAGTGGCTCTCCGCCAGCGACGAGGAGGACTACACGGTCGCCCAGGCGAACGCGCTGCTCAATCCGGACGGCTCATTCGTGGACCAGCTCGTGCTCTGCCGCAAGGGTGACGACTACCCGCTGCTGCCGCCCGACCGGATCGACTTCATGGACGTGGCGCCCGAGCAGCTCGTGAGCATCGCGGCGGCGCTGATTCCGTTCCTCGAGCACGACGACGCCAACCGCGCGCTCATGGGCTCGAACATGCAGCGGCAGAGCGTGCCCCTCCTGTTCCCCCAGGCGCCGCTGGTGGGCACCGGCCTCGAGGAGAAGGTGGCGCGGGACTCGGGCGCGGTCATCATCGCCCGGCGGACCGGCACGGTCACGCGGGTCACCGCCGACGAGATCATCGTCGACGCGGGCGCGAACGGCGCCCAGGTAGGCGAGGCGCCACTCGCCCGGCTGCACCAGCACGACCGCTATCGGGTGAAGAAGTTCTGGCGCACCAACCAGGACACCGCGATCAACCAGCGGCCGCTGGTGCAGCTCAACCAGCACGTCGAGGCGGGCGAGATCATCGCCGACGGCGCGGCCACCGAGGGCGGCGAGCTCGCGCTCGGCAGCAACGTGCTGGTGTCGTTCATGCCGTGGTACGGGCACAACTTCGAGGACGCCATCGTCCTGAGCGAGCGGCTGGTGAAGGACGACGTGTACTCGTCGATCCACATCCAGGAGCTCGAGCTGCACGTGCGGGACACCAAGCGGGGGCAGGAGGAGATCACCCGCGAGATCCCCAACGTCTCCGACGAGAGCGTGGTAGACCTGGACGAGCGCGGCATCGTGCGCATCGGCGCCCACGTGAAGCCGGGTGACATCCTGGTCGGCAAGATCACCCCGAAGGGCGAGACCGAGCTGTCGCCCGAAGAGAAGCTGCTCACCGCGATCTTCGGCGAAAAGGCCAAGGACGTGAAGGACAGCTCGCTCAAGGTGCCGCCGGGCATGGCGGGCGTCGTCATCGACGTCAAGATCTTCAGCCGCATCGAGGACCAGGTCGTCGAGAAGGACCGGGGCGAGCGGATCGGCGAGGTCCGCCGGATCGAGAACGACGAGAAGGCTCGCATCAACTCGGTCATGCTCGAGGAGCTGCGGCAGCTGCTGCAGGGTCAGGAAGTGGCCCTGATGCTCAAGGCCGGCACGGTCGAGGAGTATCTGGCGAGCGGCACCAAGCTCACGCCGTCGACGCTCGAGGGCGTGGATCTGGGCGACGTGGACCTCAAGACGCTCCGGGTGGCCAACAAGCCGGCCAACGAGCGGATCCGCCAGACCATCGACATGGCCGCACGCGAGCGGGCCAAGGTCGAGGAGAAGGCGGAGGACCAGATCGACAAGATCCTCCAGCCGGACGAGCTGCCGCCGGGCGTCATCCAGCTGGTGAAGGTGTACATCGCCGAGAAGCGGAAGATCTCGGTGGGCGACAAGATGGCCGGCCGGCACGGGAACAAGGGCATCGTCGCGCGGATCGTGCCGGAGGAGGACATGCCGTTCCTGCCCGACGGCACGCCGGTCGACATCGTGCTCAACCCGCTGGGCGTGCCGAGCCGGATGAACGTGGGTCAGATCCTCGAGACCCACCTCGGCTGGGCCGCGCGGATCCTGGGCTTCGAGGCCAAGACGCCGGTGTTCCGGGGCGCGGACGAGGCGGAGATCGGGGTGCTGCTCCGGCTTTCGGGCTTCCGCTGGGCGGCCGAAGGGCTTCGGCTCCGGCACGCGGCGCCGGGGCTCGCGCCGGCCGAGATCACCCGGCTGGTGCACGACCTCAAGAAGGTGGCGCCCAAGGGCGAGCACACCACCCTCGGCGAGGCCGGCATCGCCATGCTGGGCGGACGGAACGCGTCAGCCGAGACCCGCGAGTTCTTCGGGCGCGTGCGGGCGTTCCTGACCGACGCGGCGAAGGAGCTGGCCGAGCGCGAGCTGGAGCAGCGGCGGCAGGAGGTCGCGTTCCACAAGGCGCACGGCGAGAACGGCGACAAGAGCGTGGGGAAGGCGCTCAAGGAGCTGGAGAAGGGCGCGGCGGCGAGCCCGGCCGAGGCGCTCGAGGCCGCGGGCAAGCCGGCCCTCGCCGGTCTGCTCGGCGCGCGGAGCGAGGCCGATGTGGACGCGGCGGCCGATGAGCTGCTCCGCACGGCCGGACTCACGCCCGCGGGCAAGGCGCGACTGCGCGACGGCCGCACCGGCCAGTTCTTCGAGGGCGAGGTGACGGTCGGCTCGATCTACATGCTGAAGCTGAGCCACCTGGTAGATGACAAGATCCACGCGCGGTCGATCGGGCCGTACTCGCTGGTGACGCAGCAGCCGCTCGCCGGCAAGGCGCAGTTCGGCGGCCAGCGGTTCGGCGAGATGGAGGTGTGGGCGCTCGAGGCCTACGGGGCCGCGAACGTGCTGCAGGAGATGCTCACGGTCAAGTCCGACGACGTGAACGGCCGGAGCAAGGTGTACGAGGCGATCGTGAAAGGGCAGAACCTCCCGGAGCCCGGGATCCCCGAATCGTTCAACGTCCTCGTGAAGGAGTTGCAGGCGCTGGGGCTCAAGGTCACGCTGGGTACCACCGAATCCGGCGACGAGTAGAGGGGACACATGATTGATTTTCGCAGCGGGCGCGAGCCCAAGAGCTCGAGCTTCGACTATATCAGCATCCGCATCGCGAGCCCCGAGGAAATCCGGGGCCCCCGTGATCCCAAGGAGCGCGAGCGCCTGGAGCTCCAGGGGCAGCGCACCTGGTGGTCCTGGGGCGAGGTCACCAAGCCGGAGACGATCAACTATCGATCGTTCAAGCCGGAGAAGGACGGCCTCTTCTGCGAGCGCATCTTCGGTCCGGTGAAGGACTGGGAATGCCACTGCGGCAAGTACAAGCGCATCCGCTACCGCGGGGTCATCTGCGACCGCTGCGGCGTCGAGGTGACGCTCAGCAAGGTGCGGCGCGAGCGCATGGGGCACATCGAGCTCAGCGTGCCGGTGGCGCATATCTGGTTCTTCAAGACGCTGCCGTCGCCGATGGGGAACCTGATCAACATCACGCTCCGGGACCTCGAGCGGGTCATCTACTACTCGAGCTACATCGTCATCGAGCCCGGCAAGCAGGAAGTCGAGGCCAACCAGCTCCTGGACGAGGAGGAGTACCTCACCCTCCGCGCCAAGGCGCGCGAGGAGGGCGACGCCGCCTTCCGCGCCGACATCGGCGCGCCGGCCATCCGTGAGCTGCTGAGCCGGATCGACGTGCGGCAGCTCGCCGAGGAGCTCCGTGC
Source organism: Gemmatimonadales bacterium (assembly GCA_051955835.1). Lineage (GTDB taxonomy): Bacteria > Gemmatimonadota > Gemmatimonadetes > Gemmatimonadales > GWC2-71-9 > CAVVWJ01. Next base: position 8,700 of record JBQCGH010000106.1, read on the forward strand.
AGGCGTGGCGACCGAGACCAGCCAGCACCGCAAGAAGCAGATGCTCAAGCGGCTCAAGATCGTGGACGCGTTCCTCGGCTCGGGCGACTCGGGCGACCTGCCCAACAACCCGGCCTGGATGATCCTGGACGTGATCCCCGTGATCCCGCCCGACCTCCGGCCGCTGGTGCCGCTCGACGGCGGGCGCTTCGCCACGAGCGACCTGAACGACCTGTATCGGCGGGTGATCAACCGGAACAACCGGCTCACCAAGCTGATCCAGCACAAGGCGCCGGAGGTCATCCTCCGGAACGAGAAGCGCATGCTCCAGGAGGCGGTGGACGCACTGTTCGACAACGGGCGGCGCAGCAAGGCCATCCGGGGCCGGGGCAAGCGTCCGCTCAAGAGCCTCTCGGACATGCTCAAGGGCAAGCAGGGCCGGTTCCGCCAGAACCTGCTGGGCAAGCGCGTGGACTACTCGGGCCGGTCGGTCATCGTGGTGGGGCCGGAGCTCCGGCTGCACCAGTGCGGCCTGCCCAAGGCGATGGCGGTCGAGCTGTTCAAGCCCTTCATCATCCACAAGCTGGTGGAGAAGGGTATCGCCGAGACCGTCAAGCGCGCCAAGAAGATCGTGGAGCGCGAGAGCCCCGAGGTGTACGAGATCCTGGAAGAAATCATCCAGGACCACCCGGTGCTCTTGAACCGCGCACCGACGCTGCACCGCCTGGGCATCCAGGCGTTCGAGCCGGTGCTGGTCGAGGGCAAGGCCATCCGGATCCATCCGCTCGTGTGCGCGGCGTTCAACGCCGACTTCGATGGCGACCAGATGGCCGTGCACGTGCCGCTCTCGTTCGAGGCGCAGCTCGAGGCCCGGCTCCTGATGATCAGCTCGAACAACGTGCTCAAGCCGTCGGACGGGCGTCCGGTGGCGGAGCCGTCGCAGGACATGGTGCTGGGCTCGTACTGGCTCACCAAGGACCCGGCCGGGTTCGAGGAGGAGCTCCGGCGCGCGGGCGGCGGCCGGCGGGAGGAGGCCGAGTCGCGCCTCTGGAAGGAGGCGAAGCACTACGCCTCGCTCGCGGAAATCGAGATGGCCTTGCTGGCCGGCTCGGTGGCGTATCACACGCCGATCTGCTTCTGGTACGTGCCGCCCCGGGAGATCCAGGACGAGGAGCGGCGGCGGCCCCGGTGGCTCCGCACCACCATCGGCCGGGTGCTGTTCAACAGCATCCTGCCCAAGGCGATCATCGTGGAGCGGGACTTCCGCAATTACACGATGAAGAAGAAGCAGCTCTCGGAGCTGGTGCTCGAGTCCTACCGCAAGGCGGGGCTCGCGGAAACGGTGCAGTTCCTCGACCGGCTCAAGGAGTTCGGCTTCGGGTTCGCCACCCGCGGCGGCGTGTCGATCGGCATCGAGGACCTGGAGATCCCGGCGGAGAAGTCGGAGCTCCTGACCGAGGCCGACGCCCGGGTCAAGCGGTTCCAGCGGGCGTACAACACCGGCCAGATCACCTTCGGCGAGCGGTACAACAAGGTGATCGACGCCTGGACCCACGCCAACAACGACGTGGCCGAGGCGATGATCAACTCGATGCGGGTCTCCCGCGGCGGGTTCAACCCGGTGTTCATGATGTTCGACTCGGGCTCGCGCGGCAGCCGGGACCAGATCCGGCAGCTCGCGGGCATGCGCGGCTTGATGGCCAAGCCGCAGAAGAAGCTCACCGGCGGCATCGGCGAGATCATCGAGAGCCCGATCAAGTCGAACTTCCGCGAGGGGCTCACCGTGCTCGAGTACTTCATCTCGACGCACGGCGCCCGGAAGGGTCTGGCCGACACGGCGCTCAAGACCGCCGACGCCGGCTACCTGACCCGCCGCCTGGTGGACGTGGCGCAGGACGTCACGATCACCGAGGAGGACTGCGGCACGGTGCTGGGCCTCGAGATCGCCGCGCTCAAGGAGGGCGAGGACGTGATCGAGCCGCTCCGCGAGCGGATCGTCGGGAGCGTGGCGGCGGAGGACGTGTTCGACCCGCACCAGCTCGACGATGACGGCGACCAGCGGCTCCTGGTCGAGGCCGGCCGGCTGATCGACGAGGACGTCTCCAACGCGATCGACGACGCCGGCATCGAGAAGGTCAAGATCCGGAGCGTCCTCACCTGCGAGGCGCGCCGGGGTGTCTGCCGGATGTGCTACGGCCGCAACCTGGCCACCATGGACATGGTGGACATGGGTGAGGCGGTGGGCATCCTGGCGGCCCAGAGCATCGGCGAGCCGGGCACGCAGCTCACGCTGCGCACCTTCCACATCGGCGGCACGTCCTCGCGCATCGCCGAGGAGGCGGAGCGCCGGGCGCGGTCGGACGGCAAGGTGAAGTACACCGACGGGCTCGAGTGGGCCGACGTGCCGGTGGAGTTCGAGGACGGCACCCGGACCACCCAGCGGATCGTGCTCACGCGCGAGGACGAGTCGGCCTCGGACGAGAGCAAGGAAGGCATCCTAGTGGTGGATCCGAAGGATCCCAAGCGGATCCTCAACCGCTACCCGGTGCCCGAAGGCGCGCAGCTCATGGTGAAGGAGGGCGACCTCGTCACCAAGGGCGACAACGAGCGGCGGGCCACGATCCTGTACACCTGGGACCCGTACAACGACCCGAGCATCATCAAGGCCGACGGCGAGCTTCGCTGGAAGGACCTGGTGCCGGGCGTCACGCTCCGCGAGGAGCTGGACGAGGGCACGGGCCTCCGGAGCATCGTCGTCATGGCCGACCCGGACCGCGAGCTGCATCCGTCGGTGCTGGTCTACATGCCGAACCGGAAGGACCCGCAGGAGTACACCCTGGCCGAAGGGAGCCGCGTCATCCTGGGCTCGCCGACCGACCAGGTCAGCCGGGCGATCGAGATCCCGGACGCGGCCAACCCGTGGAGCACCAAGTTCCACGTGGACGAGCGCCCGATCAACGAGGCGTGGCCCAGCAAGACCAAGAAGGAGTCGAAGGACAAGACGGTCTTCCTGAGCCCACCGATCAAGGTGATGAAGGGGATCACGGTCACCAAGATCCCGCGGCAGGCGTACAAGACGCGCGACATCACGGGCGGCCTCCCGCGCATTGCGGAGCTGTTCGAGGCGCGGCGGCCGAAGGATCCCGCGACCATCTCCGAGGTCGACGGCATCGTGAAGTTCGGCGAGATCAAGCGCGGCAAGCGCGAGATCTACGTCTACCCGGAGACCCAGCCGGGCACGGCGGAGGAGGGGGTCGAGCCGCAACTCTACGAGGTCCCGGCCGGCAAGCACCTGCGGGTGCACGAGGGCGACCGGGTGCGCGCGGGCGACCGTCTCACCGAGGGCCCGGTGAACCCGCACGACATCCTGCTCATCAAGGGGCCGCGGGCGGTGCAGGAGTACCTGCTCAACGAGGTGCAGGAGGTCTATCGGCTGCAGGGCGTGCGCATCAGCGACAAGCACATCGGCGTGATCGTGCGCCAGATGCTGCAGAAGGTGCGCGTGACCGAGCCGGGTGACACCGACTTCCTCGAGGGCGAGACCATCGACCGGCTGACTTTCCGCGACGAGAACGAGCGGGTGGTCAAGCGGAAGAGCGAGCCGGCGGAGGCCGAGCCGGTGCTGCTCGGCATCACCAAGGCGAGTCTCACGACGCAGTCGTTCATCTCGGCGGCGTCGTTCCAGGAGACCACGCGGGTGCTGACCGACGCGGCCATCCGCGGGGCCAAGGACGACCTCCTGGGTCTCAAGGAGAACATCATCATCGGGCACCTGATTCCGGCGGGCAGCGGCATCTACCGCTACGCCGAGATCGACATCGAGCCGCCGGCGGGCTTCGAAGCGCCGCCGCCGCGGGTCGAGGAGCCCGCGCCGCAGCCAGCCCTGACAGCGGCGGCGATGATGGCGGACGACGAGCTGTAGGCGTCAGCAGACCAAGAAGCCGCACAGCAGCACACGAAGCGCCCGGGAGCCAGCCTCCCGGGCGCTTCGTGCTGGTGGGATGGCCTGGCACATCGGGAGGCCCGCCTGAGAAGTGGCGGGACTAGCGCTTTCCCTGCACCGAAAGTCCGAACCCGGCCAGGGCCAGAGCCGTCCCCGCGCAGAACAGCCCCCATCGGAAGGATGGCGCCGGCAGGTGCCGCACCACGACCTCGAAATCAACGGTCAACGACGCGAGCACGAGGACCGCGCCGGCCAGCATCAGGAGGATCACCCTCCGGGAGAACTCGGCGGCGCGCGCCGTACCCTCCCGACGGAGCAGGGCGACACCGCCCCAGACGAGTCCCAGGCTCACGATCACGGGCGACAGCACGGGTCCGATCCAGGGGACCGGAATGAGAAACAGGATGTCCCACGTGAGGAGCGACGGCGGCCAGCGGAGAAACACCCAGAGCCATACGTAGTAGAACAGGTCCCACACCCCGAAGCTCACGAAGAACGCGAGAACGCGTTCCCGGCGCCCGGCGCCGGCCAGCATGGCCACGCCGAGCAGCATCAGCAGGGTGGCCGCCTCCCGGCCGATCTCGATGCCTGCCATGCCCGGCGGCATCGGGGCGAGCGGGAACGCGAAGCCCTGCGGGTAGTAAATGGCCCGCAAATAGACCACGACGGCAGCCTCGACGTAGGCCATCGCCACGGCGTACAGAAAGAGCCAGGGGAGCTGCCGGTAGACCCGCATGCGCCTGAGCTTAGTGCAGGGCGAAGAAGCGCACCACCGGAGGGCAATGCCGGTCACGCCGCGTGCCTGCGGCGAGAGGCACCGGTCGTTGGGCGGCCCAGCGGCCGCCATTACCTTTCAAGGGTGACCAACCCAGAGACATCCCGCGAGTCTGCCCGCGCTCCTGAGGCGGCCGCCGCGCGCGACGCCGCGCCGCGAAAGGACTTCCTCCGCGAAGCCGTGGCCCACGATGTCGCGAGCGGCCGCTTCGGCCGGCCGGTCCACACCCGGTTTCCACCCGAGCCGAACGGCTTTCTGCACATCGGCCACGCCAAGTCGATCTGCCTCAACTTCGGGATCGCTCGGGAATTCGGCGGGCTGTGCAACCTGCGCTTCGACGACACCAACCCCGCCACCGAAGACGTCCGGTACGTGGACGCCATCCGTCAGGACGTCCGCTGGCTGGGCTTCGAGTGGGACGACGAGCGGTTCGCCAGCGACTACTTCGAGCGGCTGTACGAAATCGCCGAGGGGCTGATCAGGGCGGGCAAGGCGTACGTGGACTCCCAGAGCGAGGACGCGATTCGCGAAGGGCGCGGCACCGTGACGGGGCCCGGCACACCCAGCCCCTACCGCGATCGCCCGGCGGCGGAGAGCCTCGACCTGCTGCGACGGATGCGGGATGGGGAATTCCCCGACGGCGCCCACGTGCTGCGGGCCCGGATCGACATGGCGCACCCGAACATGCTGATGCGCGACCCGCTGCTGCTCCGGATCCGGCATGCCGCGCACTATCGCCGCGGCACGGCATGGTGCATCTACCCACTGTACGACTTCGCGCACGGCCTCTCCGACGCGTTCGAGGGCATCACGCACTCGCTCTGCACCCTGGAGTTCAAGGACAACCGGGAGCTGTATGACTGGCTGGTGCGGGAGGCGGGGTTCGAGCGCCCGCCCGAGCAGACCGAGTTTGCCCGGCTGGAGCTGGACTACACGGTCCTGAGCAAGCGCAAGCTCCTCCGCCTGGTGAACGAGGGATACGTATCGGGCTGGGACGATCCGCGGATGCCGACCGTCGCCGGGCTCCGGCGGCGGGGGGTCACGCCCGAGGCCATTCGCGCGTTCGCCGAGACCATCGGCGTGGCGCGCTCGGACGCGCGGATCGAGCTCGCCACGTTCGAGCACGCCGTGCGCGACGATCTCAACATGCGGGTGCCCAGAGTGATGGCGGTCGCTCGACCCCTGAGGCTGATCATCACGAACTATCCCGCGGGACAGGTCGAGATGCTCGAGGCCCCACTCTACCCGCACGACGTCCCGCTCACCGGGTCCCGCCCGGTCCCGTTCTCGCGCGAGCTGTGGATCGAGCGGGATGACTTCATGGAGGACCCGCCGAAGAAGTTCTTCCGGCTTGCCCCGGGTCGCGAGGTCCGGCTCCGCTACGGCTATCTGGTGACCTGCACCGGGGTGGTGAGGGATGCCGCGGGCGGGATCCTGGAGGTTCACGCAACCTACGATCCGGCCACGCGCGGTGGCGACGCCCCGGATGGGCGGCGGGTGCAGGGCACGATTCACTGGGTCTCGACCGCCCACGCGCTCGACTGCGAGCTCCGGCTGTATGACCGCCTGTTCGCGGTCGCAGACCCCGACGGTCTGCCTGACGGCCAGGACTTCGTATCAGCCTTGAACCCGAACTCACTAGTAGTCGCTCCTCTGGCGAAAGTCGAACCGAGCGTTGGAAGTGCTTTACCTGGAACGCGTTATCAGTTTGAGCGTACAGGGTACTTCATTAGCGATCCGGTCGATTCCCGCCCCGATCGGCTGATCTTCAACCGTACCGTCGCGCTGCGGGATTCCTGGGCCAAGGTCAGCGGCCGCGCCGCGGGCGCCTCGGCTTGACGCCTCCCGATTTTCGCGGTATCCCCACAGAGGAGGGTGTGCTCGTCCATCGGCGTTCCGCTGGTGGCGATGGCGCCCCCGAAGGAGGGGTCCATGTTCCTCGTCGAGGTGGCCGAAGGCCGACGTAACCACTATCCGAGCGCCCACGCGCTGGGCGCCGCCATCCGGTGCGGCGAGCTCGGTCCGCAGGCGCGGATTTTCCACCAGAGCAGCAGCCAGTGGCTTCCGATCACGGTCCACCCGGAGTATCGGCGGGCCGAAACCGAGTGGGAGGAGGATGTCGCGCGCCGGTGGCGGGCGCGCGGATGGACCTTCTTCTCCGAGAAGTCCTCCGAGGCCGGCAGTCGCGACCAGCCCTCGCCGGCGCCGGCGTCCGCGCAAGTCCCGAGGCAGGGCGACGACACGGCTGACAGGCCGCATCGATTCCGCCTGGGACCGGCGGTGCGGCGCCTGTTGCATCGCGATGGCCAGGAGGCCTGAGCCGCGACGACTCTCAGCGGAGGTAGCATGCCCGACCGAGAGTATCTGCTGTTGTCCGCGACGGAGCCGGACCGAAGCGGACTGGTCGCCGAGCTGACGGGGTTCATCGACGAGTGCGGCGGCAACGTGGACGACAGCCGGGTCGTGGTGCTTGGCGGACATGCCGGATTGATGGTGCTGGTCTCCGGCGAGGCGGCCGTCCTCGAGCGCCTGGTCGCCGGCCTGGGGTCTCTCCGCGAACGCACCGGTATCCGCGCGGCCCCGCGTCGCGTAGCCGCGCGCCGCACGTCGGCCGAAGAGCGGTCCACCCGCATCGACATCGAGGCCAGCGCGCTCGACCACGAAGGTATCATCCACGCGCTGGCCGACACGGTCCGGCGGCACGGCGGGAACATCCTCGAGCTCGAGAGCAGCACGGAGGCGGCGCCGATGAGCGGCGAGCCGCTTCTCACCCTCCATATGAGCGTGTGGGCGGATCCGGACCATGGTGCGGATACGCTCTGGCGTGAGCTCGAGCGTGTGGCCGAGCAGGAAGGGGTGGAGTTGGCCGTGTGCCGGGTGCCGACAACGGACGAGCACCAGGCGGCCGTAGGTGCCGAGCGCCGGCGAACCACTCGCCCCGATTGACTGATCCTTGGAACGTCACGCCGAGACGGCGGCGCTTGCCTGACTGTGCTACGTTCGAAGGTGAAGACGCTCCGCGAGTCTACCTCCGCCGTCGAGACCGCCAGCCATAGTAAAGCGGGACACCCGCCACGATCGCGCCGAGGGCCGTGAGCGTTGCCTCGGGGTGCAGCCGAAGCGAGTTCAGCAGAAGCGCCGCCATCGCCACGATGAAGAACGCGGGAACGACCGGATACCCGGGCGTGTGGTACGCGCCGGGCGTGGTGGGCTGCCTGCGTCTCAGCACGAAGACGCTCGCGACGCTGAGCGCCCAGAACGGCAAGCTCGCGAGGATGAACGCCTCGATGAGGTGCTCGAAGCTCTGCAGTGCGAGGTAGACGACGGCCAGCGCCGCCAGGGCGGTGATCGCGACATGCGGCGTGCGGTAGCGCGGGTGGATGGCGGCCACGGAGCGGAAGAACAGTCCGTCGTCGGCCATGGCCCAGAACACCCGCGGGATGGCCATGATCACGGCGTTGAGGGAGCCGAACGTCGCAAGGCAGACGAGCGCCGACACCAAGGCGGCACCGGCCGGGCCGACCAGACGCACCGCCACATCGGCCGCGACGAGCGGGGACCCCGCCACCTCCGCGATGGGCAGCACCCGAAGGTAGGCCGCGTTCGCAGCAAGGTACACTGCGACCACGCAGAGCGTTCCACCCACAATCGCCCGGGGCAGCGTGCGCTGCGGGTCCAGCACTTCACCCGACAGGCAGGTTACGTCCTGCCAGCCGTTGTACGCCCAGAGGACGGTGACCACGCCGAGGCCGAGCCCGCTCCAAATCGAGGGATGGGGCGCAGCGGGGGCGCTCCACGCGCCGGTGCCGCCGCCCGTGAGCAGGAAGGCCGCCGCGGCCAGGGCCAGGATCGCGGCGACCTTCGCCCCCGTCGAGAGATTCTGAATGAGGGCGCCGGCCCGGAGCGAACGGTACTGGGCGGCGGCGAGCAGGACAATGGTGACGGCGGCGACCGGACGGACCGACCCGGCCGAGAGCGATAGCAGGCGTCCGAGATACTCGGCGAAAACGAGGGCGATTGCCCCGACACCGGCCGGAATCACGATCAGATACACCCACCCGAACAGAAAGGCGGTGAGCGGCCCGAACGCCTCGCGCAGGTAGACGTACATGCCGCCGGCCTCGGGATAGCGGGCGGCGACCTCCGCCAAGGCCAAGGCCCCCGACATCGCCACGATCCCCCCGATCACCCAGGCCAACAGCATCGCCCCGGGACTGCCGGTTTCGGCCGCGGCCTGTGCCGGCACGCGGAAGATGCCGCTCCCGATCATCATGCCGACCGTGACAGCCGCGGTGGACCATGGCCCAAGCCGGCGCGGGAGCTTCCCGCCGCCGATTTCGTAGCTGGTGGGCGCTCGCGCGTCGGCAGTGAACGGCACAGGACTCCGGTGAGTATGAGGTGGCCTGGGATGGCGCCGGCAGTCGCGGCACTCGAGTGATTGGCCCCCGGCCGGCGCCGTTCCCCGCGGCGACGACTCACGTTACGGTGGGAGGTCGCCTAGCGCCAGCGAAACAGCCGGAGGGCCAGCAGGAACGTCGTCACGAGCCATGCCACGATGATGGCCATCTCGGGCAGGAGATCCTCAAATCCCGCGCCTCGCAGCATGGTCGCACGAAGCGCGTCGATCACCGCGGTCAGCGGCAGGGCCTTGATCGCCGGCTGGACCGCGTCGGGGAAGCGGGAGGCGGAGAAGAACACGCCGGAGAAGATCCACATCGGCAACATCACCAGATTCATGATGCCGGACACGCCCTCGACCGTGCGCGGCCGCGCGGAGATCAGGAGACCGAGCGAGGCGAAGGCGAGGGCCGAGAGCAGGCACACCGCCGCGAGCACGATGGGCGAGCCGCGCACGGGTACGCCGAACACCAAGGCGGCGAAGCCGAGCAGCAGCGCAACCTCGACGACGAGAAAGGTGAGTCGCGACAACACGAACGACGCGAGATACTCTGCCCGCGACATCGGCGTCGCCACGAGGCGCTTGAGCAGGTGCTTCCGCCGGGCGTCCACGATGGCGAACCCGATGCCCCAGATGCCGCTGCCCATCAGGTTCATTCCCAGCAGGCCGGGCACCACGAAATCGACATAGCGGGCGCCGGGCTCACGCACCGTGCGGGCGTGCGCCACGACGGGATCGGCTCGGCCGGAGGCGCGCTGCACCGCGTCATCGGCGCGGAGGCGCGCCTCACGCGCCTCGGGCCGCTCGGGATCGAACCGATACTCGACCGCTGAGTCCGTCCGGGCAACGATCAGGGCGACGTCGCCGGTGCGAAGCGCGAGCGCGGCTGCCGAATCGGCCAGCGTCCGGACCTTGAGGCCCGAATCGGCGGCGAGTGCCTCGGCGAATTCGGTGTCGGCCCCGCCGCGCCCCACGAGCGCCACCGGAATCTGCCGAGGCGGCTGGCTCCGGAACGCCAGGCCCAGGCCGGCCGTCAACAGAATCGGGAAGATGAACACCCAGAAGATCGCCTCCGGCTCGCGATAGAACTCGCGATACCGGACGAGCGTGAGCTGCGCCAGCGGGTGGTCGCGCCAGCGGCGCCGGGGCTCACCCGTCACGAAGCTGCCGTCCGGTGAGCGCCACGAACACGTCTTCGAGGGTGGCGGAGTGGGTACGAAGCTCCGCCAGCCGCACGTCCTGCCGGCGGAGCTCGGCCAACAACGCCGGCATGGCGTGGTGCAGCTCGGAGACCTGCAGGCGCCAGAGTCCATCCTGCCGGCTGGGTGCGCCCACGCCGGCGACGATCTTCATGGCCGCGAGGTCCAGCGGCGCGCCGTCGGCCACGGCGAACTCGAGCACATGCTCGGCGCCGAGCGAGGCGATCAGCTCGCGCGGCGTTCCCAGTGCGATCACGCGCCCATGGTCCACGATCGCAACCCGGTCGCACAGCCGCTCCGCCTCGTCCATGTAGTGCGTCGTGAGCAGAATGGAACGGCCGCCGGCTCGAAAGCGCTCGATCACCTCCCAGAGCTGGCGGCGCGACTGCGGATCGAGACCGGTGGTCGGCTCGTCGAGGAACAGCAGCTCGGGGTCGCCCACCAGGGCGCAGGCGAGCGCGAGGCGCTGCCGCTGCCCGCCGGAGAGCTGGCCGACGCGGGCACCGGCCTTCTCGCCCAGTTGGACGAGCTCGATCACCCGCTCCACGTTCGGACCACGCGGATAGAAGCTGCGGAACAGCTCCAGCGTCTCGGCGACCGTCAGCTTCTCGGAGAACTGCGTCTCCTGCAGCGAGATGCCGAGCAGCTGGCGAAGCGCCCGGTCGTCGGCGCCCCAGCGTCGCCCGAGAATGACGACGTCGCCGTCGTCGGGCTCGGTGAGTCCTTCGCAGATCTCGATGGTCGTCGTCTTGCCCGCGCCGTTGGGACCGAGCAATCCGAAGCATTCGCCGGCCCGGACCTCGAGATCGAGACCATCCACGGCGACGACGTCGCCATAGGATTTGCGGAGCCGGCGGATCTGGAGAGGGGAGGTGACACCCGACATGCGGGAAGTGTAACCCGGCCTGGGTGACCGGGAGCTGCTCCGAGGTGCCGCTAGTCTTCGCGGCGGCGGGTCCAGACCGCGCGGACTGTCTGGCGCACGCGCTCCCATTCCTCCGGGCCCGTGAGCAGCAGGTAACCGGCCAGAATGCCGGCCATGTACACGGCGGTCTGTGCCAGCGGGGAGGGCTCGATGCCGATCAGGAGATGGAGCATGGCTATGGCCTCGACAGGGTCGTGGTCTGAATCATTTGAGCGTCGAGCGCCCGCGCGATCCGGTCGCGCGAGTCGGCGAGGTGTGCGCGCGTATAGGCATCGAGCTCGGGCCGGGGCGTGGCGAGTGCCCGG
>JBQCGH010000107.1:0-22220 GCA_051955835.1 Gemmatimonadales bacterium
GGCTTCGTCCGCTCGAATTTGGCCTTGGCCATGTGCGCTCTGCCCCGATGTCCCGTTGAGTTCCCAGTGGAGGCGGTCGGCCGCCCCGGCCCGCGGCGCTCCGTGGGCTCGCCTGAGCCCCGCTCGCCTGCTCCCCCGCCCACCTGCTTCCTACAAGCTCGCGACCGGGATTGAACCGGTGACCTCATCCTTACCAAGGATGCGCTCTACCGACTGAGCTACGCGAGCGCCCCGCCCTTCACCTTCCCCGTCGTGCCGCCTTCTGCATCCTCTCGTCCTCGTCAAGCGGGCGACGGGGCTCGAACCCGCGACCCTCAGCTTGGAAGGCTGATGCTCTACCAACTGAGCTACACCCGCAGTGCCCGCGTGTACCGCTCGCGCTGTTCGCGCGTCCCGCTCGCCTGACCACCCGCCATGGTGGGGGTAGGATTCGAACCTACGTAGGGCAGAGCCCGGCAGATTTACAGTCTGCTACCATTAGCCACTCGGTCACCCCACCGAGCCTTCCGTTCACCCTCTCCGACGACTTTCCGACGAGGGTCACCCTCATCTGAGACAGAACCCCGCCGGCGAAAGAGCGGGGTCCGAGGCAGCGAGCGTGTCGGCGCCACCGAGCTGACGAGGGGAATCGAACCCCTAACCTCCCGCTTACAAGGCGGGTGCTCTGCCAGTTGAGCTACGCCAGCCTAGAACAGGCCGAATGAGACAGACTCGTATGATAGAGGGCAAGTTGGCGTGAGTCAATGGGGTTACCCCATGCGGCAGTGGGTCAATTTGGGAAGGGGAGTTCCGCCCGTCGGTGCGGCTGTGGCGGGGTCTTGGCCTGGGGGATCGCCGGACCCCGCGAGTGGTTGCCCTCCCTAGCGGCACCGCTAATTTGCCTGTCCGGCCGCCCGGGCACCGCCCGTTCGGGTGCTATCACACGGAGCCCCACGATTCACCCTCGCGCCATCCTTCCCGCGTTCACGGGCGCCGTCACGGCGACCCCTACATGAACGCGACCGTCCTCCTGGGCCTGCTAGGGTGCGGGCCAAGAGCCGAGCACATCCATCTCCCCGCCATACGGGCACTTTCCGGCGTTCGGCTGACCGTGGCCTACGACCCCTCGCCCGAGCGGCGGGACGCGGTTGCTCGCCTGGCCCCAGGCTGCCGCTCGGTGGCTTCCCCCGAGGCGCTGTTCGAGACCCGCGTCGTCGACGCTGTCATCATCGCCGCTCCGGTCGCGAAGCGGGCCGCGCTTGCCGTCCAGTCCCTTGGTGCCGGCTCCGGGATCCCGGTGTTGATCGACCCGCCGATGGCGGGCTCAGTGGAGGAAGGGCTCTGGATTCGAGACGCCGAGCAGATCGTCCGGCTTCCCGTTCTGGTTGGCTACAATCGCCGGCGCTGGCGGCCAGTCGAGGCGGTGCGTCGTGTCCTCGCGTCGGACCCGACCCCTGCCGGGCAGGAACCCGGCATCGAGAGCACGCTCCTCCGCACCGGCGACCCGGGTGCCCCGCCGCCCGACGAGTCGGGCTTTGACCCTCGCGTGCTGCTGGACCTCAACGTCCATCTGGATCTCGTGCGCCACCTGATGGGCCGCGAGCTCGCGACCGTGACGGCGCGGCGCGACCCGCGGGAGCAGATTCTCGTGCAGGCGACCTTCCATGGCGGTGGAACTGCGACCTGTCGCGTCGGGCGAGCCGAGCGGTCGGAGGAACGGGTGCTGATCCGGGCGGGAAAGCGGGCCTTCGAGCTTCGCCCGGGTTCCGACCGGGCCCGACCCTCCGGTGGGACCGCACGGGCGGTCATCGACATCGCCGATGCCACGGGCCGGAAACTCACCTCGGCGCAGGACAGCCTGGCCCGGTCCTACGAGCGGCAGCTCCAGGCGTTCGTCGAGGCGGTCGCGACGCGGTCGAAAATCGCGCCCGGCACGACCGACGGCCTCGCGGCGCTCCTGGCCGTGGATGCGGTGCGGCGTTCCCTGGCGGAGGGTTCCCTCGAGCGGGAGGTGCCGCTCGCGCCGAGTGTCTGATCAACCTGCCGTCCGCACGACCTCGATCGATCCGTCCCTGTTGTCCCGCACCTCCCAGCCCGCGGCCTTGAGCAGTCCGCGGATCCGATCAGCCTCGGGGTAGTTCCGAGCGGACTTGGCCGTTTTCCGGGCGACCGCCCACTGTGTCGCCCACTCGGTCTGCACTGCCTCGTTCAGATCGTCCGGCGGCGCCTCGCTCAGCGCGGTCGACACTCGCCCCGCACCGACCGGCACGGCCGATCCCACCTTCACCGCCTGCACCGCCGAGGTCACGCCGAGCACTCCCTCGGCTCGCCGCCAAGCGGTGACCATCCGGGGTCCGGCCATCTCTCCGGCGTCGAGCGCGACGTTTCCCGCGGTGGCGAAGGCGAACATGGCTGCCACGGCGCGCGGCGCATTGAGGTCGTCATCGAGCGCCTCGCCCAGTTCACGCTCGAGCCGCTCGGCGACCTCCAGCGCCACCGGCGAATCGGTCGGCCCCGCGGCGGACAGCAGTCGGTTCTGGAACTCGCCAAGCCGGCGGGAGCCCTCGCGGGCGCTCGCCATGGCCTCGTCGGTGAGATCGAGCTGCTTCCGGTAGTGGATCTGAAACATGAGCAGCCGCACCGCCCCCGGGTCCACGCCGTCCTCGCGCAGGTCGCGCGCCGTGGTGATGTTCCCGTACCGCTTCGACATCTTGGTTCCGCCGATCTTCAGGAACTCGCCGTGCAGCCAGAACCGGGCGAAGGCGTCGCGCTCGGTGAATGCGCAGCTCTGCGCGATCTCGTTCTCGTGGTGCGGGAAGATCAGGTCCACCCCGCCGGCGTGGATGTCGAGCACGCTGGTGCCGAACCGCCGGCGGATGAGCTCCAGCGCCATGGCCGAGCACTCAATGTGCCAGCCCGGCCGTCCCCGTCCGAAGGGCGTGTCCCAGGCCGCGCCGACTGCTTCGTCCTCCGGCTGCGCCGCCTTCCAGAGGACGAAGTCGCGCGCGTCCTCCTTGCTGTACTCATCGGCGCGGACCCGTTCGCTGGCGCCGGTCCGGAGCTCGCGCCGGTCGAGGCGCGACAGCCGTCCGTACGCGGGGAAGCGGGCGATGGCGAAGTAGATGGATCCGTCCTCGCCGGCGTAGGCGACGCCGCGGTCGAGCAGGCCCTGGATCAGCTCGATCATCGGCCCGATGTACTCGGTGGCCCGCGGCTGCTCGGTGGGCGGCTTGATGCGCAGCCAGTCGCGGTCCTCCTCGAATGCCCGCGCGAACGGATCCACGTGCTGCCGGAGACTCACGCCTTGCGCGCGGGCCGCCGCGATGGTTCGATCGTCGACGTCGGTCAGGTTCATCACGTGAAAGACCTCGTAACCGCTGGCCTCGAGCCAGCGGCGCAGGAGGTCCTCGAACAGGAACGTGCGGAAGTTCCCGATGTGGGCGTAGCTGTAGATCGTGGGGCCGCACGTGTACAGCGAGACGCGCCCCGGCTCCAGGGGTACGAACGGCTCGACGCGGCGGGTGAGCGTATTGTGGAGCCGGAGGGTCATCCGCCGGCGGCCCCGGCCGCGTGCGCGATCGGGTCGGTGTCGGGGCCGCCGTCGATGCGCACGTGCACGCGCCGCTGCGGGAAGGGAATTTCGACGTTCTCGCGGTCGAACCGGTTCTTGATGCGGCGACGGAACTCACGGGCGACGTTCCACTGCGAGCCAGGCTGGGTACGAATGACGGTCCGCAGCACCACGGCGCTGTCGCTCAGCGACTCCACGCCCAGCACCTCGACCGGCCCGTCGAGCTGCGCGCCCCAGGCCTTGTCGGTGGAGAACTGCGCGGCCTCGTCCCTCAGTACCTCGATCGCGCGGTCCACGCTCTCGTCGTACGGAACGCCGACATCCACCACCGCCCGGGCCCAGCCCCGGGTCTTGTTGCTCACGACCTTGATCTCGCCGTTGGGGACGACGTGCATGATTCCTTCGCCGTCCCGAAGCTGCACGACCCGGAGCGTCATCTTCTCCACCACACCGCTCTTGCCGACCACCTCGATGACATCGCCGATGGCGAACTGGTTCTCGAAGAGGATGAAGAAGCCGCTGATGACGTCCTTGACCAGGCTCTGCGCGCCGAACGACACGGCAAGGCCCAGGATGCCCGCGCCGGCCAGGATCGGGCCGATGTCGATGAAGACGTTGAAGGTGAGCAGGATGGCGATGGCCAGCACGACCACTCGCCCGACGCTCCGAAGGAGCTGGGCGATGGTCTGACCCCGGCGCTCGCGGAGCGTGGTGACGGAATCGTCGCCGTCGTCCACCGCGAGCTCGATGCGCCGAGCCGCGAGCCGCACGACCCGGTACGCCAGCCAGGCGAGCAGCCAGATACCGAGGACACGAATCCCGCCCCGGGTGAGCTCTTCGCCATCGATGCGGAGGATGGCGGCCAGACGGCGGATGACTTCACCGAAGGTGAAGAGCGGGGCGAGGGTGAATGCGAGCATAGGCCTGGGAGCGTGGGCGAGCCCTAACCATAGAGGCCCAGCGGGGCGCGCGTCAACCGGAACCGGCGTCCTGGTAGTCGATCCACGTCGCCGACACGGGAATGCGCGCCGCCGCGCAGAATGCCAGCGCCGGTTCGGCGCCGTCGAGGCCAAGCGGCAGAGCGATTCGTCCCTGGGTGACGCGAAGCCGCGGATGGAGGGCGCGGAGCGCCTCGAGCGGCGGGAGGCACGGGCTCGCGACGACGATCTGCAGCGTCCTCCACGCGATGAGCTGCTCCGCGGTGAGCACGGCTGGGCGCCCGCCGCGCGACAGCAGGATGCGGGCGCAGCGGCGGAGCAGGTAGCCGAGATCGTGATTGGCCAGGAGAGCGCATCCGCCCGCGCGCAAGTGGAGGGGCCACCGGCTCACACGCACCCAAGCGCCCAGGGGCTCCCCGGGGTGTGCGTGAGCCAGCGCGCGGCGGAGCGGGAAGGCGGAAGGGAGGCGGGAGAGGGCGCCGGGGAGCATGCGCCACGATGGCGGCCGGCCCCTGCCCGGATGCTATTGAATTGCCGCCTGCCGGCGCGAAACACTGCCGGGGGTGCCGCCAGGTTGGCGATTGTCCTCGGAGTCACCCTGAGCGCGGCAAAGGAGGCGTGTCACGACGCATTCCCCCACCCGTTCGCTCTGATGACCCCGGACCCACCGAGCTCAGGCCGAGCGCCGCGCCCGGGCGTGCCGTGCCTGCGCGCTCACGATCGCGTCGACCAGCGGGGCCGAGTCGAATCGCACCGGATCCGTGGCCGGAAGGCCCGTGTCCCGGGCGGCGGTCTCGCAGGCGCGCCGCGCGTCGGCGTCCGTCATGTCGAAGGTATTGAGCGAGATGCCGATGACCTTGGTCGGGTGCACTGCCGATCCGACCGTCTCATACAGGCGGATGTAGTCGGTGAGCGGCGGGATGCGGAGCCACGCCGCCTGGCGGTAATCACCGAGGTATTCGCGGGTCACCTGGTGGCAGAGGATCAGGGCGTCCGGGCACGATCCGTGGAGCAGGCCGAGCGTGACGCCCGAGTAACCGGGGTGGTTGATACTCCCCTGCCCTTCGACCAGCACGACATCCGCGTCCTTCGCGCCCTCGAGCACCAGCCGTTCCGCCGCGCCGGCGATGAAGTCGGCCACCACGGCGTCCACGGCGATTCCCCAGCCCTCGATCATGATGCCCGTCTGCCCAGTGGCCACGAAACGCGTGCGCACGCCGCGGTCGTTGAGCGTCCGCGCGAGCTGAAGCTGTGCGGTCATCTTGCCCACGTTGCAGTCGGTACCCACCGTGAGCACCACGAGCGGGTCCACCGTCTTGGCCTTGCCCGAGGCGATGGGTAGATCCGCGGGCGGCCGACGCAGATCGAAAATCTTCCGGCCCTTGGCCCGCGCCTTCTCCGCCAGCAGGGGGTCATCGCCCAAGAAGGTGTGAAGGCCGCTCCAGAGATCACAGCCATGGTCGAGTGCCTCGGCCAGCCACGCACGCCATTCCGGAGGCATGCGTCCGCCCTGGGGGGCGATCCCGATGAGCACCGCGGTCGGCCCGAGGGCCAGCCCCTCGCGCATCGAGCCGACAATCGGCAACGCGCCGCCGAAGCCGAGCACGTCCTGCACGGCGCGGCCGGCCTGGACGCGGTCGAGCACGCCGACGGTGCGCTCGGGCAGGTAGCGAATGACGGAGTTGGCCGTCTTGGAGGTCATCGGCGCGAAGTCGCCGTCGGCCACGATCAGGAAGCGGGGAGCAGTCATCCGGAGGTATGCGCAGGTTGGATGGTGCGCTCGGCTTCGGCCGGGACCGTTCCGGTCGGCTTCACCGCGCCGACGGGGTCGCCGTACACCTCGCCAAGCAGGATGTGGCGGACCAGGATCATGGCCAGCGCCAGGATGGGCACCGCGATGATGAGCCCGCCCAGACCGAACAGCTTGCCGATGATGAGCACGCCCGCGATCGTCACCACGGGCGGGAGGTTCACCTGCCGCTCCATCACGAGGGGCGCCACGAAATTGGCCTCGATGATGTGCACCACCACCCCGAGCGCGGCCACCAGCAGCGCCTTGGTCACGCCGAAGACGCCGAGCGCGAACAGCGCCGGAAGAATGGTGGAGAGCAGAACGCCGAAGAAGGGCACGATCGCGGCCACGCCGGCGAAGACGCCGAATGCCAGGAAGTACGGCATGCCGAGCGCCCAGAGCCCCAGAGTGGTGAGTCCCGCGAGCAGCACCATGGCGATGATCTGCCCCAGCACCCAGGAGCGGATGGTGAGGTTCAGGTCCTGCAGGATCGCCCGGGCGAGGGTTCGCCGCCGAGGCGGTACCAGCGCGACTACGCCCTCCGAGTAGACCATGGGGTGGCGCGCCATGAAGATCGCCATCACCAGCACGCTGACGCCCTCGATCAGCAGTTCGACGCCGCCCTTGAGATACGGCACCGCGGCGCCGCGCAGAAAGCTCAAGATCTCGCCCAGCGCCGTCGCGAGGAGGCCCGGCTGGCCGTCGGCACCCGGCGTGGCCTCGCGTCGCAACACCGGGATGTTGCGCATCAGCGAGTTCAGGTTCGTGTCCAGGTTCGTGAGGTACTGCGGCAGGTTGCTCAGTAGATCCTGAACCTGCTCGGTGACCGGTGGGGCGATCAGGAGCACGATCCCGACCAACGCGCCCAGCGTCGCGGCCAGCGTCAGCAAGAGGCCGAGCGGCCGCGGCATGGCGAGCCGCTCCTCCAGCAGGTCGGTCAGGTCGTCGAGGTAAATGGCGAAGATGGCCGCCAGGAAGACCACCAGCAGGAGGTCGATGGTCTTGACGACCAGCGCTACCAGCGCAACGGCCAGCAGCAGCCACCCGATGGGCAGGCCGCGCCGGCCGTCGTCCGTCGCCCGCACCATCAGCGGTTGGGCCCTTCGTCTCCCTCTTCGACGAGCTCGGCGTCGTGGACGTCGGTGGCGGCGCCCTTGTTGAGCTGGCGGGTCGGCTGCGATGCCCCGGGCGCGATGAGCCCCATGCGCTGCTTGAGCTCGAGGAGCTGCTGGTCGGAGCTGCCCTTGTACTCGAGGGCCTCGAACTGCTGGGCCAGGCGGTCGCCGGAGACCTCTTCGTTGAGCTCCGCCGCGGCCAGGGCCCGACGCTCATGGGCCTCGATCTTCTCGGCCATCCGCTCGAACGACTCGAACGCGCTCTTGTCCGACATGCCCGACATCGTCTCCTGGATCCGCTGCTGCGCCTCGGCCCGCTTGGCGCGCGCCACCAGGATGTTCTTCTTCCGCTTGGCTTCCTCGATCTTGTCGTTGAGCTGGCGCAGCGAAAGCTTGAGCGCGTCGGTCTCTGCCTTGTGCCGGAGCCAGGTCTCGTGGAGCTGCTGCGCGCTCTGCAGGTGCTCGTTGTAGCGGCCGAGCGCCTGCTTGGCCATGTCGTCACGCCCTTCCTGGACGGCCAGCATGGCCCGCCGCTCCCAGTCCTCCGCCTGCTTCTTCATGTTCTCGGCGTCGGACTGGAGCTTCTTCTCGTCGGCAATGGCCGACGCCACCTGTTGCTTGGCCTTGGCCAGCTGCGTCTTCATGTCGACGATCAGCTGGTTGAGCATCTTCTCCGGGTTCTCGGCCCGAGAGATCAGGTCGTTTATGTTCGACCGGATCAGGGTCGAGAGGCGATCAAAGAGTCCCATGTCCCGTCACCTTTCCCGGTACGGCGCGAGCGCCGACAGGTGCGAGGCCAGCGCCAGCGTGACCGAGTCGAAGCTGGCTTCGAACTCGCTGAAGTCCAGGTTCTCCAGCTCGAGCGTATCGGTGAGGACGACGTGGTCGCCCTCGAGCCCGTACGATCCGTGCACCAGGTCCCGCGCGTTGTACTCGAGCAGCTGGCGGAACAGCTCGCCCCGGCGCGGCTCGCTCGCGGGCAGCTCCATTACCCGCACCCGCAGGATGACCACGGGCGGGGCATAGTGGACGACCACCTCGGCGTCGTCCGGCGTCCGGGCGACCCACAGATTGGGCTCGACCTCCTTGACGGTCAGTCCGCCGCCGTCGAGCCGGTCGAGAAACGACTGGATGTCCTCGCGGGTGATCATCGCTGGGCTCCCCCCGGCAACTGGTCGGCCTCGCGTGCCCGTGCCAGGAGACGCTCGGCGAAATCTAACCGTTCCTCCACCTCGGCCAATCGGCCGCGCAGGTGATCCACTTCGGCAGCGAGGGCGGCATCGCCCGACTCGCTTTCGCCGCGCCGGATCCGCTCCGCGACGGCCCCGACGATCGGGCCGAGGATCTTCACCAGTCCGACGCAGATCGCCACGATGGCGACGGCATCCTGCCCGGTGAACTCCACGGCCGTGCCTATCGCTCCAGCCGGTTCGGCTCGCGCGCCTGGGCCAGCAGGCGTTCGGTAAAGTCGAGCCGCTCCTCCAGCTCCACCATGCGCTCCTGCAGCGCGTCCAGCTCACCGAGCCGCTGTTGGAGTCTCGCGACCTCACCTCGGAGCTCTGTATCCGCCGGCTTGCCTTCGAGCCGCCGACCGAGCGCCCGGGCGAGCGGCCAGAGCACCACCGTGATGGCGGTCAGGAGCGCGACGGCGATCAGGACCATCGTCGGATCCGACATGTGGTGCGCGAGCGCGTTGGGATCCACCGGGATCGCCGGTGGCGTGGGCGGTACCGGCACCTGCACCTGCAGCAGGCTCACGTGGCCCTCCCTCGATCGATCTCGCCGGCGTTTCGCTCCTGGAGCAGCATGCGCTCCGTGAAGTCGAGCCGCTCCTCGAGCTCGGCCAGGCGCGCCTGGAGTTCGGCGACTTGGTGGGCGTCCTCGCGGGCGGCGTCAGAATGCGGTGCACCGCCGATACGGCGAGCGAGTGCCTCGCCAAGCGGGCCACGGAAGATGCGGCCGATCGTCCATGCGGCGAGCGCGCAGATGATGATGGCGAACACCTGATCCGGATTCACTCGCCCGCTCCGACCTTCCCCGGTTCCGGGCGCTGGGCCAGCAGGCGCTCGGCGAAGTCCATCCGTTCGTGCAGCTCGGACACCTCGGCCCGCAGCGCGTCTACCTCGGCGAGTAGCCCGGGATCGGAAGCGGCCACCGCCCCCTTGTTGCGAATCCGGTCGGCCAGTGCCTTGCCCACCGGGCTGATCGAGAGCAGGAACAGGGTCCCTCCCCCGAAGATGAACGTGATTGCGAGTACGCCTTCCATATCCATAGCCTTGCCCTCCCGGTCCGCCCCTACGTGAGCGACCACGGCGATGTTTCAGGGCGGAACGCCTGGCGAGCTGGGTCAGACGAGCTCGACCGCCTCGATGGCGCCGAGCGACACCGCAATTTCGGTCTGGTCGCCGACGGCCGGCCGCAGATAGACCTCGTGGGCCGTGATGTGGGTATCCACGCTCATCGGGATCCCGACGACCTCGGTCCGGTCCGTCGTCATGATCCGGACGACCTGCTCGTGACCACCGGCGTAGCCGAGCAGCTGCACGATGTCTTCGTAGGTCATGGGGTCCCCCTAGGCGGGTGGGACCCCAAATGTAGGCCGCGGAGCGGCGAGGCCGCAACGCGTGAGATGACGGGTCTTCTGGGGCGGGTGCATAAGTCGCGGGAGGTCTGTCACCTGCCGAAGCCAACCGGGGGCATGCGCCCACGCATGCCCCCGGTTAGCTCTGCTCGAGGTGACTGGAAGACTCGCGCTTGACCTAGTTCCCTGTCGCCGCGGGCTGCCGGGGCGCCGCCGGCGCCGCAAGCAGATGCTCATCCAGGTAGCCGGTAATGAGCGTGAACAGGTGGAGCGTCGTGTTCTTCCCCTGGCAAAGACAGTGGGTCCGGTTGGGATAGTCCATCATCTGGAACGGTTTGTTTGCCGCCACCAGGGCGTTGATCAGCAGCTCGCTGTTCTGGAAGTGCACGTTGTCGTCACCGCTCCCGTGCACCAGCAGGAGATTGCCCCTGAAGCCGCCCACGTAGGAAATCGGCGAGCCACGGTCGTACCCCGCCCGGTTGGTGGTGATGAGGCCGTTGAACCGCTCGGTATAGACGTTGTCGTACAGCGCCCAGTGGGTGACGGGCGAAACGGCCACCCCGGTCCGATACAGGTCGGGGTGCTGAAACAGCGCGTTCAGCGTCATGAATCCGCCATAGCTCCAGCCCCAGATGCCGATCCGGCTCGGATCGACGTAGGACCGCGCCGAGAGCGCTTTGGCGGCCGCCGCCTGGTCCTGCGTCTCCAGCACACCGAGCTGGCCGTAGATGGACTTGCGCCACGCGCGGCCAAGCGGCGCCGGCGTTCCCCGATTGTCCACCACCGCCACCAGATACCCCTTCTGGGTAAGCATCGAATGCCAGAGATAGTAGCCGCCCCACTGGTCCTCGACCTCCGCATTCCCAGGCCCACCGTAGACGAAGAACAGGAGCGGGTACTTCCGGGTGGAATCGAAGTCGGCGGGCCTGAGCAGCACGCCCGGCATCTTCGAGCCGTCGGCGGCGGGGATGCTGAGCCACTCCACGCCGGGCCGCCGCAGCGCCCCCACGCGCGTGCGCAGGCCCGCGTTGTCCACCAGCGTGCGGATGACCTCGTTGCCGGGGAGGCGCACCAGACGGATCACCGGCGGGGTGCCGAGCCGGGAATAGTTCTCGATCGCGTACTTGTAGTTGGGTGCCCGATCGTACGCGTGGGTGCCGGGCTCCCCCTGCGGACTGATGCGCTGCGGCGTCCCTTTGCCGTCGAGCCGGGTGCGGAATAGGTACTTCTGGGTCGGATTAGCGGGCGAGGCCACATAGTAGAGCCATCCGCCCTTGTCATCGATTCCCTTGACCTCCAGCACGTCGAAGTTGCCGCGGGTGACGAGGCGGCTGGAGCCGTCGCGCGACACGGCATAGACGTGCTTCCATCCGTCGCGCTCGCTGACCCAGGTGAACTCCTTCCCCTGCTTCAGCCAGACGACGTCATCCACCACGTCGACCCAGGTGGAGTCGCGCTCGGTGAGCACCGTGTGGACCTGGCCCGTGCGGGCATCGCCCAGCATGACCTCGTCGGTGTTCTGCAGCCGGTTGAGCCGCTGCAGGAGCACCTCGGTCGAGCCGGCCGCCCAGTCCATCCGCGGGATGTAGTGGTCGCGCGGGTCGCCGGGGATCTCGAGCCACCGCGTGGGCCCGCCGGTTGCTGGCACGATGCCCACGCGCGCCGCGGAGTTCTCCTCGCCCACCTTGGGGTACTGGACCGGAATCGCGCGGGAATACAACGAGTCGGTGTCGTTGATCAGGCTGTAGTTCCGGACCCGGTCGGCGTTGAGCTGCCAGTAGGCGATCGCGCGGCCGTCGGGACTCCAGCGCCACCCGTCGGCGTAGTTGTTCATCAACTCTTCTTCGTACACCCAGTCGAAGGTGCCGTTGATCATCGTGCGCGAGCCATCGGTCGTGAGCGGCGTGATGGCGCCGGACGCCAGGTCCTCGACGTACAGGTTGTTCTCCCGCACATACCCGACGCGGCCGCCATCCGGCGAGAACTTGGCGAACATCAGGGTCGATGGCTTGGCGTCGCGTCCGCCGAGCTGGAGGAGCCGGCCGCTGCTCCGGTAGAGCACCCAGTAGTCACCCCGGGTGTTGAGCCGCCAGACCGGCTTCGTGTTGGTGAAGACGAGCAGCCGGTCGAGGTCGGGGGACCAGGCATAGTCCTCGACGTCGAGCGGCTCGCCGGTGCCTTGCGGCGTGAGCTGGCGCGTGGTCACGAGCACCTCGCGCCGGCCGGTCTCGACGTCGTAGCGGACGATGTCCTGCCCTTCGCCGCCCTCGGTCGGCTCGAGCGTGGTGTAGGCGCCGCCGTCGCCGAGCCAGCGCGACGGCCCGAACGGCTGTGAGGCGAACTCGCCCGAGCCGTAGATCCGGGCCAGGGTGAGCAGGCTGGAGTCGGCCTGCTGGGCGGCGGCAGGCACAGGGACCATGAGAGCGCAGGTGACGGCGAGCACGGCGAACGGTCCGACACGGTGGTTACGGATCACGAGGGCGTCCCAATGCAGGGTTTGGGTTGCGGGGCGAACCGGCAGCATCTATCCCTTCTGGCCGGTCGGCAATACTTCGGGTCAGGAGCCGCGCGGGTTTCACCGGGCGCCAGCGCCCAAAGTGAGGAAGACATGAGTTCCAGGATTTTCGACCGGCTGGCGCTCGGACTGGCAGCCGCCGTTCTCGGCGCCGCCTGCTCGTCCAGATCGAAGACCGAGGCCGCACCCGCCCCCGCGCCGGCCTCGGCATCTGCCGACACGTCCTCCACTCGCACCGCCCCGGCGGACACGGCCGCCGCCTCGGCGGCAGCCGCCTCGCCGGCGAGCAGCGCCGCGGCCACGGGCGCGGACAGCGCCGCGCGCGACTCGTCCGCAGCGTCCCCGACTGCCACCGACACCACCACGGAGCAGGCGACCGAGATGAACCCGAACCCGAGCGGGACCTCGTCCACCACCGGCGCGTCGGCCAGCGCGGGCGCGGGTGATTCCGGCTACGTCAAGTATGATGCGGGCTCCAAGACCGTCACGTTCCGCCTGGTCGCGGGCCCCTTCACTTTCGACGGCTACTCCAACGGCGGTGCGACCCTCACGGTCCCGCCGGGCACCAACAACGTGTGGAACTTCGAGCAGGGTGACGGCACGCCGCACAGCGCGGAAATCGAATCAGGCGAGGGGCCGTTGCCGAATTCCGGCGGCAATCCCGCCATTCCACGCGCCTACACGAACAAGGTCGTGGAGGGGCTTCCCCAGGGCGCCACGGATGTCATCAAGTTCACGGCACCCGCCCAGGGCACCTATCGCATCATCTGCGGCGTACCGGGCCACGCGGTCGGCGGCATGTGGATCTGGTTCAGGATCGACCCGTCGGCCAAAGCGCCGAGCCTGACCGCCACGCCCAAGAAGTAGAAGCGCGGGCGAGCTCAGCGCTCGAGCGTCTTGCGCAGGAATCGGCCCGTGTGGCTCTCCGCCACGCGGGCCACGTCTTCCGGGGTACCTGCCGCGACGATCCGGCCGCCGTTCTCGCCCCCCTCGGGCCCGAGATCGATGATCCAATCAGCGGTCTTGATGACGTCGAGGTTGTGCTCGATCACGACCACGCTGTTGCCCTTGTCCACCAGCCGGTGCAGCACCTCGAGCAGCAGCCGCACGTCTTCGAAGTGAAGGCCGGTGGTCGGCTCGTCCAGGATGTACAGGGTGCGTCCGGTGTCCCGCTTCGCCAGCTCGGTGGCCAGCTTCACCCGTTGCGCCTCGCCGCCACTCAGGGTGGTCGCCGCCTGCCCCAGGTGGATGTAGCCCAGGCCCACGTCGTTGAGCAGCTCGAGCTTCTCGGCGATGCGCCGCTGGTTGGTGAAGAAGTCCATCGCGTCGGCGACGGTCAGGTCCAGCACGTCGGCGATGCTCCGTCCCTTGTAGCGCACTTCGAGCGTCTCACGGTTGTAGCGCCGGCCCTTGCACACCTCGCACGGCACGTAGACGTCCGGCAGGAAGTGCATCTCGATCTTGACCAGGCCATCGCCCTGGCACGCCTCGCAGCGGCCGCCCTTCACGTTGAACGAGAAGCGCCCGGGTCCATAGCCGCGCATCTTGGCGTCGGGCAGCTGGGTAAACAGCTCCCGGATGGGCGTGAACAGGCCGGTGTAGGTCGCCGGGTTCGATCGCGGCGTTCGACCGATCGGGCTCTGGTCGATGTCGATGACCTTGTCGATCCGGTCCAGTCCCTCGATCCTCGTGTGCGCCCCGGGCACGACCTTGGCCCGGTAGAAGTGGCGCGCCAGCGCCTGGTAGAGGATGTCGGTCACCAGTGTGGACTTGCCCGATCCCGACACCCCGGTCACCGCAGTGAACACCCCGAGCGGGATGTCCACCGTCAGGTTGTGCAGGTTGTTCGCCCGCGCGCCCACCACGCGGAGCCGGTGCTTGGGCTCGGCCTCGCGCCGGCCGCCAGGCACGGGCACCCGCAGCTCCTGCCGGAGATAGCGGCCGGTGAGCGAGGAGGCGTGGCTCCGGATCTCCTCGACCGTGCCCTCGGCGATCACCTCGCCGCCGAACCGGCCGGCCCGCGGCCCGAGGTCGATGACGTGGTCCGCTGCCTCGATGGTATCGGCGTCATGCTCGACCACGATCACGGTATTGCCCAGATCGCGGAGCCCGCGGAGCGTGGCCAGCAGCCGCTCGTTGTCGCGCTGATGCAACCCGATGCTGGGTTCGTCCAGGATGTAGAGCACGCCCACCAGGCGCGAGCCGATCTGCGTCGCGAGCCGGATGCGCTGGGTCTCGCCGCCGGACAGCGACGTGGCGCCCCGGCCGAGCGTGAGATAGTCGAGCCCGACGTCGCGCAGGAACCGCAGGAGATCCACGACTTCCTTGAGGATCGGACCCGCGATGTCGGCGTCCACGGCCGCGGCGTTTCCGTTCGCACCGGCTCCGTGTCCGCGGAGCGGAATGCTCTCGAAGAACTCGATCGCGCGCTCGACCGGCAGGTCCACGACATCGCCGATGCCACGGCCGTGCACCAGCACGGCGAGGCTCTCGGGCTTGAGCCGCTTCCCGCCGCAGGTCTGGCACGGCTGCTCGATCATGAACTCCTCGAGCGACACGCGTACCGCGTCGCTGGCCGACTCTTCGTACCGCCGCTCGACGTTCCGGAGGATGCCCTCCCATTCGCTTTCGTACTCGGACCGGCCGCGACCGCCGTCGGTCTGGAACTTGAACGTACCCGGCGCGCCATAGAGGAGCGCCTGCTGCGCCGAGGCGCTGTGCTCGCCCCAGGGTGCGTTGAGGTCGAACTTGAACGCCTTGGCCAGCGTGGGGAGCACGACCTTGCGCAGGTAGCCGGTCGGCTCGCCCCAGGGCAGCACGACGCCCTCGAGGATCGAGATGCTGGGGTCGCCGAGCACGAGATCCGCGTTGACCTCGCGTCGGGTGCCGACGCCGTGGCAGTCCGGACAGGCCCCGAACGGCGAGTTGAAGGAGAATTGCCGCGGCTCGAGCTCCGGCAGCGAGAGACCGCAGACCGGGCAGGCGAAGCGCTCGGAGAACACCACGGACGTGCGCTCGACCGGCGTCCGCCCGTAGCGAACGACCTCGACGATGCCGTCCGCGGTCTTCAGGGCCGTCTCGATCGAATCCGCCAGCCGGGAGCGGTCGGAAGCGCGCACCACCAGCCGGTCCACCACGACCGCGATATCGTGGTTCTGCCGGCGATTGAGCGCCGGCACCTCGCTCAGGTCATAGGTCTCGCCGTCCACTCGGACGCGCACGAAGCCACGCTTGCGTACGTCCTCGAATAGGTCGCGAAACTCGCCTTTGCGGCCACGGACGATGGGCGCGAGCACCTCGACGCGCGTTTCCTCGGGCCAGCCGAGCACGGCATCGGTGATCTGTCCGGCGCTCTGCCGGGCCACCGGCGTCCCGTCGTTCGGGCAGTGCGGCACGCCGACCCGCGCCCACAGCAGGCGCAGGTAATCGTAGATCTCGGTGACGGTGCCGACGGTGGAACGGGGGTTCTGGCCGCTCGTCTTCTGTTCGATCGAGATGGCCGGGGACAACCCCTCGATGGCGTCGACGTCCGGCTTCTCCATCAGCCCGAGGAACTGACGCGCATACGCGGACAGCGATTCGACATACCGCCGCTGCCCCTCGGCGTAGATCGTATCGAAGGCCAGCGAGGACTTGCCCGAGCCGGACAGCCCGGTGATGACGGTGAGCCGATTGCGGGGGATCGAGACCGAGACGTCCTTGAGGTTGTGCTCGCGGGCGCCCCGCACGACCAGGTATTCCTGAGCCATAGCCCCGAAAGCTACCCGAAGCCGACGCCGAGGGTCAACGGGTTCCGGTGGACGGGGGCGGTCCCTTAGCATTCAGCGCCGACATGATCACATCCTTCGATGCCGCGACGCCGGCCGAGCGGTCCTCGACTGGGGCCGGACGGCTGCGCCGCCCACTCCCACCCGTGGATGGCGGGCGACTTCCCGCCCGTTCGTGCGCAGCGGCGATCCCATCCCGGTGATCACGGTGGTCGTTGGCGACCTGGCGACGGAGCCGGCCGATGCGGTTCTCCGGCCCGCCGATGCGGCCCTCGATCCGGTGGGCGCCGCGGCGACCCACCTGGATGAGGTCGGCGGCCCGCGGTTTGCCGCACAGCGACGCACGGCGACGCCGCTGGAGGCGGGTGCGGCCGTCGTGACCGGCGCCGGCGATCTCGCCGCGGCCTTCGTGCTTCACGTAGTCGTGGCCGACGAGCGGGGGGTCGCGCCGCGCGAGAAGATCCGCCGGGCATTGGTCTCGGCCTGGCAGCGCGCCGACGACTGGGGGCTCGCCCGCGTTGCGGCCCCGCTGGTCGGCGCGGCCGGCGGTGCGCTCACGGACGAGGAGGCGGCCATCCTCCTCGTCGAGACGTTTCCGCGCGACGGCCCGGAGCGAGAGCTCCGGCTGGTCGTAGATCCCGCGGCGCGGACCGCGGTCGACGCCATCGTGGGGAGGACGCAGGGGTGATCCGGCTGCACGCACTGACCAAACGGTACGGCAAGTTCACCGCGGTGGACGGCATCGATCTCGAGGTGCCCCGCGGCGAGCTGTTCGGTCTTCTCGGCCCCAATGGCGCGGGTAAGACGACCTCGATCCGCATGATCGCCGGCATCCTTCGACCCACCAGCGGCACGGTGACGGTGGGCGGGATCGATATCCAGGCCCACCCGCTCGAGGCCAAGGCAAGGCTGGGGTACATCCCGGATCGCCCGTTCGTCTACGACAAGCTGACGGGCGGGGAGTTCCTGCGCTTCGCCGCCGCGCTGTACGGCATGCAGGGCACGGCCGTCGAGCGGCGGATCGACGAGCTGCTCGCCTTGTTCGAGCTGGCGCCCTGGAAGGGCGAGCTAACCGAGACGTACAGCCACGGCATGCGGCAGAAGCTGATCATCGCCGGGGCACTGGTGCATCGCCCCGAGGTGATCGTGGTGGACGAACCGATGGTGGGCCTCGACCCCAAGAGCGCGCGCCTGCTCAAGGACCTGTTCCGCGAGTTCGTGACTCGGGGCGGCACCGTGCTGATGAGCACGCACACCATGGAGATCGCGGAGGTGATGTGCGACCGCATCGCCATCGTGTTCCGCGGCCGGATCGCCGCGCACGGCACCATGGCGGAGCTGCGCGCCCAGACCTCGTCCGAGGGGATGAGCCTCGAGGATCTCTTCCTCAAGCTGACCGGCGGCCACCAGATGCCGCGGCTCGATACCGTGCTCGACGCGTGACGGCGCCGGCCCGCGCCCAGCCGAGCCTCTGGACCGTGCTCACCCCCAAATGGCGGGGCGTGTTGGTCCGGCTTCGCCATGAGCGGAGTGGGTCGCCGGCCAAGTTCGTGCTCCTCACGCTCATCGGCGTCGGGTTCTGGAGCGCGGTGTTCGGCATCGCCTATCGGGTCCTGTCGTATATCCGGCAGGTGCCCGACCTGGGGACGCTGCTGGCCGGCAAGATGCTCAGCGTCATCCTGCTCGCCTTCCTGTCGATTCTGCTTCTGTCCAACATCATCACCGCGCTCAGCACCTTCTTCCTCGCCAAGGACCTCGACTTGCTGGTCGCGGCGCCGATCGGCTGGTTCCGGCTGTACCTCGCGAAGCTCGGCGAGACGGTCGTCCACTCCTCGTGGATGGTGGCACTCCTGGCCCTGCCGATTTTGACCGCCTACGGGACGGTGTTTCACGGGGGCGTGCTGTTTCCGCTCGTGGCGGTGGCCGCGATGGTCCCGTACCTGGTGCTGCCCGGCGTCGTGGGCACGATCGGCACTGTGCTGCTCGTCAACGTGTTCCCCGCCCGCCGCACGCGAGAGCTGCTCGGGCTGGTGGGACTGGGCGCGGTCGCGGTGCTCGTGCTGCTGTTCCGGTTCATCCGCCCGGAGCAGCTCGCTCGCCCCGAGGGCTTCCGGAACTTCGTGGACTATCTCAAGGTCCTGCGCACGCCGACCAGCCCGTGGCTGCCGAGCGAGTGGTCGGCGGAGATGGTGATGAACTGGCTCACCCGCATCGCCGACCCGCGGCCGATCGTCAAGTTGTGGGGCGCGGCGGCCGCCGCTGTCGGGCTCGGCGCGGTGGTCCATCGGGAGCTGTTCAACCCGGGCTACTCGAAGGCGCAGGAAGGTGCGTCGCGCAAGGTCCGGCGCTCCCTGCGTGGCCCGCTCGCGATGCTCCTCGGATGGCTGCCGCCCCAGAAGCGCGAGTTCCTCTTCAAGGATCTTCGGCTCTTCTTCCGCGACAACACGCAGTGGAGCCAGCTCATCCTGCTCGTGGTGCTGGTGGCGATCTACATCTTCAACATCAAGTCCCTGCCGATCCACTCGGGCGAGCAGATCCCGTTCGCGCTGGTCACGATGATCTCGTTCCTCAATCTCGGCCTGGCGGGGTTCGTGCTGTCGGCGGTGGCGGCGCGGTTCATCTTTCCCGGCGTGTCGCTCGAGGGCCGTCAGATGTGGCTGCTCCGCTCGAGCCCGCTCGATCCCCGCGCCATTCTGTGGAGCAAGTACTGGATGGGGACGATCCCGCTTCTCGTCCTCGCGGTGGCGATCACCGCGCTGACCAATGCGCTCCTCGCCGTCAGCCCGTTCATGATGGGCGCGAGCCTGGTGACGATCGTGCTGTACACCACCGCGGTCAGCGCGCTCGCACTCACCTTCGGCGTGTTCTACCCGCAGTTCGGCACCGAGAACGCCGCCCAGATCCCTACCAGCTACGGCGGTATCGTCTACATGATGGCGAGCCTCTGCCTGCTCGCCGTCGTGATCATGATCGAAGCGGTGCCGGTCGCAGCCCAGCTCCGGGCCTGGCAGCACGGCCAGCGGCTCGCGCTGACGCCGCCGCTCATGGCCGCGGGCATCGTGGTGATCGCCCTCTGCCTCACGGCCACCCTCCTGCCCCTGCGACTCGCGGCCCGGCGGCTCGAGCTGATGGAGTGGTGAGATGAGCACCTTCGCGGTCGACCTCTTCAGCGACACCGTTACCCGCCCCACCGCGGCGATGCGCCGCGCCATGGCGGAGGCAGAGGTGGGTGACGAGCAGAACCGCGAGGACCCGACCGTCAACCGGCTGCAGGCCATGGTCGCCGAGCTGTTGGGGCAGGAGGCCGCGTTGTTCCTGCCGTCGGGCACGATGTGCAACCAGGTCGCGTTCGCGGTCCATTGCCGGCCGGGCGACGAGATCCTGCTGCACGAGACAGCCCACCCGCTGCTCTACGAGGCGGGGGGACCGGCCGCGATGGTGGGCGCCGTCATGCGGCCGCTGCCCGGTGCTCGCGGCATGTTTACGGCCGAGCAGGTGCGACAGGCGGTTCGCCCCCTCGTGCACTTCATGCCGCGGACCCGTGCGCTGTCGATCGAGCAGACCGCGAACATCGCCGGAGGGGTCTGCTGGCCGCTGGCGCAAATCGAGGAAGTGTGCGCGGCCGGGCACGCGGCCGGGCTCGCGTGTCACATGGACGGCGCGCGGCTCATGAACGCCGTCGTCGCGTCGGGCACGGCGGCCCGAATCTTCGGCCGGCTGTTCGACAGCGTGTGGCTGGATCTGACCAAGGGCCTGGGGGCGCCCGTCGGCGCGGTGCTCGCCGGCTCCAAGGCGTTCATCGAAGCCGCGTGGGTCTTCAAGCATCGGTTCGGGGGCGCGATGCGGCAGGCGGGGATCATTGCTGCGGCCGGCATTCACGCCCTCGAATACCATGTCAACCGGCTGGCGGAAGACCATGAGCGCGCTCGCCGGCTGGCGCGTGGCCTCGCCGAGCTGCCCGGAGTCGCGGTGGACGCGGAGCGAGTGGACACCAACATCGTGATCTTCGACGTGCGCGGCACCAGCCTCACGGGGGAAGAATTCGCCCGCCGGACCGAGCGCTCGGGCGTGCGGTTCAGCGTGCTTGGACCGACGCTGGTCCGCGCCGTGCTCCACCTCGACGTGCCGCCAAACGGCGTGGAGCGCGCGCTGAGCGCGGCGCGGTCGGCGCTTCGCGGCTGAAACGGGCGCGCTAAAGCGGGGGCGCCGAGACGAGCCACCGAAAACAGTTTGGCAGGCGTGATGCTCACCGGGCGGCCATGGGCCGCCCTTTTTTCGTTCCCTCCCGCGAACACGCGATCCGAAACCCGTTGAAGGCGCCTCCTACCTTGCGCTCGCCGTCGGACCCGGCGCGGCCGTCAGCGCGAGCGATTCACTCCAGGAGGAGCCATGTCTCGTTCATCCCGTCTCGCTATCCTCGCGCTGCTCGCCGCTGCCGGCGGCTGCAGCGACCGCACCGACGCCGGCCCCACCGCGCCGCCCGACACCGCTGCCGTGCGAGTTTCCCCCGGGTCACCCGGACATGGCAACCCCGCCGCAGCGCGCGCCGCCCAGGAGCGCCTGGCACGACGCGTCGCGCTCGCGCTGGCCGACCCGGGCTTCCGGGCCTACGTCAAGCAATCGCTCGATCGGTCCACCGTCGTGGAGCACAAGCTGGCGTTTCAGCGCTGGCTTCGAGCGACCGATCGGCGGGCACTCCGGACGCTCGCCCGCGCCGCCGGCGAAGGCGAGGCGATCGTCGAGGCCGACCTCGCCTCGGCGCCCGCGCTCGAGTTCTACCTGCCCGTGCCTGCCCATCGAGCCGCCTGGCGGGGCGGCGAGGACATTCTGGTCGCCACCGAGCGCGAGGATCACGAGGTACCGGTCGCCTTCGACATCCGGGGGCGCCGGCACCTGCTCAGCCCTGACGCTCCACCGGCCACCCCGGTCCTGGCCGTCGTGCCGGCAGAGACCGATTTCGAGGGCCCGGCACCCGTCGCCCACCTGCTGCCGGGCCCGGGCGAAGGCGGTGGGGGCGGCGGCGGTGGAAGCCTGCCGCCGGCCCCGCCCATCGGTCTGTACATGACCTATGCGCATTTCGTGCAGGACTTTGAGGGTTGGTTGAAGGGCAGCCCCGAATTTGAGATCCATGTCATGGGCCAGGCCGGCGCGAGCGATTCGCTCACCAGCTATCAGTGTGCCGGCGAGCACGCCGCGTCCGCGTACGCCTTCGACCAGAACGGGCTCGACTGGAGCGGCAGCGTGCTGCTTTTCACCCAAACCCAGCTCAACTCCTACAAGGCGGCGCATCCTGGGCAGAATATCCGGATCATCGCCATCGAGGACGATGATGGTGCCTGTCAGATCCGGCTGGATGGCAATCGGTTCAAGGCCTTCCAAAATGCGCTCCAGAGCTCCCTCGGCGTGCTCACCGGGGGGAAGGACACCACCAGCGGACTGAGCAAGACGTACCGTCGAGCCAACGCGCTGCAGAAGATTCTCCGGGCGGCCTACTCCTTCTTGACCTCGCAGGACGATCTGATCGGGAACGCGGTCGAGGACGTGGTCGCGAACGAGTTCCACGCAGGGTCGAACTGGGTGGTCCGCGGTGAGAACAACGTGACGAACGGCTGGCTCAAACTGGAGATGCGCTAAGTCATGTCGACTCGCACTTGTTCCCGCGCGGCATTCGTTCTCGGCCTTCTGGCCGCCCCGCTGGCTCCGCTTCACGGTCAATGGACGCTCACCGGCGGCATCCGTGCGCCAAGATTCTCCGGCGGCGCGGTCGAGGCAGCCACGGAATCGTCGCTTTCGCCGTACCGGCCAACCGTGTTTGGGCTCGGACTGGAGCGGGACGGACGCCGCGTGGGAATGGGTTTGCGGCTGTACTACACCTCGAGCAGTCTGGCACTCGAGGCCGCCGACGCGGTGAGCGCGGTGAAGGACGCGCTCACCGTGTACGGCGCGGAGCCGGAGGTGTCTC
>JBQCGH010000108.1:0-73428 GCA_051955835.1 Gemmatimonadales bacterium
AGGGGTCGATGGACACGGCGCACGAGTGGCACCTACTACCGCTGCCCACACCTTTGACCGCCTGATCCCGTGACCGCCTGTCCGCCCGTCCATTACTTGCCTTCCGCCTCGGCGCCCGCCAGAGACCCGAGGACGACACCCAGGGCACCGAACAAGGTCGCTCCCTCTAGGTAGAGCTCCGAGCTGGAATAGACGTCCTTCCGCACTGCGTAGGCCCCGAGCAGGCCGGCCACGACCCCGATCATTCCGCCGGCCAGCGCGCCTTTCGATTGGGTCCAGCCCGAATGGTGCACGGAGTCAGGTGAGGTCGAGTCGACCGTTCCCGCCACCCGGAGGACCGAGGGTCGAGGCGGGGCTATGGTTTGCGCTCCGGCGGGGAGTGGCCGAAGCGCAAGGACGAAGGCGAGAGCGAGCGTGAAGAGTCGTAGGCGGCGTGGCACTGGGGCGGCTCCGGAGGAAGGGTGCCCGAGACTACCACCTGGCCGTTGCCCCAGCGTGACCCGGCGCCCTCCACCTCCCCATCAGGAGACTGCCCGATCGGTCTGGCACGAACCCTCAGCAGTCTTATCTCGGCGAAAGGACCTCCTCGCCGATCGCTGTCGCTCGTACGCACCAGGCTTGCGGCCCGTGCGGTCGCCGCGTAGAGTGACCGCGTCGGTACGACCCTCCCTCCCTGGAGATCTGTCATGCACACCATCCCGATCCGCACACTCGCGGTCACCGCCTTTGGCGCCGCGTTCTTTCTTGCCTGTTCGAGCGACGAGCCGACCGCCGAGTCGACCGCCACGCCGACGACCGGCGTCGTGGATGCCGTCGCCCTCCCGAAGCTCATCCGCCAGGAAAGCGGCACGACCGAGCGCCTTCAGGCGATCAGCCCTGTGAGCGAGAACGTGGCCTGGGCCAGTGGCACTGGCGGCACCTACACCCTGACCACCGACGGTGGCAAGCACTGGCATGCGGCGGTAGTGCCGGGCGCCGAAACGCTCGAGTTCCGCGATGTCCAGGCGGTAAGCGCCAGCGTGGCGTACCTGCTCTCCGCCGGCACTGGAACCGACGCGCGGGTTTACAAGACCACCGACGGCGGGAAGCACTGGACGCTGCAGTTCAAGAACCACAATCCCGATGCGTTCTACGACTGCTTCGCGTTCTGGAGCCCGACGCGAGGCATCGCGATGGCCGACGGGGTGAACGGACGGTTCCCCGTCATTCGCACCGAGGACGGCCAGCACTGGTCCCTGATCTCGAACAAGCTCCCGGCCGCACAGCCGGGCGAGGCCGCCTTCGCCGCGAGCGGCACCTGCGTCGCCACCTTCGGGAGCAACCTGGGGTGGATCACCACCGGTGGCGCCGAGCACGCGCGGATCCTCCGCACGGCGGACGGGGGTGATACCTGGAAGGCGTTCGACACGCCAATCGTCCAGGGCACACCGGTGTCGGGCGGGTTCACCGTCGCCTTTCGCGACCACCTGCACGGCATCCTCGCCGGCGGCGACCTGGACCACCCGAATCGGCGATCGAACAACGTCGCCGTCTCGAGCGATGGGGGGCGGACGTGGCAGGCGGCCACACACTCGCCGTTCAACGGTGCCGTGTTCGGTCTGAGCTACGTGCCGACCGGAAATTCGGGTCCGGCGGCACGGACGGTGGTGATTACCGGGCCCGGTGGCGCGGCCTGGTCGGGCAATGAGGGCGTGGTGTGGCACCGGTTGCCGAACGTGGCGAATTTCTGGGCCACCGCCTTCGCCAGCCGAACCCGGGGTTGGCTCGTGGGGACCGAGGGCAGGATCATTGCCGTAGAGTTTCCGAACTTGGGGAGCTGAGCCCGAACGATCGGACTGAGGAGCGGCGAATCAGAAGGCCGCCCTCAGAAAGCCCGGCAGATCGTGCGACGGACGAACGGCGGCGCTCGGCTCCTGCCGGCGGGCGCCGCCGCTGTGTTCGGCCCTTGCGCGCCGTCCCTGCCCGCCACTCCGCAGGATGGCGGCGTCCATACCGGCCCGCTCAGTCCGCCGTCTTGGAGCTCGACTCGAGCAGCTCGATCCGGTTCCCGAACGGGTCGTTCACGTGAACCCGCTCCATCCCGGGAAGCGGCACGTCGCGCTCGACTGGATGGCCCGCCTTGGTGCAGCGCACGATGAACGCCGGCAATCCCTCGACCCGGAGCGCCGGATGTGCCTTGGTCGCCGCGCGGAACTCGGGGTCGACGCCGAGGTGAAGGTTGACGGTGCCCGACCGGAACCAGACGCCACCGCGTCCGCGCATGGCCTCCGGCTTGGCGACTTCCTCGAAGCCCAGCACGTCGTGGTAGAAGGCGCGCGCCTGATCTTCGCCGCCCGCGGGCATGGCGAGCTGCACGTGATCGAGGCCGACGATGCGTGAGGACATGGTGCACATCTCCGGTGTCGGTCTGTCGGACCCGCGGGAATTCGCCGAGGCGTGCCGCTAGTGAGACGGCGAAGCTCGAGCGACCCGCTCCATGCGGTATACGACCGTACGGGTGCGCCGTCCGATCTTGGCCGGCCAGCGCAGGGTGGCCGTCCATACATCGGGAGACTTGCGCCGCCAGGTGAAGGTGTTGCGCGCGCCCGCGACCGGCACGAAACGCACGTGGCTGCTGTCGAGCGCGGCGGCCAGCCACCGCTTCCTGCCCGACTGACTCACCACCTCGCTGCCGCGGAGCCGGATCTCGCTGCTGTCGGTCGGCGCGGCGAAGGTGGAGTCGGGGTAGGTGTGGGTCGCGAGCGTCGAGTCGTTGACCAGCGCGTAGGACTCGTAAAACCACTGGCCGCGGTCGGTGCGCCCACGCCAGCGCCCTTCGAGCCACGCGAGCGAGTGGAACTGCGCGGGCGAGACCCGAAGGGGCTGCTGGGCCACTGCCGTCGAGAGCGGAAGGAGAAATCCGGTCAGGCAGATGGCCAGGGACGCAAGTCGCGCACGGCCGCAGACCGGCCGGCCGGTGTCATCAGAGTGCACGGATTCACCCTAGGCGGAGGCGATGCGGGAAATGTCGCGCGGCGAGGGACAGTGCGCAAAGCGTGCGGCGGCCGGGATCGCGCCGGAAGCCGCTGGGCCTGGGCGCCGGGGCGCTATGCCCTTCCGCCGGCGCGGTATTGCGCCTGGGTACCGGAAGAATGGCAGCGCGGCAGGCGCGGCTGGCACTAACTGGGAGGACACGGGCGCTAGGCTGGCGGATCGCAGCCGCCGGCCCGGCAAATGTCGGTCGGGCGAGTCGAACATCTGGTGAACGAGAAGGGCAGGCCGCGACCCGAACGACGATCGCGGCCTGCCCTTCCGCATGGGGTGCGTCAGCGACCGAAGTTTATCGCGCCCATCAGGCCGAACGACGCATTGGCGCCATCCAGGCCCACCGGGACGATGATGCTCGGATTCAGGCTATACCGCGAATTGAACACGAAGCCCGTGCCCAGCGTGAGCAGCCCGTAGGTCTGCGAGTCCGAAGCCGACGAGGTGCCGTCGTCCACGCTCGCGCGGGTGTCGGCGAACTGGAAGCTGGCGTTGGGCAGAATCCGGACCTGCGGGTTCCGGCCCACCGAGCCGCCGAACGCCGCGCCGAACGAGAACGTGCGATTCGACACGTCCACGCCGCTGCCGAGGACGTTGTTGGGGCCCGACCCGAACGACAGGTTGGCAACCGGGCAGAGCTCGGCGGCCCTATGCTGCATCTTGATCTGGTACCCGCCGGCGAAGTTCAGGTCGAACGACGAGCCGTTGAAGGCATCGTACGAGGTGCTGCCGATGCCCGCCTTGCCGTACAGGCCCTTGGGCGCGCCGTAGCCGAACAAAGCGCCGACGCTGTTCCCGCCATCGGCGAACTGGGCGCCCCCGGACACCTGCATCCGGCCCGTCGCGAACGAGGGCATGCCGACGCAGGTCTGCGCCACGGCCTGCGCGCTGAGGCAGAGAGGAAGAGCCAACGAAAGAAGGATGGTACGCCGCATGGGTGCTCCCGGCTATGGTGGTGCCGTCCGTGCTCAGGCAACCGGACGGTCTCGCAGGACGCGAGACTCCTGGCTTTGCGTCCCCGCCTCGCGGCGGGTTTGCCTTGATCTGGGGCTGGTGGCGGGCTTCCGATCCACCCGGGGAGGCGGTCGCGGCAACCCTCGTGCCGGTGGGCGCGCAGGCTATTGCATTACAGGGGTAAGCGCCGGGTCAATGGCTCAGCCTGCGGCCGAGTCGGCGCGCGCCGGCCCAGGCCGTCGCTGTGACGAGTGCGGTGCCGAGCAGCGTCTCCCAGGGCAGCACCCTCGCCACCTCGCCAAACGTGAGGCCACGCCAGCCGGCGCGGCCCCAGCCGCCGCGCGCGCATGGCGGCTCGTCCAGGGGATGGTCCAGGTTGTCACCGGTCGTCGGGATGTCGCTTCGGGTGAAGCCGGCCGTGTGCTGCAGGAGCCAATCGCCCATCCTGGGTGGCAGCAGCGGTAGCCGGACGTAGAACTGCGCAAAGGCACCCAGGACCCGCTCGGGCGCCGGATGCTCGGCCAGCCTGGCGATCTCCCGCGCGACGACCGTGGGATCGGTGACCGGCGGCGGAGGCTTCGGCACCGTGCCGAACTTGCCGCGGGAATGTCCGTAGACGGGCGTGTCCACGGCCGGCAGGTAGATCGTCGAGACCTGGACCCCGCGGCCCCAGAGCTCGGTCCGGAGCGATTGGGTGAACCCGTCGATCGCGAACTTGGAGGCGGCGTACGCGCTGGTCCACGCGGGGCCGCGGCGTCCGGCCATCGAGGACACCTGGATGATGCTTCCGCGGCCTGCCGGCAGCATCCACTCGAGCGCGCACCGCGTGCCGTTCACGTAGCCGACGAAATTGACATCCAGGACCCGCCGGAACTCGTCGAGTTCGACAGCGGTGACCGAGCCCTGAATGAATACGGCGGCGCTGTTGATCCAGGTATCGATGCCGCGGAACCTTTCGACCGCGGCCCCGGCCACGCGCCGAAGGTCTGGCTCCGACGTAACGTCACCAGCGACGGCCAGGGCCTGCCCGCCGGCCCTCTCGATCTCGGCCACCAGCCGCGCGAGCACGTCTCCGCGCCGGGCCGTGACCACAACGCGGGCGCCGCGCGCCGCCAGGTGGTGCGCCGTGCACCAGCCGATTCCACTGGAGGCGCCCGTGATGACAACGGTCTGCTGTGAGAGTGGTCTAGAGCTGGTGCCCATCGTCCCGGCCGGGTTCGGTGACAGGACATGCATAGCCTGCACTCCGCGCGGCGGCGGTGACGCGAGCTACAGGGTTCGGCGCAGGTGTCAGACACTGCAGCACCGGCGGGAACGGTGTCGCGGACCTCGACAGCGTTCAACTCTCGACAGTTGACGCGCGGGCGATTTTCTCAGACTGTGAAGTGAGGACACGGCGGAGAGACGGGGATGCACAGCCGGGAGTTTTTCTTCCACCAGGGCCGTACCTGGTTCGTTCACGCCCGGCCATCGGTCCGGAAGGGCGAGGTGGACACGCACGTCACCCTCGAGCTCATGAGCGACCACGAGACCCGCGTGGTGAGCTGCCCGCGGGAGGAATGGGAGGTGCGGGACCCGGACTTCGCCAGCCTGCTCGCACGCTCGGTAGCGACCGGGGCGTCTCGGCACGTGGCGCCCCGTGCCGATCCGGAGCCGCTCGCACCGTAGGGCGAGCGGAGGCGCTGACCTCGTTCGTTGGTCGTGCTCAGAGGTACCGTAGCCACCGGGCCGAGCTGTGCGCCTTGAGGTCGGCGAACCGCCGACAGGCGGGATAGAGGATCAGAATTGTCACCGCCCAGACGGCGTAGAGGAGGCCCAGGCTCCAGGTGTAGCCCTCCGGCGGCGGCGGATTGCCCATGGGATGGTTCGCGAACAGCCACGGGCTCACGGCACCCTGGCGAATCCAGGATACGCCCAGCGCGAGCGCGTGGATCAGCGGAATGTGGAGCACGTAGTAGAAGAACGGGACCTGGCCGAACACGTTGACCGCCCGCGCGATCATGCCGCGGGCCCGCTCGAGCCGGGGCATCAGCCAGATGGTGGGCCCCAGCGTCATGAGGAGGAAGCTCAGCGATGCCGGATACTTGGTCGTATTGAGGAAGGAGATCGCGGTCGGCATGCGTCCGCCGGCCGACCAGGGTCTCGGGTCGCCGTAGAGATTCGATCCACGAAGCACGAGAAACAACACCACGGCGACCACGCCCGTTGCGCGACAGATGCGGTCGCGCCGGGCCGGCTCGAGCGTCAGGACCCATCCGAACGCATACCCCGCGGCCATCACCCCGATCCAGGGGACGATCGAATACAGCACCATCAGCGGGCCGATCGGCTCATCGGCGAAGGCCGTGTAGAGCACGGCACGGAGGGCCGGCGGCAGCGCGGGCACCAGGGCCGGCATGACGGCATTGTGCATGACGATGATGCCGACCCCGACGCCGCCGACCACCGGAAGCGGC
This sequence comes from Gemmatimonadales bacterium, assembly GCA_051955835.1. Taxonomy (GTDB): domain Bacteria; phylum Gemmatimonadota; class Gemmatimonadetes; order Gemmatimonadales; family GWC2-71-9; genus CAVVWJ01. Next base: position 6,435 of record JBQCGH010000108.1, read on the forward strand.
AGTCTGACGAGGCCGGCCATCAGCACCATGCACCAGCCGATCGCCCAGATGACACCCGCGAGCAGGTAATGGGCAAAGTCGAGGTTGAAGGTCCACGCCACGCGGATGACGGTCAGCTCGAGCAGCACGAGCCACAGGCCCCGGGTCACGAGAAAACGCGGCAGATCGGGATGGCGGCGGCCGTACAGGAACGCGCTCGTGCCGGCCAGAAAGATGAAGGCGGGTGCGCAGAAGTGGGTGATCCAGCGGGTGAAGAAGATCCCGGGCGTAGGGCCGCCGGCGGGGATCCCCGAGTACACCCGGACGTGGTCGATCGCCATGAGGATCATGACCGCGCCGCGGACCAGATCCACGGACACGATCCTCGTCGCGGTGGGGACCCGCGGCTGGAGGGCAGGCTGCTCGAGGCCGGCGCTCATCGGACGTCAGGGTGGCACCCGGCAGCCCCCGCGTCAACGTTCGCGCGCCGAACGGTCGCTGTTGGCCGGCGAGCGGTGCGTCGGACTCAACAAACCCCTGATCTTCGCGGCCCGCCGCCGGCTCAGCGGCAGCACGGTTCCATCCCGCAGCACCAGCACGGTCTCGCCGCTCAGTGCCCTGTGCAGGCCGCGCACCTGATCCAGCCGGACAAGCGCGGAGCGGTGGACCCGGGCGAAGCGGCCGGGATCGAGGCGCGCCTCGAGGTTCGCCAAGGGCGCGCGAACGCGATGACGCGCACCGCTGGCGTGGATGACGGCATGGTCCCCCGAGGCCTCGATCCAGTCGATCTCGCCGGCATCGAGCCAGATGGGGCCAGCCGCGCCGGCCACCTCGAGACGAGGACCCTGGCCCTGATCACGCAGACGCCGGTAGACGCGACGCATCATGGCGCTGAATCGTGCCTCGGAGAGCGGCTTGACCAGATAGTCCACGGCCTGCGTGTCGAACGCCCGCACCGCGTATTCCTGATGCGCCGTGATGAAGACCATCAGCGGCATGCGGTCCGCGCCATGCACGTTGATCACGTCGAGCCCACCGAGCCCAGGCATCTCCACGTCCAGAAACACGAGATCGGGACACTCCGCGGCGAGCGCGCGCACCGCGTCACCCCCATTCCCGCACTCAGCGGCCACGTCCACGTCCGGAAAGGCGGCCAGGAGTTGCCGGATGCCTCGACGCGCGAGCGGTTCGTCGTCCACGATCAGGGCTCGAATTCGGCTCACGGGGCACGCTCCGGCTCGCGGTAGGGAAGGCGCACGGTCGCGCGGGCGCCGCCGTCTGGCGTCCCTGCCAGCTCCAGACGAGCGCGATCGCCGTAGAGTGTCGCAAGCCGCTGCCGGGTGGCTCCCAGGCCGATTCCTTCCCCCGATTGCGCCGGGCCGGGCCCGTCGTCGGTCACACTGAGCACCAGCTCGCCCTCCTCCCGGCGTGCCTCGATGCGGAGCAGCGTTGCACCCTGGCGCTGCGCGAGGCCATGTCGGAGGGCGTTCTCGACCAGCGGCTGCAGCAACAGCTCGGGCACGGCGGCGGCGAGCACCGCCGGATCTATGGCAAAGATCGGCCTCAGGCGGTCCGAGAACCGGACCATCTCGATATCGAGATACTGCCGCACGAACTCGAGCTCCTCGGCCAGCGGCACTTCCTGGGGTCGGTCGGGCCGGGTCACGCGGCGCAGCATGTCGCCCAGCCGCTCGAGCACTCGGACGGCGGTGACCGTGTCGCGGTCTCGTACGACGACGGTGGCCGCGTTGAGGCTGTTGAGCAGGAAGTGCGGCTGAAGCTGGGCCCGGAGCGCAGCCATCCGGGCTTCCGCGAGATGCGCCTCGAGTCGAGCCGCCTGCGTCTCGCGCTGGCGTGCCTGCACGAAGTAGAAGATGCCGTGCTCGATGCCCACCAGCGCGAAATACACGGCGACCCCGAACGGCAGCGAGGTCAGAAACCAGTTGAACGTGCCTCCTCCGTACGGGGTCGTTCCGAACAGCGCGTTGCTCAGCGCGACTCCGGCGAGCGCCCACACCGCGCAGAGCAGGATGGCCGCGGCCGCATGCAAGGCGAGCCGAGCGGTGAGTGCTCCCTTCTCCAGGGGATATCTGCGCGCGAGCAGAAACACGAGCGGTGTGAGGAAGGCGTAGAGCAGCCAGTCACCGCCCTCGAAGGCGGCGACGCGCGGATCCGGGGCCGGTCCTCCGCCTAGCACGCCCCGGATGTACTCCTTGAGCACGGCCAGGAGCGCGGGGGCAAGCCAGGCGGCGGAGACGAACAGCCAGACGGGGTGGGGGCCGTGACGAACTCGAGGGGGCATCGGCGGCCAAGGTATATGCGTCCTCCGGAGGGCGCCAACTTGACGCAGCGACACGACGCCGGGCAAAAATGTGATGCAGGTCCCGGTAATCACCTCGCGGCGCTGTATCGTGTGCGATAGAGCTTTCCGAAAGGATATGGCGTGTTGTCGCCGTACGAAGGTCCCGTCGTCGCTGGTTCGATCCTGCTGCTTCGTGCCGTAGGACTCTGGGATAGATCTCTCGCCGTCAGTCTCCGTCCCCACCCGATTCCCCATCGTCGTTCGACCCTCGAGCCGCCCCGTGTGACGTCTCTCGACCGCCTGGCCGACGCCGGCGGATCGGGGCGTTGGTGCCGGGGTCGCGGTCCCAGCGCCTCTCGGTCCGCGCCCTGATCGTGACGATCAATGCCCGTCGCCCCGCCGCCACGCGGCAGGGGTGGCGGGCGGTGCGTGTACGTTGGACGGCCCGGCCAGCGGTCGTCCGCCACAAGCGGAGGTTGGTATGGTTGAGATCGATCGAGGAATCCCACTCACGCGCGACACCCTCACGCGCGACCCCGTCGTCCCCCAGCCGGGGGAGCCACGGGTGTCCGTGATGGAGGCCGGCTCGCTCGGCGAGGCGGTCGGCGGCGCGGCCGCGCTGGTGCTGGCGATCCTCGGCCTGCTCGGCCTGCTGCCGATGACCCTCGCCGCGATCGCGATGATCGCGCTCGGCGCGGGGCTGCTGGCGGGCGGGGCGGCGCTGTCGCGGCGCTATGTCGGCGGCATGCCCCCGGCGGTCGCGAGCCGGGCTCGCCAAGAGATCGTGGGCGCGCTCGGTATGCAGGCGCTGGCTGGGATCGCCGCGATCGTGCTGGGCGTGCTGGCGCTGCTGCGGGTGAGTCCCGCCGTGCTGCTCGGCATCGGCGTGCTCGTGCTCGGCGGCGCGCTGCTCGCCGCGGGCGGCGCCACGGCGCTCCTCGCCCGCTCGGCGCGGTGGCTACGCTCGGAGGCGAGCCGCTACGCCGAGTCGGACACCTGGTATCCCGCCACGGGCTGGTGGGAGGCCGAGGTCGGCGTCGGCGCCGTGGTGCTCGGCATCCTGGCGCTGACCGGGCATAGCCCGCTGGCGCTCACACTGGTCGCGCTTCTGTGCGTCGGCGCGGCCCTGCTGATCGGTGGCACCCTGATCGCCGCCAGGCTGTTCAGCTACTTCGGCTGAGCGGGTACACCGTCCCGCCGGCCGGGAGAGGCTCGCGCCCGCGGGACCAAACAGATCGGAGGATCCCATGCAGTTGGCGTTCTACGCCGCGCTTGGCATCGGATCGCTGATCGCCCTGAGCGGACCGGCTGGTCGGTCCGTACGGACGACGGCCACCTTGCCACAGCCGGACTCGGTCGCCCTGGCGTCGAAGCTCGTCGGCAAGTGGACCGGCAAGCGGTTCGAATCGAGCTCGACCACGGGGCAGCGGTACACGATGCAGTGGAAGAAGGACACCACCGGTGCGCTGGTCGGCACGGTCTCGATGCCGAGCGGCTCGAGCTATGCCACGCGCGTGGTGTGGAGCTCGGACACCGGCTTCATCACCGAGTCGGCGCCGCATAAGAGCGGCAAGCTCGGTGAGGAAGTCGTGACTCGCACGCTCAGTCACTTCAAGGGCGATTCCCTCACGGGCACGTTCGAGATGCGGCCCATGACGTACAAGGGCCACTCCGAGACCGGGCACTTCAGCGCCAAGAAGGGCTGAGTCTCGGGGTAGGCTGAGCCCACCCCAGCCGCTCTCGTCGGGCGGGCCGCGATAGGTCGCCCGACGACGAGCCCGAGGCTGTCGCGACGTTCTCACCGCGGCAGTCGGGTGAAACGACAGCAAGTCTCCAGTACGCAAAGATGCCATCGATGTGCGGTCCGCCTGGTGTCACGCGTCTTACCCGTGCCCTTTTCCTGCCGTGTCCGCTCCCAGGAGGCCGCATGTCCCGCCGCCGTTCGGCCCTGTTCCTGTGCTGCACGCTGTCCGCCGCTCCACTCGGAGCGGCTGCGGGCCAGGATCGCTCACGCTCGGCGTCGGCCGTCGGCTTCACCGAGGTGATCCAGGCCGACTCCTCCCGACGCTCGGTGGCCGGAGCGCCCCGCGCGGTCGAGGTGGCGATGTGGTATCCCGCTCGCGGGTCCTCGGGCAGGCCGCTCACGTATCGCGAGTACTACCGGGTGAGCACGCCCAAGCAGCTCGACGAGCTGCTGTCAATGCTCAAGTCCCGCGGCGCGCCCGATTCGGTCGTCGAGCGTTGGATGAGCGCCCCGATGCTCGCCGCGCGCGACGCCGCCCCTGCCGACGGCCGCTACCCTTTGGTTCTCCTGGCGCAAGGCAACGGAGAGACCGTCCCGGACCTGGCCTATCTGGCTGAGTTCCTGGCGAGCCGCGGGTATGTCGTGGGGACGACGCCGTCACCGACGCTCGTGAGCGGCCCGTTGACCGATGACCGCCAAATCGGTGAACGGGCGGAGGAGCAGGCGCGAGACCTGGCAGTGGCCGAGGAGGTCGCCGGCTCGCGAGCCGACGTGCTGCGCGGGCCGATCGGTGTCGTGGGGCACAGCTTCGGCGCGCGGGCGGCTCTGCTCCTGGCCATGAGGGAGCCGGGCGTGGGAGCCCTGGTCAGCTTGGATGGCGGGATCGGGACCGCGAACGGCCGGCGCAGCATGGAAGCGCTGCCGGCCTACCGCGCCGCCGCCGTACACGCCCCCATCCTGCACTTCTACGAGCGACTCGACGCCTTCATGACGCCCGACTTCACTCTGCTCCGCTCGCTGTCCGCGTCGAACCGCTGGCTCGTGGCGGCGCCCGCGATGCACCACCATCACTTCACCAGTCTGGGCGCGGTGAGCGTCGAGTTCCCGGCGCTCAGGAGCGTCCTCGCGGCAACGGCGGAAACCGCGCAGGCGTACACTTCCGTCATGCGGACGACGATGGATTTCCTGGACGACTTCGTGAAGAAGGACGCACGGGCCCGGGACCGCTGGAGCCCGTTCGCGGCGTCGTCCGGGCTCGGCCCGGTGGAGGCGCTCAGGGCCATGTCGCCATAGGGGCTTCGTGCGCGCCGAAGCTCGGCTAGATTCGTGGCGTCCCAGCGACGACGAGCAATCATGCACGCCATCCTCCTGTTCCTGTCCGCCGTCTCCACCTCCGCCGTCCACCTCCCGACCCCGGCTCCCGACAGAATCGAGCTCGCCCGATGGGAGCATGAGGCGCGAGCCGTCACGATCGTCCGGGACGACTGGGGCATTGCCCACGTTCACGGGAGAACGGACGCCGACGCGGTGTTCGGGATGATTTACGCCCAGGCGGAGGACGACTTCAACCGGGTGGAGACGAACTATCTCAATTCGATGGGGCGCCTGGCCGAGGCCGAAGGGGAGGACGCCGTCTGGCAGGATCTGCGGATGAAGCTGTTCATCGATCCCGACAGCATGCGGGCGAAGTACGCCGCGAGCCCCGGGTGGCTCCGCCGTCTGATGGACGGCTGGGCGGATGGCCTCAACTACTACCTGTATACGCATCCGCAGGTGCGGCCGCGGGTCATCACCCGATTCGAGCCGTGGATGGCGCTCAGCTTCAGCGAGGGCAGCATCGGCGGTGACATCGAGAGCGTATCGCTCGACGCGCTGGCGGCCTTCTACGGCGACAGCGCAACGCGGCCGGCGCCGATGGTGGGAAGCCGGCCGCCGCCGGCGTCCGATGAGCCGACGGGCTCGAACGCCTTCGCGATCGCGCCGTCGAATACGGTGAACCATCGCGCGCTGCTCCTCATCAATCCCCATACCTCGTTCTTCTTTCGCTCCGAGCTCCAGATGGCGAGCGACGAGGGCCTCGACGCGTACGGCGCCGCCACCTGGGGCCAGTTCTTCATCTACCAGGGGTTCAACGCTCGGGTGGGCTGGATGCACAGCTCGACCGGGGCCGACGCGATCGACGAGTACGCCGAGACGATCGTCCGGAAAGGCGGGCGCCTGTACTATCGCTACGGGCCCGAGGAGCGGCCGCTCGTGACCTGGCGGATCAGGGTGCCCTATCGGACCACCGGCGGGATGGCCAGCCGGACGTTTACCGTGTATCGCACGCACCATGGACCCGTCGTCCGGGCGGCAAACGGCAAGTGGATCACCGTCCGCCTCATGGAGAAGCCCATCGAGGCCTTGAGCCAGTCGTTCCTGCGCTCCAAGGCGACGACGCTCGCGGCGTATCGCAAGGTCATGGAGCTGCACGCGAACTCGTCGAACAATACGGTGTACGCGGATGCCGACGGACACATCGCCTATTTCCATCCGCAGTTCGTGCCGCGTCGCGACGATCGCTTCGACTGGACCCAGCCGGTGGACGGCAGCGACCCCGCAACCGAGTGGCATGGCGTGCACGGGGTGGAGGACAGCCCGCACGTGGTGGATCCGCCCAACGGCTGGATCCAGAACACCAACGACTGGCCCTACTCGGCCGCAGGTCCGTACAGCCCGAAGGCGCAGGACTTCCCCAGGTACATGGACAACGCCGGCGAGAGCCCGCGCGGCCTTCACGCCATCCGGGTACTCGAGGGACGCAAGGACTTTACGCCCGAGCGCCTCAGGGACGCCGCGTTCGACAGCTACCTCACCGCGTTCGCGCGGCTGGTGCCGCCGCTCCTGAGCGCCTACGACTCGACGCCTGCGGGGGACTCGATCAAGGCGAGAGTGAGCGCGCCGATCGAGGCGCTTCGCCGGTGGGACTACCGCTGGTCGGCGACGTCGGTGCCCACCGCGCTCGCGGTGTACTGGGGCGATACGCTCGCGACGCTCAGCGCCCCCGGCGCGGCGGAGGCCGGCCTGCCGGTCTACGACTACATGGCCACGCGCGCCACGCCCGCCGAGCGGCTCGGCGCGCTCGCGGCGGCAGTGGGTCGTCTCACTCGGGATTTCGGGACATGGCGCACGCCCTGGGGCGAGGTCAATCGCTTCCAGCGGCTCACCGGCGACGTCGTGCAGCCGTTCGCCGACTCGGGCGCCAGCATTCCGGTGCCGTTCACATCGGCGCGGTGGGGCTCGCTGGCCTCGTTCGGCGCCAGAACGTATCCGGGAACCAGGCGGAGGTACGGCACCTACGGCAACAGCTTCGTGGCGGTGGTCGAGTTCGGGCAGGATAGCGTGCGAGCCATGGCCGTGACGGCCGGCGGCGAGAGCGGCCATCCGGAGACGCCGCACTTCAACGACGAGGCCGAGCGCTACGCGGCTGGGGACCTGCGCCCGGTGTACTTCTACCCCGACCAGCTCGCCGGGCACACCGAGCGCAGCTACCTGCCGGGCAGGTAGGCCGGCGACACCTGACCATCAGGCTTCGGGAATCAGCACCAGCTTGCCGGTCGTCCGTCGTTCCTCGATCGCTCGATGCGCCGCCGCCGCTTGGGACAGAGGCAACGCTCCACCGAGCGTGACGCGAAGGCGACCCTCGAGGACGCGCCGCTGCAAATCGTCCCGCGCGGCGGCCCAGCGCTCCGGCGGGTCGGTGACGAGCCAGAAGGCGCCCACCTTGAGACTGCGCGGGTACAGCTCGTCCGGGTGGATGGCCGCGGGCGCGCCGCCGGCCTCGCCGAAAAACACGAGCTCGCCGTAGGGCGCGAGCGCGGCGAGGCTGTCAGCCTGGGTCGGTCCGCCGACCGAATCGAAGACGGCATCGACGCCGCGGCCGCTGGTGGCGGCGCGGACCAGGCCGGGCAGGTCGGGGCCGTAGGGCAGCGGCTCCGCGCCGAGCGTCCGGATGAACGCGCGCTTCGCCTCCGTGGATGCCGTTCCGAGCACCCGAACCCCGCGCTCGCGCAGGAGCTGCGCGAGGAGCGCTCCCACACCGCCCGCGGCGGCGTGGATCAGCGCAGTCTGCCCCTCGGCGAGCGCGGTGGCGGCGTGACTCAGGCCGTAGGCCGTGAGCCCCTGGGCCGGAAGCGCCGCGGCGACCGGGAAATCGATGCCGTCGCGCAGGGCGAACAGCGCGGCTGACGGCGCCGTGACGTACTCCGCGTAGGTGCCGCTCGTGCGCGGCGCCCAGAACGCCACCCGGCGGCCGAGCCACCCGCCATCCACTCCCGCGCCAACCCCCTCGACGAGCCCGGCCGCCTCGTTGCCCGGAATCCACGGCAGGCCCGGCGGATCGTAGACGCCGCGCCGCCGCTCGGTCTCGGAGAAGTTGACGCCGACGGCGCGGATGCGCACCAGGACTTCGCCCGCGCCGGGCAGGGGTGTGTCGGCGGTGCCCGGGGTGAGCACATCCGGACCACCGAACGCTCGAACGACGATGGCCCGCATGGGGCGTTTTTGGATGTGGGACACGCGGTGCCCGGCGAGGCGTTGGCCCCAAGGTTACCGCGGAGCGGCGAGACGGGCCAGAGCGGCGACGGCAGCACGCGCCGGCGCGGGCGCAGTCAGCCCCCGCCGAGCCGGCAGCGAACTTGATAGATCGAGAGGAAGCCGTCCTCGAAGTTCTTCCGCGCGCCGCGGAGGTACAGTCGCCAGACGCGCACCCGCTCCTCCCCTGCGAGCCGGATGGCTTCTTCGCGGTGCTCGTCGAGCCGCCGAATCCAGTGGCCCAGCGTTTCGGCGTAGTCCATCTGAAAGCCTTCGACGTGCTCGGTGATGAAGCCGGCGCGCTCCAGCGCGAGCTGCACCCGCGAGAGGGGCAGCGGGTCCGAGTCGGGGAAGACATAGCGCATGGTGAAGATGCCGGCCGAGGCGTCGTAGAGACGGGCGATGCCGTGGTTGAGCAGGCGGCCGCCCGCGCGGAGCAGCCCCGCGAGCTGGCGGGCGTACAGATCGATGCGGCTCGCCCCTACGTGCTCGACCATGCCGATGCTGGCGATGGCGTCGAACCGCTCGCCGGCGAGATCGCGGTAGTCCTGGACGCGAATGCTGACGCGATCGGTCAGGCCGGCGGCACGCACGCGCTCACGTGCCAGCGACGCCTGCGGCTCCGACAGGGTGATACCGACGACCTGCACGCCGTGGTGTGAGGCCGCGTGAATCGCGAAGGCGCCCCAGCCGCAGCCGACGTCGAGAACGCGCTGCCCCGGCTCGAGCGCCAGCTTCTGGCAGGTCAGCTCGAGCTTGGCCTGCTGCGCCGACTCCAGCGAGGTGCCGTCGCGCGAGAAGAAGGCGCAACTGTAGGTCATCGACTGATCAAGAAACAACGCGAAGAACTCGTTCGAGACATCGTAATGGTGCCGAACGGCCTCGGCATCCCGGGTCCGGCTGTGCAGCGCACCCCTGGGCCGTAGCTCAGCGGTGGGCGGCGGCAGCTTGGACAGGCGCCCTCTCGCCCGGGCCGCCGCGAGCAGGAGGCGCGTCCGCATCCTTCGGGTGAGCGCTGGCGGGTGCCACGTCTCGGCGACGTCGACTACGGCGTCGAGGTCGTCAACGACGATGTCGCCGGCGACGTAGGCCCGGCCGAGGCCAAGCTGGCCGGGGGCGCGGAGAAGGTGACCCAGGACACGCGGGGAGCGCGCGGTGACGGTCGGCGCCCCGTCCGCGGTGGCGGGGATGCTGCTTCCGTCCCAGAGCTGGATGGCGAACGGTCGATCGGGGAAGACGCGTTCGATCTGCCGGCGCAGCGGCACGGTGGAAGTAAAGGTCATCGTCGTCACAGGGCCGCGATTGGTTCGGGGCGCGAGCCCATGACGAGATCTATCGGGGTGTCTGCGGCGTCGCAACCGGGACGGACGCGGCTGGAAACGAGTTGCCCGGCGGCGATGAGAGGAGCGTTCGGAGGGTCGGGCTCAGCTGCCTGGCTGCTGGTAGAGCCCGATGGCATTCCCCATCGGATCGGCGGCGACGGCATAGGCCTCGCCCGGCTGGCCCAGTGGGGTCGCCGGCGTCAACACCGTTCCACCAGCGGCGACGACCTTGTCCAGGGCGGGTCCGATCCGATCGACCATAATGTAGGGCAGCATGCCAGGGTCCCGGGCGGGCGGGCGGCCGAGCACCCACGAGCCGCTGACCCCGCCGGTGGGGTCGTCGAAGGCGCGCTGCCCGTCGCCCCGGAGGCGGGTCGACCACCCGAACACAGCGGTGTAGAATGCCGCCGAGCGCTCGACATCGTCGGTCGGGATCTCGAGGTAACAGATCCTACCGTGCGCCATCGCGGTCATTCCGGCGGCGCTCGAACCGCGAGCAGTCGGCGCTCATGCCTCACCGTCCGGACCGAGGCGCCGCGTCTCGCGTCCCTGGGCCAGTACCCGCTCGGCGAAGTCGAGTCGTTCCTGGGTCTCGGTGAGCTCGCGACGGATGGTGCCAACCTCGCCTTCGAGCGCGTCGAGCCGGTCGCGATCCTCGAGCAGGTCCGCGCCGGCGCCCGAGCGTTCCCGAAGTCGTTGCGCCCAGAGTCCGAAGCCGAGCGCGTGGGCCTCGTGGATCCCCGCGTGCCACGGCTCCGCCGCACCGGCTGCAAACCCGACTCCAACCAGGTTCACGGCGCTCACCACGATGGCGATCGGCTTCCAGACGGACGGCTTGAACGTCATAGGGTGCCCAGGTGATCAGGAAATCTGCCTTGCGGGACGGCCCGGGCGGAAGAGGCGGGTAGCGCAGCTCGCGGGGCAGATGTGGCGCCGCGAGCAGCGCCCGCGAAGGTTCCGCGCATCCAGACGAGCAGGCCGTCCCAATGCGATCCGATCGGGGTGTCGTCCAGCGCGGATGATTCCGCGTCCTCGCGGCGGTCCTCCGGATCGTTCACGCGGAGGCTCCGAGTCGAAAAGGGCCAGGGGCGGCCGGCGTAAGTAAGCCAGGGCTCCGACACCGCGCCAGCGCGCGGAGGCTCTATCCATGCATCTCCACCGGGAGACTGGCGCGGCTGCGCGCAGCGCAGGCCGTGACCCTCAAGGTCCACACGTGTGTGCGCGCCGAGTAAGGGACGGAAGGAAGTGATCTCGTGACCATGCGGGTTCGACGCGCCGTCAGCGGCGACGAAGGCATGCTGCGTGACGTCCGGCTTCGTGCCCTGGCCGACGCTCCCGAAGCGTTCGGCTCGACTTATGAGCGCGAGCGCGCGAGGACGCTCGCCGAGTGGCGGCGCTGGCTCTCACCCGCAGCGACGTTTCTGCTGGAGGATCCGGAGGGCCCATTCGGGATCGTCGCTGGCCAGCGAGATGAGGTGGACCCGTCGGTCGTATGGCTGCAAGCGATGTGGGTCGACCCTTCCCGGCGTGCGCTGGGCGGCGCCGACGCTCTGGTCGGCGCCGTGCTGCGCTGGGCGCAATCGGAGGGCGCTGCCGAAGTGCGGCTTCAGGTCGTGGAGACCAACCATCGGGCGCGGCGATTCTATGAGCGTCTGGGGTTCCGCGCGAATGCACGGCGAAGGCTGCGGGAACGCGATGGCGCCGTCGAGCTGGAGATGAGTCTGGTCCTCACCTGAGGGTCGACGCGGCGCCCCGGGCGTGGAGCGCCGGCTGTCGGGTCATAGTGGCTTCCGTGGGGGTAGCGCAGGACGATAACCGACCCGACCGGGGTGGGTATCGAGCCCTGTCCGCCGGCGGTGGTTTACCGCTCGGGCGCCTCTGATATTGCCGCCTCCCAATCTCGATGGAGAGACCATGTCGACTCGTACGACCAGACTCGCGCTCGTTCTGCTCGCCGGCGCCGCCCTCACCGCCGGCTGCGGATCCGACAATGGCGGCGGCGGGGATGTCACCGCCCCCCCACCCGACGCCCACACGGTAGCGGCCAGTGCCGATCTCAGGTTCACCCCGTCGTCGCTCGAGGTGAACGCGGGCGAGGCGGTGACGTTCGCCTTCGGCGCGGTGGGGCACAACGTCTTTTTCGATGCTCAGGCCGGTGCGCCGGCCAACATCGAGGGCACCAACGCGAACACCTCGATCCAGCGGACGTTCGCGACTCCTGGCACCTACAGCTACACCTGTCACATTCACCCGGAGATGCACGGGACGGTGGTGGTGCATTGAACGCGGTCGGCGGTCGGACCGTCCGACCGCCTGACCATTTTGTCGCCTACTTGTTCGCCGAACTCGGATCGTCCGCCGGATTCACGTAGGTCATGGCGAAGGGTCCCATCGACTTCACCGAGACGACCGTCGCGCCCTTGGTGACGGCAAAGTGGTGCATGTTCGCCGGCAGACTGCCGCTGGCGCCGGCCTTCATCGACTTGGCCTTGGCGACGTCCAGCGTGTCGCCCATACCGACGAGGAATGTGCCCTTCTTGACCGTCACCGTCTCCGCGGTGGGATGGTAATGGGGCGGGATCTTGTAGCCCGCCGGGAACGACAGGTCCACGGTGAACTCCTCGGCCTTGCCCGGGTCACCGCTCACGACCGCCATCTTGGCGCCCTGGGGGAACACGGCAGGGGCCGGGCCCCATTTCAGGGCATGGGACGACGCGTGGGTGGCGGCCTGCGCATGCAGCGCGGCCCCCCATACCATCAGGCCCAGGGACAGAGTCAGTGCGCGCATGGATCGATCTCCTGTTCGAGAGTGTGCCCGCGATCTCAGCCGCGGGACGCGACCGCCCGGACAAGCCCGAGTCGGCCCTGGTCGCCGCGGGCCGCATGGCGGCCTCGTGGCGACGGCATGATGGTACCGGTTTGCGCCCGCCAGCGACAAGTATCAGATTCGTACCGCCCGCCCCCCACAATCCGAGCGATCGATGAGTACGTGTCCGCCGCGGAGCTACGGTTCCTTCTGCCCCGTTGCCCAGGCGTCCGAGGTCCTGGCGCAGCGCTGGGTCCCGCTCATCCTGCGCGAGATCATGGTCGGCTATCACCGGTTCAATGAGATCCGGCACGCGCTGCCGCTCATCTCGCCCTCCGTGCTGTCGCAGCGGCTCAAGTCCCTGGAGGACGACGGGGTGATCCGCCGATGCTCGGAGCAGGAGGGTGTCTCCTACCACCTCACGCCGGCAGGCGAGGAGCTCCGGCCGATCGTCGACGCCATGGGGCTCTGGGCGCGGAAGTGGGTCACGCGCGACTATCATGGCTACGAGCTGGATCCGGCCGTGCTCATGTGGTCGCTTCGACGGCACGTGGCGGTCGAAGCATTTCCGTCGGGACGCTCGGTGGTGCACATCGAGCTCGAGGGCGAGCCGCGGCGACGCCGCTACTGGTGGTTCGTGGTTCAGCGCGGTGAGGAGGAAGACGTGGACGTCTGCATGAGCGATCCCGGTCACCCCGTGACCGTTACGGCGACGGCCACGCTCCGGACGCTGGTAGACGTGCTGATGGGCGACATCCGCTGGCCGGACGCGCTCGGACGGGGTCTCGTGCGGATCAAGGGAGACCCTGCGCTGACGCGGCAATTCGAGTCGTTGTTCCGGTTCCAGGAGGGCCCGCGCAGTTATGCGGGCCTGCCGCGGGCCGCGCCGAACGTCGCCGTGCTCCACGCGTGAGCACGGCGCGGGCGTTCCGGCACGATGCCCTGCCCGCGGGTGCGAATCACCACCCGCGTCCCGCGGGGGCCGCGGACGCCGGCGCCGGGTCCTCGACCACGAGAAGGCCGGTGATGGTCCCCTCGCTCAGCTCGAACACGAGGGCCAGCTCGCTCTGGACCGCGAGGCCCGCCGGCAGCAGCACGTAGCTTTCCTCGATCCGGGCCACCACGCCACCGTCGTTCGACGCGTAGGTCGCCTGCCAGCAGCGGAGCAGGTCGCCCAGCGCCTCGAAGTAGTCGGAGATCGCCGCCTTGCCGGCGGGCCGGGCGGTGACGGGGTTGCGGCCGGGCGCACGTACGGCGAACCGCACGTCCTCCGGCAGCTGGTCGAGCAGGAGCCTCACGTCAGCCGTCTCGAGCATCGGGTCGAGCAGGCTCCGGACGTGGGTGACAGTGTCGATGACCATCGGCATCGGGTCTGCCTCGTTCGGGAGTGGTACCAGATCGTCGAACGGGGGCAGCGACTTTCGACAGGGTCGCGGCGACGTCCCGTGGCCGTGCCCGAAGGGGACCCCTCCACTGGAGGTCACCGCCCCGCCGCACGTTTGAGCAGGCCGATCTGGCCGGCATGATAGAGCGTGTGCTGCAGGACCCCATGCAGCAGGACGTACTTCGTGTAGTCCTTGCCCGGTGTCGGTCTCTCCAGGTCCTCGTCCTTCAGCCGGCCTACCGCCGCGATCAGCCGCTCGTGCGCCGCCCCCAGCGCGGACCGGGCGGCGGTCCAGCGGGCCGAGCTGGGCGGCGGAGACGGAGGCCAATCTTCGTCGTGCGTCGCCTCGACAACCTCGCCATCCAGCCGACGTGTCGCGGCCTCGAGCCACCAGGTGATGTGGGCGAGCAGCTCCCAGATGGTGTGCGCGCCGGCAATGGGCCGGGCCGATGCGAGACCGGCATCCACGTCGTCCAGCATCGTGCGCACCGGAGTACCGTGCCACGCGTCTCCGGCGCAGGCGCGCTCGAACTGGTCGATCAGACGGGCGACCTCACCGGCCGCGGGCCGGATCGCGCTGCGACTCGTCATCATGCATTCCTCCCGACCGTGCGAGCATGTGACGGACCGCTCCGCACGAACTTGAGATGGACCACACCCGGTGCTGGCACCGTGTGGATGAGCTCCAGGCCGTGCAGGTCGACCACGTCCTTGAAGACGGGCTCACCGCCGCCCAGCAGAATGGGCACCAGATGAATCACCATTTCGTCCACCAGCCCGGCATCGAGAAACTGCCGGGCGACAGCGGCCCCACCCGCGAGCGCCACGTCCTGGCCGCGCGCCGCCTCGCGCGCCTGCGCGAGCGCGGTCTCGATGCCGCCGGTGACGAACGTGAACGTCGTCCCGCCCTCGAGCGCGAGGGGTCGACGCGGGTGATGGGTCAGCACGAACACCGGATGATGGAACGGCGGGTTGGTGCCCCACCAGCCGCTCCATGGCTCGCGCTCGTCCCACGGTCCCGGGTGACCACCGAACATGTTCCGGCCCATGATGGTCGCGCCGACGTTGTCGAGCAGCTCCTCCATCACGGCCGTGCTCGCGTTCACCTCGCCCCCCTCGAGGCCGTGGGGCACGCGCCACGCGGCCAGCGGGAACGCCCAGTCGTGCAGCCGGGTGCCGCCGATGCCGAGCGGGTTCTCCCGGCTCTGCGCGGGGCCCGCGCTGTATCCGTCGAGCGACATCGCGGTTCTGAAGCGCAGCGTGGACACCTGGTCCTCCGATCGGACGGATTTCCGAGCCTGGAGTGACTCACGGCCGGTGTGGCTGGGCATGCAGCCTAGCCGTGTCACGCGCGCGGGGCCAGCGGTCACGCCGGTCTGGACATCGCGTGAGGCCGAACAAGTCGATTCGGCGGGATGTGAGGCGCTGCCGCTCGGGGTTTGCCGCGAAGGCGGGTCCTTCCGCGAGCCTGCGCGTGCCGTGGGAATGAAGGAAGGGGTTGCCTTACGGCGCCAGGCGCTCGAGCACCGCATACGTGTTTCCGAGCACGTGACACGCGAGCGGCGCGATGGCGACAATGCCCACGGGGCTCGCCTCTCGTGCGCCTTGGGCACCTGCGCCGCGCGAGCTGCGCTCAACGCGCTCGCCGTTGCGCGAACAGCCAATCGGTAAAGGCCTGCGACCCATAGGCGGCGTCCCAGGCGTTGTGGTCCAGGCCGAGCAGCTCGGTATAGCGGGCGTCGCCGCCGGCAGCCCGGAGCGCCCCGGCTGGCTCGCGCGACGAGGCCACAGGCACGACCTGGTCCATCTCACCGTGGAAGATCCAGATCGGCATGCGCCGGAGCCTCCTGGCCAGCACGGGGAGTGGGGGCCCGCTGTCGGCCGGCACGACCGGCACCGACCCCGGCAGGTCCGGCCGCTCCGTCACCCACCCGCAGATCGGCGCCACCGCGGCGAACAACTCGGGGTGGCGAAAAGCCAGGTACCAGCTGCCGTGCCCTCCCATCGAGATGCCGGTGAGATAGACTCGGCTGCTGTCCACTCGGAACTCCGCCATCGTCCGGTGCAACGCCGCGAGCGCGGCCTCGGCCGGCGCCCCGACCCACTGGGAATCCTTCGGGAGCTGGGGCATGACGATCAGAGCGGGGAACCGCGAGCGGTCGCGGCGGACGGCGGGCGCCAGACCCACGGTGGTCTGCAGCGATCCGTCCGACCCGCGCTCGCCGGCGCCGTGCAGGAACAGGATGACCGGCCACGCGCGGGCGGTGGCGTAGCCGGCCGGCCCGAACACCTGGTAGGGGTACGCGAGGGCGCCCTGGACCACCGTGCGGTCGAGAAACCCGGTCTCGACCCGCTGGGCGGCGGCTCGCGGCACCGTCCAGAGGATGGCTGCTAAGCCGTAGCTGATCGCGCGGGCTATCGTGGACCCCACCAGCTTCATTGACCGTGTGCTCCAGGCAGGGGCCGGGCTGGACGACCCGAGGTTGGCGGTACCGGGCCCGGTGCGTGTCTGTCGGGCGCCGACGATTCGTAGGCGGCGAACCGATCTGGAAACACCGATTCAGTCCAGTTCGTAAATTGAGACATACGCGACGGCGGCGGGCCTAGCCGCGGCCCCGAGCCCCGCCATCATGCTCCCACAACCCAACAACGTCCCAACGTGCTCACGCTTCTGCTGCTCGTGCAGGCCGTCGTCTCCGCCGATCCCCGCGCGGACACCACTTCCTCGACCCACGGGACGGTCGTGGAAGGCCGAGGCTCGCCGACGGCGACCATCCCGCGGCTCGAGCCCGCAGCGATGCAGGTGGACGGCGCGCTGGACGAGCCGGTCTGGCGCCAGGCGACGCGTCTCACGGGCTTCTGGCAATACCAGCCGGTGGATGGCCGGCGGGCGGAAGAGGATACCGAGGTGCTGGTCTGGTACGCCCCGGATGCCATCTGGTTCGGGATCATCGCGCACGACCGCGTGCCTGCCGCCATCCGCGCCACCGTGGCCGACCGCGACAACCTCGACAACGACGACCACGTCGTGCTCGACATCGACACCTTTCACGACCGCCGGCGCGCGTTCACCTTCGCCGTCAATCCGCTGGGCGCCCAGAGCGACGGTGTACGAAGCGAGGGCGCGGGCCAGGTGTCGAGTCTGGTGCCCGGCAGCACCGATCTCAACCCCGACTTCGTCTGGGAGTCGAAGGGGCGCATCACACCGGACGGCTACCAGGTGGAAATTCGGATCCCGTTCAAGAGCCTGCGCTATCCCTCGAGCCGCTCTCAGAGCTGGGGCTTCAACGTCACGCGGGTGGTGAAGCGCACCGGGTACACCGATACCTGGACCGACGCGCGCCGCGCGAACGCCAGCTTTCTCGGCCAGGAAGGCGCGATCGGCGGGCTGCACGACCTCAAGCGGGGCGTTGCGGTCGAGGCCCAGCCCTTCGTGACCGCCACCGCCAACGGCACCCGCGACGAGGTGACGGAACACTTCGACCGCGAGAGCGTCAGTCCCGATGCGGGCCTCAACTTCCGGCTCGGCTTCACCAGCTACGCGCTGGACGCGACGATCAACCCCGACTTCAGTCAGGTCGAGAGCGACCAGGGCCAGGTGACGGTGAACGAGCGGTTCGCCCTCTTCTTTCCCGAGAAGCGGCCGTTCTTCCTCGAGGGCATCGAGCTCTTCGGGACGCCGCAGACCCTGGTGTATACGCGCCGAATCGTGGACCCCAAGGCCGGCTCCAAGCTCACCGGCAAGTTCGGGCAGCTCGGCGTTGCCCATCTCACGGCGGTGGATCAAACGGATGAGGGCGACGCCTGGTTCAACATCACCCGGCTTCGCCGCGACTTTGGGCGCAACTCGATCGCCGGCGTCACCTTCACCAACCGCGACCAGGGCACCAGCCACAATCGCGTGCTGGCCGGCGATTTCCGCTACGTCTGGGGCCTCTACTATACGCAGGTCCAGTACGGCGCCTCGTTCACCAGCGAGAGTTCCGGCACTCGGACGGCGCCCATCTGGCAGGCGGAGTACGACCGGACCGGGCGATCCTGGGGGTTCAATTACCTGGTGAAGGGCCTGGGCAACGGCTTCGACGACGAGGCCGGGTTCGTGAACTCGCTTCGGAGCAACGTCGCCTACGCGCACGGATTCAACCGGTTCACCCTGTACGGCGCGCGACATGCCTGGCTCGAAAACCTCACCGTGTTCTTTGGTCCCGAGCGCACCTGGGCCTACGATCACTTCGGCTTCCGGCCCGGGCTCGAGGGCGATGAGCAGGCCGATGCGACGTTCCAGCTTCGCGGCGGCTGGAGCCTCGAAGGGCACGTGCAGCGCAACTTCATCACTTACGAGGATTCGACCTATGCGCACTACACGGTGGGCGCGGCCGACGGGCCCGTCTATCGGCCGGCCGACGACTTCTCCGGCGTGCTCTGGTGGGGCAAGCTGACGACGCCCACGTGGCGGCAATTTGGCGCCAATGTGCAATATCAGCGCGGGCGCGTCGCCATCTTCCAGGAGGCTGCCACTGGCCGCGCCTGGCAGGTCACCGGCGAGGTGGACGTGCGGCCGGTGCCCACGCTGCGGGCGGCACTTACCGCCACCATCCTCCGGATCGATCGGCTCGACGGCAGCGAGTTCGCGCGCTCCACCATTCCGCGGCTCAACATCCAGTATCAACCGCGTCGCGAGCTGTTCTTCCGCGCCATCGGCGAATATCGCTCCGACCGGACGGCGGCGCTGCTCGATCCCGTGACCCGGCTACCGCTCTATATCGGCGGCTCGGCGCAGCCGGTGGTCGACTTCAACGGGCTGCGGGTGGACCTGCTCGCCTCGTTCGAGCCCACGCCAGGAACGGTGGCGTTCCTGGGCTATGGCAGCTCGCTCGAGACCGACGACCAATTCAACTGGTCGCGGCTGCACCGGACGAGCGACGGGTTCTTCGTGAAGCTGGCGTACCAGGTGCGGCGCTGACGTTCCCGCTGCATCAGCGGACCTCGCGTCGCCGCCCGGTGTCTCACAGAGGAGAACGTCACCATGGCGAAGTCCAGGAAGACCGGCCGCGGAAAGGCGAAGCGCGGCAAGGCGAAACACGGCGCAGCAAGGCCCGCGGCCAAGCGTCGCCCGAAAAAGCGGACCGCGCGAACGGGCGGCCGTCGTCCGCTCAGCGCCGCGACCCTCGCCCGCCTCCGACGAAAGCTGCTCGGCGTCGTGCCGCAGAGTCCGGAACCGGACGCGCCAATTTACCGACCTTCACCGTGAGGCAGGCATGGCGCCGGATCGCGTGGATATCGATCCAGACTTCCTGACGGATTTCTTCGTCGCGGAAGAGACCCCGCACAAGGTGCTGTACAAGCTCTGGGTCTTTCGCCAGGGCGAGAAGTGGCACCCGATCGGTCCGGAGGATACGAGCGACGACCGCTCCGACCACTGGATCTTCACCCCGCCGCTCCCGGACGGCAGCAAGCTGGCATACTGGCTGGGCGTCTACGGGCACGCCGACTCGCAGTGGCGCGTGCGGCTCACCGTGCGGCAGCGGAACCCAAGCGATCCGGTCGGGGCGTGGATCCAGCGGGCGAGCTGGACCGAGACCGGCGTGCTCAATGATGCGGGCAACGGCGGCGGCGTGGGGAATACGGGCATCGTGCGCGTGAATCTCACGTGATCCGGTCTCGAGCCCTCGCCTGCGCGGCGGCGCTCGCCTGGGTCGCCCGCTCGGCAGCGGCGCAAGTCCCCGACGGAAATCCTGCCGCCGGCACCGCCGCGGATGCGGTCGGGACCGCGGTTCCCGAGAGCCCGGCCTTCGTCTACCTGGGCACGAGTCCGGCCAGCATCACCCGCCCGACGACACTCAAGAACCTTGGCGCAGACATCCTGCAGGGCGTCGGGGCCGACGGGCGCGTTCGCCAGGGACTCGCGTTCGAGGCGACACCAGCCTTCTATCTGGCCAGGGTGCGGCTGAGCGAGTACCAGACGCGCTGGGACAAGTACGCCGTGAGCAACCTCCAGCTTTCGCTGGGGACCGTGCGGAGCACCGGCGACACGGCCTCGACCGATGTCGCGCTCGGCCTGCGGCTCCCGCTCCTCGACGCCGGCGACCCGCTCAGGAATCGGGGGTTCACCGATTCGGTGGCCGCGAGAATCGTCGCGGCCGACTGCTTTCCCGGGAATGATTCGCTGGGTGGGCCGCCGGAGACCTTCGACCCCCGCGCCAACGAGCTGTGCATGAGCCAGGCGATCGAGTCGCTCGCCGCCGACTGGGCGCGGTCGCACTGGAACGCCTCCGCGCTCATGCTCGTGGCAGCCACCGGCGTCCAGCTGGAGCAGTCGCGCTTGGGCGATCGGCGGTGGACCGGCCTCGACCTCTGGCTCACCGGCTCGCTCGGGCTCGGTGACTGGGGCGAGCTGGTCGCTCAGACCACCTACGCGGATACGCGGCGCTCGCCGGTGGACTCGCTTCAGTACAAGGCCCTCCGCTTCGGCGGCCGCATGCTCGTCGGCGGGACGCGCATGAACGGGTTTCTCGAGTCCGAATGGGAGTCGCGCTGGGATCGCGGCAGCGCGGTCAAGAAGGACGATGGGCAGTGGTCGGCCGGCATCGAGTTCCGGGTGAGCCCCGCGCTCTGGATCTCGACCGGCTTCGGCGAGCCGTATCAGGCCTTGGACGAGCCGGACCGAACGGCGGTGTTCGCCAACCTGCGCTGGGGCCTCTCGAGCAAGGCGCGCATGGACCCGCGCTGACCCAGCGCTTCCTTGCCCGGCGCCGCTCGAACATCCTATGGGACTTCCATCCGGTCTGGCCATGTCCGTTCCATCTGTGCTCCTCGCGCTGCTTGCGGGCCTGTCACCCGCTGCCCTGCTCGCCCAGCGCGTGTCTCCCCCAACCGTTGCCGAAGCCACCCGTTACATGACGCAGGTGGAGCACACGCTCGACAGCCTCTCCATCGTGCAGAATCGGGCCTCCTGGGTCGCCGAGAATTTCATCACCGACGACACCGAGGCGCTCACCGCCGACGCCCAGACCGCCTACAACGGGGCCGTGCGGCGGTTCGCGATCGGCGCGAAGCGGTTCGATCACCTCAGGCTGCCGATGGACCTCCGCCGGAAGTTCCTGCTGCTTCGCCTGGGCGTCAGCGCGCCGCCGCCGGCCGATCCCACAGAAGCGGCCGAGCTGGGCCGCATCCTGGCGAGCATGGACGCGGACTACGGCAAGGGTACCTGGTGCCGGAGCGGCGAGCACGGGCAGGAGTGTCTGCAGATCGACGGCGTCAGCCACATCCTCGCGGAGAGCCGGAAGCCGGCGGAGCTGCGAGCCGCGTGGGAGGGGTGGCACCAGGTGGGCGCGCCCATGCGGGATCGCTACCGCCGGTTCGTGACGCTCGCCAACGAGGGCGCCCGTGGACTCGGCTTTGCCGACGTGGGGGAAATGTGGCGATCGGGCTACGACATGGGGCCGGCGCAGTTCGAGCGCGAGACCCAGCGACTGTGGTCGCAGCTCCGGCCGCTGTACATCGCGCTGCACGCATACGTGCGGGCCCGGCTGGTCCAGCACTACGGCGCCCGCGTAGTTCCCCCGGATGGTCTCATCCCCGCGCACCTGCTCGGCGATCTCTGGGCGCAGGGCTGGGGAAACATCTTCCCCTTGCTCACGCCCGGCGGCAGCGCGGGCGCCGGCTACGATCTCGGCGCGCTGCTCACGGCCAGGCACGTGGACGCCAAGGGCATGGTGAAGTACGGCGAAGGCTTCTACACCTCGATGGGCTTGCCGCCGCTCCCCGCCATGTTCTGGCGGCGGTCTCTGCTCGTCCGGCCGCGCGATCGCGACGTGGTGTGCCACGCAAGCGCCTGGGACATCGACAATCGGCACGACGTGCGGATCAAGATGTGCATCGAGCCCACCGCCGAGGATTTCGTCACGGTGCACCACGAGCTCGGGCACAACTACTACCAGATGGCGTACGAGCACCAGCCGTACCTGTTCAAGAGCGGCGCCAACGACGGCTTTCACGAAGCCATCGGCGATGCCATCGCGCTCGCCATCACGCCGGATTACCTGCATCGGCTCGGCCTGCTCGACACGGTACCCACGGCGGCGAGCGACACGACGCTGCTGCTCATTCAGGCGCTCGACAAGGTGGTGTTCCTGCCATTCGCCGTGCTGGTGGACCGCTGGCGGTGGGACGTCTTCTCCGGCGCGACGCCGCCGGCGAGATACAACGCCGCCTGGTGGGCGCTCAAGGCGAAGTACCAGGGGGTGGCTCCGCCCAGCCCGCGAAGCGAGCGTGACTTCGATCCGGCCGCCAAGTACCACGTTGCGAGCAACACGCCGTACATCCGGTACTTCCTGGCCTACGTGCTGGAGTTCCAGTTCTATCGGGCGATGTGTCGGGCTGCGGGCTACACCGGGCCGCTCTATCGCTGCACGTATTTCGGCAGCAAGGCCGCAGGCGACAAGCTGGAGACGATGCTCGCGGCGGGCGCGAGCCGGCCCTGGCCCGAGACGCTCAAGCAGATGACCGGCGAGTCCGGGTTCGATGCCGGGGCGTTGCTGGAGTATTTCGCGCCGCTCAAGGCCTGGCTGGACCGACAGAACCAGGGAAAGCCGGTGGGATGGGCGGAGGCCGGGGTGCGCTAACGCGCAGGGGAGGCGGACGCGCAGCAATCAGCCGCGGGTCTCGGACATCTCCTGGGTCAGAAAGGCCTGGAACTGCCGCTTGGCATCGAGCCAGGGCGTGCGCCCCATGGCAATCACGCCGAGTCCGGGGCCGCCGGCCATCAGGTACACACCGTCGTCGGTCAGCGGCAGGACGGTGGCCGACAGCCAGCGGCCTTCCGCCGCGAGCGTGATCTCGGTACCGGGCAACCGGTTCGTGGGCCCGAACGCCTCATCGATCAGCGCAGCCGTGGCCGGCAGGATGCGCTCGAACTCCCCGTCGCAAATTCTGAGCTTCATTCGTCTCTCGGGTGGCACGCGCCGCAATATCGGCCGCGGTCACGCGACGACCCATCCGGCCCGGGGCGGGACGCGGGTCCGACGTTCGCTGGGCTCCCACCCGCCGAAGGACAGGGAATCCACCCCTCCGCGGTCACCCGCCTCCCCGCGGGCTTGCGGCGGGTGGGAGCGGATGGCAAGATCGGTGCACATGACGAGGGACATCGCACCGCCCGCGGCGTCGGAGCCGAACACCGGCCAGCTCCGCCGCTTGTTCCGCCAGCAGCAGAACGTACGGGCCGTGGTCGAGACCATCAGCGGCGAGCTGGAACTGCAGCCGTTGCTGGAGAGCATTCTGCGTCATGCCTGCGAGCTGATTGGCGCCGAGCACGGCACCATCGGCCTGGTAGATCCCGACCGGGATTTGGTGCGCACCGCGGCCGGCTACCAGATGCCGCCGGACGAAGCTGGCGCGGAGATGCCGCGCGGCGTCGGGCTCGCCGGCGTGGTGCTCGAGCGCGGCACTCCCGTGGTGCTCGAGCGCTACGGCGACCTGCCCCACCCGACCCAGCCCGACTTCGCCGACCACTCCGTCATCGGCTTGCCGATCGAGTGGGACGGCCGGATGATCGGCTTCCTCGGCGTCGGCACGGGCAGCGGCCGGCTGGGCGTCGAGGAAGTCGAAACCCTGGCGCTGTTCGCGCGGCCGGCTGCCATCGCCATCGCCAACGCGCGCCGCTACGAGGACCAGCGGTATCGCGGCGAGCGTATGGCGCTGGTGGCGCGGATCGCCCGCCTCGTCACCGCCGATCTCCGGCTCGAGGAGCTGCTCCAGCGTGCCGCCGACGCGATCCACGAGCTGCTCGGCTTCCCCAACCTCGCCATCCCGCTGATCGATCCCGACCAGCCCAACATGCTGGTGCTCCGCGTCAAAGGCGGCCACTACAAGCAGCTCATCCCCGGCGAGTATCGGATCCCGGTGGCTCAGGGCCTGATGGGCGCCGCAGTCCGCACCCGCACCACGATCATGGTGAACGACGTCAGCCAGGACCCGCGGTACTTCCCGACCCCTGGCGGGGCGGCCGCGCGGGCCGAGCTCGCGGCGCCGATTCTCCTGGGCGACCGGGCGCTCGGCGTGGTCAACGTGGAGCGCGACGAGCCGTTCGACGGAGAGGACGCGGCGATCGTCGGCATCATTGCCGACCAGCTTGCCGTCGCGATCGAGAACGCCCGGCTCTACGCCAGCGCGCAGCAGGTGGCGGTGCTCGAGGAGCGCCAGCGGCTCGCGCGCGAGCTGCACGATGCGGTCACCCAGCACCTCTCGAGCCTTACACTGATCGCGCAGACCCTGGGCCCGGCGTTCGCGCGCGACCGCGACGAGGGCGAGAGCCGGGCGCGCCGGCTGGTCGAGCTCAGCCAGGTCGCCCTCGACGAGATGCGGGTGCTGCTCGCCGAGCTCCGCCCCGACGATGCCCGCCGGACGGGCGAACGGTCGACCAGCGCGCCGGCTGGCTCGGCGCGGGCCCGGCTTCGCCACCACGGCCTCGCCCAGGCGCTCGCCCTCCTCGCGGGGGACGTGTCGTGCGACGCCCTGCCGGTGGCGGTCGAGCTCGACCGGTACCGCCCGCGCTCGCTCCCGGAGGAGGAGGCGCTTTACCGGATCGCTCAGGAAGCCCTGAGCAACGTCGTGCGGCACGCGCGCGCGTCGAGCGCCCGGCTCCGCCTTGCGAGCGACCCGCAGGCTACAGTGCTCGCGGTGTCCGACGATGGCGCCGGCTTCACGACGTCGGTCGAGCATACCGGGGAGCACGCCGTGCAGATGGGCGGCCTCGGCCTGCTCACCATGCGGGAGCGCGCCACCGCGATCGGGGGGACCATGCGGATCGAGTCGCTGCCGGGGGAGGGGACCCTCGTGGAGGTCACCGTGCCGCACCCGGTGGGAGGGCGGCCATGAGCGCGGATCGGCCCGAGCGCCATCGCGGTCCGGTGCGGGTGCTCATCGCCGACGACCACCAGGTCGTCCGCGAAGGCCTCCGCATGATCCTGTCCGAGGAGCGGGAGACGATCGAGATCGTCGGCGAGGCCGCCGACGGGCACCAGGTGGTGCGCGAAGCCACCCGACTCCACCCCGACGTCGTCCTGATGGATCTGTTGATGCCGGGCCTCGACGGCGTGGCCGCGACCGAGCGAATCCGGTCCCAGGGTACCGGCCCGCGCGTACTCATCCTCACGACCTACGCCGACGACGAGCGCGTGCGAGATGCGATCCGGGCCGGGGCCACGGGGTATCTGCTGAAGGACGTGCTCCGGGCGCAGCTGGTGCAGGCGATCCACGCCGCCGCCCTCGGCGTGCCGACCCTGGACCCGCGGGCGCAGCAGCACCTCATGCGTCAGGTCGCGACGCCGGCCGCGCCGTCTCCGTTCGCGGGCCTCACGCCCCGCGAGCTCGACGTGCTACGGCTGGTGGCCAGGGGCATGGGGAACAAGCAGATCGCGGCCGAGCTCCACCTGAGCGTAGGGACGGTCAAAGGCTACGTGAGCGCCATCCTGCCCAAGATCCACGCCGGCGACCGTACCCAGGCGGCATTGTTCGCCGTGAAGCACGGGCTCGATGACGGGCACTGAGACACCGGCTTCCCGCGGCGTCGCCCAGGGCCACGCGGCGCTCGCGTCGGGAGTATGGTCGGAGGCGTACGACTGTCTCTCGGTCGCGGACCGCGAGGCGCCACTCGACCCGATCGATGTCGAGCGTCTGGCCATGGCCGCCCGGATGCTCGGACGGGATGCGGAGAACATCGACCTCCTGATCCGCGCTCATCGGGAACACCTGGCGCGCGGCGAGGAACACGCGGCGGCGCGCTGCGCCTTCTGGCTCGCGCTCCGATTCCTGCTCGAGGGCGAGCTTGCCCGGTGCAGCGGCTGGATCGCCCGCGGAGAACGCCTGCTCGGCGCGGACGGCGAGTGCGTCGAGCGCGGGTACGCGTTGCTCCCGATCGGACTCCGAGCGCTGACGGAAGGCGACCCGGCGGCCGGCGCGGACGCGTTCGCGCGAGCGGCCGCGATCGGCGATCGCTATGGCGATCGCGATCTCGCGACGATCGGCCGCATGGGGCACGGTCGGGCCACGATCCGGCTGGGCGACGCGGCCGGAGGCACGGTGCTGCTCGACGAGGTGATGGTGGCGGTGACGAGCGGCGAAGTGTCCGCCGGCCTCGTGGGCGACATCTACTGTGCCGTGATCGATGCGTGCCATGAGGTCTTCGACCTTCGGCGCGCGCAGGAATGGACCACCGCTCTCGAACGGTGGTGCGCGGCCCAGCCAGAGCTCACTCCGTACCGCGGGGTGTGCCTGGTGCGCCGCGCCGAGCTCCTGCAGCTGCACGGGGCGTGGCCCGACGCGCTCCATGAGGCCGTTCGCGCCAGCGACTGGATGTCCCGTCCGCCGCCGCGCCGGGGCGCCGGCGGCGCGCGCTACGAGCTGGCGGAGCTGCACCGACTGCGGGGCGAAAGCCAGGCCGCGGAGGCCGCGTACCGCGAGGCCCACCGTCTGGGGCACGATCCGCAGCCCGGGCTGGCGCTCCTGCGGCTGGCGGAAGGCAAGGTCGCCCAGGCCGCCGTCGCGATGCGGCGTGTCATCGGCGAGCCGGCCAAGCCACGGGAACGCGCACGCATTCTCGCCGCCCACGTCGAGGTCATGCTCGCCGCCGGCGACCTCGACGCGGCGCGCGAGGCCTCGAACGAGCTCGCGGCCCTCGCACTCGAGCTCGACGCGCCTTATCTCCGCGCCATGGCGTCGCAGGCGCGCGGGGCAGTCGGCCTCGCGGACGGCAAGGCGGGCGCGGCGCTCGCTGCGCTCCGGGAGGCTGCGGAGACCTGGCGCCGGCTCGATGTTCCCTATGAGGCTGCGCGGGTGCGGGTGCTGACCGGCCTCGCGCACCGGTCGCTTGGCGACGAGGAAGCCGCGGTGATGGAGCTGGACGCGGCCCGGGCAGCCTTCGGCGCGCTGGGCGCGGCGTTCGATCGGCGCAACGTGGATGCACTGGGGCGCCGGCCCGACGCTCAATCCTCGAGCGGTGCGGCGGCCGGGAATTCTCCCCTCACGGGTCGCGAGGTCGAGGTGGTACGGGAGGTGGCTGCCGGCGGCACCAATCGGATGGTCGCCGAGCGCCTCGGCATCAGCGAGAAGACGGTCGCCCGGCATCTAAGCAACGTCTTCACCAAGCTCGGCCTTGCCAGCCGGGCCGCCGTCACGGCGTACGCCTACCGCCACGGTCTGGTCGACTCGACTACATAAAAGGACCCATGCCCGCCGATGGTCGCCCGCTGCGCATTCCACCCGAGGCGCGGCATGGGGCCGCTCTATACTATGAGGGCCACGGCGATCAGCCGTCGGGGCGGCATCAGTCATCGCCAGCGACGGCCGTCGGGCCTCGCCGGCTCGAAGACTGGGAGAGCGACATGCGCGACATCGAGACGATCGACACGGTGGTGATCGGCGGCGGCCAGGCGGGCCTGTCGGTGGGCTACCACCTCGCCCGGCGCGGGGTGCCGTTCGTGATCCTGGAGGCCAACCGCCGGATCGGCGACAGCTGGCGAACGCGCTGGGACTCGCTCCGGCTGTTCTCGCCGGCCCGGTTCGACGGTCTCAACGGCATGCCGTTCCCTGGCGATCCGAACGGCTTCCCGACCAAGGACGAGATGGCGGACTACCTCGAGACCTACGCGAGGCGGTTCTCCCTGCCCGTACGCACGGGCGTTCGGGTGGATCGCGTCACGAAGGCCGAGCAGGGCTTGCTCGTGAGCGCGGGATCCAGCCGCATCTACGCGCGGAACGTCGTGGTGGCAATGGCAGACTACCAGCGGCCGCGGCTCCCGGCCTTCGCAGCCGAGCTCGACCGAGGCATCGTGCAGCTCCACTCGAGCGCCTACCTGCGGCCCGAGCAGCTGGCACCGGGCGGCGTGCTGGTCGTCGGCCTCGGCAACTCCGGGGCGGAGATCGCGAAGGAGGTGGCGCGGGCCGGGCACGAGACCTTCGTCTCCGGACAGCCGGCCGGCGAGCTGCCGTTCCGGCCCGACGGTCTCGCGGGGCGGCTGGTGCTGGTGCGGCTGCTCTTCCGGGTGGTCTTCTTTCGGCTGCTGCGGCTCGACACCCCGTTGGGCCGGAAGGCGCACGAGAAGCTCCGCACCGGGGCTACGCCGCTGATCCGGGTCAAATCGAAGGAGCTGTCGTCACTGGGCGTTCAACGCGTGGGGCGCACCACGGGTGTGCGCGATGGCCGGCCGATGCTCGCCGACGGGCGGGTGCTGGACGTGACGAACGTGATCTGGTGCACCGGCTACGAGCCCGGATTCTCCTGGATCGACGTCCCCGTGTTCGATGACCAGGGCATTCCGGTGCACACCCGGGGCGTCACCACCGCGGAGCCCGCGCTCAGCTTCGTCGGGCTGCATTTCCTCTATGCGATGGCGTCCGCAATGATCCACGGCGTGGGACGCGACGCAGAGCACGTCGCGGCGCGGATCGCGGCGCGGCGGGAGGGCAACGAGACGCTGGCGCCGCGCTCGGTCGAGGCGGTGGCTTAGCGCCCGGCGAGCCGCATTGCCAGCCTAAGAGCAGTCGTCGCCCTTGGCGCGGTGCTCCAGGAACACGACCGGCTGGTTCGAGAAGGGCACCCGCACGATCTCGAACGGATACGCGCTCGTGGGAACGGGTCCGCACTGCGCCCGAGTGGTGACGGCGGCGCGCACCCGCCCTTCGAGCGTGCCGACACTGTCGACGTGAATCTCGTCCCCGGTCTTCATCTTGCCCGCGGCCACCACCAGCACCATCTGGCGCGAGAAGTCCACGGTCGGCGTGGGCGGCGTCGAGGCCTGTCGCGTGGTGGCCCGCCGCCAGATGTCTTCCCAGGTATTCATATCCCGGACGGTGAGCCGGGTCGAGTCACCGAAGGCGTTGACGTCGTCGTAGTACAGCCTCGCCTCCGGCAGGATCGGCTCCCATTTCTCGACGGGCGGCGGCGGCGGTGGTGGCGGCGGCGGCGGTGGTGCGGGAGCGGCGGCCGGGGCAGGAGCCGGTGGCGGCGCCGGCTTCTTGTGGTGCAGCAGGCAACCCTGAACGGTCCCGACACCAAGGACGAGGCAGACAACGGCAGTGTGTGATCGCATGGGCGCGCGCCGGAAGAGAGGTGGATGCCTCACTGCGTGATCCGTCCCGTACAGCTGACTCCCTGGAAAAAGTCCCGCCGAAGCACCGGCTTGATTCCGGGCGCCGTGACCTCGAAGGTCGCGGTCAGCGGAGTACCATCGGCCGCCACGCCGGGCAGCCTCCACTTGACCGTGTAGGAACCAGCGTCACCCTGCCAATCAGCCGCGCCGAACAGCCGGAACAGTGCCCAGGTGCCCTGGAAGCCGAGGATCTCGCGCTCGCGCCCACCGACTTCGCCCGACAGAGTGGCGATCTGGGACTCCGCGCCCAGCCAGGCGACCCGTTTGGCCGCGAGCGAGCTGCGGGTGAAGCGCGCGATCTGCCCGTCCACGTTGATTGCCAGCGCGGGAACCTCGTCCGACAGGATCGGCCGGAGCGTCAGCGCCAGCGCGGGGCCGGAGCCGTCGCTATGGTACAGCGCGGTGGAGAACGCCGCGGCCCGGTTAAGGAACGCGATGAACCCCGGCGAGACCCGCGTTTGGCTGCCCGGGTTCTCCGCGAACAGCGAGCCTTGCCGCACCACGGAGCCACCCAGCTGCCCGTCCACGAAGCTCCACAGCGCGCCGCTCCCCGGCTGGAACAACGCGCTCACCTCGTCCACACCGGCGTCGACCGCGCCGGTTGGATTGAACGGGAACTTGGCCATCAGGCGCTGGAAGGGGGCGCAGAAAGTTCTCCCCTGGGCGTTGAGCCGCGCCGGACCGACCGCCTGAAGTGAGGTCTGCGTGTTGAGGATGGGCGTCTCCAGCAGGCGCTGAACCACGAGGTGCAGCCCTGCCTCCTGGTCCACCCGGAACTTGTTGGCCAGTTGCTTGGCGGCAAGCTCCGCTTGGTTCGCGTCGTTGAGCGCCTGCCCGGCGGCCGCGGTGGCCGCGTCACCCGTTCCCCGCGCCACCTGCTCGAGCGAGCCCTGCAGGCTGACGAGCGCGTTGACGTAGGCCTCGTTGCCGCCCCCGATGTACTTGGTCGAATCCCCCGACGGCGTCACCACGTGGACCGGCTGGAATGCCGGTGCAATGGCGGTGGTGTCCACGGCGGTGTGCCGCGATACCAGGGCGAGCAACGCCAGCAATGGGGACTGGTTGCTGCTGAGCGACCCGAGCACACGGCTCGCCGTTCCCACGTCGGCGAACTGCGTCACAGAGGCCGCCTTGAGGAACGTGCGCCACTGCTCGATGTAGTCGCGCACGTACATGCTTTTGAGCTGCCCGAGCACCGCGGCGCGGTCGGTCGCCGCGGTGGTACGCACTCCGGTGACCCAGTCCTCGCCGCTCAGGAATCGATCGGCGTGGGCGAGACTGGCCTGCATGGCGTCCCAGCCCGCCTTGGTGAAGGCGCCGGACACCACGTAGGGATCGCGCACGATCCCAGCCGCGCTGGGGAACTGGCGCTCGAACTGGACCGGCGGAATCTTCCCGGCCGCCTCGCCGAGCATGGTGCGGTACACCGCTTCGGCGGCCGCGAACTTTCGTAGGAACGCCCGCCCGCCGGCGACCGCCTCGTCATCCACCGGTGCGCGATACGGGTTGCCCCCGGGTAGGGCATCGGCGTAGAACGCGAACTGACGGCGCGCCAGCTCCGCCCGCGTCGGATCGAGACGCGACGAGCCCTGCCACCGTTCCATCAGCACCGGGGCGAGGAAGCCGGGGGTGGCCCGGTCAGGGTACGTGGTGACGATGAGGTATGCCTTGAGCGTATTGTAGGTCTGGCCGTAGTCGGCCGACTGCCCGGGCGTATCGGGCAGCCGGCGCAGCGCCATCGCGAGGGAGTCGCGGGTCGCGCTGAACATGGCCCGCTCGAGCGCGGCGAAGTACGACGTCCGGAGGCTCGGGTACATCGCCGAGCCGGTGTACAGGCCCCAGCGGAGCCGCCAGGGTGCACCGTTCCGCTCGTAGTCGGCGAGCTGCTGCAGGCGCCGCTGGCCTGCATCGAGCCGCTGCAGGCTGGCCACCGAGGGCAGCGCGTTCCCGGAGGCCGGGACCTGCGCCAGGCCACGCCTCACCGCCAGGGTGTCCGCCTGCAGCTGGCGGTTGTTCGCGTAGGAGATGGCCAGCCCTGCCACACCGACCAGCGCGGCAACGATCACGGCTATGGCGGCGAGCCGGCGGAGGTTTCCGACCCGGCGGCTGCTCTGGCTGGAACCCAGCGCGGCGCGGTCGCCGAGGACGACATCCGGGAAGAGCCGGTCGAGGAACACCCACTGCGGCACCCGGCGGGAGGTCGCCGCCATGGCGGTCATGCGCGGTCCGGCAGCGGCGCCGATTGCCTCGAGCTTGGCGGGATCGAACACCGTGGTCGCGCCGACCGGGACGTTGCCGCCGCGGCCGCCGACGGCCACCGGCACGGCGGCCTCGATCGCGTTTTCCGTGACCACGATCGGCCGCACCCCGATGAAGTAGAAGCCGCGCAGGAACGGGCTGATCTCGAGCTGGTTGGGCCGAGAGAGCTCGACGAGGAAGCTGGTCGCGGCCGGGGCGATCTTGCGGAACTCGCGGGGGAACTCGTACGCGCTGCCCGCGACCTCGGGCGCGCTCTCCCGGGGCAGAAACTTGAGTCGCTTCGCGGCGAGCGACTGGAACAGCCGCTGGAACGAGCGGTCGACCAGCTGGAAGACGTGCTCGGGGCTCGAGTCGGGCGGCATCTGCTCGAGGGGGAAGGTGGTGCCGAAGGCGTCGCGGACCTCGTCGCGCGAAAAGTTCCGTACGTAGTCGGTGAAGTGCGGTAGCGTGTCGGCCTTGGTGAACACGACGTACACCGGGAGGCGGGCGCCGAGGGCGGTAGTGAGGTCGCCGAGGCGCGACCGGAGGGTCCGGGCGGCGGCGCTCACGGCGTCGGTGCCGCCCTTGAGGAGGTCCTCGCAGCTCACGCAGACCATGACCGCCCGTGCCGGCTGGGCGGCGCCCCAGAAGGCGGATCGGGCCCGGCGGGGCTGCAGGTGCTGCAACACCCGCAGCCAGCGGGGCGGGTCGGAGAGCAGCCGGCCTCCGGCTTCCATGATCAGGCCCTCGCGGGTGTACCAGAGATTCACGATGCGAGTGGGCGCGATCAGCTCGCCCCGGAACACGTCGCCGGTGAGCAGTTCGGTCTCGAGCTGGGATCGGACCACGCTGCTGCTCTTGCCGCTGCCCTCGGCCCCCAGCAGCAGGACGGTGGGCAGCCGCTGCAGGGCCCGCGTGCCGGAGAGTCGGGACGCCTTGAGCCGCGAGCGGGCGGCGGCCATGGCCGCATCCACCTCGCGCGTCCCCTGCGCGTCCGCCTTGGGCGCGGCGGGCCCCCGCCGCGCCACGAACCAGGCGATGAGCAGCGCGCTGAAGGTCGCGAGCAGCCAGAGGCCGCCGCGCAGAATCCAGACGTCGCGGCCCTTGAGCCCGAGAACCGTGCCGAGCCACCAGATGCCCACCGCGACGAGCGCGAGCACGGCCGCAGCGGTCAGCCAGACCTTGAGCTTCCGACTCACGACGAGCTCATCAGCTGCGGCGCCGCGACCTCAGCGCTGCTGGCCTCGAGCGACGATCGGAACACCCAGAACAGCAGCACCCCCGCGAGCAGACACGTCACGGCAGCGATGGCGAGCCCCATGGCCCACGGGTCCCGCTCGCGCCGGGCTGATTCGCGCTCGGGAGGCGCCCAACCGGGGGCCAGCTCGCCGAACCCTCCCCGGATCCGCTGGAGCTTGTCCGCGACCGCGACTTGCACCCCGCGCAGCTCGCCATGGTCGCCCCCGCTGTAGCGGCCGCGGAATCCCAGCAGAAGGCACAGCTGGAACACCTCGAGCAGGTCCGCGAGGTCTTCCGACTCGCTCCGGGTGAGGAGCTGGCGCAGGTGCTGGAAGAAGTTCTCGCCGCCCATGTGCCCGCCGAACAGCTCCTCCTGCAGCGGCCGGCTGGGCCAGCTCGCGAACATGGGCTGCCCGGAATTGAGAACCGATTCGTCGAGGAAAACCACGGTGACGTAGAGCGCGGTGCCGACGTCGTCGGCGCTGTAGCCCAGGCGGCGGGCCTCCCGCTCGGCGGCGCTCAGGAGCTGCTTGATGTGGGTGCGGAACGATTCGCCGTCGGCCGCGACCTGCCGGTTGGCGCGGAGACGCACCGTGGCCGTGAACACCTCCTGCAAGGCCAGCGCAAGCTGACCCCGGCGAGCCGGAGCCGACGATTGGTCGGATCGGCCCTCCGCATCCCACGGACTCTCATTCATCGTGAACCGCGCTTCGCGGCAGGATGTGGCATCGGTTGTTCGAGCAGGGCAGCGGCGGACACGATAACCTATCTCGCGGCTGGACGATCCGCCATATGGCGCCGCGCCGCTTACGCCTCGAGGACCACCATCAGCTCGAGCTCGACACCCGGGAGCGCGCCGGGCACGTACACGCCCACCTCGCTGGTTTGGCCGATCGCGGTCCAGCAGGCCACCGTCGAATGGTCACCGCGCCGGCCGACGAGGAAATACTCGGTCCCGACCCTGGGTGAAACGGCCGCGGGCGGGCTTGGAAGGTGCTGCAGGGTGAGCCCCGGGAGGGCCTCCTTGAACAGCCGCTCCACGTGCCGGCTGGAGCACATCTTCACCAGCTTGGGCACCTTGGTGATGATGTCGGCACGCCCCGCGTCGGACCGGACGCCAAGTATCCACTCGCTTGGCCCGAAGCACCGTCGGTCCTTGACCGCTCCGACGTACAGGAACTGGCTGGTTCGTGCGAGCGGGATGGTGAGGCAGTTGGTGGGAACGATGATTTCCAGGTGCGCGCGGATCTGGCGGTCCAGCTCGGCGAAGCACTGGTCGGGCCGATCGTGGTCGTACGCGGGCACGGTGCGAGGGTGAGCATCGAGCGCGAACGTGCACAACGCCCCGGCCAGCCGGGCCATTTCGGCATAGAGCTGCTCGGGATGCGACCGCCGCAGCTCGAGATGATGACGCAGCGGCGGGAGGCTCGACCGCACCGCGTGGAGCAGCCAGAAATTCGCCACCTCCTGGCTGGCGTACTCCCGAAGCTCGCGATGCGCCGCAGGGCGGTCGGCCGGCAGGCTCGCGCTCTTGGCTTCGAGCATGTCCACGAGTCGGCCCAACAGGGACATGAGCCGCTCGCTCGCACCGATCTGCACGCAGGGCGGGATGTAGTCGGGATCGTAGATGAAGTGGCCCTGCCCGTCCCGCCGGACCCGCGCGATCGGCAGCGAGGTCTCGTGCTCCGCCAGTGCAGTGTCCAGTCTGAGGCGCAGGTTCTTGCGACCGAGCGCCACCGGCCGCTCGTCCCGGCCGGTAGTATCGTCGGGGACCATGCTGGTCTCCGCCCGGTAGCGCAGCTCGGGGCCGCCGTTGGTCTCGAGGGCGGTGTTGGCGGCGCCCGCACGAAACGACGGGATCGTCAGCAGGATGAGATGGCTGTCCTGCGTGGGCGAAAACGTCGCGGCGATCTCGAGCGGCGGCGGCGCCGCATCGCACTCGGGTACGTTGAAGGTGAGCCCGTCGGGCATCATCCCCCGCGCGTGCAGGAGCGCCACTGTCCCGTTCAGGAGCGCGTCGCTATCCAACTGACAGCCCGCCAGCCCGTAGGAACCAAAGAAGAGCGCGGACACCGCGAATTGGAGGGTGTCCTCGAAGTATCGGCTCTGAGTCTGGAAATGGTGCTGGGCGAGGTACATGCCCTCGTTCCAGACGACCCGGGAGAGATGCCTCATAGTGCCTTTGCCGTTTGCGTCCTGCCGGATGCGGAAACTATACTAGGCCAGTCCGCCACACACACCGTGCCGACCCGCTGCGCCGGCCGCCGATGACACGCGACGAATTCAGCACCAAATACAAGCTGCTGGGACTGCTTCGCCAGGGCGAAGGGCCGACCTACTCGGCCGAGTACCGACCGACCGGTAAGGCGGTGCTGGTGCATTTCCTTCCAGTCAATTCGCCCACGGCGGCGATGCTTCCCGATCTCCTCGCGCGCCTCGGCCCCGCGGACACGCTCAAGATCATCGAGACCTTGACCGTCGAGGGCTCGCCCGTGGTGGTGAGCGGCCCCATCGATTCGCCGGGCTCGTTCGAGCAGTGGCTCCGGACGCGCTCCGGCGTACCTCCCCTATCCGGCGCACCGGCTGCTGCTGCATCAAGCGCCTCGCCGACATCCGCCTCGAGCGTCATTCCGGCGGCGGTGCCGGTGGGCGGTGAGTTCACTCAGATGTTCCGGCCCGCCGAGGAGAATCCGGTCGGCCGCGAGCCCGATCGGGCACCACCCCGCGAGCAGCCTGCCGCGCCGGCCGCCTCCGGCAGCTTCACCGCGCTGTTTCAGCCGGCCCGCGAACCCCCAGGGGCCGAGGCACCGCCGGACGCGTCGAGCGTCATGCAGTCGATGAGGGCACCGGCCGAGCCGCCGGCGCCTGCCACCTTCACCGACCTGTTTCACGCTCCCGAGTCCACCCCACTCGCGAAGCTGGATGGATC
Organism: Gemmatimonadales bacterium; assembly: GCA_051955835.1. GTDB lineage: Bacteria > Gemmatimonadota > Gemmatimonadetes > Gemmatimonadales > GWC2-71-9 > CAVVWJ01. Next base: position 42,096 of record JBQCGH010000108.1, read on the forward strand.
GAGCCCGAAGCTGGATGCGTCGAGCGTCATGAAGCAGGTCCCGCCGACGGACCCGCCCGCGCCTCCTCGGTCCGGCGGCAGCTTTACCGAGCTGTTCCAGGCGGGCGCTCCGGGCCCGAGTTCCCCGTCGCCGCCAGGGGCTTCGGCGGGTCCCTCGGTGCCGATGCGGAACCTCCGCGTCTCGACCCCGGCGCCGGCGGAGCCTCCGCCGGCCGTCCCGCCGCTCCCGCCGGGACCGCTGGCCCCCCCACGCATGGGTGTCACCGCGCCGCCGACGCCGCTCGCCGCACCGGTCATGCACAGTCCGGATCTGCCGGTGCCGCCCCCGCTGGTTCCTCGCCCGGCGGCGGGCGGGGCGAATCGCGGCTACGTGCTTCCGACGATGATCGCGCCTGAGCCGCACGCGGCACCCGGCGCCCAGCCGGGCCACCGCCAGGGGCCGAGCGACTTCACCCGGATCGTCTCGGGTCGTGCGATGCTGGGCGACGCTCCAGTCTCCTCACCGCCGCCATTCCCGCCCGCGCCGCCCATGTCGGCCCCATCGGCTCCCCCCGCCGCTCCGCCTACCGCGGCGGAGCCAGCCAAGGTGTCCTACCTGCCGCTGTTCATTGTGCTCAACGTCGTCCTGATCCTCGCCGTCGGCCTGGTGCTGTATTTCGCACTCAAACGCTGACCAACGGCCGTTCCCGGGCTAGCGCTGGGACGGGAGTACGATCACCAGCTCCATCTGCGGATTCTGCACTTCCGCCGGGACGTAGGCGGCAAGATTCCGCGACCTCACCACGGCATCCCATTCGGGACCTGAGCGGTTCAGCAGGAAGTACTGGTGGCTCAGTTTGACCGGCACGGCGCTCGGCGGGCTCTGGACGTAGGTGAGTCCGACGCCCGGCAATGCCTGGCGGATGAGCCGCTCCACTTCGTCGTGCGAGCTGAGCTTGAGCAGCTGAGGCGTCTTGCGCAGCAGGTCGGCCTGGTCGGCCTCGGCGCTGACCGCGAGGTACATCTGGATGGCCTGGAAGTACCGCTCCTGGTCGATCGCCGTCGCCTGGATCAGCGGCTGCACCTGCTTCAGCGGCAACGACACGCAGTTGGAAGGCACGACCGTGTCCAACAGCTCGCGCAGCTTCTCGTCCAGCGTGGTGAAACAGCCCGACAGGTCCTCGTGATCGTAGCTCGGCAGCGACCGCGGCTGGACCGTGGAGGAGAAGGTGGTGAGCGCGCCGGCCAGCGCCAGCATCGCGTGATACAGCTCGAGCGGATGGCCGCGACGGACCTCGAAGAGATGGCGGAACTGCGGCAGGTGCTCGTTGACGGTATAGAGGAGCCAGAAGCTGGCGACGTCCGAGATGCTGAACTCGGCGAGGCTCTGGTTCTTCTGCCGACGCGTGCTCGAGAGGCTCGTGCTCTTGGCCGACAGTATCTCCACCAGACGACGCGCGATGGCCGTCAGGTGCTCACTGGCGGCGATGTCCACCACCGGCGGCACGAACCGAGGATCCAGCTGGTAGCCGCCGGTCGGCGACCGGGTTATCCGCGCGACCCGAAGGCTCGAGCTGCCGTCGAGCGACTCGCCCTCGGTGAGCAGCCGGAGGTTCTTCCGGGCCACCTGGATCGGCTTCTCCGAGAGGCCCGTGTTCTCGTCCCGGCGCAGCAGGACCTCGGCCGTATAGCGGGTGTTGCGGTCCTTGGACGCGGCCGACACGTTGTAACCGCCGGGCCGGTACTCCGGGACCGTCAGAAACAGGTCGAGGGTCCGCTGATCCTGCTCCCAGCAATCGTCGAGCGGCCGCGGAGGCGGCAGCGGATCGGCCGACGGGCAATCGAACATGAGGCCGTCGGGCAGAATGCCCGCGGCGGCCGAGATGGCGAAGGCGCCCCCGGCCAGGGCTTCACGGTCGATCTCCAGGCGGGAAAAGCCCCACGGGAACGCCATGAGGCTCGACAGCTGGAACTCGAGGACGTCCTCGAGGAACCGATCCTGGGTCTGAAGGTGCTGAGGACTCAGCAACACGCCCTTGGTCCACAGCACCGGCTGCAGTTGGCGCATGGTTCGGATAACGTAGCACTCGGCTCGCATAAAGCCAGACGGAAGCGGATCGGGAGAAGGACATGACCGAAACATCGGGGAGGACCGAGCGCGTCGGCGGAGCGGCAGGAGCGGCGCTGGCGGTGAGCACGTCTCCTTCGTCGCCCCCCTCGCCCTCCGCCGAACAGTGCTCTGCGCTTCGGACGCTGCTCGCGGACGCGGGCTTCACGGCCCCAGCCGTGTGCAGCCGTCTCGGCATCGCCTCGATCTACGACTTCATCTCTCTGCGCGAGGGCCGCTCCGGAGGCGCCTCGATCGCCGATGCGCTGGACGTGCTGATCCGGTTGTTCATGGACGTGGAACTCGTGGATGGCGAGCTGGTGCGGCAGCATGTGGGGCTGGCCGGCGCCGGTCTGCTCGAGGAGGTCGGCCTGCTGGGTGTCCACGCCGGCGACCCCGGTCGGGTCCACGCGGCATTCCTGCTCTATCCCACCGAAGGGCTCTGGATCGCGTCGGATCTCAACGTGAGTCCGGACGGGCCGGCGCACACCGTGCTCACCGAGGACGCCGTTTACCCCGCCATCACCAAGAACACGAGGCACTTTCTGGCCTCGCTGCCGGCGACGCCCTGTGAAGATTTTCTGGAGCTCTGCGGTGGCACCGGGATTGCCGCCCTGCTGGCCTCGCGGTATGCGACCCGGACCTGGTCGGTGGACATCACCGAGCGCGCCACCCGTTTCGCGCGGTTCAATGCCGCGCTCAACGGCGTGACCAACATCACCGCCAGTCGCGGCGATCTGTACGACGCGGTGCCCGGCCAGACCTTCGATCGGATCGTCGCCCACCCGCCGTACATGCCCGCGCTGGAGCAGAAGTACATCTTCCGCGACGGTGGGGAGGATGGCGAGCAGATCACCCGGCGCATCGTGGCGGGGCTGCCCGAGCGGCTGCGGCCCGGCGGACGACTGTACTGCACCTGCATGCTGACCGATCGCCGCGCAACCAATGCCGAACATCGGATCCGCGCCATGCTCGGCGACCGCGCCGACGAGTTCGACGTGCTGCTGGTGACCGAGCGGCTGTTTCCGCCGACCGACTACTACTTCCGGCTCGCCCTGACGGGTCGGGCGGAGCTGGGCGAGGTCGTGCGGCGCCACGAGGTGTTCCAGCGCCTGGAGGTCGAGCGCCTGGTCTACGGGTCCTTCGTCATTCAACGTCCGGCGGTTCGCCGACCCACGTTCACGGCTCGTCGGCAGGCGGGGGCGGGCACCACCGTGGCGGACGTGGAGTGGCTGCTGGGCTGGGAGGCCGAATCGGCCGCGCGGACCGGCGAGCAGCCGGACGACCTGCGCCCCGTGGTGTCGCCGGCCTGCCGGATGCGCCTGGGCCACGCCTTCGCCGCCGGACACTGGACGGTCGAAGACTGTCAGCTCACGACCAGCGCTCCCTTCGCGCTCGAGGCGCGGTGTCCGCCGTGGACCGCGGTGCTGCTCGAGCGATGCGACGGGACCGCTGGTGTGGAGGCGCTGCACGGCGAGCTCCGGCGCTCGGGCGCGCTGCCTGCCGCACTCGGCCTGGCGGAGTTCACGAAGCTGGTTCGCTCGCTCATCTCAGGGGGGTTCTTGCGCCTTCCGGGCGTTCTTGACACGTCCTGATTCGGCCCGTAGTGTGAAGCAAACCACGCTGTCCAAGCGGTTCATCGGAGGGCTGGGGTGCAACGTGCATTCCCCCATCGCCGCAGGAGCCTGCGCCCGGTTACGCTCTTGGGCGTGGCCACCGGTGCGCCCCGTCGCCTCGCCTGCTCTCACGATTCCCGTTCATCCGCCGCCCCGACCCGATCGGCTTCGGGGAGCCTTACTGTCAGGAGCACCCCATGCCATCAGAGAGCGTCCAAAAGAAGCTAGAGCGGGTACGCCCGCCACGGGTCAACATCAGTTATGAGGTCGAAACCGGCGGTGCGATCGAGCTCAAGGAGCTCCCCTTCGTCATGGGAGTCCTGGGCGACTTCACCGGCCAGCCGACCGAGCCGCTCGCGAAGCTGAAGGACCGCAAGTTCGTCGATGTGAATCCGGACAACTTCGACGACGTGCTCCAGAGCATGCGCCCGCACCTGGCCTTTACGGTGGAGAACAAGCTGAGCGACGATCCCGACGCCGGGAAGCTCGGGGTCGACCTCACGTTCGAGAGTCTGGACGACTTCTCGCCCGAGCGGGTGGCTCAGCAGGTGAAGCCGCTCCGCGAGATGCTGGAGCTCCGGACCAAGCTGGCCGATCTCCGGGGCACCCTGCAGGGCAACGACAAGCTGGAGGAGATCCTCCAGTCCACGCTAAGCGACGAGCAGAAGATGAAGCAGCTCAAGGCGGAGTTGGGGACCGACGGAGGCACCGATGCCTGAGACCAAGACCGCGGCGCCCGCCCCGGCGGCCCAGACCGCCGAGCTGGGCCTGCTCGACCAGATCGTGGAGCAGGGTCGTTTCGGCAAGGAGGCGCCGGCCAAGGAGCGCGGCAAGGACCTGATCAAACGATTCGTCGGCGAGGTGCTCGAGGGCTCGATCACGGTCGGCCGCGACACCGAGGCGATGATCAACGCGCGCATCGCGCAGCTCGACCACCTGATCTCGCTCCAGCTCAACGAGATCATGCACACGCCGGAATTCCAGAAGCTCGAGGGCACCTGGCGCGGCCTCAAGTACCTGCTGTCCCAGACCGAGACCAGCACCATGCTCAAGATCAAGGTGCTCAACGTCTCGAAGAAGGAGCTGCTGCGCGACCTGCAGCGCGCGCCCGAGTTCGACCAGAGCGCGCTGTTCAAGAAGGTGTACGAGGAGGAGTACGGCGTGTTCGGCGGCGCGCCGTTTGGTGCGCTGGTGGGTGACTACGAGTTAGGTCGGAACGGGCAGGACATCGAGCTGCTCGAGAAGGTCTCGCAGGTGGCGGCGGCGGCCCACGCCCCGTTCATCACGGGCGCCTCGGTCGAAATGTTCAATCTCGAGAGCTTCTCGCAGCTCGACCAGCCGCGCGATCTGGGCAAGATCTTCGACAACACCGAGTACGCCAAGTGGAAGGCGTTCCGGCAGACCGAGGACTCGCGGTACGTGGCGCTGACGTTGCCCCGGATGCTGCTGCGGGAGCCCTACGGTCAGGCGACCGTGCCGGTCGAGGCGTTCGGGTATGAGGAGCACGTCGACGGCACCGAGCACGACAAGTACCTGTGGGGGAACGCCGCCTGGGCGCTGGCCGCACGGGTCAACCAGGCGTTCGCGCAGTATGGCTGGTGCGCCTGCATCCGGGGTGTCGAGAGCGGCGGCCTGGTCGAAGGGTTGCCGGTGCACAACTTCCGCACCGACTCGGGCGACGTCGCCATGAAGTGCCCCACCGAGGTCCCGATCACCGACCGGCGCGAGAAGGAGCTGGCCGACCTGGGCTTCGCGCCGCTGGTGCACTGCAAGGGCACGCCCAACGCGGCGTTCTTCAGCGTGCAGTCCGCCCAGAAGGCCAAGGTCTACGACAAGGATGCCGCGACCGCGAACGCGCGCATTTCCGCGCAGTTGCCCTACATCTTCGCGGTCTCACGCTTCGCGCACTACCTCAAGACCATGATGCGCGACAAGATCGGCGGCTACATGTCGCGGAGCGAGGCGCAGACGTTCCTCAACAACTGGATCGCCAACTACGTGGTCGCCAACCCCGACGCGGCGATGTCGGTCAAGGCCAAGCGGCCGCTCAAGGAGGCGCGCGTGGACGTGCAGGAGGATCCGCGGAAGCCCGGCGTCTATCGGGCCATCGCGTTTCTGCGGCCGCACTTCCAGCTCGATGAATTGAGTGTCTCCATGCGGCTGGTCGCGGAGCTCCCCGCGCCCGCCAAGTAAAACCACAAGGGCCCCGAAGGCAGCAGCGCAGTCAGCGTGTTCGCACACTTCTGGCAAGGGAGACGGGTCGTATGGCTTTCGACGCATTCCTCAAAATCGACGGTGTGGACGGCGAAGCCACCAGGAAAGGCTTCGAGAAGCAGATGGAGATCCTGTCGTTCAGCTGGGGCGCGAGCAATCCGTCGACGATCGGAGCGAGTGGCGGCGGGGGCGGCGCCGGGAAGGTGTCGGTGAGCAGCTTCAACATCATGAAGAAGTCCGATGCGGCGAGCCCCATCCTGTTCCAGGCCTGCTGCAAGGGCGATCACTTCGCGTCGGCCATCGTCACCCTGAACAAGGCCGCCGGCGCGGCTCCGGTCGACTTCATCAAGTACGAGTTCGACGAGGTCTACGTCGACAGCGTGCAGTGGTCCGGTTCGAGCGGTGGGGACGACACCCCGATGGAGAGCGTCTCGTTTTCGTTCGGCAAGGTATCGATCACCTACACGCCCCAGAACAAGGACGGCTCCAAGGGTAGTCCCGCGGTCGGCGCCTGGGACCTCACGGCGGTCACGGCCTAGGGCACGGGACGGCGTGAATCCGCAGGAGTTGTTCCGGGCGGGGCGGCTGAACGAAGCGGTGGAGGCGTTGAGCGCGGAGGTGCGGGACGATCCCACCGACGCGCGGCGCCGCACCTTTCTGTTCGAGCTGCTCTGCTTCGCCGGGCAGTGGGACCGCGCGGAGAAGCAGCTGGACGTCCTGTCCCAGCGGGGGCGGGACGCCGCGATGGGCACGCTCCTCTACCGAAGCGCGCTCCACGCGGAGCGCGTGCGGCAGGAGATGTTCACCACGGGCGCCTTCCCGTCGGGCGCGCCGCCCCGCCCGGTGTCGGGCACGCTGAACGGCAGCCCGTTCCAGTCGCTCGCCGATGCCGATCCCCGGATCGGCGCGCGTCTGGAGATCTTCGCCGCCGGGCAGTACACCTGGATTCCACTGGCACAGATCGCTTCGGTGCGGATGCAGCCCCCCCAGCGTCTGCGCGACCTGCTGTGGGCGCCGGCCGCCGTGCGTACCTCGCCCGACTTCCGCGGCATCGAGTTGGGCGAGGTCTTGGTGCCGGCGCTGGCGCCGCTCTCCTGGATGCACCACGATGACGGTGTCCGGCTCGGCCGCGTGACCTCGTACGAGCCGCTCCCCGACGACGGGGAAGCGCCCGTCGGCCAGAAGCTGCTGCTGGTCGACGGACAGGAGTTCCCGATCCTCGAGCTGCGCGAGCTCGACATCGTTCCGGCGCCCGTTGCCGTGAGTTGAGCGGCGCATGCCGTTGCGTGCCGATCTGCTGTCTCCGATCCCTGGCTCCAGCCCCGCCGGCGCCGACCTCCGTTACGACCCGCTCTACGACAAAATCAAGGACGCCCGCCACGAGGACGACGATGCGCCCCTCGGCGACTGGGAGCGTCCGCGCAAAGCCGCCGACTTCGCGCTCGTGGCCAAGCTGGCCAGCGAGGCGCTCGCCTCCCGGTCGAAGGACCTCCAGCTCGCCGCCTGGCTCACCGAGGCGCAGCTTCGCCGCGAGGGGTTCGGCGGCCTGCGCGACGGGCTCGAGCTCATGGCCGGGCTGCTGCGGGACTTCTGGGACGACCTCTACCCGCCGCTCGAGGACGGCGACGCCGAGCTGCGCGCCTCTCCGCTGGCGTGGGCCGCGCTCTCGCTCGGACCGCTGGTACGGTCGGTGCCGCTCACGGCCGGCGGCCACGACTTCTATCGCTACCGCGAGTCGCGCTCGGTGGGCAGCGAGGCGGATGCCGGGGGCGACTCGAAGAAGCTGCAGGCCCGTCAGCAGGCCATCGACGAGGGGAAGCTCTCGGCGGAGGAGTTCGACAAGGCGTTCGCGGCCACGCCCAAGGCGTGGTACAAGGAGCGGTCGGCCGGCGTCAACGGCTGCCTCGACGCGCTCCACCGGCTCGACGCGCAGTGCGGCGAGAAATTCGAGGACGCCGCGCCGAACTTCCGCCGCGTGGAGGAGGCGCTGGAGGAGGTACAGCACGTGGTGCAACAGCTGCTGGGCAAGAAGCTCGAGCTGGAGCCCGACCCGCCGGAGGTGGCCGAGGTCGCCGGGAACGGCGCGGGCGCCCCGCTCGCAGCCGGCACCGACCCGGGCCCCGTCGCGTCGGGTCGCGCGCCGACCGCCGAGCCGGTGGACCGCGAGGACGCGGCGGCACGGGCGGTTGCGGCAGCGCGCTTCCTCCGGCGGACCGAGCCATACAGTCCCGCGTCGTACCTCATCCTGCGCGCCCTGCGCTGGGGCGAGCTGCGCGCCGACCCGGACGGCCTGGACCCGCGGGTCCTCGAGGCGCCGCCCCCGCAGGCCCGAACCCAGCTGCGGCGGCTGCTACTCGAGTCGAAGTGGGATCAGTTGCTGGAGGCCTCCGAAGGCATCATGGGGACGCCGGCGGGACGCGGGTGGCTCGACCTCCAGCGCTACACGTTGAGCGCGTGTGCGGGTCTCGGCGACCCCTATCATCCGGTCGCGCGCGCGATCGCGGCCGAGCTGGCGGCGCTGCTGCACGAGCTGCCCGGGCTGCCGGAGATGACGCTGATGGACGACATGCCGGCCGCCAGCCGGGAAACCCAGGACTGGCTGCACGATACCGGTTTGACCGATGGGGCTGCGCCGGCGGGCGACGCGCCAGCCGCGAAGCTGACGCCGCGCGACACGAATGGAACCCGCGCGGGCGACCCGGCCTTCGAACGTGCCATGGGCGAGGTGGAGCAGGGGCGGCCCGAGCGCGGCATCGCCCTGCTGATGGAGGAAGTCGGCCGGGAACGGAGCGCTCGGGCGCGATTTCTCCGGCGCACCCAGATCGCTCGGATCATGGTCGGGGCCGGCATGGAGCAGATCGCCATGCCGATCCTGCTCGAGCTGCTCGCGTTGGTCGAGACCCACGGCCTGGCGCAGTGGGAGGCAGGCCCGCAGGTCGCTGAGCCGATGGCGCTGCTGTACCAGTGTCTCCAGAAGTATCCCGACATGCCCGCCGGCGGCCATTCGCTCGCCAGCCTGCACCCGCGGATCTGCAGTCTCGATCCGTTGCAGGCCATCAACCTGACCCGGCCATGAGCCGGCGGATGTCCCGATGAAGACTCCCGGCCTCGAGCGCTCGGCCCGCCCCTCCCTGCTGGACCGTTTGATCGACCAGCAGCCGCGGAATTCGACCGAGGTCCCCCCGAGCTGGACCGAGTCGGTGCGAGATCTCAAGATCGCGGTACGGCGGGACCTCGAGTGGCTGCTCAATACCCGCCGCATCGCGGAGCCGGCGCCCGAGTCGTACGAGGAGCTCACCCACTCGCTCTACCACTACGGCCTCCCGGACGTCACCTCGCTGAGCCGGGATGCGAAGGACACGCGCGTCCGGCTGCTCCGCTACATCGAGGAAAGCCTCGCCGTGCACGAGCCTCGCTTGGCGGGTGTGCGGGTGACCCTGGCGGAAACCGACGCGGACAGCAGACGCCAGCTTCACTTCCTGATCGAAGGGCTGCTCCGCATGGAGCCGAATCCCGAGCAGGTGGTCTTCGACACCGTGCTGGAGATTTCGAGCGGCGAATACCACGTGAAGGGCGACAGCGGTGCGTGACGACCTGCTCTACTACTACGAGCGCGAGCTGACCTACCTGCGCCGGCTGGGCGCGGACTTCGCGGTGCGGTACCCGAAGGTCGCCGGCCGACTGCAGCTCGAGCGGGACAAGTGCGAGGATCCCCACGTCGAGCGGCTGCTCGAGGGCTTCGCGTTCCTGGCCGCGCGGGTGCACCTCAAGATCGACGATGACTTTCCCGAGATCAGCGAGTCGTTCCTCAACGTCGTCTACCCCCACTACGTGCGGCCGCTGCCGTCCATGTCGCTGGTCGAGTTTCAGCTCGACCCCGATCAGGGCAAGCTCACCACCGGGTTCCGCATTCCGCGCGACACGCTGCTCTACTCCCGGCCGGTCGGCGGCGTGCCGTGCAAGTTCCGGAGCTGCTACGACACCGAGCTCTGGCCGATCGAGGTCGCCTTGGCGGGCTGGACCACACCCGACCGGCTGAGTCCGCCGGTCAAGGACGCCGCCGCCGTGGCGGCGCTCCGGCTGGAGCTCCGCTGTCTCCCCGAGATCACATTCGACAAGCTCGAGCTCGACACGCTGCGCTTCCATCTGAGCGGCGAGAGCGGGCTCGTCTTCAGCCTGTACGAGCTGCTGTGCAACAACTGCGTCCGGGTCCTGGTGCGCGATCCGGCGCCCGGGAGCCGGCGGAAGCCCCTGCTGCTGCCGGCGGACTCGCTGCGGCCGGTCGGCTTCGGACAGCACGAGGGCATGCTGCCGTATCCCGGACGATCGTTCCTGGCGTATCGGCTGCTGCAGGAGTATTTCGGGTTTCCCGAGAAGTTCCTGTTCTTCGATCTGGCGGGATTCGACGCCCTCCGCGCGGCCGGCTACGGCGACCGCGCCGAGTTCGTGTTCCTGGTCTCGCCGTTCGACCTGAGCGAGCGCCGCGCCGTGCTCGAGAGCGGGGTGACGGCCCGGACCATCCGGCTCGGCTGTACGCCGGTCATCAATCTGTTCCCGCAGACCTCCGAGCCGATCCTGCTCGACCAGCACCGGCACGAGTACCGGATCACGCCGGATGCCCGGCGGGCGCTCACCACCGAGATCTTCTCGGTCGACGAGGTCGTCGGCATCACGCCGGGCTCGTCGGAGCCGCTGCGGTTCGAGCCGTTCTACTCCTACCGCCACGGTTCGGACCGGGCGCAGCACGAGCTGTTCTGGTACGCGAAGCGCCGGCCGGCCGGCTGGCGGACCGACAAGGGAGCGGACGTCTATCTGTCCTTCGTGGACCTGTCCAACCGGATGGTCCACCCCGACGTCGATGCCGTGACCGCGCGCCTCACCTGCTTCAACGGCGATCTCCCCAGCCGGCTGCCGTTCGGTGACGAGGCGGGCGACTTCGAGCTCCCCGGGGGCGGCCCGGTCAAGCGGAGCGTCGCGCTGGTGAAGCCGACGGAGGCGGTCCCGCCGCCGCTCGGCAAGCCGCAGCTCTGGCGGCTCGTCTCCCAGCTCTCGCTCAACTACCTCTCGCTGGTGGACGGCGGCACCGACGCGCTGCGCGAGCTGCTTCGGCTGCACAACTTCGGCGAGGCGACCGCCGGCGACCGGCAGATCGAGGCCATCAGCGCGGTGCGAAGCGCCCCGCACTACGCTCGGGTGGTCGGCGAGTACGGGGTGAGCTTCGCGCGCGGCCGGCGGGTGGAGATCGATTTCGACGAGTCGCAGTTCGCCGGCGCAGGTCTGTATTTGTTCGCCAGCGTGCTGGAGCACTTCCTCGGCCTGTACGCCTCGCTCAACAGCTTCAGTGTGCTGGCGGCGCGGAGCCACCAGCGCCGGCGTCCAGTGCGCGAATGGGCGCCGAGGGCGGGATGGAAGCCGCTCCTTTGACGCAGCCCGGCACGATTGCCGCCGCCCCCAAGGGCGGACGCGCGGGCACGCCCCCGAATCAGCCGGCGCTCGAGGATGAGGTGCGGGAGCGCGCCACCGCGTTCGATTTCTTCCAGGCGGTGCGCGTGCTCGAGCGGCTGCTGCCCGAGCGGAGCCCGGTCGGCCGGTTCGGCGAGCCGCGCGACGAGATCGCCCGGTTCACGGTGAACCCCGACATCGCCTTCCCGGCCAGCGAGATCTACGCGCTGGATCTTCCGCCGAACGGCGGCCAGGCCCGGATGGCCATCAACTTCCTCGGCCTCACCGGCCCCGAAGGGGTGCTGCCCTACGCGTACTCGGAGCTGATCATGGAGCGGGTCCGGGCGCGGGACACGGCGCTCCGCGACTTCCTGGACCTGTTCCACCATCGCCTCGTGTCGCTGTTCTACGCCGCCTGGGAGAAATACCGTTTCGAGGTGGCGCACGAGCGGGACCGCCGCGACCTGCTGACGCAGCACCTCAAGGACCTGATCGGTCTCGGCGTGGAAGGTCTGCAGCACCGGCTCGCCATCCGGGACGAGGCACTCGTGTTCTACGCCGGGCTGTTGGGGCCGGGCCAGCGCTCGGCGGCGGCGCTGGAGCAGCTGATCGCCGACTACTTCGGCGTGCCCACGCAGGTTGAGCAGTTCGTAGGCGGCTGGTATCGGCTCGCCGACGAGAACCAGTGCGCGGTCGGCCTGGACGACGATGCCTCGGAGCAACTCGGCGGCGGGGCAGTGGTCGGCGATGAGGTGTGGGACCCGCCGGCCCGGATCCGGATCCGGCTCGGCCCCCTCACGCGACGGCAGTACGACCAGTTTCTCCCCGGGGCGGCCGCCCACGAGCCGCTCCGCACGCTGACGCGATTCTTCAGCGGGGACCAGGTCGATTTCGAGGTCCAGCTCGTCCTGGTGCGCGATGAGGTGCCCGGGTGCATGCTCGGCGCGCCGGAGCCCGGTACCCCGCTTGGCTGGTGCACCTGGATGCGGTCGCGGCCGTTCAGCCGGGATCCCGACGACACCGTACTCACGCTCTGAGAGCGGAGGCACACATGAACCTCGACTTGCGCGCCCTGATCGCGAAGCTCAACCACGAGACGCGGGCGGATCTCGAGGCGGCCGCCGGACTCTGCCTGGCCCGGACCCATTACGACGTCGAGGTCGAGCACTTCCTGATGAAGACGCTCGACCGGAGCGACGGCGACCTTGCGCTCATCCTCAAGCACTACGGCGTCGAACGGAGCCGCCTCGCCGGCGAGCTGACCCGGAGCCTCGACAAGCTCAAGTCGGGCAATGCGCGGAGCCCGTCACTCAGCCCGACCCTGGTGCGCATGCTGTCCGAGGCGTGGAGCATCGGGTCGGTGAACTACGGCGCGGGTCGCCTCCGCACGGGTCACGCGGTGCTCGCGCTCACCAGCGACGAGGAGCTTGCGCGGCTCCTGCGCGACGTCAGCAAGGAGCTGGGCAAGATTCCCGCCGAGGGGCTGCGGAAGGACTTCGCGACCATCGTGGCGAGCTCGGTGGAGGAGACCGGAGCGCCCGGGGGCGAGGCGGAGGAGGGCGGGCCGGCGCGGGTGGGCGGAAAGACGCCCAACCTCGAGCAGTTCACGGTCAACCTGACCGAGCGAGCGAAGCAGGGCCGCACCGACCCGGTGCTGGGCCGGGACTTCGAGGTGCGCCAGGTGGTGGACATTCTCACCCGTCGCCGCCAGAACAATCCCATCCTCGTCGGCGAGGCGGGCGTCGGGAAGACGGCGGTGGTCGAGGGCTTCGCCCTCCGGATCGCCAACGGCGACGTGCCGCCGCCGCTCAAGAACGTCACGCTCCGCACGCTCGACCTGGCGCTGCTCCAGGCCGGCGCCGGGGTGAAGGGCGAGTTCGAGAACCGGCTCAAGGGGCTGATCGAGGAGGTCCGCTCCAGCCCCACGCCGATCATCCTGTTCATCGACGAGGCCCACACCATGATCGGCGCCGGCGGGCAGGCCGGGCAGAACGACGCCGCCAACCTGCTCAAGCCCGCCCTGGCCCGGGGCGAGCTCCGCACCATCGCGGCCACCACCTGGTCCGAGTACAAGAAGTACTTCGAGAAGGATCCCGCGCTGGCGCGGCGGTTCCAGCTGGTGAAGGTGGAGGAGCCCTCCGAGGAGTCGTGCCTGCTGATGATGCGGGGGATTGCCCCGGCGCTCGAGAAGCACCATCTGGTGCGGATCCTGGATGACGGGCTCGATGCCGCGGTGCGACTCAGTCATCGCTACCTCGCCGACCGCCAGCTGCCGGACAAGGCGGTGAGCGTGCTGGACACCGCGTGTGCCCGGCTCGCACTGGGCCAGAGCGCGACGCCGCCGGCGATCGAGGACGCGCAGCGTCTGCTCGACGACCTCGCGGTCCAGCGGCGGGTGCTCGAGCGCGAAGGCGCGGTCGGGGCGGACCACTCCGAGCGGCTGGCGCACATCGCCGAGCTCCGGTCGAAGACCGAGGTTCGGCTCAAGGAGCTCACGGCACGCTGGGAGCATGAGCGCGAGCTGGTGGGCCGGATTCGCGAGCTGCGAGGGCAGTTGGAGCAATCGGCCGCACCCACGACGCCGGCCGGTGGCGATTCGGCCGCCGCGGCCGCGACCGCCGGAGGAAACGGCGCGCCCCCCGATGCCGCCACGGAGCCCGCGGTCCTGCGCGCGGAGCTGGCCGGGCTCACCGCCGAGCTGGAGACGCTGCAGGGCGAGGCGCCGCTGGTGCGCGTGTGTGTCGATGCGGGACTGGTGGGCGACGTGATCTCGGGGTGGACCGGGATTCCGGTGGGCAAGATGCTCCGCGACGAGCTCGGCACGGTGCTGCGCATGGAACAGCTCCTGGGATCCAGGATCATCGGACAGGGCCACGCGCTGGAGGGCATCAGCCGGCGCATCCGCACGTCGCGCGCGGGCATCGAGGACCCCAACAAGCCGGTGGGCGTGTTCATGCTGGTGGGGCCGAGCGGCGTCGGCAAGACCGAGACGGCACTGGCCCTCTCGGACCTGCTCTACGGTGGCGAGCGCAACATCATCACGATCAACATGTCGGAGTTCCAGGAGCCGCACACCGTCTCGACGCTCAAGGGCTCGCCGCCCGGCTACGTGGGCTATGGGGAGGGCGGCGTGTTGACCGAGGCCGTCCGGCGGCGGCCGTACTCCGTCGTGCTGCTGGACGAGGAGGAGAAAGCGCACCCGGACGTGTTGGAGCTGTTCTTCCAGGTGTTCGACAAGGGCGTGATGGACGACGGCGAGGGCCGGCAGATCGACTTTCGGAACACGATCATCATTCTCACGACCAACGCCGGGACCGACACGCTGGCCAAGCTGTGCGCCGACCCGGAGACGACGCCTTCGGCGGAGGGATTGGTCAAGGCGCTCAAGCCGGAGCTCGACAAGACGTTCAAGCCGGCGTTCCTGGGCCGGATGGTGATCATCCCCTACTTCCCGATTCGGGACGAAGCGCTCAAGCGCATCATCCTGCTCAAGCTGGGCAAGATCCAGCGTCGCATCCGGGAGACGCACCGGGTGGAGCTGACCTATGACGATGCGCTGGTCGACGAGGTCGCCCGGCGCTGCACGGAGGTCGAGAGCGGCGCACGCAACGTGGACAACATCCTGACCAACACGTTGCTGCCCGAAGTGTCCCGGCTGTTGCTCGAGCGGATCGCGGAGGGGGAGAAGCCGTCCGCCATCCGGGTGAGCATCGGGGCGAACGGGGCCTTCGAATACGCGACGAGCGGCGACGAACCCGAGTCGCGGACCCCGCCGCTGGAGGCGGCACTCACCTCGTAGGCCGAGGCGCTGGATGGCCAAGTTTTCGCAGAACAACCGTCCGATGCGCGTCGACACGGCGCTGGATACGGACGTCCTCCTGCTCGAGGGGTTCTCGGGCGACGAGGCGGTCTCGTCGCCGTACGGGTACACGCTCGACCTCATGTCCGAGAACCCTGCGATCGCGGCGACGGACGTGCTGCGCACGCCGATGCTCGTCACGATCAAGACGCTGGACGGGGCCGGCGAGCGCTACATCCACGGACTGGTGCGCAGCTTCGCGCAGCTCGACCAGAGCGAGGGGCTGACGTCATATCGCGCGGAGATCGTGCCCTGGCTGTGGTTCCTCTCGCTGTCCACCGACTGCCGGATCTTCCAGAACCTCACGGTGCCCGACATCGTCACCCAGGTCTTCAAGGACATGGGGTATTCGGATTACCAGCTCAAGCTGGTCAAGCCGCATCCCAAGCGGGTGTTCTGCGTCCAGTACCGGGAGAGCCACCTCAATTTCGTGTCCCGGCTGCTGGAGGAGGAGGGGATCTTCTACTTCTTCGAGCACACGAAGGGGAAGCACAGCTTGGTGCTGTCGGACGACAACGGGGCGGTGAAGCCCTGCCCGGTGCAGTCGAAGGCGCGGATGGCGACGGACATCGGCCAGTGGCAAACGGAGGACGTTGTCACGTCGTGGGAGCTCGAGAATGCGGTGCACACCGGGAAGGTCACGCTGCGGGACTACGATTTCGAGCAGCCAAGCCTCAACCTGGAGGCTTCCGTCGCAGGGCAATATCCCGAGGAGCACTACGCGTACCCTGGTCGCTACACGACGCTGGATGATGGCGATCGATTCGCGCGCCTGCAGCTCGAGGGCGAGGAGTCGCGCCAGCACATCGTGCGCGCCGGCGGTACCTGCCGCACGTTCCAGAGCGGCTTCCGCTTCGATCTCAAGGGCCATTACCGACCCGATGCCAACCAGACCTACCTCCTGCTCGAGGTGCGGCACTCGGGTCGGGCAGGGGACTACCGGAGCTGGGAGTCCGCGGCGTTCGATTATCGCAACACGTTCACCGCGATTCCCTACTCGGTGCCGTATCGGCCGCTCCGCGTGACGCCGAAGCCGCGGATCTGGGGGACCCAGACGGCCGTGGTCGTCGGCAAGGCGGGCGAGGAGATCTGGACCGACAAGCAGGGACGCGTCAAGGTCCAGTTCTACTGGGATCGACTGGGCAAGCGGAACGAGAACAGCTCCTGCTGGGTCAGGGTCTCGCAGCCCTGGGCCGGCAAGGGATGGGGCGGACTCTCGATCCCGCGAATCGGGCAGGAGGTGGTGGTCGAGTTTCTCGAGGGCGATCCGGATTTCCCGCTCATCGTGGGACGCGTGTACAACGCGGAGCAGACGCCGCCGTACAATCCGGGCGCTGGTGGTGTCGTGAGCGGAATGCGCTCAAAGACCCACAAGGGCCAAGGGTACAACGAGATGTCGATGGACGACACGGCCGGCAAGGAGAAGGTGACCATCCACGGCCAGTACGACATGGGCACCCGGGTGGAGCACGACAAGACCGAGTCCATCGGGAACAACGAGACGATCGACATCGGCAACGATCGCGTCGAGACGGTGGCGGGCAATGAAACGATGACGGTGGCGAAGGACCGGACGCGGACGGTGTCGAAGAACGAGAGCGTGACGGTGAGCCTCACGCGGTCGCACACGGTGGGGATCAACGAATCCATCAACGTGGGGGCTGCGCAGGAGGTGACCGTCGGGGCCTATCGGTCCCTGAGTGTCGGGGCCTACCAGAATACGGATATCGGACTGAACCTCAGCATCAGTGTGGGCAAGAACCACAAGCTCACGATCAGCTCGAACCGGGATGTGGACGTTGGTCAGAACGACAAGCTGAAGGTCGGCAAGACGCTGGCGATCGAGGCGGGCGACCAGATCACGCTCAAGACCGGCAGTGCGAGCATCACGATGAAGAAGGACGGCACCATCACGATCGAGGGCAAGGACATCACGGTGAAGGCCTCGGGGAGTGCGACCGTCAAGGCGTCGAGCGACCTGACCCTCAAGGGCAGCAACATTCTTCAGAACTGATCGGGGATTATGCTCACCGAACGCAGGAACACGACGCGGATGGCGCCAAGCGCGGCGATGCACCGCGGACACGTTGTGGGACGCGGAGATGGCGGAGCCTTCGTCGTCCGAGCCGCCGCCGACGGCGCGGCGACGCTCTGTGAGCTGCTCGACACCGGCCGGGGGACGCCGGTGGTCGCCATCGGCGACGAGGTCGTCTACGTGCTGCCGGCGGAGACGCCCGGTCGGGGATGCGTGGTGGGCGTGGTCCGTCCGGTGCAGCCCGCGCAGGTGGTGACCGAGGTGACGAGACTCCACGGCAAGCGCATCAGCATCGAAGCGGACGAGGATCTCGTGCTCAAGACTGGGCGCGCCTCCGTGGTCATCCGGTCAAACGGCGATGTCGAGCTTCTGGGCGCACGATTTGTGGCTCGCGCGCGGGCCGTCATCAAGCTGCTGGCGCCCATGCTTCGGCTCAACTAGGTCAGCCCATGCTGCGGGCGAGTCTCGGCGCGCCGAGCGCGCTCGATCTCGAAGGAGAGACCCCGTCGTCACTCGTCGCGGCCCCTGCGGACGATCCGGCGAGCGCTCGCTTCGGCATGGCCGCGCTGAGTGGTGGCGCGTTCCTTTGGGAGCTCGCCAGAGAGTGTCTCGAAGACATCGCCAACCTCCGGACGCACCGGCTGCCGACGGCGGCGCAGGATTGGCGGGCCGCCCGGCATAGCGAGGCGCGCCTGCTTGCGCAGGTGGACGCCGTCGCGTCCTGCGGTCAGTCGACGCTCCGTCAGGTGGAAGGGTGGGGACTCGAGGCCGCAGTCGCCGACCCAGATCGCGTCTTCGCCGCCACGTTCGCCCTGGCGTGCATCAACGACCCCG
Organism: Gemmatimonadales bacterium; assembly: GCA_051955835.1. Classification (GTDB taxonomy): domain Bacteria; phylum Gemmatimonadota; class Gemmatimonadetes; order Gemmatimonadales; family GWC2-71-9; genus CAVVWJ01. Next base: position 60,182 of record JBQCGH010000108.1, read on the forward strand.
AATGCCGGGCGGCCGCGGTGCGCCTCCTTCGCGCCGCGGCGGAGCGGGATGCCGCAGATGATCTCGCGGTCGACGAGGGGGACGCGCCCGGTGCAATCGAGGCGCTCTGCCTCGCGCCACTGGGGGATGGGTGCGAGCTGCTGAAACCACTGCTTCAGGATGAGCTCCCGGCCCTCCGCGCGGCGGCGCTCAGGGTGTTGGGCTATCACGGCAGACTGGCGCCCGCCGATCTCCTCAATGGTCTCGGCGACTTGCATCGGGACGTGCTCACGGCCGCGGCTGCGGTGGCAGCCCTGTTGCCGTCGCCGGCGAATCGGCCTCGTCTCGAGGCTCTCACACGGTACCAGCATGAGCCAACCGCTCGTGCGGCCTTCGCCAGCGCGCTCGCCTGCGGATTCGATGGCGGCCTGGAGGCCGCCCGGGAGCATTGTCGAGACGGTCGGGCCGAGTACGCGGAGGCAGTCCTGTGGCTGGGTGTGGGTGGGCGGGAGCGCGATGCCAAGCTGTTCAATACACTGATCGCCCATACCCCGGGGGCGACGTTGTTCCAGGCTGCCGCTCTCTACGGCGATCCGAGCCTCGTTCCCGCGCTGATCGAGCGCCTCACCGACGAGTCGTGCAAGCCCCAGGCTGCCTCAGCGCTGCGAGTGATCGTGGGAACCGGCCCGCAGGACACGGTGAAAGTCTCGGACTATGCGCCCGACGATGAACCATACCTTGACCACACACCTGAGCCCACGGTGGTTGTCGTCCCCTCGCAGGACCCCGGCGAATGGCGCAAGTGGTGGGCGCAGCGCGGGCGTACGTTCGATCCCCGGCATCGTTGGCGGGAAGGCCGGCCGCTCGGCGTCCACGCACTTTTCCAGTCACTAGATCGTGGGCCCGGCGACCCGGCCTCGCGTCGCGCGCGGCACCTCGAGCTCCGGTTGAGAGCTGGCCGGGCGGTCACTGCGCGATTCGACCCGCTGGACTTCGTCCCCGTGCAGGAAGAAGCGATTGCCGCGTGGCGAAGCTGGTCGAGCGCCCAGCCCGACGATCAGGCTTCGAGCACTTGGCTTACCTGACGGGGTTTCCCCGTGTCAGAACCAGAGTTTTACAACTACTCCCCGTTCGCGGCCGACCTCCTCCCGATCCTCGACCGCGAGGGGGCCGAGTGCCGAGTGGCCGTCATCAAGGCCACATACGCCCTGCACTCCAACGGCGTCCCGGACATCGCGGAGAAGCCTCGACCGATCAGGCTGGGTGACGAGATGTGGGGCGATCCCGCGGTCGCCGACATCCGATACCCGAGCGATCTCTGCGCCTACAAGCCGGGAACGGATTTCCTCGTCGTCGGCCATGCCGTCGCGCCGCGAGGTGTTGCTCCCGACCACGTCGACGTGATCATCCAGTTCGCGGGACGAACGAAATTCCTTCGGGTATATGGGGAGCGGCAGTGGGAGCGGGGCGTGACTGGTCCGAGGCTGGGCACACCGCAGCCCCTTACCCGTGTGCCCCTGGCCTGGAGCCGTAGCTACGGCGGGTTCGATGCCTCGGATCCAGCTCATCCAGTGGAGGATCCCCGAAACCCGGTCGGGCGGGGTGTCGCACGGGACGTGACCACGTTGCTGGGAAAGCCGGCGCCGCAGATTGAGAGCCCCGAGTCCCCGATCGGGTTGGCTGGAAGCCGATCGCAACCTGCGGGATGTGCCGCCATAGGCCGCCATTACGAGCCTCGACGCCGGTATGCCGGGACGTACGATGCCGCCTGGCTCCACGACCGGCATCCGGCGGCACCTCTGGATTACCGCGACGAGTTCCAACAGGCTGCGCCGCCAGATCAGGTCTTTCAGACGCCACTTCGGGGTGGAGAGCTGATCCGGATAGACGGTGTCTCTGCGGACGCTCCGGTCGCGTGCCGCCTGCCGGTGCTGGCGATCGTCGTTCAGGCGGAGGTCGATGGGCAAACCCACACCCAGCGGCCCCATCTGGACACGGCCCTGGTGGACACCGACGCGAAGGTGCTCGAGCTGACGTGGCGAGCGTCCTTTCGGTGCCCTGCCAAGATGCGCAACCGGTTCACGGTGGTGCGCACCAACGCGAAGATGGAGTGGCCGTGAGCTCAGACGCGCCGATCATCGTCGGCTGGGGCGCCGTGTCGCCCATCGGTCTCACGGCCGCCCAGACGGGCCTCTTTCTCCGGGCGACGCGGAACTGGGTTCGGGAAACCCCGTTCATCGACGGCTGGGGAGAGCGCGTTTCCGCCTCGAGGGTCGCCGTGCTGTCCCCGGCCGTGGTGGGGCCAGAACGCCTGGCGCGTCTTGCTTGCGCAGCCTTTGTGCAGGCGCTGTCCTCGATGAACCGCGAAGCGGGGGGTTTACGCGTCGGCGTTCTCCTGGCCCTAGCGGAGCGATACGCGAACAGCGGCGGAACGGTCCAGTCACCTGCTGGCGCAGTCGGCGAGTTCGTCGGGCACTTTCGTCGCGGGCTTCCGAGTTCGTGGGCCGGGGTTCACGTTGAGTGGTCTGCGAGTGGTCATGCGGGTGCAGCCGCTGCGCTGGACCGGGCGACTCGATGGGTGATGGGTGGGGGTGTCGATGTGGTCGTCGTTGGCGGCGTCGATAGCTACTACGAGTGGACCGTGCTGGAGGCACTCGGACGCCAGGACAGACTACTCTCACCCGAAAACCTCGATGGGCTACTGCCGGGTGAGGCCGCGGCGTTCGTCGTACTTGCCCGCGAGAATGCCCTGCCCGGAGCACAACCGATCGCTCGAGTGGCTGCGGTCGGGACGGCGAGCGAGCCAGTGCCGCTCGGGTCCGACGAGCCCTGCCTCGCGAAGGGGCTGACGACGGCGCTCGATCGTGCGGTGGCGCCCCTCCGGGCACGGAGACAGCGGTCCAATTACTGGCTTACTGATCTCACGCACGAGACGTACCGGGTGAAGGAATTGCAGATCGTGATCGCCCGGTTCGGCGATGTCGTGGGAACGGCTACGACGCTCCTCGCGCCCGCCCGGGAGTACGGTGACGTGGGGGCCGCCAGTCTACCGCTGCTCTGGGTGCTGGCGCTGGAGGCTTGGTACCGGGGCTATGCCCCCGACCGATCCGCCGTTACGATCGCGGGCTCCGATGGAGGCGCCCGTGGGGCCGTCCTACTGGAGGCAGTCTAGATGCCCGTCATCGCCAACTTCATGGAAGTGGCCGGAGAAAGCACCGGACACAGCATCATCTACATGGCGCCCAGCGTCTGTATCACGCCGGCAGCGCCGAGTCCGATCCCGATTCCTTATCCGATTGTGACGCCTGCGCAGATGGGCAATCTGGACGACGACGCCCAGAAGGTCATGATCGGCGGCAAGCCTGTGTTCCGGCTGTACTCGCTGGTCGCCTCCTGTACGGGCAACGAGCCCGGCACGCAGAAGGAGGTCGTAAGCCTGCAGACCTCCTCGAAAGCGTTTCCGATGACCGGAAGCCCGAACGTCAAGTGTGAAGGGTCGCCGGTCATCTTTACCGGCAGCCAAGGCATGGGGAACAAGATGTGACCCAGGGCCCGCAGGCTTCGGCGGCGATGGTGCCGGCGCTGATCGTTCTGGCCGGGGGCGGCGGCGCGGGCCTCGACACGGAGTGCGCAAAGATTTACGCGCAGTTCGACCCGCCGATCGTCACGGGGACCTACAGCTCGGTCTCCAGCCAACGCCAGGAAGCGAACCGGCAGGCCGCGTCATCGGGCTCAACCTCGGGCTTCGAGAATCAGCAGTCCGAGCACATGGTGCCGAACACCAACTTCCAGAGCACCCGAGGAGACAGCTCGACCAACATCGCGAATGCCGGGGAGTACTCGGAGGGCTCGGGGTTTTGCTACAACGTGTATGACGGACAGTCGCAGGGCACCGAGCATCGCTGGCTGACCGACGCGGAGATCGCCTACGCGGACCGCGTGAAAGCCGGAAAGAGCGAGGGCACCCTCAAGGGCTGGCTGGACGAGATGGAAGGGAAAGCATCGGAGATGCTGGATCGCGAGGACCTGCAGCGAACGAAGGGCGGGGACAAGCGGTCCAGGATCAAGGACGCGAAAAAGAAGACGAAGGAAGAACGAAAGAAGCTCGCCGAGGCGGCCGCGAAATGCCTGCGGCTGCAGGCTGAACGCCAGTTTCAGAAGCAGAAAGTCAAGCCGGAGATCAAGCTGGACAACCGGCTGGCAGGAAAGCGGAAGCTGGAGCCGCCGAGCAGCGGGTCGTTGGGCGGAGGCGCGGTGTGAACCTGGGCCGCTACCAGTCAGACTCCAAGGGGAAGTGAGGGGGCATGGCGCAGAGCGCGGGACCGAAGAAGGTTCGCGAGATCGTCGCCGCCGCGGTCTCCGGAGAAAACGTGTATACCGTGCTGCTTGTATACTGGGAAACCGAAGCGGCGCAGGCAGTGGGGCAGATTCTGCGCTCGCCGAACGGCCGCCAAGGCGACTTTGTCTGCGATCTCAATACCAACAACCAGCTCAGGAACGTGTGGTCGTCGCCAGTGGGGTCGCTTTGGGTGGGAAGCTCGGACGGCAACATGTGGACGACCGCCAACGTGAGCTGGGCGCCTCCGAGCGATGAAACCGAGTCCGACCAGACCGGCGCGCTCACACGCTGGACCGCGACGCGGCTGCCCGACATGCGCAAGCACGGCATCAAACCGATCATGACCTGCGTGTGGGGCACGGCGGACGACGATGTATACGTCGGCACGTTCGAGGGGGGCGTGTACCACTGGAACGGGCGAGCCTGGGACCAGGTTTTCACCGACGTGAGCTCAGCGATCAACCACATTCACGGGAGCGCGCCGGACGACATCTATGCGGTGGGCGAAGAGGGGGTGGTGCTTCACTTTGATGGCACGGCGTGGCGGCGGCTGCCATACCCGGGTGACGGAGGCAGGTCGGACGGGCTCACGGGGGTGCGAGCGATCAGCCAACATGAGGTGTACATCTGCGGACGATCGGGGAGAATCCTTCACGGGAGCCGGCGGGGCCTAGAGGTGCTGGGCGAGTTTGAGCCGGCGTTCTACGGCCTTGGGTACTTCCGGAAACGGGTGCTGCTCGCGGCGGGAGACGACGGCGTCTGGGAGCTGGCTGGAAACACCGTCTCGCCCATCAAGGATAACGTCGGAACCGTGGGCATCTTCGAGCAGCCCGATCTCGTGTTCTTCGTCGAGCCTGCCCAGACCCCGACACTCATCGAGTACGCTCCGGACCAGGATCCACCGTGGTGGCGACGTGTCTTCTGAGTCTGTTCCTCCCTCCGGCTTTGGTGCGACCGAGCTGACGTCGGGTGTACCCGTGGCGTGGGTGACGTTGGGGATGTTGCTGTACGTTCGGGACTTCGGCTCGGCTCGCGGCGAGTTGTTATCAGCGTGGGACCACCTCATGGGCTCGGGCCTCGGAAGCGAGCTCCGCCACTTCCGGCACTGGGATAACACCGCGTGGCAGACACTCCCGCAGGCCGGGTTGAGCAGCGTGCGCGCTGAGCTCGAAGGCAACGTAGGACAGCCATATTATTGGCGTCTCGACTTGGCGAACCGACCCGTGCAGCCAGACGTGAGCCTCGAGATCGTCAGCGTACCGCCGACCCAGGGGTGTGCTCGCGCCAGCTACATACACGTGAACCTGCCCGTGAGCACCACGCCACGAACACTCCTCGACATGACCACCGCGCTCGCGGATCGGCTGCCATTCTGGGCGGGCACGGCCGGGTTTCTGTTCAACCCGGTCGAGTCGGAATGGCAACCGGCCTTCGACCAGATCTGGGCCTGGAGTCGCAGGTACTGGGCAGTCGAGGTGGCGGATACACGGGCGGGTACCTGGGACGTCTTGCGCGGCTTGCTCAACATCAACTGGCTCACCCTGCTCGGTCGTAATCTCATCGAGGCCCTCTCCGCACAAGAGCGCCCGGTGCGCCTGGAACACACCCCGGCGGGGGTTCGGGTGCACGAAACCAAGGGAGGCGTGATGGTGCAGGCGGGCCCGACGCCGCTCCTGGGCGACCTCAACCGGTTCGAGGACTGGTCCGACTACTCCGAAGCAGCGAGGGTACTCGAGCCCGCGTTGGTTACTGAGCCCACGCCTTTCGCCGGGATGTTTGCCGACCACCAGTCCACCTGCCCCTGGACCCGCCGTTTCCTCGCGCCGAACGCGTGGCTTGACCCCGACCGGCCGTAGAGCCGGAGGGCCTACTACGTTCTCAACCCGCTCAGCGCATTCACCAGAGGTTTTCCGTTAGTTCGCGCGGTCGCCAGCCCCGCCGTCCACTTCTCCTGCGCCTTGGCATCCACGCCGTGCTTCGTCTTCTTATCGTACGTCCCAACCGCACTCGACGACCCGGCGAACTCCACCGCGAGCTTCTTATACCGCCGCAGCGTCCGGTTCACTTCGTCCTTCAGGTCGGTCTCTTTCCGGAACCGCTTGGGCTTCGTCCCGGAATCCCACGCACTGAGCTCGTTGTACAGGTCCCGCCCGAGCAGCGCCACGATGTCGTAGTGCCCCTGCTCGTGCTGCAGCACCGCATCGCTCCGATCCTTCTTCACCGACCACATGAGGCTGCGCTCGATCTCGACGGTGACCTGCACGTGACCCACCCGGTACCCGTGCGCCGAGCCCTGGGCATCGTCCCAGTCATAGTCGAAACTCAGATCGAAGCGCGCCGACGCGAATGCAGCCTCGCTCGTCGATCCGCCGGGCGCGTTCGCCTGGAAGTCGGCCCAGATCAGCTTTTCCTCGTGACCTTCCAGGAAGGACCGGTCCAATCCCATCGAGGTGCCTCCCACAGGGTCCGGAGCAGCCCGAATCGGCCACGCGCCGGCGCGCGCCGGCTACCGATCCTCAGCTCGCGATGAACCCCAGATTGATTCCCGGCTGCCGCGTCTCCACGCACCGCTTGAAATAGGCAAGCAGGTCCCGCGTCACGTGATCCACCTTCTGGTTTCGGAGCAGCACGTTGAGCTCGGTCGCCGCGAATACCTTCGACGGCTCCACGCCCGCGCCGATCTGGAACGACACCTTGCCCACCGCGTTGCTGGCGAAGATCCCTGACAGGGCTCGCCACACCGTGTAGCCGTCCGGCTGCCACGGCTGCTCGACGTCCTCCACGAACGCCAGCAGACTCGAGTACTTGGTCCCGGGCACCGGGAGCCGAGCCAGCACGTCGGGGAGGGTCTCCTTCGACGCCAGCTCCGGGCGGGTCCGCTTGAGGTCGGCGATTTCCTTCCAGACCGGCCGGAAGAAGGACCCGGAATAGAGCAGGGTGCGGTCGGGGGCCGCCCGGATTTCCCAGCGAAGCGATGGGTGGGCCTGGAGGATGGACAGCAGGGCCCGGGTCCCGGGCTGTAGTGCTACCACGCGCGCGCGAGGGCTAAGGCCCGGTCGAGGGCGAGTACCGTAACCGGGCGGTGGAATTCATGGTCATGGCGTAAGCGGGCCTGTGCCGTTCTGGGTGATCCACTGTCTGATCACGTTGATCACCGCGTCCGGCAGGGACTGGGTCGAGTTCGGCATCTTCTCAGAGTCTTGCAGGCTCGCGTCGTGCGTCAGGGCTTTGATCAGGAGACTGTTGGCCGCGTCGCCGGGGACAACGACGAACCCGGCATCGTGCGCGTCGGTGATGTGCGCGAAGCTCAAGTCGGGAACGTTTCCTTGCGGGTTGAACGGCAGATGGCAGCTTGAGCACGGCGTTGTGGGGCTGCCCCCGGCGTCGAACGTGCCGTCGAAAATATTCGCCTTGATATCGCTCGCGAATGAGACAAGGAACTGGACCGGCGCCGTCTGGGCAATGGACACGAGCCCATCGATCGTCGCGTGGACCTGGTAGATACCACCGGTGGTGGAGAAGATGTTCTCCGTCACCTGGCCGTCCGGGCCGGTCACCGCCGCAACGGGGAGCACCGCCCCGGCAGCTCCCCCCACGTCCAACGCTACGCTCCGCCCGCCGATCGGATTCCCAAACGGGTCCTTCACCGTCACCGTCACCTGCGAGCTGTTGCCGAGCCCGGTCACCGGCGTACCGGCCGTCACCGTGGACTGGCTTCCGTCCGGCGAGCCGGGCTTCACCGTCACGCTCGCGTTCGCGGGCGTGACCGTCACCGCGCCCGCCGTGATCTGGGCCGTGATCGTCTTCACCTCCGCCGTGGGCGAGGTCAAGATCGTCGTCGCCTTGCCCAGGTTGGCCCCGGTGCCGGTCGTGAGCGAGCTCGTGAACGTATTGTTGCTACCGCTGACGCTCAACTGCACGGTCGCGCCGCTGATGAGCACGTTGTTCGCGTCCCGCGCCGTTACCGTGATGGTGGTGCCGCTCGCCGACCCGGCCGTGAACGACGCCAGCGACGAGGTGACCGAGGACTTGGTCTGGTCGATCGGGCCGGGGGTCACGCCGCCATTGGTCCCCGTGGCGTCGAATTGCACCGGGCTCCCGCTTAGGCCAGTGGCGGTAGCCGTCACCGTGTTCGCCCCCGCTGTCGTTCCCATCACCCACGACGTGAGCTGCGCCAGACCCTGGGCATTCGTGGTCACCGGCGTGGTGGGATCGATCGTGCCGGCGCCGGCGGCCACCGCGAACGTCACCGGCACCCCCGCGACCGGATTCCCCGCGCCATCGGTCACCAGTGCAGCGGGCGGATCGCTCGCGGGCGTCCCCGCTTCGGCCTGCTGCGGCGTCACCGAGCCGGCAGCGATCGTCGCTGGCGCTCCGACCGTGATCGTGATCGGACTCGAGCGGACCTCGGTCAGGCCGGTCGCGCTGAACAGCAGGGTGTGCTCGCCGACCGGCGCCGCCACCGACAACCCGGTGAACGTTGCCTGGCCTTGTGCATCGGTCGTCACCGTGGCCGAGCCGCCAACCGTGCCACCGCCTTCGACGGCCACAGTCACATCCACGCCCGCCTGCGCCACCGGGGTGCCATCCGCCGTCTGGAGCTGAACCACAGGAGCCTGCGCCAGCGCCGCGCCGCTCGCCGCGGTGCCCGACGGCTGGGTAGTCAGCGCCAGCACCGACGCGCCCTGCACCGTGAGCGTCACGCTCACCTTAGGCGAATTTTCGGCGTTCGAGCTCTGGATCGTCACGTTGGCGTTGTAGGTGCCTGCCGGCAGGTTGGTGTTGGTCACCTGCAGGCTCAGGATCGCGGGGCTCGCGAGCGACGCATTCGACTGATTCAGCGACGCCGCAAGCCACTCGCTCGGTGGGGATCCGACGAACGCGATTGCCGACGTGAGTCCCGTCAGATCGATGGTGGCCGGGGTGATCCCCACGGACTTCGGGTCCAGCGCGCCGCCGGGTGCCGTGGTGAAGGTGATGGTATTCGGGGCGATGTTGATCGCGCCGACCTGCACGTCCGAACCACCGCCGCCGCAGGAGATAATGCCGAAGCACACGAGGGCCACGCCAAGGGCGGCGTTGGCCCGCGAAGGAATGCCGCTCGCTGGACTCATGAGATCGTGCCTCGCTCACGATCGCCGGCGACAACCCCACCGGCGACCTCCGACTTAGAAGCTGTACTCCAGCCCGGCCGTCCAGGCGATGTCGGGCTGCAGGTAGCCCCGGCGGATCGGGATCAGCGCGTTGGTGATCACCGTGACGCCGGATGGCGTGGTGAACTTGAAGCCGAACGACCCTTGGATCACGTCGTCATTGCGTTCCAGGATGTTGCTGGGCGGAATGATGCGGGCCGAGGTCCCGCCGCCCACGGGGGTCTCGATGATCACGGGTGACGGCTGCAGCAGCTTGGTCTTCCCCACTTGCAGCTGCGAGATCACGTCCGCCGCGAAGGTCGCCCACGGGCCGACCAGCTGGTCGAATCCCAGCGTGGCCAGGAAAGAGTCGTTCTCCGTGTTGCCCCCGCGATAGAGATACCCGGCGTTGATATGGGGTCCGAAGTTGCCGAACCGGCCGGACCAGATGGCGAGCCCGCGCGCGGAGTAGTCGCCCAGCCCGAGCAGGTCCTCCTCCTTCCCGGTCGGGAAGCGGACCTCGCCGAGGATCCCGAACCCGCTGCGTTGCCCCTGCGCCAACTGGATCTTGACTCGGCCCGCAATGTCCCCGATCCCGGTCGCCGATCCGCTGGTCGACGTGCTCGCCGTCAGGCTCGGATTGGCCGGCGTTCCCAGGTTGTGGGGCGTGTTCGGCTCCGCCGGAAGGATCTGCGCGTCGCTCACGCCATCGATCGAGGTGTGCACCAGCGGGACGGCAACACCCAGATCCAGGCGGTCGAGCACGCCGTAGGTCAGCACCGCGGTGGTCGCGAAGACCTTCACGTCCAGGTTGGTTCGCACCTCCAGGACGTCGTTCTCGAAGTCGGTATTGCCGAGGTCGCTGTCGCCGTCATCGACGTGGGTAAAATCGAAGACCAGCCCGTTGAGCGGCGTCGTGCGGATGCTGGTGAACTTGAATCCGCTCACCCCCAGCCCCATCAGAAAGTGGCCCTTCCCCAACGTCTGCGCCCGTTCCGCGAACAGCGGCCCCGCCGAGGTCGCCGTGCGCACCGGAAGCCCGGTCTCAGACTTGCCCCAGATCGCGCCACTGGTGGCCGCGCTGACCGGCGTGTTCGAGACCGTCACGCCGATGGAATTCTGGAGGAACGTCAGCAGGTTGCCCTGGGCGTTCTGGATTGCCGGGATGAAGTGCTGCCCGTGGACGGCCGGGTCGACGTCGAGGCAGAGCGGCTGACCGCAGGCCCCGAAGACGAACAGATCACGGATGTTGTCTCGGAGGTCGGCCGCCTGGGCGTAGCCGTCCCTGGGAAGCAAGACTCCGGCAAGCAGCAGGAGCACTGCGCTCGACACCACGCGTCGCATGGTTCAGGTCCTCGAGCGAGGGATATGGGCAGCGGGATCAGAGATACGTTACTCTCTCCGGCGCGGAGCGCCAGAGGGCGGTCTGGATCGTTTCGCGGTGCGAGGGCCAGGGCACGACGCGCAGCCTCGGCGGAGCGGCGCGGGAAGGTATTCTGGACGCGCAGACTCGGATGTACGATACAGGAGGGCGCGGAGCACTGGCGGTTCGGAGTGTCCGGACCGATCCCGTGATCATCGCGGCCACCTGAACCCACGCCTGCCTGGAGCGCCGTTGTCGGGTTTCCCGCCGTCCAGCACCCCGCCGGAGCGCGATCCCGCGCTGGACGGCGCCGCCGCCGAGGTCGGCCGGCTCGCGGCAGGTCGGTTCGACGTGCTCGGCCCCCTCGGCCGAGATAGCCAGGAGATCTACGCCTTCCTCGCCCGGCCCTCCCATGGCGGCGACCGCCTCGTGGTGCTCAAGGCCGTGGCGACCGATCCGTTTCTTCCCGCCGAGCTCGAGGTCGTCGAGCAGCTCGACCAGTCGGTACCTCCGCCGGCCGGGTCGTGTGCCGTGTGCCAGACCCCCTTCAAGAGCTGGGCGCGATCCTGCCCCGATTGCGGCACCGGTCTGGGCGGCGCGCCACTCGACTCCCGGGATGCATTGAAGCGCCTCCGGTCAGCCGTTCGAACGGCCGCCAGCGGCTTCGAGGTGCTGGGCGACATGCAGCGGGCCGACGGAGGTGGTGTGGTGTTTTTTGCCCGGGAGCTACCGGCCGGGCAGATCGTGGCGCTGAAGCTGGATCAGCAGGAGGCCCGGGGCGACCGGCCGCGGTATAGCGTGACCGCCACCCGGATGATGCGCCCGAAGATGATGTACGGGGCCGTGGGCGGCGATACCGCCGCTGCCGATACCGCGCCCGCCCAGGCGGAGCCCTGGAGCCAGTCGCGGACCCCGCCACCAACGCCCCAGACACCGGCCCCCGCGCGACAGACCAGCTACGCAGCGAAGATCTGCCCCGAATGTGGCGACACCTTCGAGGGAGACATCCGGTTCTGCCCCAGGGACGGAGCCAGTCTTCGGGTCGGCTCGGCCGAGGGATTGATCGGCCAGGTGATCGCCGACCGCTACCGGATCCTGCAGAAGCTGGGCGAAGGCGGGATGGGCCGGGTCTACCTCGCGGAGCACATCCACATGGGCCGCCGCTGTGCGGTCAAGGTGATGAGTCCCACCCTGCTGCATGACCCTGATTCGATCAGCCGATTCGCCCGGGAGGCCGCGAACGCCAGCCGCATCAACCATCCCAACGTCGCGGCGATCTATGACTACGGACAGACCGCGGACCGGATCGTCTACCTGGCCATGGAGCTGGTGGAGGGCGGTTCGCTGGCACAGGTCCTCGAACGGGAACGCGCGCTGCAGGCGTGGCGGGCCGTCGAGATCGCACAGCAGACGGCCGATGCCCTGACGGCGGCCCACGAGCTCGGGATCGTCCACCGCGATCTCAAGCCCGACAACATCATGCTGGCCCGCGCCCGCACCGGCAGCGACCTGGTCAAGGTCGTGGACTTCGGGATTGCCAAGGCCAAGAAAGGCGGGCACCAGACCGTCACTCGGACCGGTTTCGTCGTGGGGACGCCGGCCTACATGAGCCCGGAGCAGGTTCTCGGTGACGAGCTCGACGGGCGGAGCGACGTCTACAGCTTGGGCTGTATCCTGTTCGAGATGCTCACGGGTCAGCGTGCGTTTGCCGGGCCGAGCGGTGAGGTGGTCATTCGGAAGCGTCTGACCGAGAACCCGCCGCCCCCATCCCATCTCCGTAGCGACCTCGGAGAAAACCTCGACGCCATCGTCACCCGTGCCATGGCGCGATCGCCCGAGCACCGGTTCGGCTCCGCCGAGCTCCACGAGGCGCTTCAGGCGGTTGCTGCCCAATCGGCGTCGCAGACCTGGTGGCGCGCCGGCGCTCCCGCCCGGCCGGCGGTCGAGACGGCTGGTGCCGCTCCGGCCGGGGGCACGCGACCGGCCAACGCCGCATTCGGGACCGCGCCGGTCCCCGTGGGATGGGATGGGGCCGGCGGCTCGCCGCCCGCCGCCGCGCCCCGGGCCACGGTCCTGAGACACCGCACGGCCCGATCGAGCACCAAGCCCGTGGTTTGGGCAGTCGGTGGCGGCGTGCTCGCCCTGCTGGTGGGCGTGGGCGGGTGGCTCGCGTTCCGGCCACACGGAGACGTCGCCGAGCGCACGGCGAGCGCGAGCGAGGAGGCGCCGACCCGTTCGTCCGGCTCGGGCTCCGTCGCGGACGGCGTGGGGCCGACGTCCTCGCCGAGCTCCACACCCAAGCCCAGTGCGACGGACAGCGGCCGCTCCACTGCGGCCTCCTCGGCGGCATCCAGTGCAGCTGCGTCGGCAGCTTCCCCCGCGGGCTCCACGGCGCCGGGTGCCGGGGCCGCGGATTCGGCGACCCTTCACTTCG
>JBQCGH010000109.1:0-6182 GCA_051955835.1 Gemmatimonadales bacterium
TCGAGCTCGTAGCGGTCAGCGAGCGCCGCCCGCAGGCGATCGACGTGGTCTACCAGGGCCGAGCCCATGTGACGACCTGGTCAAGGACCGGGTCCGCCGTGGACACCTGAACTGCCAGTCTACGCTGTGGTCTGGACGTGAATCCCGCGTGAATGAACGCGTGGGCGGATACCGGAGGGCATTTCCACCGGTATCCGATTCACCCATGTCTACTATACGGCGCGGCCCCCGTGAGCGCTACGGCGGTGACTACAGGATGTACCTCCTCAAGTCATCGTCGTTCACGATCTTCGCCAGCCGCTCCCGCACGCCAGCGGCGTCGAACACGATCCGCTTCTCCGGCCAGTCGGGCAGCTCGAACAGGACCTCCTCCATGAGCGCCGACATCACGGTATGGAGCCGGCGGGCGCCGATGTTCTCCATCCGGTCGTTGGCCATGAACGCCACCCGCGCCACCTCGGCGATCCCGTCGTCGGTGAACTGCAGATCCGCCCCCTCGGCCGCGACCAGCGCCTGGTACTGCTTGGTGAGCGCGTTCTCGGGCTCGGTCATGATCCGGATGAAGTCCTGCTCCGTCAGCGGCTGGAGCTCCACCCGGATCGGGAACCGGCCCTGGAGCTCCGGAATCAGGTCCGACGGCTTGGAGACGTGGAACGCGCCGGCCGCGATGAACAGGATGTGGTCGCTCCGCACATAGCCGTACCGGGTCTGGATGGTCGAGCCCTCGACGATCGGCAGAAGGTCGCGCTGGACCCCCTCCCGGCTCACGTCGGGTCCGCCAGCCTGCCCGCGCTCGCCCGCGATCTTGTCCAGCTCGTCGATGAAGATGATGCCGTGGTTCTCGACCCGGTCGAGGGCCTCGTTCACCACGTCGTCCATGTCCACCAGCTTCTTGAGCTCCTCGTCCACCAGGATCCGGCGCGCCTCGGGCACCTTGACCGTCCGCCGCTTGGTGCGCTTCGGGAGCATCTCCTGGAGCATCTCGGTGAAGTTGATGTCCGGCCCCTCCATCCCCTGGGGCGGCTGCAGCATGTCCATCATGGGGAAGCTCTGCGGGGTGACCTCGATCTCCACCTCGCGCTCGTCGAGCTGGCCCCCGGTCAGCATCGTCCTGAGCTTTTCGCGCGAGCGCGAGCGCCGCTCCTCGTCGGCCGCGGAGGCGCGCTCCGCCTTCGCCTGCCCGCTCGAGCCCACCACGAACACGGGGCCCCGCTCGGCCTTCTCGACGCGCTCCGCCTTCTCTGTCGAGGGCGGCAGCGGCGGAAGGAGCAGATCGAGCAGCCGCTCGTCCGCCCGCCGCTCCGCCTGGGGATAGACCTCGTCCTCGCGCTCGGTGCGGACCATGTTGATCGCGGCGTCCACCAGGTCGCGTACCATGCTCTCGGCGTCCCGGCCCACGTAGCCGACCTCGGTGAACTTCGAGGCCTCGACCTTGATGAACGGCGCGCCGCTCAGGCGCGCGAGCCGCCGCGCGACCTCGGTCTTCCCCACCCCGGTCGGACCGATGAGGATGATGTTGTATGGGGTGATCTCGTCCCGGATATCGTCGGGCGTCTGCGCCCGGCGCCAGCGGTTACGCACCGCGATCGCCACGGCCTTCTTGGCGGCCTCCTGGCCTACGATGTAGCGGTTGAGCTCCGCCACGATCTGGCGCGGAGGCATCTCCTCGAGCCAGGGCAGCGGGGCCTGGGCTTCTTCGGTGGTAGACAGCGCGGGATCGGACATGGCTGAAAGGTAAGCGGTGAGCGGTGAGCGGTAAGCGGGGCGGGCGCGAAGGCTGCGGTGAGCGGCAAGCGGGAGGGGCACACAAACCTGTTGGTGTGCCGGCCCCGCTCACCGCTTACCGCTTACCGCCTTCCCTGCGTCGCCGTCCGGCAGCTCCAGGATGGTCAGGTTCCGGTTGGTGAACACGCAGATGTCGGCCGCGATGTCGAGCGAGCGCTGGACGATATCGCGGGCCGAGAGGCCATCCAAGGGGAGCAGGGCGCGCGCCGCCGCGAGGGCGTAGTTGCCACCCGAGCCGACGGCGACGATTCCGTCGTCCGGCTCGATCAGCTCGCCCGAGCCGCTCAGGAGGAAGCTGTGCTCCAGGTCGGCCACGACGAGCAGCGCCTCCAGCCGGCGCAGCACCCGGTCACTCCGCCAGTCCTTGGCGAGCTCCACCGCGGCCCGCGGTAGGTTGGCCGGATACCGATCGAGCTTCTCCTCGAACTTCTCGTACAGGGTGAGCGCGTCGGCGACCGAGCCGGCAAAGCCCGCGAGCACCTTTCCGCCCTTGAGCGCGCGCACCTTGGTGGACCGGGCCTTCATCACGGTCTCGCCCATGGTGACCTGCCCGTCGCCGCCGAGCGCGACGCGCCCGTCCTTGCGGATTGCGAGGATGGTGGTGCCGTGGAAGTGGGGCATGGTCCTCACAGTGTGCTACGCGCGCGGGTGCGCCTGGTTGTACACCTTCTTGAGCCGCTCGACGCTGGTGTGGGTGTAGATCTGGGTCGTGCTCAGCGACGCGTGCCCCAGCATCTCCTGCACCGCACGCAGATCGGCGCCCGCGTCCAGCATGTGCGTCGCGAACGTGTGCCGGAGCGAGTGAACCCGCAGCCGATCCGCCCCGATGGCGTCGAACATCGCGTGCACCGCCCGCTGGATGCCGCGCGGGGCCAGCCGACGGCCTTGTCGGCTCACGAACACCGCCCGCCGGTCGGCCCCGCGCCGGGCCACGGCGGCGTCGCGGTGCGTAAGATAGCGGCGCAGCGCGTGCACCGCGCGCGATCCCACCGGCACGATCCGCTCCTTCCGTCCCTTGCCGCGCACCTTCGCCTGGTCGGACAGCAGGTCGAGATCGTCGAGGTTCATGCCGCTCAGCTCCGACAGGCGAATCCCGGTCGAGTAGAACAGCTCCAGGATCGCCAGGTCGCGCGTGCCGGCGAAATCGTCCCCCGCCGCGCGGGCTTCCGCCCACTCGAACAGGGTGCGTGTCTGGTCTCGATCGAGATAGGCGGGGAGCCGCCGGTCGAGCTTGGGCATCCGGGCCGCGCGGGCGATGTTATTGGGGACGCCGTGATTCTCCTGCAGATATCGGTACAAGCTCCGAACCGCCGAGAGCGCCCGCGCGGCGGAGCGCTTGGAGAGGCCCTGTCGCTGGAGCTCGCCAAGGAATCCGCGGATGCCCAGGCGATCGACGGTGTCCCAGCGCCAACCGGCGCCGTAATGACGCTCGCAGAATTCGGTGAAGCCCTCGAGGTCGCGCGCGTAGGCCTTGACCGTGTTCGGCGACTGCCCGCGCTGCTTTTCGAGGTAGGTCAGGAACTCGCCCACGTGCTCGTGCGCGGCGCTCACCGCACCTCCTCCAGGAACCGCGCGAGCTCCTCCTGCGCGCGCTCCACCAGCAATTCCTTCTTCCGATCCTTCCTGACTTTGCCGGGGAGCGGATCGAGCAGCCCGAAGTTGGCGTTCATCGGCTGGAAGTGCGTCGGATCGGCCTCCCGCAGATAGCGGTAGAGGCCGCCCAGCATGGTCGTCGGGGGCGGCACCGCGGCGGCCCGGCCCTCGAGCCGGCGCGCCAGGTTGATCCCGGCGAGCAGCCCGGTGCCGAGTGACTCGGTGTAGCCCTCGACGCCGGTGAGCTGCCCGGCAAAGAAGAGCCGGTCCTCGTCCCTGGCCGCGAGGGCGGGGCCGAGGCTCGCCGGACTGTTGAGGTACGAATTCCGATGAATGCTGCCGAATCGCAGATACTCGGCGGCCTCAAGCCCCGGGATCATCCGGAACACCCGCTGCTGCTCCGGGATCCGGAGCCGGGTCTGAAAGCCCACCAGGTTCCACATCTGTCCCGCGCGGTCTTCCCGGCGAAGCTGCACCACCGCATGCGGCTCCCGTCCGGTGCGCGGGTCGGCCAGGCCCACCGGCTTCATCGGGCCGAACCGGAGGGTCTCCCGCCCGCGGCGCGCCATCTCCTCCACCGGCAGACAGCCCTCGAAGTAGGGCACCCGATCGAAATCGTGGCCCTGGTGCTGGTCGGCCTCGAGCAGCGCGTCGAGGAATCGCCCGTACTCGCCCGCGTCCATCGGCGCGTTGAGGTAGTCATCCCCATCGCCTTTGCCATAGCGCGACCGCGCGTAGAGCCGGTGGTGGTCGAGCGAGTCGGACGAGACGACGGGCGCGATGGCGTCGTAGAAGGCGAGCGCCGAGGCGCCGAGCCGCGCGACGACCGCCTCGGTGAGCCGGGGCGAGGTGAGCGGCCCGGTGGCCACCACGCCGGGCGACGGCAGCTCGGCGGCCTCCTCCCGCACGACCGTGATGTTGGGATGTTCCGTCACCCGCGCGTGCACCGCGCGGGAGAAGATCTCGCGATCCACGGCCAGCGCCGTGCCCCCGGGCACGCGGGCTTGGTCGGCGCACGGCAGGAGCACGCTGCCCAGGGCCCGAAGCTCGGCCTTGAGCAGCCCGTGCGCGTTGGTGAGCTCGGTGGATTTGAAGGAGTTGCTGCAGACCAGCTCGGCCAGCCGGTCGGTATGATGGGCCGCGGTTTTCACGAGGGGGCGCATCTCCAGCAGCGTCACCGTGACGCCGCGCTCCGCGAGCGCCCAGGCCGCCTCCGAGCCGGCGAGCCCGCCGCCGACAACGGTGGCGTTCACGCCGTCGCCACCTCCTCGGGCTCGGCGAGCACCAGCTTGTGGCCGCACTTGAGGCAGGTGCGGGTCTCCCCTTCGGCCTTGCTCACCTTCTTCTCCATGCCCACCCAGCCGCACTCGGGGCAGGTATCGGGCACGGGCTTGTTCCAGGTGGAGAAGTCGCAGGCCGGATAGCGGACGCAGCCCCAGAACGACTTGCCGCGCTTGGTGCGCCGCTCGGCGAGGTCGCCCTCGATGCACTTGGGGCACTTGATCCCGAGCGGGATGGCGCGGGTGCCCTTGCACGCCGGGTACGTGGTGCACGCCAGGAACTCGCCGAACCGGCCGGTCTTGATCACCATGGGCGACCCGCACAGGTGACACTTCTCGTCGGTCGGGCGGTCAGGCGCGCGCTGCTTCTTGAGCGACTTCACGTAGTCGCAGGTGTCCTTGTACTTGACGCACGCGAGGTACGGCCCGAACCGGCCGGTCTTGAGCTCGATGGCACTGCCGCACTTGGGGCAGCGCTCCTTGGCCAGGTCCTCGGGCTTGAGTCCGTGGGCGTCGGCCACAAGCGCGTTCAGGTCTACGGCCTCGAGCGCCTTGCTGAACGGGCTGTAGAAGTCGCCGAGCACCCGCTGCCAGGCCAGCTCGCCGTCTTCGATGCGGTCGAGCTCGGTCTCCATCTCGGAGGTGAACTCGACGTTGAAGATCTCGGGGAACTTGGCCACCATGATCTTCTCGACCAGCTCGCCCAGCTCGGTCGGGAAGAACCGGCGTTGCTCCACCTTGACGTACTCGCGCGCGCTGAGCGTCGAGATGATGGCGCTGTAGGTCGAGGGTCGCCCGATGCCGAGCCGCTCGAGCTCCTTCACCAAGCTCGCCTCGGAGTAGCGCGGCGGGGGCTCCGTGAAGTGCTGCGACGGGACCACCTCCCGGACCTCGACCCGGTCGCCTTGCGCCAGTGGCGGGATGGGCGGCAGGTCGTCCATCGTCTTGCCCTCTTCCTTCTCGCGGCCCTCCGTGTAGAGCACGTGATAGCCGTCGAACACGAGCACCGAGCCGGTGGCGCGGAAGAGGTAGTCGCCCAGGTCGAAATCCACGATCGTCATGTCGTAGACCGCGGGCGTCATCTGCGAGGCGACGAACCGCTGCCAGATGAGCTGATACAGCCGGAACTGGTCGGGTTCGAGATACTGCTGGACCTGCTCGGGCCGCCGACGCACATCGGTGGGACGAATGGCTTCATGCGCGTCCTGCACCCGGGCACTCTTGCGGGTGCTGTACGCGTTGGGCGCCTCCGGCAGGTAGGGCTTGCTGTAGTTCCGGCCGATGAACTCGCGCACCGATGCGATGGCGGCGTCGGACACGCGCACCGAGTCGGTCCGCATGTAGGTGATGAGGCCGACCGGTCCATCCTCCCCGACGTCCATGCCCTCGTACAGGTCCTGCGCCGCGCGCATGGTCCGCCGCGAGCTGAAGCCGAGCTTCTTGGCGGCTTCCTGCTGCAGCGTACTGGTGGTGAAGGGCGCCCCGGGGTTCTTCCGGCGATGGCGCTTCTCCACCTTGGTGACC
>JBQCGH010000110.1:0-64045 GCA_051955835.1 Gemmatimonadales bacterium
TGGCGACGCAGGTGGTCATCGCGGCCACCCTCGGCATCGCGGGCGCGATAATGGCCTAGGCCGCCTTGTCGTTCGTCGGACTGGGCGCCCAGCCGCCGACGCCGAGCTTGGGGGCGATTGTCGCGGACGGGCGGGATCTGCTTCGCGTGGCGCCATGGGTGTCGCTGGCGCCAGGCATGGCCATCGGGGTCGCGGTGCTGGGCTTCAATCTCGTGGGCGACGCCCTCCGCGAGACGCATGACCCGAGGCTGGGGGCCTGAGCGGGTGTCGTCCCCCATGGCGTCGCCCCCACCTTCTCCGTCCGCGTTCGATGTGCCCGCGCTTCGGCGCGCCGAATTTCCCTGGGCCGACGAGACGATCTACCTCAACCACGCCAGTACCGGGCCGCTCCCCGAGCGCACTCGGCTCGCGCTCGACGCCTTCAATCGCCGCCGGGCCACCCCGTTCCGCCTGCCGGACCGCGACCTCTTCGCCACGCTCGACCGGGCCCGACAGCTGATCGCCCGCCTCATCTCGGCGACGGTCGAAGAGATCGGCCTCACGGTGAACACGAGCTTCGGCATCGGCGCCGTTGCCCGCGCGATTGCCTGGCGTCCGGGCGATATGGTGCTCGTGAGTGACCGGGAATTCCCGGCGAACATGTATCCCTGGCTCCGGCTCCGGGAGATCGGCGTCGAGGTCGAGCTGGTGCCGACGACCCCGGAAGGCTGGCCGGATGAGGCCCGTTTGCTCGAGCGGCTGGCGGATTCGCGGGTTCGCGCGCTCGCGGTCTCGCTGGTCCAGTTCAGTAACGGCTACCGCGCCGATCTGGACGCCTTGAGCGCGGCGACCCGGCGCACCGGCGCCTACCTCGTAGTCGACGCCATCCAGGCCGTGGGGCAGCTGCCCGTGGATGTGACCAGGACGCCGGTCGACGTGCTGGCGTGCGGCGGGCAGAAGTGGCTGCTGTCACCGTGGGGAACGGGATTCGTGTACGTGCGACGCGAGCTGATCGCCCAGCTGCGCCCGCCGGTCACCGGTTGGATGGCGTTCGAGGGCACCGACGACCTGACGCGCCTCACGGAGTACAGTGATTCGCTGCGGGCGAGCGCGAGACGCTTCGAGCTGGCCACGCTGCCGTACCAGGACGTCACCGGGCTCAACTCGTCGCTCGAGCTCATCCTCGAGCTCGGGGTAGAGCGGATTCAGGCGCACCTGCAGCACATGCACGCGCCGGTCCTCGGCTGGGCGCGCCGACGGGGTGCCCGGATCGTGTCGCCGATGGGCGCGCATGGCTCGGGCATCCTTTGCCTCGCGCCGAACGACGTCGGCGCCGCCTTCCGCCGGCTCAAGGCCGCGCGCATCATCTGCAGCCTGCGGGAGGGCGCGCTCCGTCTGAGTCCCCACGCCTACAACACCGTGCAGGAGATGGAGCGAGTGGCCGACGTCCTAGACGCCGACGAATCGCCGCCCGCGCAGTCTTGAGACCGCGCTGGCGAGGCTGAACCTCCACCCGAGCGACACCATGGCTGACTCATTCACCGACATGCTCAAGGCCGGGTACGGCTTCACCGATCCCGCCATTACTCTCGGGGCCGCGCTCGAGCGGGGCGGGACCGTGCACCAGGAGCCAAAGGTCAAGATTCCGCTCTCGATGATGAACCGGCACGGGCTCATTGCCGGCGCCACGGGAACCGGCAAAACCAAGACGCTCCAGCTCATGACCGAACAGCTCGTGGCGCAGGGTGTTCCCGTGTTCGCCGCGGACATCAAGGGCGACCTGAGCGGTCTCGCCATGCCGGGCGACGCGAACGACCGAGTCACCGGCCGGGCCAAGGACGTGGGTTGGGACTGGAAGCCTGCGGGGATGCCGGTCGAGTTCGTGAGCCTGAGCGGAAACCTCGGCGTCCAGCTGCGGGCCACGGTGAGCTCGTTCGGCCCGCTGCTGCTGGGCAAGGTGCTATCGCTCAACGATACGCAGACCAGCGTGCTCACCATGGTGTTCAAGTACTGCGACGACAGCCAGCTTCCGCTGCTCGATCTCTCCGACCTCAGGGCAGTGCTCCAGTACCTCACGAGCGACGACGGCAAGCCGGCCCTGACGCAGTATGGCGGCATGTCCGGCGCCACCGTCGGCGTGCTGCTCCGCAAGATGGTCGAGCTCGAGTCACAGGGCGCGGCGCAGTTCTTCGGCGAGCCGGAGTTCGACGTGAAGGACATGCTGCACCTGACCAAGGATGGTCGCGGCATCGTGACCTGCCTCGAGCTGGCCGACGTCCAGGACAAGCCGCTGCTCTGGTCCACCTTCATGATGTGGATGATGGCCGAGCTGTATCACAACCTGCCCGAGGCGGGCGACCTGCCAAAGCCCAAGCTTGCCTTCTTCTTCGATGAGGCCCATCTGCTGTTCGACGACGCGTCGAAGGCATTCCTGGACCAGGTCCAGCAGGTCGTGCGGCTCATCCGATCCAAGGGCGTGGGGGTGTATTTCGTCACGCAGACGCCCAAGGACGTGCCCGAGGACGTGCTGGCCCAACTCAGTAACCGCGTGCAGCATGCCCTGCGGGCCCATACGCCCGATGACGACGTCGCGCTGCGGGCGACGGTCCGGACCTTTCCGAAGACCGATTTCTACGATCTCGAGGAGACCCTCACCTCGCTGGGCATCGGCGAGGCCGCCGTGACGGTGCTCGACGCGCGCGGCTCCCCGACGCCGGTCGTCGCGACCCGACTGATCCCGCCGTCGTCGCGCATGGCGCCGCTCACGCCCGAGGAGCTGCAGGCCGACATCCGACAGTCCGATCTGCTCGCGGAGTATGGCCAGGCGGTCGACCGCGAGAGCGCCCGCGAAATGCTCGCGGCCCGCATGGCGCGCACGCAGCCGCACGCGACCCCGGCAGGCGCCGCGCCCACGGCGCCCCCCGCGCATGGCGGGCGCGCGGCCAAGACCGTGGCGCAGGTCGCGGGGGGTGCGCTGGTCGGAGCGCTCACCTCGAGCATCGGACGCACCGTCGGGCGCGAGATCGTGCGCGGCGTGTTCGGCCTGCTCGGCGCCAAGCCGTCCCGGAGCACCAGCCGATCGCGCTGGTAGCAGCGCTGGTGAGACCGACGGCCCGCATCGTGCGGCAGCGCGTCCGCGAGCCCTCCCGTGAGCCTCTCGCGCGGCGGCAGCGAGACCGCGCGCAGCCGACGTGGGCCAACACCCAGCCGGAGATCCACCTCTGACCACGCCCCTCCCCGACGCCTTCACGGCCGAAGCGTTGCTCGACGCGTATCCGATCCTGAGCTCGGAGGAGCGCCTCGAGGGGTTCGCCATGCTCGACGCCATCGAAGCGGCCGAGTTCTTCCTCGCGCTCAGCACGCACGATCAGGCCGATCTCCTCGATGGTCTGGGGCCGGAGCGGAGCCGGCCCTGGATGCGGCTGCTCGCGCCCGACGACGCGGCCGACCTGGTGCAGGCGCTACCCACCGAGATCCGCGGTCGCTTCATGGCGCTGCTCGACCCAGCCACCCGAGGCGAAGTGACGGCCCTGCTGGCCTACGCCGAAGACGCGGCCGGCGGCGTCATGAATCCGCGCTACATGCGGCTGCGCCCGGAGATCACGGTCGAGGTGGCGATCCGGTATTGCCGGCGCCAGGCCATCCGCGGCATCGAGGTGATCGACTACGCCTACGTCCTGGGCCCCGACCTGAGCCTGCTCGGCGTCGTCTCGTTCCGTGAGCTCTTCGCCGCGCCGCCCGAAAAGCTGGTGCAGGAGATCATGCACACCAATCTCGTCACCGTCACCGAGGAGACCGACCAGGAAGCCGTGGCGCACCTGCTGGTCGAGGAGGGACTGCTGGCAATCCCTGTGGTGGACGCCAGCGGCAAGATGAAGGGCGTAGTCACGGCCGACGACGTGGTGGACGTGGTGCAGGAGGAGGCGACCGAGGACATCCAGAAGATCGGCGGCAGCGAAGCCCTCGACGAACCGTACCTCCAGATCGAGTTCAGCGACATGGTGCGCAAGCGCGGCCGATGGCTGGCCGTCCTGTTCATCGGCGAGATGCTGACCGCCACGGCGATGGGGTTCTTCGAGAAGGAAATCGCCCGCGCCGTGGTGCTCGCCTTGTTCGTGCCGCTGATCATCAGCAGCGGCGGGAACTCGGGCTCCCAGGCCGCCACGCTCGTCATTCGCGCGATGGCCCTGAGCGAGATCCGGCTCAAAGACTGGTGGCGCGTGGCGCGGCGCGAGATCCTGACCGGCCTGGTGCTCGGTCTGCTCCTCGGCCTCATCGGCCTGGTCCGCATTCTCGTGTGGCAGGCGATCGGCGACGTCTACGGCGTGCACTATCTGCTGGTGGCGCTCACCGTGGCGGGAAGCCTGCTCGGCGTAGTGATGTTCGGCACGCTGGCCGGCTCGATGCTGCCGTTCGTGCTGCGGCGGTTCGGCGCCGACCCGGCAAGTGCCTCGGCGCCGTTCGTTGCCACGCTGGTGGACGTGACCGGGCTGGTCATCTACTTCACCGTCGCCCGACTGATCCTGGGAGGAACGCTGCTCTAGATCGTGGTGTTCCGAGCGGAATGGGCACCGGTATTTACTCTATATAGCCAATTGGGTATATAGGGTGTAACTCGCACCGGAGACTTTTCATGAAAGCCCGCCACATCGCCTCTGCTTTCGCCAGCGTCTACGCGGTCGGGCGCGACCACGAACTGACATCCATCGAGCGCGATGCCGAGGGAATGTGGGGACGTTGGCAAGGCACCGCGGTCGCGGCCCAGCACGTGGCCCATGCGGGGAGCGTCGTCGGCATCATCGGGGCCGACGGGCGAGTGGCCGCGGTCCAGCGTAACGGTGGCGGCGGACGGCAGGCATGGAGTCGACAGGCGACCGAACTCGCCGCCCTCCATGCCCCGGGAAGTGGTCCCGCCTTGTTCGCCATCGATCGCGACATCGTGTGGCACACCTGGAAGCCGTCGCCAGCGTCGGTCTGGACCGATTGGATCTCGCTCGGCGGCCCCCTCGGAGGCATTCAGGCGGAGGTGATCCCGAATGGCGGCCTGGCGGTCTTCGGCATCCGGAACGGGAACGTCGTCTTCCGCCATCAGGCCGCGACGCTGTCCGCATGGGAGAATTGGGATTCGCTGGGCGAGCCCCCATCCGGCGCGCGTCTGCTTCGCGTGACGACGATCAGTGGGGGCGGGCTGGTCGTCTTCGCCCTGGCGGGCGATGGAAACCTCTACCACCGCTGGCAGGACGAGCCGTTCGACGTTTGGCAGCCATGGGAGCCGATCGGCGGCCCGGCTATGACGTTCGCCGTGACCAAGGCGCCGAGCGGGGGACTCGCGGTGTTCGGGGTCGCGCCCCACGGTGCGATCCGTTACCGGGTTCAGCCCCGTCCGTTCGGAGATTGGAGCGCGTGGGCGGAGTTACCGGGCAGATTCACGAGCCTGACGGCCCAGATCAGCTATGGCGACGGGCTGGAGGTTTTCGCGATCGGCGAGGACGGCGAGGTCTATCACGCCTGGAGTGAGCGGCGCGAGGGTCCGTGGACCGCATGGGCGCTTCTCGACCACGAGCCGATGCTCAGCGCGGCGGCTGACCACATCCGCCGGCAGGAAGCGCGGGGGCCGAGCAGCTAGGGCTCGAGCACGAGACGGACGTAGTTCTTCTTTCCCTTGCGCAGGATGACGAAGCGCTGTTCAGGCGGCCCCTGCAGGACATCTTCTCCCACGCGCAGCTCGACGTCGTCGATGGGGCGGCCGTTGAGATAAAATCCCTTGCCTTGAATGCCTCTCCGCGCGTCCGCCTTGGAGCTCGCGAGGCCGCTCGCGACCAGCATCTCGACGACGGGGAGGCCGTCCGGAAGCCGTGCGCGGGACACCCGCCGCTCGGGCATGTCGGCCAGGACCTCGGGCGGCAGCTCTTCGCTGGCGCCGTCGCGCTTCCCGAACAGTGCGGCACTCGTCTGAATCGCCGCGTCGGCGGTGGCCTCGCCATGCACGGTCGCCGTGACCTCGCGGGCCAGCATGCGTTGCGCGTCGCGGCGCCCCGGATCGGCCGTGTGGGCGAGCATCACGGCTGCAACCCGATCAAGCGGGAGGAAAGTGAACAGTTTGAGGTAGCGCTCGACGTCGCGGTCGTCGGTGTTGAGCCAGAACTGGTAAAAGTGATAGGGGCTGGTCCGGTCCGCGTCGAGCCAGACGTTGCCGCCTTCGCTTTTCCCGAACTTCGCGCCCGAGGCCGTCGTGATGAGCGGGCACACGAACCCGTGGACCGTGTGTCCTTCCCGCCGGTCCACCAGGTGGGTGCCGGCGGTGATGTTGCCCCATTGGTCGCTCCCACCCAGCTGGAGCTCGCAGTTCTCGGTCTTGAACAGATGCCAGAAGTCGTAGGCCTGGATCAGCATGTAGCTGAACTCGGTGTACGAGATCCCGGCCTCGAGGCGGCTCGCCACGGACTCCTTCTGGAGCATGAAGCTGAGGGTAAAATGCTTGCCGCTATCCCGGAGGAACTCCATCAGTGCGAGCCGACGAAGCCAATCGGCGTTGTTTCGAAGTCGAGCGCCGTTGGCGCCTTCGAACGACAAAAACCGTTGGAGCTGGCGGCCGATCGCCTGGGCGTTCCGGTCGATCTGCTCGAGCGACATGACCGGGCGTTCGGCGCGCTTCCCGCTCGGGTCGCCGACCATGCCGGTGCCGCCTCCTACGAGCGCGATGGGTGTGTGTCCCGTGCGCTGGAGCCAGGCCATTGCCATGACCGGGACCAGACTTCCGACGTGGAGTGAGTCGGCAGTGGGGTCGAACCCGGCGTACGCGGTGACCGGTCCTGCCCGAAGCCGCTCGGCCACGCCCGGGGTGGCGTCCTTGATGAACCCGCGCGCCGTCAGCAGCTCGAAAACGTCGCTCATGGCGCGTATCGTACCCGCTGGAAACGTGCCTCGCAACCGGCTAGCTTGCGGGCATGTCCCCCCGGCAACCCAACGCGCTGCACCGGCTTTGGCGCTCCGCACGCGTCCGCCGCATCGCGCTGGTCTCGTTCCTCGCTGTCATCGCTCTCGGACTCGCCGTGCTCACGGCGCTCTGGACGCGTGCCTGCGCCGGAAACAGCTGCCCCTCCATCGTCGAGCTCGGCGGCTACGACCCAAACCAGGCCTCCAAGGTCTACGCGGCCGACGGCCGGCTCATCACCGACCTCGGATTGGAGCGGCGCACCGTCGTTCCCCTGGCCGAGATGTCGCCCTACGTCAAGGCCGCCTTCATCAGCACCGAGGACAAGCGATTCTACGAGCACCATGGCATCGACTGGTACCGGGTGTTCGGTGCCATCAAGAACAACATCTTCAAGTTCCGCGTGGCCGAAGGGTTCTCGACCATTACCATGCAGCTGGCGCGGAATTTGTGGCCGGAGGACATCAGCGGACGGGACAAGACGCTGAGCCGGAAGCTGCGAGAGGCGCGCGTCGCCCAGGAAATCGAGGCGAAGTACTCGAAGGACAAGATCCTCGAGCTGTACCTCAACCAGATCGCTCTCGGGAACGGGGCATTCGGCGTCGAGGCCGCCTCCCAGCGGTACTTCGGAAAGTCCGTGCGCGATCTCAACGTCGCGGAGGCTGCGACCCTTGCCGCTATCCCCAAGGCGCCTTCCCGGTACAACCCCCGGCGTAATCCGAACCTGAGCGTGCAGCGGCGGAACACGGTGCTCAACCTGCTCCGCGACAACGGCCTCCTCTCCGCGGCGGACGCGGAGCGGTGGAAGGCTTACCCACTGCTCCTGTCGTCGCATTCGGACTTCAGCGCCGTCGCCCAGTACTTCGTCGAGTATGTGCGCCAGCAGCTCGACGCCCGGCTCGGCGCCGACCTCTACAAGTCGGGCTACCGCATCTACACCACGCTGGATCTCGACACGCAGTAGGCCGCGGAGCGGGCGCTCGAGGCCCGGCTCGAGGCCATCGAGAGCGGGGCGGACGGCAAGTTCACCTGGCCCACCTACCAGCAGTACATCAACTCCCGCGCCGACACGCCCGACGATGGCACTCGTACCACGACGCCCTATTTGCAGGGCCTCGTGGTCAGCCTGGACGCGAAGACGGGGGACATCCGGGCGATGGTCGGCGGGCGCGACTTCGAGGACAGCAAATTCAATCGCGCCACGCAGGCGCTGCGCCAGCCCGGGTCGACCTTCAAACCGATCGTCTACTCGGCGGCGCTCGAGGCCGGCTACCCGCTCTCGCACGTCATGGTGGACGACCCGCTCACCGTCGAGATCGCGACGGACGAAGCGCCGTGGGCGCCCCAGAACTACGATCTCGAGTTCGACGGGCCAATGACGCTGCGCCGGGCATTGTACATGTCGCGCAACATCATCGCCATCAAACTCGGCATGGAGATCGGCGAGGACGCGGTGATCAGCGAGGCCACGAAGTTCGGCCTCACCACGCGGATCCCGCCGTATCCGTCGATCCACATCGGCTCGGCGGACGTGATCCCGTTGGAGATGATTGCCGCGTACACGACCTTCGCCAACCTCGGCACCCGCACGATCCCCAACGCGATTCTACGCGTCGAAGACCGGAACGGAAAGATCGTCTGGCAGCCGCAGGTGCGGACGGTCTCGGTCATGGACACGGCGCACGCCTGGCTCATGACCGATGCGCTCCGCGACGTCGTGCGTCACGGAACCGCCGTCGGTTCCGTCGGCGCGCGCATCAATTTCCCAGCCGGCGGCAAGACCGGCACCACCAACGACGGCTTCGACGTCTGGTTCATCGGGTTCACGCCGGATCTCGTGACTGGCGTCTGGATCGGCTTCGACCAGCCGAAAAAGATCAAGGCGAATGCTCAGGGCGGTATCCTGGCGGCACCGGCATGGACGGCGATGATGCGCGAGGTCTACGAGCGGCGGGCCATCCCGCCGGCGTGGCCCCGTCCCGATGGACTCACCGCGCTCGATATCGACAAGACCACCGGCTACAAGGCGACCCCGTTCTGTCCGAAGGACGTCCATTACATCGAGTCGTTCATTCCGGGCACCGAGCCGACGGCGTTTTGTCCGATCCACTCGCCATTCGGTGCGGTGGGGAACAGCGGGCCGTTGGGCGGTGCGCCTCCCGATGGCGCGCCGCAGCCGACCGCGCCCCTCCCGCCGGGCGTCGGACCGCCGAACACAGCCCCGGCCCAGCAACAGCAGAAAGCCGCCCCGCAGCCGGCTCCCTCCGGGACGGCCACCGGGGTCATGGGGGGCACCGGCCCGACACCGAACCGCTGAGGTGCGGGCGCGCCGGCTGTCCGCCCGGTGGGTGCTACCGATCGACCGCCCGCCGGTAGAGCGGGGCGCCGTGCTGATCGGCGCCGACGGACGAATCGTCGCCGCCGGGCCCGACACGATGGTTCCTCGGCTGACCGGTGTGCCGACCGAGGATTTCGGGGAAGCGCTCCTGCTCCCCGGTCTGATCAATTCGCATACGCACCTCGAGCTGACCGGCATGGCCGGCGAACCGCCGGGCGCCGATTTCGCCGGGTGGATCCGCCGCCTTCGCGAGGCGAAGGCAACCCGGAGCGCCGAGATATTTCTCGCGGCGGCCCGGCGGGGTCTGGCCGATTGCTGGGCGGGGGGCGTCACCACGGTGGCCGATACCGGCGACTCCGGCGCAGTCATCCAGGCACTCGCCGAAGCGCAGGCGTCGGGGCTCGCGTATCAGGAAGTCTTCGGGCCGCACCCGGATCAATGCGAGGAAAGCCTGCTCGGGCTCGAGCGGCGAATCGAGGCGCTCTCGCGATTTACGGGCGGCCGGGTGCGGATCGGCGTGTCCCCCCATGCCCCGTACACGGTGAGCGGCCCTCTCTATCGCGCCACCGCCGAATGGGCGAAGGCGATGGACCTCCCGATCGCGGTACACCTGGCGGAGTCGCCGGCGGAAAGCGCGTTGCTGGCGAGCGGGCAAGGCGCCTTCGCCGAGGCCTGGCGGGCTCGAGGCATTCCCGCGCCGGCACCGCTTGGCACGAGCCCGGTCGAGTGGCTGGACCGCCATGGCGTTCTCACGTCACGCACTTTGTGCATTCACGTGGTGCAGGCGGCGGATGCCGACATCTCGCGCGTGGCGGCAGCGGGCTGCGCGGTGGCGCACTGCCCGCTCTCCAACCGGGCCCATGGGCATGGCCCTGCGCCGGTCGCCAAGCTGCTGCAGGCGGGGGTCCGGCTTGGTCTCGGAACGGATTCCGTCGTGAGCGTGGGTGAGCTCGACTTGCTGGCCGACGCGAGGGCCGCACGCGCCCTCGGGTCGCTCGACGCCACGCGCACGCTGGCGCTGTGTACGCTGGATGCGGCCCGCGCCTTGGATCTCGACCGCGAGATCGGCAGCCTCACCCCGGGCAAATGGGCCGACTGCGTGGCCATTCGCCTGCCGAGGTCGGCGTCCTCGCCCGAGGACATGGTGCTTGCGAGCGCTCCGCGGGACGTGCTGGCCACCTTCGTGGGAGGACGGGACGTGTATCGCAACAGCCGACCGCAGTGAAGATCCAGCGCCACGCCGCCATCCTGCGCGTCGTCCGGGAGCGGCGGATCGAGAGCCAGGACGAGCTTCGGGAGGCTTTGGCTACCGAGGGCTTCACCGTCACGCAGGCCACCCTCTCGCGAGACATCCGGGAGCTCGGCCTCGCCAAGCTGGCCGACCCGCAGGGAGGCGCTTTCTACACGCATCCCCACCGCGCGGCCGTCCGGCCCGATCTAGCGCAGGTGTTGCCAACGCTCTTGGTGAGCGTGGATGGGGTCGGTCCGCTGCTGGTTCTCAAGACGGCCAGTGGGTCGGCTGGGGCGATCACCGAGGCGTTGGATCAGACGGGGTGGGCCGAGATCATCGGCACGATCGCGGGCGACGACACCGTCCTGGTGATCACTCGGAGCCAACGCCTCCGCGAGACCGTCGCGCAGCGTATCCAGGCCCTGGTCAAGAAGTAAGCCCGCCTCAACGTCCCTTGCCCGCCCTCAGCGGGTGCGTTACGCTTGACATGGACGTCCCGCGCGCCGCCGACGGCGCCATCGGATACGGTCCCCAGTCTCCCGTCGGGCCCGCCCCTACCGGAGCGAGCGAGACGGGATTCGTGCATCCTCGATCCCTCCCGTGTCGGAGACAGCCCGCGTGCGGTGCTTGGCGTTGAACGCCTCGTTCGAGCCGTTGACGATGGTCCCGGTGCGCCGGGCCCTGCGCCTGGTCATCGAAGGCAAGGCCGAAATCGTCGAAGCGGAGGCGAACGACGTCGTCCGAAGTGAGCGGCTCACACTTCCAAAACCAGCCATCATCAGGCTGGTCAAGTTCGTGCACGTTCCCCGCCGCTTCCGCCGTCAAGTCACCAACACATTCCTCTTCGCCCGCGACAGCTACCGCTGCCAGTATTGCCATCGCGGGCACGCGGAGCTCCGCCATCGCGAGTGCCTCACGCGGGACCACCTGATCCCGCTCTCCCGCGGGGGCGACAACGAGTGGACCAACGTGGTGACCGCGTGCAGCTCGTGCAACACGCGAAAGGGGAACCACCTGCCCGAGGAATGCGGCATGCACCCGCTGGTGCCGCTGCGGGAGCCGCACTTCGTCCACCTCTCGTGGGCGGTCCGGCGGCTGACGTCCGCCCAGGCGAAATACATCAAGCTGTTCTACGGCGAGGAAGCGCTCCGGGCGCTCGGCGGCACGATCTAGTCCAGAGCCGGACACGCGCCGGGCCTCCCCAATCCCTACCGCACGTCGAACGTCTGGCTTCGCACCTCCAGCCGGAGGCTCGGCAGGCCGGCGAGCCGCAGCAGAAACCGCGTCGCCCCCCGGCCAAGCACGTCGCCCACGCTGTTCTTGTCGTCGGCCCCGTCGCCGAGATCCCCTTCCAGAAAGCGCTGCAGCTCGTCCAGATCGGAATCCGAGAGCGTCGAGATCTCCAGGGAGGCCGTGTAGTAGTAGCGCCCCGGCGCCTCGGGTCGAACGCTCACCTGGTAGGCGAAGGCGAGCGCCGCGCTCAGCGCATCGAGGGTGGCGTACCGCCGCTCCCTGACCCGGCCGCCGACGAGGGTGAGGACGGTGTACTGGTCCAGGAGCGGCTCATGGCGGAGTACCACGTCCCACACCACCTGTCGCTCGAACGCGTCGAACCAGCCTCCGCGGGAGCGCCACACGCCGAGCGTATAGTGGAGGCGCACCGGAAGCCCCGACCGGAGGGCGGCAATCCAGCGGCCGTCGTCGAGCAGGTGTTCCGAACGCACCACGGGCGCGTGCGCCCCGTCAGCGGAGGAATCGGTCGTCAGTCTGACCGTGAGATGCACCGTCCCCGGCGCCTGCGCGCGCGCGCCTGGCGCGGCCAGGACCAGCAGGCCCACCACCGCGCATGCCCAGCGCGTCGGCCGGCGGAACGACACGGTCGACACCCGCACTAGAACCGGCGCTGCAGTCTCACGAGGAACCGCATCGGCTCGTCCCCGCTCAGGCCTTTCGCGAGGTAGGCGCCGATCTGGCCGGCATCGAGCCCAATGCCCACGTCTGGCTTCCACTCGTGCAGGGACGGGATACGGTCGGACGGGACCTGACCCGGCCCGCTGCCCGCAAGCCACGCTTTGCCCGCGTCCGCGAAGAAGACCAGGTCCGCTTCCTCGATCCCGATGAAGCGTCCCGGTGCGCCGCTCTCATCCTCGTGCATGCGGTACCCGAGATTCAGGCCGAGACGGGTCCGGACTTCGATCTGCGCGGTGAGAGAGCGGTCGCAAAGGGGTGGCAGGGAGGGATCGGTGAACCCATCCGGGGCGCAGGTAAAGGCGCGGAACCCGTAGCCCGGCAGCAGATCGGGACCGCCGAGTGACACGCGCCGCTGCACCGGTAGCCGATCGCCGGCGAGCCAGCCGTCGGCCCGCAACCGGCCGTTGACCCGCAGGCTCGGCGAGAGCCGCGAATAACGGCGCAGGTCGAGCACGACGCGGTCGAAGGCGTACCCCCCGCCGGTGGGCGTAGGAGGGCGGACCGTCTCGGGCAAGGCAATGGGCTCGACGTCGTCACTCGTCGAGTGCTCGTACAGGCCGCGCAGGAACCAGCCAGTCGTGGGAACGTCGCGGTCGTTCCGCGTGTCGAGCTGCACCTGAAGGCCGGTGGTGAAGTAGTGGCCGTCGTCGCTCAGCGGGTTTCTTCGCCAGCGGTCGCTGTTCCTGAGCAGCGACCAGGGATCGATGGCCCGCAGCGAGCGCTCGTGGTCGCGCCGAATCGAGGCCTCGACCCGCAGGCTCGGGGTGGGCTCGACCCAGGCCGAGCCGCCCCCACCCAGGCGCTCCAACCAGTCGCGGTAGTCGCGTTGCAGGAGAAACGCCGACCAGCCGCTCTCCGCCGCCGACAGGGGCTGGTCCTCGAAGGATCCCACCTCGTCGTACACCCGGCCGGCCACGCCGCCCCAGGGATTCCGCAGCTCCGCGCGAATGCCATAGCCGAAATCACTGCTCAGACGGGCGCCCTCGCCGCCAGTGCGGATGATGCCGCGAACATCGAGACGAGCGAGCGTGGTGCGGGAGGGGCGGAGCTCGAAAATCGGACCAAAGACGACCGGCAGGCCCTCCACCCGGTTGTACGTGCCGCCGGTGGCGAGCAGCAGCGTCGTCCGCACCTTGCCCGTCTGAAAGCTGGTGCGGGCGGAGGCGAGATCGGTCAGCGGGCGCCGGCGCTCACGCACGACCAGCGTCCCCGCCGCCGTCCGAAGCACGGGCGCCGCATCCCAGATCACCCGCTCACGCCCGACATGGCGTGCCGTGGGGCTTCGAATGAGCCGGCCTCCGACCACGAGCACGTCGCCGTCGACGTCCGCGCCGGGCAGGAGGTAGAGCGTCGCGTTGATGACGGTGACGTCGCCTCGCACCCGTCCCGCGATGCGGAGCGATCCGCGGAACATCGCGAGACGGCCGTCGAATGCGCTGCCCGTCGGAAAGGTCACGTCGCCTTGCAGGTGAGTGGTGGTGCTGTCATTGTAGGCCTGGAGGAGCTCGGCGACGACATCGGGGGGCGGCCCCGCCCGCACGATTGCCGAATCGCCGGGCGGCTGGTCGGGGTCGATCACGATCACGCTGTCCTGTGCCCGGCCGGGCCGGGGCAGGGCGAGCAGAAAGAGGAGACCGCCGACGAGGAGTCGCATGCGGAGCTCGGGTCGTGAGGAGAACGGGGTGGGTGTCAGTCTCGATCGAGTCCCAACCGCCGGATGCGCCGGTACAGGTTCGCCCGATCGGTCCGGAGCAGCCGCGCGGCCTCGGCGATGCTGCCGCCGGCTTGCGAGAGCGCGCTGGCGATGAGCCCGCGCTCGTGGTCGTCCAGCGCTTCGGACAGGGACTGTCCCGGCGCGATGCTGGGGGGAGACGGCGGCGGGCCGCCGCGCAAGACCTGGCGCACGGCGGAGGCATCGACCGTCGGCCCGCTCAGGATGATGAGCCGCTCGATGAGGTTCGCCAGCTCGCGCACGTTGCCGGGCCAGAGGTAGCCAGCCAGCGCCTCGAGCGCGTCGGGCGAGAAGGTCGGCGCCTGCCGCGGGCGGATGCGTTCGGCGAGGTGCGCCACCAGCGCGGGAAGGTCCTCCAGCCGCTCGCGGAGCGGCGGGAGGTGAATGGGGAAGACGTTGAGCCGAAAAAACAGGTCTTCTCGGAAATCGCCCCGCTGGACAGCTTCCTCGAGCGCGTGGTTCGTCGCCGCGATGACCCGCACATCGACCCGCTGCGCGCGCTCGGCGCCCAGCCGCTGCAGGTCGCCGGATTCGAGGGTGCGAAGCAGCTTGGCCTGCGCGTCGCCGTTGAGGTCGCCGATCTCGTCGAGGAACAGCGTCCCCTCGTGGGCCAGCTCGAAGCGGCCAAGCCGCCGCTCGGTGGCGCCGGTAAAGGCGCCCCGCTCGTGGCCGAACATCTCGGACTCCACCAGGTCCCGTGGGATCGCGGCGCAATTGACCGTGACGAACGCACGCGCCGCCCTGACGCTGGCGGAATGCACCGCGGCCGCCGCCAGCTCCTTGCCCGTGCCGCTTTCCCCGGTGAGCAACACGCGCGCCTCGGTCGGCGCCACCCGGGCGATGAGCGCGCGCACCCGCTGCATGGCGCCGCTCTGCCCGATCAAGGCACTGCGTCGGCCGAGCTCCGCTTGGAGCGCGCGGTTTTCCGCGCGCGTGTGGTTGAGCTCGAGGGCGGCGCGTACGGTCACCAGCACCGATTCGGGCGTGAGGGGCTTCTCGAGGAACTGGAAGGCACCGAGTTTGACGGCGCGCACCGCGTCGCCGAGCTGCGCCTTCCCGCTCATCATGATGACGGGCGTGTTCCTCCCCCGGTCGCGCATCCTCGTGAGCGTCTCGAGGCCGTCGGGCCCGGGCGGGATGAGCAGATCGAGCAGGACCACGTCGGGGTCGACGTCGTCGAGCTGAAGCAGCGCCGCGTTGCCGTTGGGCGCCTCGGCCACGGTGAACCCTTCCTCCCGAAGCAACGCGGCCAGCATCCGGCGGATGTTGGCCTCGTCGTCCACCAGAAGCACCTGGGCACGGGGACTCATGCCCGCCCCCGAAGACGGACCACGAACGTCGCGCCGCCGCCGGGCGTCTCCTCGACGGCAATGGCGCCGCGGTGCATCTCCACCGTCTGCTTGGCCATCGCGAGCCCCAGCCCGGTCCCACCGCTCTTGGCGGTGACATAGGGGTCGAACAGGCGCGACACGAGCTCGGCCGGCACACCGGGCCCGTGGTCGCGGATCTCGACCCGCACGCCCCCGTCCTCCGGGCAGGCG
This sequence comes from Gemmatimonadales bacterium, assembly GCA_051955835.1. Taxonomy (GTDB): domain Bacteria; phylum Gemmatimonadota; class Gemmatimonadetes; order Gemmatimonadales; family GWC2-71-9; genus CAVVWJ01. Next base: position 15,727 of record JBQCGH010000110.1, read on the forward strand.
GAGAGCTCGATCTGGCCTTCGGCGTCGCACGCCTCGACCGCATTCCGCACGATGTTCGTGAACGCACGGTGGAGTGGATCGTAGTGGCCGAGCAAGGTGGGCAGCGCCGGGTCGAGCGCGAGGCGGACCTGCATCGTGGACGGCACGCTGGTGCGCGCGAGACCCGTCAGCAGCTCGCCCAGGTCGACCGGTGCGGCCGGCCCTTCGGGAAGCCGCCCGAACACCGTGAACACCCGCGCCAGCTGCTCGAGCCGTCCCGATTCCGTGGTCAGCACCTCGATCGCGTCCTGCTGTATCGGACTCGCCGTTCGGGCGAGCTGGGCGACGGCGAGTCGGATCGGCGTGAGCGGGTTCCTCATCTCGTGCGCCACCCGGCGTGCCGTTTCGCGGAACGCGCGCAGGCGCTCCGCTTCGATCGTGCGCGCGCGTCCGTGCTCGAGCGCGTCTGCCATCTCCCGCAGTGCGGTGCGGAGCGCCTCGAACTCCGGCGCGCCGCGGCCCGGCCGAGCGGCGGGCAGCGGTTCCAGTCGCCGGATGTGGCCGGTCCACCCGATGAGCTCTTCGATCGGCCGGCTGAGCTGGCGCGACAGGTGGCCGCCCAGCCGAATCGACGCGTAGAGGAAGGCCGCACCCACGAGGAGCACGACCAGACCCAGCCCGGCGTAGTAGTATCGCGAGAAGGCCGCGGCACGCTGAAACTGCCCCAACGCCTGATTGAGCTTGTTGGCGTGGTCATCCAAGGCTCGGCGCTCGGCACGGGTGAGCCTGGTGGAGTCGAGTGTCTGGAGCAGGGTTCGGCCCGAGGCGCCGACGGCTTCCATGGCGCGCAGCGCACCGGCCGCGGGCGTGGTCGACCGCACGGTCAGGGCCCAGCCGAGGATGGCGGCCGCGGTGGGCACCGCGCCCAGGCAAATCAGGATGAGGAGGATCCGCTGGCGGAAGGCAAGGCGCATCGCCTCTCAAGATAAGCCGCGGCCCCGTGCACGGCCCAGCCGGCCAGCAGGCCCACCGCCACGGCGATCCACTCCGAGCCGTCCACCGGTGCGAACCCCATGGTCCCGGGGAGCAGCGCGAGCCCGGCAACGGCGACGATGACGAGCCAGGCGACCGCCCGGACCGGCCGCTCGGTGCGAGCTCCCCAATAGCCGAGCGGAATGGTCGACACCGCGAGGCACAGGGCGCTGAACCAGCGCACGCGCTCGCCCGCCGCAATCTCGAACGGGGAGATGAGCCGCCAGCCGTACGCCGGCGATACCGTGAAACGGACCTCGCGCGTTGTCCCGTCGGCGGTGGAGCTGAGGCGGAGCACGCCTCCGCGCGCCACGGCGCGGAGATGCACGGGTGTGCCGGGCATCGCGGGAATCCCGCCGGGCAGCGTGAGCGAAACCAGCCTCGAGCGGAACCGGAGGCCCCGAACCGGCAGCACGAGGGCTGCGCGGTCCTTCGTCTCCAGCAACCCGAATGCCCAGGTCGACGGTCCGAGCAGACCGTAGATCCAGGCGGGCTGCGAGAGCCGGCGTCCGGTGACGACATCGACATCGAGCGTGAACGTCTCGGATTCGAGGCTGCCCCTGATCCGCGGCGCGTCGGGCGGCTCGCCGCCATCCGGCATGGGCACGCCATCGAGGCGGACCGCCAGCACGCGTCCGCCGAACGCCCCTGTCTCGGGCACCTTGGGAGCCCAGAGGCTGGTAAGTCTGTCGGCGGGAATCGACGGCTGGAGCAACCAGCCCGAGAATGCCAACGCCGCGATCCACGCGACGCTCCCGCCCAGGAGCAGCCGCCTTGCCCGAATTGGCGGCGGCCACACGGCCACAGGGAGGCCGACGCCCAACGCGGCGCCGATGGCGCCGCTCGCCGTATTGGTAATTAGATCGCTGAGGCTTGCGTCCCGACCGGGGATCGCGACCAGCTGCAGCAGCTCGATCGTGAATGACGTCCCGGCGCACCAGAGCACGCACCGTCGCCACGGGACTCCGGCCAGCCGGAGCCCGGCGGCGAATGGAAGGAAGAGGATGAGGTTGGCGATGATATCGGCGCCACCCTCGTCCCCGCACACCAGGCAACCGACCGGGGTGAGGCTCGCGAGGTACGCGGAGTCGGGGGATGGCGTCAGGGTCGCCAGGGCGATGAGCACCGCGCCGGCCACTGCGAGGCCCACGCCGAACCGCCGCCACCCGTCCCGGCCCCCGGCTCCGGCGCTCAGGCGTGCCGCCGGTCGGCGCGCACGATGATCGGCGAGCCCAGCAGGCGAGTGACCCCGAACCGACGCGCGGGCCACTCGATCACGCGCCCCAGCCGGTCCGACCGCATCATGCGATAGAGCATCATGGGCATGAAGAACTGGGGGACCTGTTGTACCACGCGGAAGCCACTTCGGGTGAAGGCCTGCGCGATGTCCTCGGGATCGTACACGGCGTAGGGGCGGGTGAGCGCGCCTTCGACCGAGCGCTTCATTGCGAACATCCGATCGGCGATGACGTTGATGCTGCGCCGCGAGGGATAGTCCGCGACGACGCGATCCGCCGCCACCCGGCACAGCTCGCCGACCAGCCGGGTCCAGGCCACGCTGTGCGCGAGCAGCCGAAAGCAGAGCACGGCCGAAAACGCGGCCGGCGCATACGGAAGCCGCTGCAGGTCCGCGACGTCGAATCGGCACTGACCCGCCGCCACCCAGGGGCCAAGGTTGCGGCCACAGGCACGGTCGCTGCCGACGACCGTCACACGGTACCCGCGGGCGACCAGCGGCGGCACAAGCTGCGCATGCCCCCCGCCGACGTCGAGGATGGTCGCGCCGGCGGGAAGTCCCGTCAGGGCGTTCAGGGTAATGTTTGCCTGAAGCTCGAGGAACCACCGGCCCACGGTGCCGCTGAACCGGGCCGCATACGCGTCCGAGGACGAGGCGAGATCGGCGTCCTCGCGGGGTTCCGGGCCGGGCGGCCTGCTCGGTGGGCTCATCAAGGGGCCGGCGATCGCACACCCATCAGGCGGTCGCGTCCGGCGACCGTGGTGCACGCGGGCCGGCAGAGCCTCGTTGCAATCAGGCGCGCTCGCTACGCGCGGCCCGCTCGAGCTCCGCGACGAGCAACCGCGCGCTCCGTTCCCAGGAAAATTCTCGCGCCCGCGCCAGGCCGCGGGCCCTGAGCGTCTCGGCGAGCCCGGGTTCCCGCAGCAGCCGGGTCATCGCCTCGGCCATGCCGTCGACATCGTCGGGGTGAACCACCAGGGCCGCATCGCCCACGACCTCGGGACAGGCGGACACGTTCGAGGTGATCACCGGACATCCGCAGGCCATCGCCTCGACCAGGGGAATGCCGAAGCTCTCGTAGTACGACGGAAACAGCAGCGCCCCAGCCATGGTGTAGAAGGCGGGCATGTCGGCATGATCCACCAGACCCACGACCCGCACCGCGGCGGGGTCGACGTAGCGACGGAGCACGGCCGGCGGGAGTCGCTCGGTGAGGCCACCGCCCAGGACGACCAAGGGCGGGCACTCCGGTACGGCCTCGCGCACGCGCCCGAAGGCCTCCAGCACGCCCTCCACGTTTTTCAGCGGACAGATGGTCTCGCCGGTGTACTCGAGCCGTGCCCCACCGCGCGCCACCACGAGAAAGTACGGCTCCGGCGGGACGGCGTAGCGCTCCCGGATGTGTTGAAGGCGGGCCTCATCCATTTCGGGGCTGAACCGCGCGTCGGCCGCGGCGTGCAGGGTCGTCATCTTCTCCCGCGGCACGCCCGCCAGCGCCTCCAGCTCCCGCGCCAGCGAATTCGAGTTGGTCAGCACCCGCTCGGCGGCCCGACAGAACATCGGGATGCTGAGCACGTTGTACCGGCGGTTCAGGCGGTCTGCGACACCCGGATACCACTCCGGATTGGTCCAGTATGCCGAGCAGCGCTGCTGCACCACCGTGGGGCAGGGGGCGAGGAGCGGGATGCTGAACTTGTGGTGAAAGAGCACGTCGAGCCGCTCGCGCCGGGCGGCCAAGGGGACGGCGACCTGATCCCAGACCAGCTTGCTGGGCGCGCGCACCACGCGCTCCGTCACATTGGGTACGTGGGCGTAGCGGCCGGCCTGATCCGCGGACATGTAGAACAGGACATACTGGTTGACAGGATCCACCTGGAACAGAGCGTCGCACAGCTGCCTGGCGTAGACGCCGACCCCGTCCACCTCGCGGATGCCGCGCAGCATGAGGCCGATACGCAAGGGCCGGCCGTTCGGCGTCGGGAGCGCGATCATGCCGAGAGCAGAGTGGCGGGGCCGCCCTGCGGTCCCGCGCGATAGCGTTCGATCCAGTCGGCGACCTCCTCCAACGATTGTTCCTCCAGAAAGAGCCGGTGCCAGACCTCGAGATTCAGCAGGATCCACAGCCGGAAGTTGTGGTCCCGCCGGCCCTCCAGGTGCTCGGCCACGAGGCGCTCGACATAGGCCCGGTTGAACACGCCAGCCTGCACCAGGCGGGACTCGGCGGCGACCTGACGGAGCAGGTGCCGAAGATCGGTACGCATCCAGCGTGCGAGCGGAAACCCGAAGCCTTGCTTCGGGCGCTCGACGAGGTCAGGCGGCAGATAGCGTGCCGCCACGCGCCGCAGGATGTACTTCAGCTTGGTCCCACGCAGCTTCAGATCGGCCGGGAGCGCAGCCGCGAACTCCACCATCCGGTGCTCCAGCAGCGGCGGCCGGACCTCGAGACCGTGCGCCATGGCCATGCGGTCCACGATCGGGAGAAGGTGGTCGGGAATCCGGGTCATCAAGTCGGTATACAGCATCCGATCGATCAGCTCTCGGGCGTTCGCCGAGTTGAAGTGTGCGAGGATCTTGTCGGTGGAATCGAGGCCGGCGAGACCGACTCGGGCATCAGGGGTGAAGAGCGACCGTTTCGCGTCCTCGGTGAACCGGAGAAAGCTCATGCTGGCGGCATACCGCTCGCCACCATCCAGCAGGGACATCTCGTTCAGCCAGTGGAGCTTCTGGGCGAGGCTCTTGTAGCCGAAGGTCTCGGGCACCAGCCCGATGAGCTGGCGGAACACCGTCCGCCGAAGCGAGCGGGGGAGCAGGCCGTACATGGTCGCCAGCCGCTGCCCCGCGAAGCGATCATAGCCGGCGAAGAGCTCGTCCCCGCCGTCGCCGCTCAAGACCACCTTCACCTCCCGGGCGGCCAGGCGGGCTACGAGATAGACGCCCGCGCCGAAGGGGTCGGAGGGTTCGTCCAGATGCCAGACCATCTCGGGCACCAGGCGCACGAGATCCGCCGTGACCACCTCTTCATGATGCCGCGTGTGGTATTGGCGGGCGACCTGGGCAGCGAAGGGCAGCTCGTTGAACCCCTGCTCCCGCACCCCGATCGAGAAGGTGGAGACCGGGTCGGGCGATACGTCCGCCATCAGCGCCGTGATGAGGCTCGAGTCGATGCCGCCGCTCAGGAAGCTGCCCACCGGGACGTCACTGAGCAGGTGCGCTCGCACGGTCTCCCGGAGCTCGTGATCCAGAGCGTCGGTGAGCTCCGCGTCCGAGCCTGCCCGCTTCTCGACGGAGGAGAATGACCAGTAGCGCTCGACCCGAACGACGCCCTGCTCGTACACCAGGCGGTGAGCGGCCGGGAGCTTGCGGACGCCTTTGAACAGCGTGAGCTGGTCGGGAATGAAGCGAAGGGACACGTAATGGAAGAGCGCCTCCAGGTCGATCTCGCGTGTGACCAGCCCGCTGGCAAGCACCGCCTTGACCTCGGAGGCGAACACTAGGCCGCGGGCCGTCTCCGCGTAGAAGAGCGGCTTCTGGCCCAGGTGGTCACGGGCGAGCAGGAGCCGTCGCCGGGCGGCATCCCAGAGCGCGAAGGCGAACATGCCGTCGAGATGCCGCACGCAGTCGACGCCGTACTTCTCATAGAGGTGCAGCAGGATTTCGGTGTCCGACCTGGTGCGGAAGCGCCGGCCTTCGGCTTCGAAGGCCGCTCGCAGCGCGGGGAAGTTGTAGATCTCGCCGTTGAAGACGACCGCCAGCGTGCCATCCGCGGTGCGCATCGGCTGCCGGCCGCCCGCGAGGTCCAGAATGCTGAGCCGCCGATGCCCCAACGTGGCGGGACCGAGACATTCCAGACCCTCGTCGTCCGGCCCCCGGTGTCGGATGGTCGCGAGCATCGCCGGCACCCGGCCCGCCACCGAGGGATCATCCGAGATGATACCCGCAAGACCGCACATGGCTTCAATATACCCCGAGGCGATGAGTGACCGAGCGACACCGGAGGGGCTCAGAGCGAGGCCGGACGGGCTCTGGCGCGGGAGTCGTTCCGCGACGAGCCGCGTGCCGGACGACCTGCCGCGACGGCTTCACAAGTACCCCATGCTCCGATACCACTCGCCCGTGCGGCGGAGTCCCTCCTCCAGCCCGACTCTCGGCTGATAGCCGAGCTCGCGCTTCGCGCGGGAGATATCGAAGGCGCGGTTCTGGCGATACCAGTCGACGCGGCGAGGAAAGATCGGCGGGGTGACGCCGAAGGGCTTGCAGACCGTTTCACAGACGTGTCCCGCCATGACGACCGGGAGGACCGGATAGTGGCGGATCCGCACCGGCACTCCGAGGGCTCGAGCCACGGCGCGGACGATCTCCTCGATCGGATAATACTGTTCGTCCGCGATGAGATACTCGCGCCCCGCGCCGGCGCGAGCGGGCATGCAGAGGAGAAAGGCGTCGACCAGATTGTCGATGTACAGCGGGTGGTATAGGGTCCGGCCGCTGCCGAACATGGGGAAGCTGCCCTTGGCCACGCGCTTGAAGATCAGGAAGAAGCGCTCCGGATCGCCGGGTCCGTAGATGGCCGCCGGCCGCAGGATCACCGTTTCCATTCCTCGGCCGCCGAATTCCTTCACCAGCGGCTCGGCCTCATACTTGGTGCGCTGGTAGTAGTCCGCCGGCTGGATCGGCGCATCCTCTTCGGCGGGAGGATGGTCGATGTTCCCGTGCACGCCACACGTACTGCAGTACACGAACTTCCGGACCCCGGCCTGCCGCGCCGCCTCGAGGACCACTCTGGTGCCGCCCACGTTGACCTCGTCGTAATACGAGTTCGGCACGTTGAGCTCACGGAATGCCGCGGCGAGGTGGAAGACGAATTCCACCCCCCGCATGCTTCGCTCCACGGCCGCACGGTCCGTCACCGACCCGATCACGACCTCGGCGCCCAGTCGCCGAAGGGCGTCGCACGCCAGGCCCTCCTTGTAATCGAGCGCCACGACGGAATGCCCATCTTGGCAGAGTCGTTCCACCAGCGCTGTTCCGGTGAAGCCCGTCCCACCGGTCACCAGGATTCGCACGATCGCTCCGACCCGTTGAACGCCTTCACCCCGGCGCCGGCATCTTCAGACTGCCTCATAGGCGAGGCGACAGGCTGCTCAGTCACGGCCTCGCCGGCGAAGAGCCTCACGAGTGCGCGAGCGATGACGTGAGCATCGAAGCGCTCCTCGATCCGCCGTCGGCCCGCTTCGGCGAGCTCCGTGCGACGCGCCGGCGAGTCGAGCAGCTCGATGAGTGCGTTCGCCAGCTCGGCGGGATTGCCGGGAGGCACCAGCAGGCCGGCGCCCTCGAGAAGCTCCGGCAGGCCGCCCGTTGTCGTCGAGATGGCGGGAACCCCGTGCGCGAGCGCCTCGACCAAGGCGACGCTGAGTCCCTCATGGAGGCCCGGTCCAAGCTGGACGCTGGGGAGCACCACGCAATCGATCAATCCGTCACGGTAGCGCCGGAGCAACTCAGCGTGTGGAACCAGGCCGAGCATCCGGACACGCGTGCCCAGGTTGAGCTCGCGTATGCGGCGAGCCAGCGAGGTGGCCTCGGGTCCGTCACCCGCGAGCTCGAGACTGAAGGGAACTTCGCGCGCCGCGAGCAGCGCCGCCGCCTCCAGCAGATGGGCGTGCCCCTTCACCGGAACGAGACGCGCCGGACACAGCACGACGGGTATCGCCCGTGGCGGCGGCGGCAGTGGCCGCGGCGGGATGTCGACCCCCATGTGGAGGACGACTCCGCGAGCCGCCGCTTCGGGACTGACGAAGCGACGCGCGACCCCCAGCATGTAGCTTGCGATAAACCGTCCGAATCGAGCAGACCGCAGCTTCTGATCCAGCAGGTTGTTGAGGATGATATCGTAGCGATGCGCAGTGAAGCTCCATGGGATGCCGCTCATGGCGCTTGCGCCCATCGCCATGGTCGCGGTGAGATGGGCCCAGTGCGCGTGGATGTGGTCGGCTCGCCACGCGCGCGCGAACTTCGCGAGCCACGCGCCTTGTGCCGTGGCATAGGCGTTGAGGAGGCTGCGCCATCGCGGTCGCGAGGAGCGGAGCCGCCAGTACGCACCGGCAACCCGGCGTGGGTCCCTCGCCAGGGCGGCCGCGGCATCGGCGGCGATGGTGAGTGTTCCAGGCAGCCGCCGCGTGCGCTCCAGCACCGCGCTCACGTCATCGTGGAGAATCGGCTCGTACGAGCGCCGCGGCACCACGAGCACGTCATGACCCGCCGTCAGCAGGGCCTCGATCTCGGGCACGATGAACGTCTCGCCCTGGCCGTACGGAAGTCGGCTGGTGACGTACACGATCCTCATGGGATCATGCTCACGGGGTTCCGGAGGTGCAGAAGGCGCGCAGCGGTCCTCGAACGCAGTACAACGACGTAATACCCGACGACCGCCAGCGCAGCCGTGACCACCGCCCATTCCTCATGCCCGGCGTGCAGCGCCGCCGCCGTGGGCAGGAGGCAGATCGTCGTCAGCGCGACGAGGCGAGCCGCCGGGGCCACCAACCGCCCGATCGAGCTGTGCCCGGCCCGCATGAACCGCGCGATGGAGGTGACCGAGATGATGACGCCGCTCGCGGAGAGCAGGGCGACGGCCAGCATGGGAGAGTTGCGGTGCGCGCCAATGAGGAGGGATGCGAGACGAAGCGCGAACTCGAAGGTGGTGAACGCGAGCGCCGAGCCCTGCCACTCACGAACGCTGAGCAGGCCGCTGAGTGGGCTGCTGACGAGCCACACGACGAACCACGGGGCGAGGACCTGGGCGTACCGTCCAGCTTGCTCCCACTGGCCGCCCATCACCGTTGCGAACAGGCGCGGCCCGCTCAGCGCGATCACCGCAAACACCGGGAGCCCGCCGGCGAACAGGACCAGCGCGATGCGCTCGGTGAGTTCCTTGAGCCGCTCGGGCTCTCGCGCCAGCGCAGCCGCGCGCGCCAGAAAGACCTGGCCCACGGCCTGACCGACGAGCATCGTCGGCAGCACCAGCATCTTGTAGCTCAGCGCGTAGAGACCAGCAGCCGCGGCGCCGAAGGTAGCCGAGAAAAGGATCGAGGGCAGTTGCAAGCTGCCGATGTTGAAAATGCCGGCCCAAGTGGTGAGCAGCGGAAACCGGCGGTAGCGCCGGGCGGCCTCCCCGATGCTCGCGCGCGAGACGAGCGCGGCCGGCCGATCGCGCCAGGCCAAGAGCGCGAGTCCGCCCCCGCCGGCCACTCGGCCGATGACGTCGCCGATGAGCAGGCCCGGGGCTCCCGCCCGCGCGAGGCCCAGTCCCACTTGGCTCGCCACCTGCCCCACCCCCTGACTCAGCCGGGTCCGCGCGAGGCGCCCGAAGGCGCTTCGCCGGATGGCCCAGTAGGACAGCGCCTGGTACACGCCTGCACCGACGAAGCCCACGGGTAGGAGCCAGAGATAGGGCCGCAAGGCCGGCACTCGGACCGCGGTGGTGAATGGATCGCCGACCAGCCACACCGCGATGGAGAGCCCCGCCGTGGACACCCCGAGAAACACGAAGGTGAGAACCAGCAGAGATGCCGCGGTGGATTCGTCCTCCGGCAGTGGGATCGCCAGTTCGTAACGGAGTGACGCGACGACGAGGAGCACCGTGAGGGTGGACGAGTACACGGCGAGCGTGCCGTAGTCCGCCGGCGTGTACAGCCGCGTGAGTACCGGCGTCGCCAGCGCGAGCAGCCCCTGCGCCACGGCCGTGCCCGACGCGAGTGTCACGACGCTCCGCCCGAACACACCTCCCGGCAGCTTCGCGCGCCGCAGGATGCTCGGGAGCCGCATCGCGGTCAACGGCTGCGCCATCGCGACGCCCCGTTCCCCGACGTGCGGGCTGAGGACGGCGCGGGCGAGGCTGCCGCGCGCCGCCGAGAAGAGGCTGGGCTGGTCGCGGTCATCAAGAGACTATGCGGCGGCCAGAGCCAGCCGGTTGTGACGGCTGTCACGACCCTACCTCCGGGTTGCCCGGACAATCAACTTGTGGCCCGGATGCCACGGGAGGAGACGGTCGAGCGAGGCGAGGAGCCTCAGGGCTGGGTAGAGCAGGGCCAGCACGCGGAACTGTGTTCGATAGCGCCGGACGTCCGACCCGGTCACCACACTGCCCTTGCCGGTTCCGGTGGGAGCGCCATGCCGTCCCTGGCGCCGGCGGATGAGCTCGAATGCCCCATTCAGCAGGGTGTCCACCAGCTCGGAGCCAAAGCGCGAATAGGCGACCGACCGCTCGATCCGAAATGCGGGGCCCAGCACCTCCTCGAGGGAGGCGACTGTATACCCTGGTCGAAGATGGCCGTGCCAGGCGTCGGTCAGCCCAATGCGGTGGCGAAAGCGAACCAGCGGCGAGCCTGCCAGCACATGGGGTACGTTGACGATCAGCGTGCCCTGGGGCTTGAGGATCCGCGCGAGCTCACGGCCGAACCCTTGATCGTCCTCGATGTGCTCCAGATAGTCGACGATGACGATCTGATCGAACGTCTGGTCCGCGAATGGCGTGCGGGGGCCGTCGAGCCGGTAGACGTCGGTCCCGACGAGCTGACGGATCGCGGCCACGGTGGCCTCATCGAGGTCGGCACTCGCCCATCGGCCGCCGCGCTGGCGCAACAGATAGCTGATGACGCCGTTGTCCCCGCCGATATCCAGATTGGACTTGCCCGCAGGGTCCTCGAGCAATCTGAGCACCTGGTCGAGCTTGGCCTGCTTGAGCACCGACTTCCGGAACAAGGCCAGCGCCCACCCTGTCTCCGGCGCGGTCATCGGTCGGGCGTCTCGAAACTCAGGGGGCGACGGCGGGAATCGAGACGGGCAGTCGCAGGTGCCGAAGCACCAGGACGAAGGTCACCGCCGCCCGGACCAGCCACCCGACGGCGACGCCGTAGATCACGCCCGTGAGGCCCCAGCGGGCGCCGATCCACGCGCCCGCCAGCGCGAGCCCCACGGAGATCCATCCCGAGGCGTTGATCAGCGAGAGCTCGCGCGGATCGGCCATCGCCGCAGCGGTCGCCTTGGAAAAGGCGTTCGCGATCTTGGCGAGGCCACTCGCGATGACGGCGAGCAGGAGCGGGCCGGCGAGATGGTACTTTCCGGCCAGGAACCAGCGCTCGAGCAGCGGTGTGAAGAGCCAGATCGCGGCGGAGCCCAGCACCGCCATCCCGCCGACGAGACGGGCCTCGTGAGACACGAGGCGCCGTCGTTCTATGATGGTCGTGGCCGCCCGGAGCCGGGGCAACAAGCTGAATCCGACCCCCATCTGCATGACCCGGTACACGGAACCGGCGATGGCCGCGACGACGCCGTAGAGTGCCAGGTCCGCGAGCGGGAGCACATGAGGCAAGACGAGGCGCTCGAGCTGGATCAGGAGCAGGCCGCTTGCATTGAGCCCTGCGAACGCCAGCGCTTCGCCCCAGGCGAACTCGACCCGTCCCGACGCCCGGCCCGCGCGCTCGCGCAGCAGGGCGGCCCAGCCATAGGCCGCCGCGACGGCGAATCCCACCATCGAGATCAGGACCGGAAGCCAGGCGCCGGGAACCCGCGTGAGCACGGAGGCGCCCGCGGCGAGCAGCAAGACGATGTTGGGGCTCTGGTTCAGCATGAGCGCGCGGGCGAACCGCTGCTCGCTCTGGAATCGGGCGGCGGCCACCACCATCAGGCCGCCGGCCGCGGTGGACACGAACAACATCGCCGCGAGCGTCGCCGACATTCCGTAGCTGGCTATCCCGATGGCGGCGAAGCCGGCGCCCACAAGCAGTGCGACCCACGTCGTTCGGGAGAGAAGAGACGGACTCGCGTCGAGGTGGTGCCGGGTGACGACGCCGTCGAGCCCCGCGGGCGCCAGCGCGTAACCCAAGTTGCCCAGGGCGATGACCAGGGTGAAGATGGCGTACTGCTCGGTGGAGAGGACTCGTGCGAGGATGAGTTTCGAGCCGGTGAACCCGACGCCCGAAAGCGCGTAGACCACCATGCTCCGCAGGGTGGGCGACTGCCACAGTCGCCTCACGCGTTGGCCCCGACGACCTTTGCCTCCATCGCATCGTAGAACTGGGCCAGCTTCCGACGCGCGGCGTCCGGGGTGAACTCCTCCTGCACATACGCCTTGGCCTGGGCGGCGAGGCGGCGACGCAGCGGAGGATCGGATAGCAGGCTGGCGAGCCCGTTCCCGAGGGACTCGGGCTCCGGATCGACTAGGTACGCCGTGCGGTCGTCCAGCACCTGGGTATGGGTGCGGAGCCGCGTCGCCAGGACCGCTGTGCCCGAGTCCAGATATGAGTAGATCTTCATCGGCGTGTTCAGCCCCTTGAGCCGCGGCGAAACGAGCACGTCAGCCTGTTTGAGAAGGTCGGGCAGCATACTGACCGGGCGCGGGCCGAGGAAATGGACGCGGCGGCGGATGCCCAGGCCGGCAGCGACCCGCCGGTAGCGCCGGATGTCGTCCTCGCGGCCGCCGACGATGACAAGGCTCACCGTCGGCACCAGCTGTAGCGTGCGCTTAAATCCCTGTAATAGAAGATCGATCCCCTGATAGCGCTCGAGGTTGCCTACGTACATGGCAACGGGGCCGGCCCGCCGGATCCGGGCAGGCACGCCGCCGTGCGGCCTCGCATCCGGCGAGGCGCCGTTCGCCAGAAGCGTGCTGTCTTCGACCCGGCCCACCGGCTTGTTGGGGGCGTGCGCCAGCGCCACATCCTCGAGCGCGGCGCACACGGTCAGAACGCCGATGCTTCGGCGGACCGCCACCGACTCGCAGAACCGCAGAATCGGAAGCACCGTTCCAAGCTTCGGATAGGCCTCCGCCAGCTGCTCCGCAAGCGAGCTGTCCATGTCATAAATGTAGGGCACGCCCGACAAGGCGCTTGCCGCTGCGGCAATGAAGGCAGACTCTTCGACCGCGTGAATGAGGTCGTATCGCGCGCGCCGCACCATCGCCAGGCACTTCACGACCATCAACAGGTCGCACAGCACCTTCTTGAAGGAGAAACCCGCGCGCACATTGTGGACCCCCGGGATGCGGGGAATGCGATGGATGCGGCAGTTGGGAATCTCGACGTCTTCGCCTTCGTGTAGGGTCAGGACGTCCACCTGATGGCCTCGCGCGCTCAGGAACTCGAGTACTGCGCGGACGGCCAGCGGCGTACCCCTCGCCTGGAAAAACGGGTGAGGGGCGAGCACCAGAATCCTCACCCGCCGGGGCTCCCGGCCAGGATCGGTGGCCTGAGCTGGCGAGTTACGTCGTCGATCTCGGCTGCCTCCCGCGCCGGACTCCAGCCGAGGTCGGCTGCGGCGATCCGCGCGACGGCGGCCACCGTCAATGGGGCGGGGGCGAGGGGCGAGCCGAAGGACGTCCGTCGAAACATCAGGTCGGACAGCCGTACTGCCATCTCCTCTCTGAGGGCGCGGCGCACCTGGGCGTCAGGCGTGGCGTCGGACGTGTCGCCGGGCCCGTCAACGCGGACCTCGGTGGTTCGGCAACGCAGGCGGCGGCCGAGGCCGGCCGCCACCCGGTCGACTACCCGCTGCGCTACCCCCCTGGCCGTGGTGAACTTGACACCTTCGGCCGAGAACATACCGGCGGGCCCCACACCCGCTCCGTGGTCTATGACACGCTCGCAATCGGCCAAGGCGTCCCGTCGGCCCGGCTCCCGGCCCGCCTTAAGGGGCAGGAGGCCCCAATAGCAGCGGAGAACGTCCTGCGCCGAAATGGCCAACCCGGGACACGCCGCCCGAAACTCCTGCAGCAGTGCCCTGGCGCCCCGGCCGATCAGCGATTCCGGATCGCCACCTCTCCAGTGGGTGTACCACGTCCCCAGCAGAGTAGTGCCTTCCTGCGGCACCATGAACAAATAGCGCTTTCCCCCCAGAATAGGGTCCTCCGCCGGACCGGACAGAGAGCGAATGCCCACCGCAACGTCCGCCGGCCGTCCCACGATCTCCAGGTTGAGCGCAAACGCCTGGGAGGGAATGCCTGCGTCATTGGTGGCGGAAACGTCGCCCACCAGACTCTGCGTCCATGGGCCAGCCGCGACCACCACGCGGCGCGCGCGGACATGGAACTGGTCTCCATCGAGCTCGTCCGAGGCGATGACCCCGGTGACCTCGCCGTCGCTGACGGTCGCTCGATGCACGCGACAGTAGTTGGCAGCAGCCGCCCCGCGAGCGACCGCCGACGTGACCAACGCCAGGGTCAGCCGCTCGGGGCGGCGGAGCCTCGCGTCATACCAGAGCGCGCCTCCGTTCGCGCGCTCTGAAGGAAACGCCGGGAACCGGCGCCGGCATTCCTCGACGGACAGCAAGCGCCCCGCTGGGAGCCAACGGTGCTCGGCGAGTCCTCGATTTCGGTCTAGAGACGCGAGGTCGTTGAGCGCGAGAGCCATGCGAAACGCCGCCCGCCCGTGCGCGCCGGCGCCGTAGATCGGCACCAGGACGGGCAGCGGTTCCACCAGTGTCGGGGCGACGCGGAGCAGCGCCGAGCGCTCGCGGATAGACTCCCGCATTCTGGCCAGGTCGCCACGCGCGAGGTACCGGAGGCCCCCGTGCACGATGCGCAAGCTGTTGGCAGAGGTTTGGGCGCCGAAATCCCCACGCTCGAGGATGGCCACGCGGAGTCCCCGGAGCGCCGCATCCCAGGCGATCCAAGCGCCCTGGATGCCACCGCCCACGACGATCACGTCATACTGCGCCGCAGCGAGACGAGGAAGGTCGCGTTCCATCCGAACCGGGGAGTGCCGCGGGGCCGGACACGCGGTTCCGGCGCGGGCGCGCGAGTCCGCGCCGCTAGATTCGCTCGCGGACTCGATAGGCCCGCCGATGCGGCGAGCGCAGGTGTACGATGATCTCACCGACGAGACCGAGACCCATGAGCTGAACGCCGAGCGCGACCAGGAGAACCGCGAGGAGCAGGAGCGGGCGATTCGCAATCGCCTGGCCTTCGAGGCGCTGAACCAACAGGACGAGGCTCACCGCCGCGCCCAGCCCGAAGAAGACGGTGCCCACGAGGCCGAAGAACCGGAGCGGTTTCTCGGTAAACTTGGCGAGAAAGAAGAACGCCGCGACATCCAGCAGCCGCCTCACGTAGACGCCGGGCCCGTAGATGCGGGTCCGGGCGTCGCCGGGGTGCTGGGGGACATCGACCTCCTCGACCCGGTACCCCTCGCGCAAGGCCAACGCGGGAATGAACCGGTGCAGATCGCCGTAGAGCGGCAGCGCCTCGGCTACCGGTCGCCGAATGGCGCGTGCTCCGCAGGCCATGTCGTGGAACCGCTGGTCGCTCGCTCCTCCGACCATCCGCTGGAACGCCCGTGACTGGAGGCGGTTGAACCAACTGTCCACCCGGGGAGAGCGGTTCGCGACCACCATGTCGGCCCCCCCGCCCAGCGCATCGAGCAGCGGGCCAATGCCCTCGGCCTGGATTTGGAAATACGCCGGCAACGTGAGGATCACGTCACCGCGACTCCGCTCGATGCCCAGCCGGAGCGCCGCGGTTTCGCCAAAGGTCCGGGCAAATGACAGCAGTCGAACCGGCTCGCCGGCATTGCTCAGCGCAATCAGGTCGGGAGGCGCTGTGAATCCGCCGTCGAAGACGAAGACGAACTCGTACTCCTCCCCGCGCCGATCGAGCTCCATCGCGAAGGCGCGGTAGAGCGGGACTAGATCGTCCACTCGCTCGACCACGGGAACCACCACGGAGACGAGTCGCGTCCCGGTGGACTCGGGCTCCGGCGAGGTTTCGGCCGTCAGCTCCATGAGCGTGCCCTCGGCGGTCATGATCAGTGCACCTCGCAGGCGGTCGGCGTCTCGCGGGCACTTTCGCGCTCGCTGCTGAGCGCGACCTCCGCGACTAGGCCGAGCATGGTCAGATAAAAGGCGGCGGCGAGCCAGAGCACTGCTGCGCCGGGAAACACCACCGCGTCGGCCTTGAAGGGCGCGAAATGGGTGGCGGCGTATCCCCAAAGCACGGCGAAAACGCCGGCCGCGAACACCATCGGAACCGACGCGACCGCGAAGCCCACGAGTGGGCGCGAGCGAAAGGTCGTGATCATCTTCAACGTGATCAGATCGACCAGTACCTTGACCGTCCGGCTGATGCCGTACTTGCTCTCGCCGAAGCGGCGCGCGTGGTGACGAACCGGCAGTTCGGTGATGCGGGCACCGACGCTCGCGGACAACGCCGGAATGAAGCGGTGCTGCTCGGCGTAGAGCGAGATCCGGTCCAGCAGCTCGCGCCGATAGGCCTTGAGCGAGCACCCGTTATCCGTGATCGGCACACCGGTCAGTCTCCGGATCAGCCGATTGGCGACCCACGAGGGAACCTTGCGAAGGATCAGCTTGTCCTGCCGCCGCTGGCGCCAACCGCAGACCAGGTCGTAACCCTCATCCAGCTTGGCGATGAGCATCGGAATGTCCCGCGGGTCATTCTGCAGGTCACCGTCGAGGCTGACCACGACGCGGCCCCGGGCGTGATCGAAGCCCGCCATCATGGCGGCGGTCTGCCCCACGTTCCGGCCCAGCCGAAGCCCGTGCACCGGCGGGTGGGCTTTCGCCATGTCGGCAATCCGAGACCAGGTATCGTCCCGGCTGCCGTCGTCCACCAGGATCACCTCGTAGGTGCCTGCGTAGGCGGCCAGGGCCTCCAGGATCCACTCCACGAGGGGCTGGACGTTTTCCGACTCGTTGTAGAGCGGCGCGACTACCGACAGATCCGGCATGCTCTCTCGTTGAGGTGCGCTCGTCAGCGTTCGAAGATAGACCTGGCGGGACCGAGCCTCCAGCAATGGCCGTTCCGCGCCAGCCGACCACAAGCTTGCCGGATAATCATTTGCCAACAAACGACTTGAGCCTCGCACGCGAGGCTCTCGGCCGGGGGTCCACCGCGAATTTTGCGAGTGTGATGCTCGGATGCAACAGAGGGCGGCCGACGCGATCTGGCGGTCTTACCAGCCGCCCCGGCGAAAGAGCATGACCGGGATGGTCTTGAGCATGATCCGGACGTCTTCCCGCAAGCTCCGGCGCCGGATGTACTCGAGATCGAAGCTCACCTTGGTACGCACGTCATCGAGACACCGGTCATAGAGCATGCTGATCTGGGCCAGCCCGGTGATGCCGGGCTTGGCCCGCTGGCGCAGCGGATACTCGGCGATGTGGCTGCGCAGCTCGGCGAAGATGGTCGGTCGCTCGGGGCGCGGCCCGACGATGTTCATCTCGCCCTTGAGCACGTTGATGAGCTGCGGGAGCTCGTCCAGCCGATACTGACGCAGGACGCGCCCCAGCGCCGTCACCCGGGGATCGGTTGGCGTCGCCCAGACCGCCCCGGAGAGCCGTTCCGCGTCCACCTGCATCGTGCGGAACTTGTAGATCGTGAACGGCCGGCCGCCAAGATCATGGTTGCGGCGGTGATTGAGCCCGCCCGCGCCCGAGAGGCGCCGATCGAGGCCGACGCGCTCCTGGGTGTAGAACACCGGGCCGCGCGAGGTGAGCTTGATGAGGATGGCAAGCAGCACGAATACCGGAGCCAGCGCGATGACGGCGGCGAGCGCCACGAGGAAGTGCAGCGTGCGCTGCGACCAGGCGGACGATCGCCTCGGGAGTGCCCGGCTGACCCGAACAACAACGGCTCGCGTGTAGGCGCGCGTCCATCCACGCCGCGGCGCGAGCGAGGCCGACACCTGGCGCCGGCGGACTCCTGAAGTTGCTGTTCCCATGCGCTGGATACGTGCTCGTGGCCAGAGTTGTCTGACGAGGGCCTGCTGGTCGCTAGGTTAATCGATCGCCGCACTCGCCATTGTGACGCCTCTCACCAACGCGCGCTCGCCTCACGATCGACGACGCGGTGCCGGCGGTCGGGTCCTGGTCAATAGCGGATGCTGCAGCTCTCCCAGCCCGAAGCTCGCAAGCCACTGGCTGAAACGGGAGCGCTCGACACTCGGCTCCGTCGGCGACGTCTCAGGCGCCGACGGCGCCGCGTCGCTGTTGGCCGCGGCGCTCTGGGTCGTCACCGGATCCGGTTCTGACTGCTGTGTCATACGCTCGACGTCCACGTGAGGGCTGGGGGAGGCCACGAGGGACGTCGAGCTCATGTTCAAGGATGACGCCGCAAATTTCGGCGGTAGGCCCGTGGGGGGGTCTGCGGCGACACCCCAATCTAAGGCATTGTTCAGTAGAGTGTTAGGGGTTATCCTCGGAACCACGGCCGCCGGCGGCCCTAATGCAGCCCGTTGCTGCGGAACCACAGCGCGTCACGCTCCGCCGCAACACTGACCGCGGCCCTGGCCGTAGCGCGATGTCCCGCAAAGTGTTGCGCCCAGTCCGCGGTCCGCGGTGGGATCGCCGATCAAGCCAGCTACAATCGCATGGGGTCGTACAACTTAACCTAGTCCGGGCCAGCCGCACGAGTCCTGCATTCGGCGTCCGCGCGGATCGATTCCCGGCTCACCTCACTACGGCCAACGGCATGGCAAATCGAGACAAGGCGCCAGCCCCCCTCGTGCTGATCGCGAACGACCAAGAATGGTCGGCGCGCTCCATCGAGAGCATTCTGGGTCCGAACGGCTACTCCGTCGTTCGTGCGTACACCGGCCAGCAGGCGCTCGAACGTGCCCGGTCCGCGCATCCCGACATCATCATCCTCGACGCGCAGATGCCCGACATGCACGGGTTCGATGTCTGCCGAGCGCTCCGCAGCGACTCGCGCTTCAGCGTCACCACCCCGATCGTGATCACCACGTCGGGTCCCTCCGGGCGCACGCAGCGGCTCGAGGCGTATCGCGCGGGGGCCTGGGAGTTTCTGGGCCAACCGCTCGACGGCGAGGCGCTGCTGCTCAAGCTCGCCACCTTCCTTCAGTCCAAGCAGCAGGTGGATATCCTCCGCGAGGAAAATCTGCTGGACTCGGGTACGGGGCTGTACAACATGCGGGGGCTCGCGCGCCGCGCGCGGGAGATCGGCGCGGACGCTATTCGCCGGCGCGAGGCCTTGGCCTGCGTCGTGTTCGCGCCCGACGCCGAGGACAGCAGCGAAGACGAGTCGCCGAGCGACGAGCAGTTACGATTGTCGGATCAGGTCGGGGCGGTGTTCCGGCAGGTCGGCCGTGGCTCGGATGCCATCGGTCGCCTCGGACCGACGGAGTTTGCGGTCATCGCCCCGGCCACCGCGGCGGACGGGGCCGTCCGGCTTGTGAGCCGCCTGGGCGAGGCGGTGGAGGCGACCCGGATTCCGGTCCGAGGCGGCGAGCGATCCCTTCGTGTGAAGGCAGGTTATTGCGCGGTTCCCGACTTCGCCGAGTCGGCCGTCGACGCAACAGAACTGCTGCTTCGTGCAACGACGGCGTTGCGGGACCTGCGTCGGACGGGTGACGATGCGCGGATCCGCGCCTTCGAACAGGTGCCGCCTCAGTTCCCGAGCTAGACTCTAGATCGGCGTAAATGTAGCTTCGGCACCACGCTATGTTGCGCGAGCCGCGCCAGACCCTGTTGGTCTGGCGCGGCAATTGCTTGACAGTCGCCGCAACCTGTGGTACAGAACGTCACCGCGCCAAGACCGCCGATGTGTCAATCCATCACTCCGCGGCCTGGCAGCTACACATCCACAGACCGCCTCAAGCGGTCACGCCCAGGAGACCGAGATGTCCAACCCGCTCGCCCAGCAGGAACGGTCGGGCGCCGCGGCCGCTGAGTCCGCGTCCCGCGATCCCTTTTCGATTCCGAGCGAGGTGAAGGCGAGCATCCGCGTGCTAGTCGTGGACGACGAACGGACGCTGCGGGAGAGCTGCGCCAGCGTGCTCCAGATGGATGGCTACAACGTGACGCTGGTGGGGCGGGGGGAAGAGGCGTTGGACACGGTGAAGCGCCGCAAGTTCGATATCATCCTCGTCGACCTCTACATGTCACAGGTCTCCGGGCTCGACATCCTGCGCTCGGCGCTTCAGGCGTTCAAAGACACGATCGTGGTCGTCATGACCGGCAATCCGAGCGTCACGAGCAGCATCGAAGCGCTCCGGGCCGGTGCCTGGGACTACCTGCCCAAGCCGTTCAGTGCCACCCATCTCCAGGTGCTCATCGGGCGCGCCTCGCACGCTGTGACCATGTCCCGCGAGGCCCAGGATCTGCGCGTCCAGCTCATGAAGCAGCATGGACACAGCGACAAGATCGCCCTGATCGGGATCTCGCCGCTGTTCCGCCAGGCGGTGGATCTGGCACGCAAGGTGGCCGGGACTGACGCCTCCGTCTTTATCAGTGGGGAGAGCGGGACCGGCAAAGAGGTTATTGCCCAGTTCATTCACCAGAACAGTCGCCGGGCGGGCCGGGCGCTGGTGCCTATCAACTGCGCGGCGTTGCCCGAACCCCTGCTCGAGAGCGAGATGTTCGGCCACCGGAAGGGCGCCTTCACCGGAGCCGACCGCGACAAGCCCGGCCTCCTCGAGACCGCCAACGGCGGCACGCTGTTCCTCGACGAGCTCACGGAAATGTCGATGCCGCTGCAGGCCAAGCTGCTGCGCGTCATTCAGGACGGGGTGGTCCGGCGCGTGGGCAGCGAGCAGCACGACGCGGTGGTGGACGTTCGCTTCATCTCCGCCACCAACCGAGAGCCGCAGGACGCGGTGGATTCCGGCGTGCTTCGGGGCGATCTCTTCTACCGGCTTCGCGTCGTGCCCATCAAGCTGCCGCCGCTTCGCAAGCGGCCGGAGGACATCCCGCTGCTCGCCAACCATTTTCTCACCGTCTACTGGCAGCGCCACCGTCAGATGGGCGACCGCGTGCCCCGGCTCAGCGACGGCAGCATCGCCTTCTTGCGTTCGAGACCCTGGCGAGGCAACGTTCGTGAACTCCAGAATGTCATCGAGCATGTGGCGGTGCTGGCTGAACCCGACCAGATTATTCAGCCGAACGACATTCCAGTGTACGACGATGGGTCGGAATGGCCGACGGAAAATGTGGCGACCGCCGGTGTCATGGATGAAGCCTACCACACCGCGAAGGACCGCGTCGTGGCGCAGTTCGAAAAGGAGTATCTGACCCGCCTGGTCACCCGCGCCGGCGGCAACATGTCGAAGGCTGCCCGCCTGGCGAGCATCGACCGGACTACGCTGTACCGCCTCATGGACAAACACGCCTTCCACCGCGACGAGAGCCAAGGGTCTCCTGAGTGACCCCCGAGACCGCCCTGCCCGGAACGACGAGCGGCGAGCGCCGCCGGGCAACGGCGGCGGGCGGCGCGCCGGTCCGGGTGTGGGATCCCGATCTGCCGACGGGCGGAGCCATTGCGACCCCGCTCTGGGATGCGCTCCGGGATGCCGTGCTCTGGGCGCAGGCGGAATGGGAGCGAGCCGTCGAACACGCGGCAGGCATGGATGAGGTCACGGCGCACCTCGCGCAGCTCAGCGCGGCGATCCGCCAGCAGGCGGCCGGCCAGAACCCCGACCTCAGCGTCCTCCCGAGAAATCCGCTCTCCCGACGCCTGGTCGGCCTGGTTCGCGCATCGTTCCTGGAGCGCGCGCAGGCGTTGCCGGCACCGGAGCCGGGCCAGTTGCTGCGCATGCTGGGCGCGGTGGAGGCCGTGAGCCAGCGGCTCGAGGCCGACTGGTCCCAGCACTTTGCCGACCGACTGTCCGGGCCCGACGGGCTGGAGCTGGTCGTCGAGGTGGCGCACGATCTCCGCTCGCCGCTCACGTCGATCCTGTTCCTGGCCGAGACACTGCAGCGCGCGCGGAGCGGCCCGGTGAATCCGGTTCAGGAGCGGCAGCTCGGTTTGATCTACAGCGCCGCCTTCGGACTGAGCTCAGTGGCCAGCGACGTGATCGAGCTCGCCCGCGGCGGCGACCGCCTGGTAGACCTCGATCCGATCCCCTTTTCGGTGACCGACATTCTCGAATCGGTGCGGGATATCGTGCAGCCGATTGCAGAGGAGAAGAGCCTCACGGTCAAGCTCGCGCCTCCCGAGGCCGATTTCCGGGTGGGGCATCCGGTCGCGCTGAGTCGGGTGCTGCTCAACCTCACGACCAATGCACTCAAGTTCACCGCGGAAGGTTTCGTGGAGGTAACGGCGCGCGACGCCGGCGGTCGCAAGGTGGAGTTCTCGGTGCGGGACACGGGGCGCGGGATTCCGCCGCAGAGCATGGCTACCCTCTACGAGCCGTTCCGCCGTCGCCAGAAGCCCGGTGAGTATGCCTTCTCGGGGTCGGGACTCGGTCTCTCCATCTGCCGCAAGCTGGTCGAGGCCATGGGCTCGACTCTGGACGTGGAGACCGCCCCGGGGTACGGCACGCGCTTTCACTTCGTCCTCGACCTCCCGTTCGCGGGGGAGCCCCAGTTCGGCTGAGCACCCGCCCACTACCAGCGGCTCTCGTCCACGGCTAGTTTCCTCCCGCACGCCACTTCCGGAACGTCCCGCTCGTTCGCCCGGCGACCCGGCCGACCCGCGTCGAGCCTCTGACGCACGCTCCTTCGGTGGTTCAGCAGACGACCCCTGGTGGGATCCCGGGTCCTCGCGCACTCCTCGCTGCCCTGCCGCTATTCCGGGTCCGGCCAGGCGCCTCGAGGGGGCCGGCGCGGGACCACGGATCCCGAAGAACCGAGCGCCACGTGAACCGACCACTGATTCGGCCTGCCCGGCACCTGAGCCAGCCTCCGGTGCATGCCCCGAACGCCGCCCTTCTGATCGACTTCGACAACGTCACCCTGGGCATCCAGAAGGACCTGACCAAGGAGCTCCGGACGCTCCTCAACAGCGACATCATCAAGGGCAAGGTGGCCGTCCAGCGCGCCTACGCCGACTGGCGTCGCTATCCGCAGTACATCGTCCCGCTGTCCGAGTCGTCCATCGATCTCATCTTTGCGCCCGCGTTCGGCTCGAGCAAGAAGAACGCGACCGATATCCGGCTGGCCATCGACGCGATCGAGCTGGTGTTCACGCGGCCGGAGATCGGGACCTTCATCCTGCTCTCGGGCGACAGCGACTTCTCGACGATGGTGATCAAGCTCAAGGAATATGGGAAGTACGTGATCGGCGTGGGAATTCGGGAGAGCGCGAGCGATCTTCTGATCCAGAACTGTGACGAGTACTACTCGTACAGCGACCTGGCCGGCCTCACCAAGGAAGTCGACATCCCGTCGATCCAGCGCGATCCCTGGGAACTCGCGGGCGAGGCCGTGGCCCAGATGGCCCGCAACGGCGACGTTATGCGGTCCGATCGCCTCAAGCAGGTAATGCAGCAGATCGACCCCAACTTCGACGAGCGGAACGCCGGGTTCAACCGATTCAGCAAGTTCGTCGTCGAGGCAGGGCAGAAGGGCGTCGTGCAGGTCACCAAGCTGGACAACGGTCAGTACGAAGTGGCGCCGCCCGGCGGCGCGAGCGCGCCGGCGCGCCCGGCGCGAGAGACGGCCGAGGCGCCGCGCGAAGAGAATGGCCGACGCGGGCGTGGGCGCCGGGGACGTGGCCGCGACCGGGATCGGGGAGCCGGTCGCGAGCGCACGGACGACGTGGCGGCCGAGGCGCCGCGCGAGCCGGCGGTGCCGCGAGCCCGCGCCGCCGACGGCAGCCTGTCGCTCGCCCGCGCGTTCCAGCTCATGAGTCAGGCGCTGAACGAGCTTCGGACGCCGGCGCCGCACGAGGCGCTGAGACTCCGCATGGTCGCCATGCACGGCCGTGAGGATCCGCTGCTCGACGCCAGTCGCTTTGAGCGGCTCCTACGGCAGGCCAACGATGCCGAGGTGGCGGACGTCCGCAAGGTGGGTGACGACGAATACGAGATCTCGCCCCACCGCACGGCCGTGCCGCCTGTCACGCGTGAAATGCCCGCGGTGACGCCGGCCGCCGCCAGCGCGCCAGAGGAAGCCGCCGCGGAGCCCGCGAACGGCCGGGACAACGGCCAACGGTTCGGCGTCCGGTTCCGGCGTGGCTCGCGGGCCCCGGCCCGGCATGGCGATGTCCCGCTGATCGGCGTGGTGCAGATGGAGCCCGCGGAGCCCAGCATGGTGGCAGTCGCACCGCCGGAGGCCGAGTCCGAAGCCGGAGCGCCAGCCAAGAAGCCGGCGCGCACCAGAACACCCAGAAAGAAAGCGGCCCATGCGGCAGAGAGCGGCTCCGGGGGAGAGGCCGCGCCCGCGCCGAAGCCACGCCGCCCACGGGCGCGGGTAAAGAAGAAGACGGAATGAACCGAACGAGCGGCACCCGACGGGCAGCGACGCTGCCCGTCTCGTTTTTCGACCGACCAACGGAGCACGTTGCGCGGGAGTTGCTGGGGGCAACCGTGGTGTCGTCATTCGACGGCCGGCGTACGGCCGGCCGCATCGTCGAGACGGAGGCCTACCTTGGCTACGACGATCCGGCGTCGCATGGGTACCGGAATCGCCGCAATGCAGGGAACGCATCGCTGTTCGGGCCGCCTGGAACCTGGTACGTCTATCTCTCTTACGGCATGCATTGGTGCGCGAATCTCGTCTGTGGCCCGGCGGGACGAGCCGGGGCGGTGCTGCTGCGCGCGCTCGAGCCACTCGAGGGGCTCACGATCATGCGCGAGCGGCGCGGCCCAGTGGCGGACCGCCAGCTGTGTTCCGGACCGGGGAAGCTGTGCCAGGCCCTGGCCATCACGCGCGACGAGGATGGGAAGGCCATGCCTCGCTCATCGGTTCGGGTGCTGGGCGACCAGAGCAGCGCGCTCCCGGCTGTGGTGACGAGCCGGATCGGCATCACCAAGGCCGCCGACTGGCCGCTCAGATTCGTGGTCGAAGGTTCGCCCTGGGCCTCGCGCACGGGCCACGCTTGAGCGCTGCGGGACCAGAAAGCGACGCGGGCGGCGAATCCTCGATTCGCCGCCCGCGCCCTGTTTCGCCGCTGCTCCGGTGATCAATAGCCCCCGGCGCGGACATCCTCCCGAGCGCTGCCGAGGCCGATGCGGAGGCCACCGGTGAACGTGTGAGTCGGCCCATCGAGGAGCCGGCCGAAGGCCACCGGCGCGCCGTTCGCGTCGGTAACCGTCTTCTCCGAACCGCTGCTGGTGATCTGGTACTGACCGAACGCCATAAAGCGGCCAACTTGGAACTGGAGGCCACCGACGAAGGTCCCGAAGCCTGACGACCCGAGCTCGTTCGCATCGCTCTGAAAGCCGCTCGCCGGAGTCGGGTTCACCACGTGGATGATCCCGTAGCCGATGCCGAGGTAGGGCTGCGCGGCGGCCTTGATCGGGAAGGCCATGAGGACGGCCGAGTAGCGACGGATGTCGTTGAAGGTGACGAGCTGGGTTCCGCCCGCATCCGTGTAGGAGCTCTGCTCATTGCTGCCGACGCCCTCATCAAACGACAGCATGAGACCAGTACGCCGAGCCACGATGAGGGTGTGCCCGCCGAAGGTAGGAATCCCGCTGCGTCCCTGCTGCGGCGTCTTGAAGAAGGTGACACCTCCCTGCCCGCCGATGTACCACTGGAAGTTGCCATTCCCCGGCGCCTGGGCGACCAGGCGACCGGCACCGAGCGTCAGGGCCACGCCTACGGCCGACATCGATCGGATGAGCGTACGCATCACTGCCTACCTCCGTAAGGTGTCCGCGCCAGGCGGGTCCTGGCGGCTGCCGCGCTCGGTCGGCGCGGGTCCGTCAAAATGCGGAATCTGTCGGAATTCGCGGGATGGGAGAGGGAGCGGTGACCCGGCTAACTACTTGCTGCTTGGCAGCTTATATAAGTAGTCGCCAGGCCGTCCCCACCCGTCGGAGGGCGTCGAGGTGCAAGGTCGGGGCCAAGGGAGACGATCGGAAAAGAGACGACAGAGGGTCAAGGCACGCGCAATGGGAGGGTGGTTCGACAGGGAAGTGGCAGTCGTCTCGACATCGCTCACTCGCCTGCTTCGCCCTACGCCTGCTTCTAGATCAGCTTCAGATTTTGCCCGACCTTGCGAAACGCCGCCAACGCCTCGTCCAGATCGTCGCGCGTGTGCGCCGCTGAGATCTGGCAGCGGACGCGGGCCTGTCCCTGAGGCACAACCGGAAACCCGAAGCCGGTGACGAAGACGCCCTCGGTCAGCAGCATATCGCTCATGCGAATGGCTGCGGCCGTCTCGCCGAGGATGACGGGAATGATCGGGGTCTCACCGGGAAGGGGCTTGAACCCCAGCTCGAGCAACCGGCCGCGGAAGTATGCGGCGTTGTCGCGCAGCGTTCGTACGCGCTCCGGATGGCCTTCGAGATACTCGACGCTGGCGAGCGCACTGGCGGCGACGGTGGGCGGCAGCGCGTTGGAGAACAACTGCGGTCGCGCGCGCTGGGTCAGGTAATCGCATAGCGCCGCCGAGCCCGCGACGAATCCTCCCGCAGCTCCGCCAAGGGCCTTCCCGAGCGTGGACGTGATGATGTCCACCTCTCCGAGGAGCCCGAAGTGCTCGGCCGTGCCCCGCCCGTTGGCGCCGAGCACCCCCGTGGCGTGCGAGTCGTCGACGACGAGCACCGCATCGTGCCGCTGGCACAGCGCCACCAGCTCGGGGAGGGGTGCAATCGACCCCTCCATCGAGAACACGCCGTCCGTGATGACCATGCGGGTGCGGCGGTCTCGCGCCGCGGCGAGCTTCTGCTCGAGATCCGCCAGGTCGGCGTGCCGGTAGACGGCGGTCTGGCACTTGACGATGGCCTTGGCCAGGCGGGCGGCGTCGATGATGGACGCATGATTGAGCTGGTCGCTGATCACGATGTCCTGCTCGCCGAGCACCGTGGCTGGGAGCGCCTCGTTGGCATTCCACGCACTCACGAAGGAGAGCGAAGCCCCGGTACCGACGAGACGTGCGCAGGCGGCCTCGAGCGCCCGGTGCACGGTAAAGGTGCCACAGATGAAGCGGACCGAGGCCGTCCCGGCCCCCCAGCGGTCGAGGCCGGCCTTCCCCGCGGCGATCACTTCGGCCTGCGCGCTCAGGCCCAGATAGTTGTTGGAGGAGAGAATGATGATGTCGCCGCGGCCTTCCATGCGGACCCTGGCCGCTTGCGGACTGTCCAGGTAATTCAGCCGCTTGTAGACGCCGTCGCGAATGAACTGCTCCAGCTCGGACTCGAGCCGCCCATCGAACGTGGTGCTCATGCCGCAACCTCCAGAATTACCTTGCCGGCCTGACCATCCTTGATGACCTGGATGGCCTCGGCGATCGAGTCGAGCGGAAAACGGTGCGTGATCACGGGGCGGGGATCCAGCTGACCAGCGCGGAGGAACCGGCGCATCGCCTCCCAGGTCTCGTACATCTTGCGTCCGGTGACACCATACAGCGTCAGGCCCTTGAAGATCACGTCACGCGCAAAATCAACCTCGGTCGTGCGGCGCGGGGTGGCGAGCAGGTTGACCCGGCCACCGAGCCGCGCGGCCGCGAACGCCTGGGCGTGACCGCTGGGGTGTCCGCTCATCTCGCACACCAGATCGACGCCGTTGCCGCCCGTGAGCTCCCGGACCCGGCCCAGCACATCATCGGTTCCGGGGTTCAGCGTGACGTGCGCACCCATCGTCTGCGCGAGGGTAAGGCGCATGGTGTTGAAGTCGCTCGCGATCACCAGCGACGCTCCCGCCGCGCGGGCGACGCCCACGGCGAAGCAGCCGATCGGCCCGCAGCCGAGCACCAGCACCGTGCTTCCCGGGACGTCGGACTCGAGCACGGTGTGCACCGCGTTTCCCAGTGGATCCATGATGGCGCCGACCTCGGTGGGGATCCCGTCCAGCCGCATGACGTTGGAGGCCGGCATCACGATGAATTCCGCGAAGGCGCCGTCCCGGTCCACGCCGATGATCTGGGTCCGCTGACAAAGGTGGGCAGCGCCAAGCCTGCACTGAAGGCAGTGTCCGCATACGATGTGACCTTCGGCCGTCACCAGATCGCCCACGGCCAGTAGTCCGGCCGCGTCGGCTTCCCGGCCGAGCTGCACGATTTCGCCGGCGAATTCATGTCCGATGACGACGGGGGGCTTGAGTCGCTTGCTGGCCCAGCTGTCCCATTCCCATATGTGGAGGTCGGTCCCGCAGACGCCGGCGTGGTGGACGCGAATGAGGACATCGCTTGGGCCGCACGGTGGGACGGGCACGTCTTGGAGGGCCATCCCGGGGCCCGGAGCCGGCTTGACGAGGGCGCGCATCGAGCCTCGGAATGAAGTCGGGCGGAATATAGGGAGGGCAGGAAGACGCGGTAAGCGGGAGCGCCGGACGGATGGTGGTGAGGCGAGAGATAGTAAACGGCGAGCGATCAGGGGGCACGGCACACCAGACTAGGTGTGGCATTCCCGTCGACCGCTCACGACCTGTCCCCACTTTCCCTGTTCACGTACAAACACCCCCGAACCGAGGTTCGGGGGCGTTTTCGGGCCGCCCTACTTAGCTGACGATCGGCCCTGTAGTCAGGCAGCCCGCTCGGCAGGAACGTGACGGTGCCAGTGATCGTCACCGGCCTCTTCATCGGCTGCCCACATGTAAGCCCAGAACCGGACTGGCTTCGGTGCCGGCGCCGCGTTCTTGATGACGATGCCTAGGGCGTAGCCGGGAACGGCACGTTGGGGTGTGCTCATCGTCGCGACCCTCATGGCCGGGGGATGCTGCGGCGAACGGGTAGGCAAAAAGCACTCCGCGTGCCAGGCGAAGTGCTTTGATAAGCCGATGCAGTACAACGGCTTCACCGCAGCATGGTCCCGTGGGCGCGTCGTTATGACGCGCTGGAGCGCCGAACCTCCGTGTGAGCGGGACACGGCGGGCTGGTCAACACCAGTCCGTCGGGTCGTCGTCCTCCCCCCGAACGACGCCGGCGCCGGCCCGCGCCATCCTCGAGCGTCCAACCCTCGTAATAGGCCAGCAAGGATTCGGGCGCAATGGAGGCGCAGCAAGGAAGGATCACATGGACAGCCGACGGGCCACTGCGCCGCTGCAGGTCGGCGATGAAGTTCATGCGGCAGGGGGTGCCCAGGTCGAGCAAGGCGCCAGGGTCCAGCACGACGAGGTCGAGCTCACGGGGAAGATCAACGAAGTCGGGGACACACGGACCCGTCTGCGCCACGTAGCCTTCAAACATGCAGCCCAGCGCCTCGGCCGCCATTCGAGACTCCACCCGCTCCACGCAGCCGAGATCGCCCGCGAGGAAAGTGACGGCGGTGTCGTGAGCCGCGAGCAGATAGGTGGCCGGCTCGGCCCCGATTCCGATCACTAGCGTGGCATCCTCCGGCTCCAGCCTCGGAAGCAGCCGAGCGATGGGGGAGGTGGACTCGAAGCCCCAGTGTGTCGGCGTTCGCTGAGCCTCACGCAGCTTGAGGAACTGGCGGCGCCAACGGCTGTAGGGCCGGAGCGAGAGCCGCTTCATGATGAGGCGGTCCACCGATTCCAGCATGAGCACTTCAGTCAGCAAGAACTGGCCTTCGGCTCCGGTATGAAGCTCTGCCGCTGCCTCGTCGCCCAGGCGAAGCAGCTCGTCCCGGCCGATTGAATTCTTGTAGCCTTCGATCCGCTGGAGGATGTACTCCTGATAGTACTGCTTGTCGGAATACGGCGAGCGCCGGCGCTGCGAGCTGATTCGTGCCTGAGTAGCGCTCAGCACGCGGCCTCGGCACGACCGGCGCGCGACGTCGGGAGAATGGAAGCGGAGTGGAAGAGAGGGGCGACGGAACGCATCGACTGCAAAGTCATACACCGGACGATTCGTGTCAATCCGAACCGCTCGGTCAGGCCTGCGGCACCCCTGCGGTGCGGCGTGACAGGACGTGCGGGGCACGCGCTTCGGTGTCGGAGCGGGGCGGGCCCGCTAGTCGGCCTGGACCAGCGCCCCTTTGAGGTATCCGGTTTCCGGGATCGTCAGCACCTCGGGGTGATCGATCCCCTGGCTCAGCACCCGGCGAAGGTGGATGCGCCGGCCGCTGTCGGCCGCCGCGTCGGCCAGCATTCGAAGGAACTCGGGAAGCCGGACGTGGAACGAGCAGCTCGCCGTGATCAGCATGCCTCCGGGGGCCAGGCACCGCATGGCTCGGAGGTTGATCTCGTGGTACCCGCGAAGGGCGCCCGGCACGGCGCCGCGATTTTTCGCGAAGGCCGGCGGATCCAGCACCACGGTGTCGAAGCGCTCGCGAGCCCTGGCGAAGGCGCGGAGGCTTTCGAAGGCGTCGCCTTCGCGCCATTCGATATTGGCGAGTCCATTGAGCGCGGCGTTGGCGGTGCCGCGGTCGAGTGCGTCGCGGCTTGCGTCGAGCGCCAGGACGGTCGCCGAGCGCCGGGCCATATGAATCGCGAACGATCCATGGTAAGCGAAGCAGTCGAGGGCGCGGCCGCCGGCCGCCGCCACCTCACCGGCGAGCAGCCGGTTGGGCCGCTGATCCAGGAAGGCGCCTGTCTTCTGCCCGTCCCACGGCGCGGCGATGTATCGTACCTCGCCTTCGCGAGCCTCGATTTCGCGCGGCACGTGGCCACGCGCCAGTGTGACCGTCTGGTCGAGGCCCTCCCGGCGACGAACCGCCACGTCGTTCCGAAGGAGTATGCCCTCCGGTCGGAGCTCCGTGTCTACGGCGTCCACGACCATATCCCGCATGGTCTCCAGGCCGGCCGAGAGGATCTGCATGACGATCCAGCGGTCGTAGCGGTCGACGACCAGCGCGGGAAGGCCGTCGCCCTCTGCGTGAACCAGGCGATAGGCGGTGGCATCGATGCCGGCCCGTCGGGCCGTGCTCGCGGCCAGGTGCTCCCTCCACCACGCGGCATTCACCGGGCGGTCGCTCCGCTCGACCAGGCGGAGCCGGATCTCGGAGCCGGGCGAGTGGAGGGCCTGGCCGATGAAGCGTCCCCGCGGATCGTGCACGGCCACGAGACCGGCCGGGGCGCCATCATCGCTCACTTCGCTGCGGTAAATCCAGGGATGCCCGCGCACCCAGCGTTCGGCGCCGCGCGCGGTCACGCGCACGTCGATCACGCCCGGTCGGGCCTGAGAACGGTGGCTCCCCGCAGGTAGCAGTGCTTGATTTCCGCCCGGCTTCGGGGCGTGTAGGCGTGGACGAGGAGGCGGATGCACATCGGGAGGGACCCGGGCACCGGGATCTCGGTGGCGTGCAGCAGGGCCACGATGTTCCACCCATACACCTCGGCGGCGCGGGCGGGAAAGGCGGCGTCGAGGTCCCGCGTCACGGTGAAGAGGCCGCTCACGATGTCGTCGGGAGAGATGTTGTTGGCCTCGATGAGCGTCCGGAGCAGCTCATCGGTAGCCTCGAGGATCTCGCCGGCATCGTTGCGGCTCACGGTCGTAGCACCACGGATACCTTGCAGCCGCGTCATGGGAGCGGTCATGGCACCTAATGTAGCGGCATCGGTTCGGCTGATGCTCGTGACCGACGACCGTCTGATGGCGGGACGTGATCCGGTCGCGCTCGCGCGTGAGGCGGAAGCCGGGGGAGCGACCGCGGTCCAGCTCCGACTCAAGCACGTGAGCCCTCGAGAACAGGTCACGCTCGCCCGGGCGTTGGTCGCCGCGCTCCGGATTCCGGTCCTGCTCAACGACCGGCCGGACATTGCCATCGCGGCGGGCGCCGCCGGCGTGCATCTCGGACCGGACGACGTGGCCGTCGCGCTCGCGCGCGCCATCGCGCCGGCGGGATTCATCATCGGCGCGTCTGTCGGCTCTGAGACCGAGGCGGCCGCCGCGACCGATGCAGACTATTGGGGCATTGGCCCCTGGCGGGTGACCAGCACGAAAGTCGACGCGGGAGCGGCACTCGGCATGGACGGCTTTGCGCGGCTCGTGTCTCTTGCGTCGGGGAAGCCGTGCATCGCCATCGGCGCCGTGCGGCCGGACGACGTACCGCTGGTGCGCGCGGCCGGGGGGGTTGGGGTGGCGGCGATCTCCGGCCTCCTTGGGGTAGTGGACGTGCGCCGGGCCGCGGTGGAGTACGCGAGCGCGTGGGGAGGAGGGTGAGCGACAGTAATCTGCGGAGTCGGAGGCAACGTGCCCCCGGCTGGACGCCTACGGGACGGAGCCTTGGGCAAAGGCAAAGTCTGGCCGGTGGTTGGGCCCAGGGTCGCGACACTCGCCGTTGCCACCTCTCGGGGCCGCCCGTAGGTTTTGTTTCTCCACCTGGCAGAGCCTAGGCGCAGCGAGGCACCATGGACTCACAGTTTTTTCTCACCGCCGTTGTCACCATCCTCATCGCCGCCATGGGGATATCGGGCGCAGTCAAGATCGCGAAGATCATTGCCCACAGTCGCGTCGCCGGGGATCCTGATACCGCTGCCCATCTCCAGGCGCTGGATCAGGAGGTGGGGACACTCCGCCGGGAGATGGTCGAGACGCAGGAGCGGCTAGACTTCGCCGAACGGCTGCTGGCGCAGGCACCGGAAACGCGCCGAGTGGAACCGCAGCGCTAGAACCGACCCCAAACCCGAACGACTGCGCCCTGTCCGCCCGGCCGGGTCACCTTGATGTTCGTGACCCGCGGCACCGGCCGCTCCCTGCAGGGCCTCTGTGCAGTCGCCTGGTGTCCTAGCGAACGGACCGGACGGTCGGTTGCCGCCCACCTCGGACGGTTCTATGACGGTCGAGTGCGATCCACCGGCCGGCCGTGCCCGACCACAATGGTCAGGGCGCAGCGAACTTTCCGTTTCTTACCTTCGCGATGTTCCGCAAATGTTCGCTGTAGGTCCGAGCGAACAGATGGTGCCCGTCCGGC
Source organism: Gemmatimonadales bacterium (assembly GCA_051955835.1). Lineage (GTDB taxonomy): Bacteria > Gemmatimonadota > Gemmatimonadetes > Gemmatimonadales > GWC2-71-9 > CAVVWJ01. The sequence continues at coordinate 48,631 of JBQCGH010000110.1, forward strand.
CCGGCCACGAAGTAGAGATAGGGTACCTTCGCCGGGTAGAGCGAGGCCTCGATGCTTCGCAGGCTGGGCGAGTTCACCGGTCCTGGCGGCAGACCGGGGTGGAGATAGGTGTTGTAGGGCGAGGCGAAGTGATAATCCTTCTCGTAGAGCCGCGGCTTCCGGCTCCCGGTGGCCAGAAAGATCGCGTACTGGACGGTCGGGTCGGCCTGAAGGGCCATACCGATTCGCAGCCGGTTGTGGTAGACGCCGGCGATGGTCTCGCGCTCCTCGTCAACCCGGGCTTCGCCTTCCACAATCGAGGCGAAGGTCACGAGCTGCACCTGCGACATCCCGATGGAATCCAGCCGCGCCGTCCAGCCGGGCCGCCACGATGCCTTGAAGCCCTCCGCCATCACACGCACGAGCTCCGTCGGGCTCACGCCAGATGGCAGCGAGTAGGTCTCGGGCCTGAGGAATCCCTCGAACGAGCGCACTCGGAAGCCGAGGATGGCGCTCGCCGCCGAGCTGTCGGATGCGGCCTTCACCACCGAGTCTTCGCCCAAACCAAGGCGTTCGGAGGCGAGCGCGGCCACCTCGGGGATGGTGAGGCCCTCAGGAACCGTGAACTTCTCAGCCACGGCCGCGCCCTTCGCGAGCACCCCCAGCACCCGCCACGGCGGCGTGCCGTGTGGAAACTCGTAGACGCCGGCCTGAACCGACCGATCCAGGCCGCGCACCCGGGCGAGCAGCTTGAAGAACCGCCGGTTGCCGATGATCCCGTGAGCGGCCAGCGTGTCGGTCATCGCGGAAAAGGTCGTCCCGGGTGGCAGGGTGACACGCTCGCGCCGTGAGTTGCCGCTCGCGCATCCGGTCGAGAGGACCACACCCAGCGTGAGGACGGCGTTTCGCACATTCACGGTGAGGACTGCCGACCTTCCCACCGCCGGCTTTCGAGAAAGTGCTGGAGTACGACGGTCGCGGCCAGCGCGTCGACATCCTCGCGCCGTCCACGCACCGAGCCACCCTGCTCGCGGATGGCCGCCAGAGCGCGGGCCGTGCTCATGCGCTCGTCCCACAAGGCCACGGGGAGCGCGGTTCGCCGCCCGAGCATCTCGGCCAGCTCGCGAGCCGCCGCGGCACTCGCGCCTTCCTGGCCCTCGCCGGTGAGCGGCAGGCCCATGACGAGCCCCACCGGGGCGTGCTCGGCAACCAGCTCGAGAAAGCGTGGCATGGGGAATCGTTTGCCCGGACGCCGCACGAGCGTCTCGAGGGGTGACGCGAGCACCTGGGTCTCGTCGCTCAACGCGAGGCCGATGCGCACGTCGCCCCAGTCCACGGCGAGGAGTCGGCCGGAGGTGGGCACCATGGGAGAAACTTAGCGGAGGTCGACGGACGGGAAGGGAAGACAGCGGCAGAGTAGACGGAGAGGATTCGCATCCTCCCCGTCGCCGTCCTGCTTACTGCGCCATTGTGGCGAAGAACTCCTTGTTGTTCTTCGTCCGCTTCATCCGCTCGAGCAGGAACTCGAGCGCCTCGACCGGCGGCATGTCGGCGAGGAAGTTCCGGAGCAGATAGACCCGGTTGAGCTCGTCCTTATCCATGAGGAGCTCTTCCTTACGCGTCGAGGTCCGCTGGATGTCGATGGCCGGATAGATGCGGCGGTCGGCGAGCCGGCGGTCGAGCACGAGCTCCATGTTGCCGGTGCCCTTGAACTCCTCGAAGATCACCTCATCCATGCGGCTGCCGGTGTCGATGAGCGCGGTGGCGATGATGGTGAGGCTCCCGCCCTTGTCGATGTTGCGCGCGGCTCCGAAGAAGCGCTTGGGCTTCTGCAGCGCGTTGGCGTCGACACCGCCGGACAGGATCTTGCCCGAGTGCGGCACCACGACGTTGTGGGCGCGTGCCAGACGGGTGATGGAGTCGAGCAGAATGACCACATCCCGGCCGTGCTCCACGAGCCGCTTGGACTTCTCGATGACCATGTCGGCCACCTGGACGTGGCGGTCGGCGGGTTCGTCGAACGTGGAGGAGATGACTTCGGCCTTGACGTTCTCCTCCATGTCGGTGACCTCCTCGGGCCGCTCGTCGATGAGCAGCACGATGAGGACGATCTCGGGATGGTTCTCGCTGATGGCGTTGGCAAGCTTCTGCATCAGAATGGTCTTGCCGGCCTTGGGCGGCGCCACGATCAACCCGCGCTGCCCCTTGCCGATGGGCGAGAGCAGATCGACCACGCGCCTGCTGAGATCGCCGGTCTTCCGCTCGAGGCGAATGCGGGCATCCGGGTAACGGGGCCGCAGGTTGTCGAACGCGATCCGGTGCTTGGTCTTGTCCGGCTCCTCGAAGTTGACCTGCTCGACCTTGAGCAGGGCCAGGTAACGCTCGCCTTCCTTGGGTGGCCGCACCTGCCCCATGACCGTGTCGCCCGTGCGCAGATCGAAGCGTTTGATCTGACTGGGCGAGACGTAGATGTCATCGGGGCCGTAGAGGTAGTTCCAGTCCTGACTGCGAAGGAAGCCGTAGCCCTCGGGGAGAATCTCGAGCACGCCCTCACCCCGGATCACCGTGTCCGAGTCGAGCAAGGACTGCTCGATGCGGAAGATGAGGTCCTGCTTCCGGAGGCCGGAGTAGTTGGAGATGTTCAACTGCTCCGCCAGCGTATGCAGCTCCGCGACCGACTTCTGCTTCAGCTCAGCGATATCCACGGACGAGACTCCAGAGGGGCGTTGTCGGCCGGTGATTCGGCCGGCGGAAGGGATATAGGAACGTCAGGACCTTGGTCAGGTTGGACGGTGTATGGGTGCTGTCGGTGCGATGTATGAATGGGGCCCCGGGAACGGAGCGTGCGGCGCACAAGCTGTGACGGGGAGTTTCCTGCCGACCCAAGAAGCTTCTCAACTTAGAGCCACCCCGAATAACCGTCAAGAGGGGGCCACCGCATTGCATAACTTGCAGTCCCGTACAATCTTTGAACGGTTTCCGCTCCTTCCCCGGAGGCATGCCGATGACGGCTCAACCATTCCGGTTCGGCCCTACTGCCGCCCGGGACCCCGTCGTCCACGATCTCCCCGCCCTCCATCTCTCCGATCGGACCATCGCCATCCATCTCCTCGTGCGCCGCGCCGACGACGGTGCCTGGCGCGCCCGGCTCCGGTTCACCGATCCCGGCCAGGACACTCACGACACCGCGGAGATCTTCTGTGCCGAGTCGGAGCCCGAGCTGTGGGAGGCGGTCCGCAGCCTGCCGGAGCATCACGTACGGGCCCTGTACTTGTCGCTGATCTGAGGCGTATGTCCGACTCGGACCGCCTCAGCAAGCTGAGGCACGACTTGTCGAACCCGCTCTCCGCACTGCTGGCGGAGACCCAGCTCCTGCTGCTCAACGAAGCCCAAATCGATCCGACCACCGTCACGAGCCTGCGGGAGATCGAGGCGCTCGCAATTCGGATGCGGACGATGCTGCGCGAAATCTGACTCCATTGCCCAGGTAGGCGGCCAGCAGCGTCAGGCTGGTTGCGCTCGCCGCTAGCCGAAGTCCCACGCCATACCCGCCAGCCGAAATGAATCCCTCGATCAGTCCGGCGACCACCAGCAGCACGGCCGTCGCTCCCACCATCCGAATGGCGGTCCGCCCGCTCACGACCAGGGCGTCACTGCGGCTCAGCGTGCCGGGCGCCACCACCGACCGTCCGAGCATGAAGCCGGCGGCGCCCGCGACCCAGATGGCGAACAGCTCCAGAGCGCCGTGCCCCAGGATGAAGGTCAACAGGTAGTCGAGCAGGCCGACGTTGGCGAAGTGGGCGGCAAACGCCCCGATCGCCAGGCCGTTGTAGGCCAGGAGCACGAGCGAGCCGATCCCGAGAAAGATGCCGCCGGCAAAGCACGCCACAGCCACGCGCACGTTGTTGGTGATGATGCCCGAGGCCATGAGCGGCCGGTCTGAAGCGGTGACATCCACGTACCCACGCCCGGCCGCTTTCCGTGCCTGGCCCGCCTCGGCCCGGCGGAGCATCACGTCCGGGAGCAGCTCGGCCGCGAGCGCCGGCTGCTCGTGGAGCAGCATGAATCCGGCGGCCGCGGGGGCCGCGAAGGTCAGAAACGCGATCAAGACATACCGGCGCGCCTCGATCACGGCGGCGGGGCACTCGCGGGCGAGCACGATCCACAATCGTCGCCAGGTACTCCGCTCATCGCGGTACAGGGCGTTGTGCCCGGCCGCCGCGAGCCGTTCGAGCCGCGACTTGGTGGCCGCATCCGCCCCGTACGTGCGCGCCCGGGCGAGATCAGCCGCCACCTCGCGGTAGCGGGCCGCGAACTCGGGCAGCTCTCGCGAGGCGAAGCTGTCCAGGCCGTCCCGCGCCGCCCGCTCAGCCAGGCGCTCGAACTCGTCCCAGCGAGGTCGCTTCTGCGCGGCGAATCGGGTGCCCGCGCCGGCCGCGCCGCGGGGGGCGAGGCCGCCCTGCCGCCGAGCCAACTCCGCCGCCTGGAGCTCGAGCAGGTGGGCGAGGTCGCTCCGGCCGGCCGGCGCCGGGTGGTCGTGCAACCGCAGCGCGAGGTTCTGAGCGAGCCGCGCCCGCGCGGGCGCCTCCAGCGTCGCCTGACGCGCAGCGAACTGGGAGAGGAGGCGAAACGTCTCGTCGTCGAGCTCCGGGATCGAAGGTGCGGAGTCGGCCGCGCCGGCAGGATGGGGCGCGGTGGCCTCCTGCGGCCGGTCGCGAGCCACGACCGTGCCGGCCACCATGTCACCGAGCCGCTTTCCGCGGGGGTGAAACGCGACGAGGACGAACCCGATGAGATACGGCGGCGGCAGAGCATCGGCTACGCGCAGGAGATTCCGGGCGGCCGCCGCGCCGAAGGACACCGCATGCCCCGTGTCCATTACCACGCGGATCCCGGCGATCCGCTTGCCAGGCGTCTGCCCTCGCCGAAGTCCCTCGAACAGGATGAAGTAGCCGTTCCAGACCACGAAGCTGGCGAGCACCAGCAGCGCAGCGCCGACATGGCCCACGCTGACACCGTAGCTGGAGAGGATGAGGGCGACGACCAAGGCCGCGAGCGCGGCGCCGACCAGGATCGCCATGTCGAGCACGGCCGCAAGCGCGCGCGAGCCGATGCCGGCGATCTCGAGGTCGAGCACGACATGCTCGGGCGTCTCGATCTCCAGGTGCTGGCGATAGTCCGGGAGGGCCGGGCGCGGAGCGGGCATGGGGCGATTGTAATATCTTTTCGCCCATGCCGCCTCCCATACTCCGACCGCTCAGCGTGGGCGAGATCCTCGATACCTCATTCTCGCTCTACCGGAGGCACTTCGCGGCGCTCGCCACCGTTGCGGTGATCTGTACCGGCCTGCCGCTGGTCCTGCGACTCTTCCTCGAAGCGGGCGGAGGCGTCTTCAGCAACGTGCCGCTCCTTCTCCTCTACATGTTCAGCCTCGTGGTGTTGAGTCTGGTGGCGACCGGGGCCACGGTCTTCATCGTGTCCGAGAGCTATCTCGGGCGACCGCTTTCCGCCCGCGAGGCGCTCGCGCGGTCGACGCCATACATCGGCCGGATCCTGATCTGCTCGTTCCTCATGGCGTTCATCGTCGGACTGGGCTTCCTGCTGTTCTTCATTCCGGGCATCATCCTCGGCGTGGGACTGGCGCTCGCGATTCCCGCAGTCGTGCTCGAGCCGGGCCGCAGCGCAACCGCCGCGCTAAGCCGCTCCTGGGAGCTCACCCGCGGGTCCCGGTGGCGCATCTTCGCCCTGGGCGTCACCCTCTTCGTGCTGCTCTACGTGCCCTTCTTCGCGATCACAGGCGTGGTCACCTTCCTGCTCGCGCGGGGCGGCGCACCCGCCGTGGCGGGCGCGGTATCCAGCTCGGCGATCGTCGCGCTCGCGCTTGCCGGCCTCGTGCAGATTCTCATCTACCCCCTGTTCTACTGCGTCCTCACCGTGGCCTACTACGACCTTCGGGTCCGCAAGGAAGGCTTCGACCTGGAGCTGCTGGCCACGTCGCTCCAGACCGCGTGAGGCCGTGATCGCCGCGCTCGCGCCGGCCGATCCGTCGTCCGGAAGGCTCCGGGCGGTGCGCGACAGCGTCTTTTCGTCCCCCGCGTACCGCTGGGCCGACGAGACGGTCGCGATCCGTTTGCTCCGAGAGTGGTGGCATCGCCTGCTCGACTGGCTCGGCACCCTCCGCACCGGCAATCCCGCAGCCTTCCGTCTCTTCGTCTTCGTGCTGCTGCTCGTGCTGGTTCTGGCGCTCGCGCACGGCGCGTGGGTCGTGTGGCGGACCCTGCGCGCCGCGGCGGCTCCGGCGGACCCGCACCAGACCGTCCGCCCGCTCGAGGTGCGGGATGCAGACTGGTATCTCGCCGCCGCCGACCGGGCGGCGGCGGCAGGACGCATGGCGGAGGCGCTGCCGCTCGCCTTCGTGGGCGTGGCGCTCACGCTCGACCGGCAGGGGCTGCTCAGATATCACGCGAGCAAGACGCCGGCCGAATGCGCCCGGGAAGCGCGCCTTGCGGGCCCCGACCGGGAGCGCCTCGGCGCGCTCGTCCGGACCGTCTACGTTCACGCGTTCGGCGGCAGGGCCATGCCGATCGGCGAGTACCGCCGCTGGCGGGACGACCTGGGCCGGCCGTGGCATGCGCCAGCGCACTGAGCTCGCGCTGGGCCTGGGGCTGGTCGTCGTGCTCGGGGTCGCGGCCGCGCTGTTCGGCGCCCGGCGCGCGCGCCAGACCGACGCCGATCCGCGGCGGTCCACCCTTCTGACCGGCCCGTCCGGCGCGCGCGGCTTCGCCGACGCCCTGGAGCGTCTCGGCGTCCGCGTCGAGCCGTTCGAGCGGCCGGTCGGCACGCTCCATCCCGACGGTGCACCTGAGACGCTTACCGCCTTCCTCGGACCGACGAGCTCACTTTCCCCCGGCGAGGGCGCCACGGTCGCCCGCCTCGACAGCGACCTGCTCCTCGCGGGGTTTCGGGCCTCCACCGCAATGCGTTGCCTCGGCTGGAGCGTGCGGGCCGGTCGGGTGGACTCGGTGCGCGTGGTCTCGCCGCCTGGCACGACCGGCGTGTTTCCCAGGGTCCGGGCTGTGCTCGAGCGCCGGAGCGCCCATGAGGTCGTGGATTCCTCGGAGGCCGAGGACGCAGCCCCGATCCGGTGCACCGTTCCGGAATCGCGAACGGTGGACACGTTGCTCCACACCGCCGATGGACAGGCCGTCGCTCTTCGGACCGTGCTCGCGGACGGGCGCACGGTCACCCTCGTGGCCGATGATCGGCTGTTCGCCAATCGGGCGCTGCGGGAAACCGCGGCCGGTCCGTTCGCCCTCGCGCTGGTGGTACCGCGCTATCGCCGCCTCGTCGTGGACGAATATCATCACGGGTTCGATGCGTCGCGCAGCCTCGCCGGCGCGGCGCTCGGCTGGACGGTTCAGTCGCCGTGGGGATGGATCATCCTCCAGCTCGCGGGCGTCGGTGTCCTCGCCTTGCTGGCGGCGGGCATCCGCTTCGGCCCGGTCCGTCCGGGCATCGAACGGCGGCGCCGATCTCCGCTGGAGCATGTGCGCGCCCTGGCCACCGCGCTCGCCGCCGCGCGCGGCCACGACGAGGCGGTCACGCTCATCGTGCAGGGGCTCCATCGCCGACTCGCGTCGGCCAGCCGGCCGTCGCGGGGAGAGATCGCGGGCTGGCTCGAGGGCCTGACGCCGGCGGTCCGCACGCCCGAGGGTCGCGAGGCGCTCCACACGCTGACGTCGATCCTGCGCCGACCCGCCAGCAGCGAAGAGGTCCTCCGTGCCGCCGAGGCGACCGACACACTCTGGAAGGAGCTGACCCCCACATGACCGCCGTCCCCACGCCGCTCGAGGCCGAGGAGGCCGCCGGCCACGCCGAGGCGGCACGCCGCCTGGTCGGTGTCCTCGAGGGCGTCATTCTCGGGCAGCCCGCCGCGGTGCGCGAGTCGGTCGCCGCGCTGCTCGCGCGCGGCCACGTGCTCCTCGAAGGCGTGCCGGGCACGGCGAAGACACTGCTGGTACGCGCGCTCGCCCTGGCGTTGGGACTCGAGTTCCGGCGCATCCAGTTCACGCCCGATCTCATGCCGTCCGACATCACTGGCGTGAACCTGCTGACCGGGCCGGGGGCGTTCACTTTCCGGGCGGGTCCGATCTTCGGCGACCTCGTGCTCGGCGACGAGATCAATCGCGCGCCAGCGAAGACGCAGGCCGCACTGCTGGAAGCGATGCAGGAGCGCCGAGTGACGGTGGACGGCACGTCGCACGTGCTTCCCGAAAGCTTCACGGTCTTCGCCACGCAGAATCCCATCGAGTTCGAGGGAACCTATCCGCTGCCCGAGGCCGAGCTGGACCGATTCATCGTGAAGGTGCTGGTGGGATATCCCGAGGACGCGGTAGAACAGGACATTCTCCGCCGCGTCCTCGGCGGCTTCGAGGCCGACGTGCCGGCGAGCTACGGCGTCGCGCGGGTGGCCGACGGGCTCGCGCTCAGCCGCTTGCGAGAGGCGTCGCGTCGGGTGCGGGTGGAACCCAGCCTGGTCGCCTACGTCACGGCCATCGTGCGCGCAACGCGCGGGTCACCCGTGCTCACCCTCGGCGCCTCGCCCCGTGGGAGCGTGGCACTGCTCAAGATGGCACAGGCGACGGCGCTGCTCGACGGCCGCGCGTACGCCGTCCCCGACGACGTGAAGGCGCTCGCGCCGGCGGTGCTTCGTCACCGCGTTGCGGTGGCGCCGGAGCTCGAGTTGGAGGGGATCACCGCCGACATCGCGCTGCACGGGATCCTCGAAAAGGTCGAGGCGCCCCGGTGAGGCTGGTTCCGACCCGGCGCTGGCTGGTCGGGGCAGCCATCCTGGCGCTGACGGCACCCCTCGCGTTCGTCGGCCGCTGGGCCGCGGCCCTGCTGCCATCGGCCGACGTGCTGTGGCTTGCCGCCCTCCTGGCCGACGCGCTGGCCGCGCCCGCGGTGCGCACGCTGCAGGTCATCCGCGAGGCACCCGTCGCCTTCGGCGCAGGGCGGGCGGCCGTGGTCCGCTATCGCTGGCAGCATCAGGCCCGGCGGCGCCTCACGCTCGAGGTGCGCGAGCGTTTGCCCGAGCCCCTGGGCGGCGCGGACACGCCGACGCGGCGTCTCCTGGTGCCCCCCGGTCTCGGACTCGATGAACGGCTCGCGCTGGTCCCTCGTCGGCGCGGCGTCGGACGCGGCGGCGACCTGGCGGTGCGTGTGCTCGGCCCGCTCGGGCTGGCGTGGCGCCAGGCGATGCTGGCGTTGCCGTGGTCCGCGACGGTCTACCCGACGGTGCCCGAGACGGATCTGCGCGCCCTCCCGCTGCAGGTCGCGCGGCGGCGCGAGGCGGGCCTCCGGACGATCCGGCGCCCGGGCGAGGGTCGGCTGTTCGAGGGACTCCGCGAATGGGTGCCGGGCGACGACACGCGCATCATCGACTGGAAGGCGACCGCGCGCCGCGACAAACCCATCGCCCGACAGTACGAGGACGAGCGCCGCCAGCAGGTGCTCATCGCGATCGACGCGGGCCGGATGCTCACGGCGGAGCTCGACGGAGTGCCCCGGCTCGAGGCGGTCATCGTGGCTGCCCTCCAACTGGCGCGGGCCGCCGTCGAGCACGACGACAACATCGGGCTCATGGTCTTCGCCGACACGATTCAGCGTTACGTCGCGCCCGGACGCGGACGCCGCGCGCTCCGGGCGGTGCTCGAGGGGCTGGCCCACGCCGAGGGCCGGCTGGTGGAGTCGGACTACCCCGCGGCATTCCGCTATCTCGCCGCCCACAACCGGAAGCGTGCGCTAACCGTCCTCTTCACTGACGTGATCGATCGAACGGCCAGCGACGCCTTGGTGGCGCACGCATCGACGCTTCGTCCGCGTCACCTGCCGCTCGCGGTTACGCTTCGGGACCCGGCGCTCGAAGCGGTGGCGACACGGCGTCCGGCCGCCGTGTCGCAGGCGTTCGAGCGGGCGGCGGCGGAAGAGCTGCTGGGAGCCCGCGACGCGGCCCTCGCGGAGATGCGGGGACACGGCGTGATGGTGCTCGATGTCCCGCCCGCCGCGGCCGGCGAGGCGGTCGTGGCTCGGTACCATCAGCTGAAGCGGCGCGGCCTGCTCTAGCCGGGGCGCGAGAGGCGGGGCACAGCGGCCCCCGCCACCACGCCCTACACTGACCGCGCATTTCCATCACCCAACATTTAACGGGGCTGGCCAAGGCGACGGCCCGGAAATCGGGGCATCCGGTCACCTTCGGCCTGGCCTTGCTCGTGATCATCGCCTGGGCGGTCACCGGCCCCGTCTTCCACTACAGCGACACCTGGCAGCTCGTGATCAACACGGGCACCACGATCGTCACGTTCCTGATGGTCTTCCTGATCCAGAACACCCAGAACCGCGACAGCATCGCCATGCAGATCAAACTCGACGAGCTGCTGCGGGCGGTGAAAGGCGCGGAGACGGCGATGGCGGATCTGGAGGACCTGACCCAGGAAGAGCTCGATGCCTTCCGCGAGCACTATGCCGACATCGCGGCCACGGCCCGCGCGAAAATGCGGCACGCGGGCGACCTGCCGTTCGAGCGTGGCGCGCGAAAGCCTGCGGGAAAGCGGAAGCGGCCGGCGCGGGGCGCGGATGACGCCGGGACGGCGACCTCCGACCGCGGCTAGGCCGAGAGCGGCAGAGCGGAGGGGTCGGGGAACGCGGAGACGAACGCCTCGACGGCGTCCGGATCCAGCTGGGTGCCGGCTACCCGCCTAAGCTCGGTGACGGCCGCCTCGGGGGGCCGCGAGTCACGATACGGGCGTTCGGTGGTCATAGCGTCGAACGCATCGGCCACGGCGACGATGCGCGCCTCGATAGGGATGTTCTCGCCACGGAGCCCGTCGGGAAATCCTCGCCCGTCGAGTCGCTCGTGATGCGACCGCACGATGCGCAGCACGTCGGGCGACTCCTGCGCGAGGGGCAGCAGCATCCGCTCCCCAAGCACGGGGTGCTCGGTAATCTGGCGGAACTCGTCGGCGGTGAGATTGCCCGGCTTGTGCAGGACGGCCTCGCGGGTGCCGATCTTCCCGATGTCGTGGAGCTCGCCCCCGAGCCGAATCCCGTCGAGGCCGGGCCCGTCGAAGCCGAGCCGCTCGGCGGTTCCCACGGCGTACTGGCTCACCCGGATGGAGTGGCCGCGGGTGTACGCGTCCTTGGCCTCGAGGGCGCGCGCCAGCATCTGGACCCCCTGCAGAAACAGCTCCTGGATGCGCTGCGCCTGTTCGCGGACCTGGCGCTCCAGGTTCTCCTGATAGTACCGGTTCTGCATGACGAGCGCCCGCTTCTCCAGCACGCGCGAGACGCGCGCCTGCAGCTCGCTCACAGAGATGGGCTTGAGCAGGAAGTCGGCGGCGCCCATGTGGAGGCAATCCACCGCCGTGGTCGTTTCGCTCATGCCCGTGAGCATGATGACCGACGTGTCGGGGTACTGCCGGCGCACCGCCTCGAGCAGGCCGATGCCGTCCAGCTCGGGCATGCGCATATCGGAGATGACGAGCGGCGCCTCGCCGATGCTTTCCAGCAGGCCGAGCGCCTCGCGCCCGCTGCCCGCCTCGAAGCAGGTGAACCCCTGCGCCTGGAGCATGCGCACCAATGAGCGCCGCACGCTGGGCTCGTCATCGACGATCAGACAGTTGGCGGAGCCGGCCATGACCGGCGGCGCGACCGGGAAATCCGGCATCTGTATGTGGCTAGTCCGAGAAGGGGGGATGGATGCCACGAACATCCATTCGTCTGCACACTACACAGGCGGCGGCGGAATGTCCATTGCGCGGGCGCGCTGCCGCGGGGAGGTGGCGTCGTGTAGATTGCGGGCGTCCCGCGCACAGGAGACACGATGGCCGGTGTGCAGGCCCGCCTTCGATCGGAACACCATCGGAAGTATCCCGATCTGACGCCGTCGGTCTGGTAAGATGTGGCGCCGATCTTTCCGGGCGTGACCCAGCGGATGGTGAACATGGCCGGGGAACGGCTGACACGGCTGTCCACACCCCGGGGCTATCTCATTCTGCGAGCGGATCACCTCGAGTTCCGCCCCGTCCCCAGGGGGAGCCCGTCGGCCGAGGCAGAGACCACCGCCTAGCCCGCAGCCGCGGCCGGCGAGCGTGCGGCGTCGAGCATCTCCCGCACCTTCCTCGCCAGGCTGTCGGGCCCGAACGGCTTCTGCTGGAACGGCGCCCCCACATCCAACAGACCGCGCTGGATCACGTCTTCTCCCGTATATCCCGAGATGAACAAGACCGGCAGCGAGGGGCGCAGCGCGGCGATCCGCTGCGCCAGCTCGCGGCCGCCCAACTCGGGCATGACGACGTCGGAGATGACCAGGTCCACGCCGTTGGCGTTGAGCTCGAGCTGGTGCAGCGCTTCCAGGCCATGGCGGGCCTCGAGGACGCGATACCCGTGGTCGCGCAGACTCCGGATCGTGAGCGCGCGTACCATGTCCTCGTCCTCGACGATGAGGATCGTTTCGGAGCCGCCGCGCGCGGCAGGCCGCCGCTCGGCGTGGGGCGGGAGCGCGTGCTCGGCGCCGACGCGCGGGAGATAGATCTTGAACGTGGTCCCGAGTCCGGGCTCGCTGTACACCCACACGAACCCGTCGCTCTGCTTCACGATGCCGTACACCGTCGAGAGACCGAGGCCCGTGCCCTGTCCCACCGGTTTAGTGGTGAAGAACGGCTCGAAGATGCGGGCCTGCGTCTCGCGGTCCATGCCGACGCCGGTGTCACTCAAGGCGAGCTGCACGTAGGCGCCGCGGGGAATCTGCACCCCGTCGTGTCCCGCGGCGTACGCATCATCCAGCGTGACCGGGAGCGTGGCGACGGTGACGGACCCGCGGGCCGGCATGGCATCGCGCGCGTTGAGCATCAGGTTCACCAGGACCTGCTCGAGCTGGCCGCGGTCGGCGCGGACGTCGCCGGCGTCCGGGTCGAGCGCCAGCGCCAGCCGATGATCCTCGCCCAGCACTCGGCGCAGCATCTTCTCGTGCCCCTGCACGACCGCGTTGACCTCGAGCACTTCGGGACGGAGAAACTGCTGGCGCGTGAAGGCGAGGAGTTGCCGGGTGACGTCGGCCGCCCGCGCGCCGGCCTTGATGATCTCGGCAACCTCCGCGCGGCGTGGATCGGCCGGCTCGAGGCTCCGCATGAGGAACTCGCTGAACCCGATGACGCCCGTCATCATGTTGTTGACTTCGTGGGCCACGCCTCCGGCCAGCCGCCCGGCGGCCTGCATGCGCTCGGCGCGCCGGAGCTGCTCGTCCACCCGCTTGCGCTCGGTGACGTCGCGGTAGATGCCGCGGACGCGGACGGGCACGCCGTCCGCGGTGCAGCTGATGTTGCCCTCGACCGTGAGGCTCGCGCCAGCCGACGTGAGCAGCACGAGGTCGACATGGCCCAGCGTCTCGCCGGCGGCAGTGCGCGTCAATACCTCCCGATACCGCTCCCGGCTGTCCGGATGCACGAGGTCGAGGAACGTGAGCCGGGCCAGGCTCTCGTCGGTGTGACCGAGCGCCTCGTGCCACGCCGGATTGACGTAGAGGAACGTGCCATCGAGCGTCGTGCTGCAAACCAGGTCGCTCGCGTTGTCGAACAGATCGCGGTAGCGCGCCTCGCTCTCCCGTAGCGCCTGCTCGGCCTGCCGGCGCTCGCTCACGTCCCGGGCGTTGAGGCAGACGCCGATCAGCCCGCCGGCCTCGTCCACCACGGGCGCGTGGGTGGTCTCATACCACCGCTCGACGCCGTCCCGGCCGCGGAGGCAACGTTCGACACAGGCCACCTCACCCTCGAGGGCGCGCCGGAACCCCTCAGCGGCCTCGGGGATGAAGGCCTGGATACTCTGACCCTCGGACACGGCCCGGCCGAGGATGCGCTCTCCCCACTCGCGGGCGGTCGGGTTCAGCGCCTGAATGGTGCCATCTCGATCAACCAGGAGGAAGGCTTGGAGGCTCGTGTTGAAGATGGCCCGGAGGTTGGCCTCCGAGCGGCGCAGCGCCTCCTCGGCGCGAGCCTTCTCAGCCCGGGACTGCACCCGCGCCAGGGCGGCCTCGATTGCGGGGCCGATGCGCGCCAGGTTGCTCTTGAGGAGGTAGTCGGTGGCCCCCGCCTTCATGCAGCCGACCGCGGTCTCTTCATTGACCGAGCCTGTCACAATAAGGAAGGGCACCGTGGGCGCCCGCTCGCGGGCAAGATCCAGCGCCGCCATGCCGTCGAATCGGGGCAGCGTGTAGTCGGAGAGGATGAGATCGGGGCGGAAGCGATCGAGCTCCTGCAGGAAACCGTCCCGGGTATCCACCCGGCAGGACTCGAACGGAATGTTGGACCGCTGGAGCTGATACTCCACCAGCTCCGCGTCCATCGGCACGTCCTCGAGGATGAGGATCCGCAAACGCTCCGCGGACCCCCGGCGCTCCCCAATCATGGTTTCCCCGCCGGAGCCGGACGCCGATTCATTCGCCCTGTCTGGATGAAGTGGTACACCGCACAACCTGCGGTGCCACAGGAGGTTGGGGCTGTGACTAGGCTCACAGTCTTGGCCGATGTGGTATGATACTCTCATCCGTCCCCTTCTGTTGCAGCCTTTCCCCGCCGGAGTGTCTATGTCGAACGCATCGACCAGGACAAACGGTCGACCTGCGAAGCGCTCGTCCCGTGACCGCGTCACCCCCGCCGACGCCCTCGACCTCGAACAGCTGCTCAGCGTGCTGACGGCCGTTCGCAAAGGGGACTTCTCAGTACGAATGCCCGTGGCCAAGACCGGGCTCGCCGGCAAGATCGCCGACACCCTGAACGAGATCGCCGAGCTCAACGAGCACATGGCGAAGGAGCTCGAGCGTGTGAGCCTCGCGGTGGGCAAGGAAGGCCGCATCGCGCAGCGGGCCTCGCTGGCCGGCGCGGGTGGATCATGGGCCGCCTCGGTGGACTCGGTCAATACCCTGATCGGCGATCTGGTGCAGCCGACCTCCGAAGTGGCGCGCGTGATCGGGGCCGTTGCCAAGGGGGACCTCTCGCAGACCATGGCACTCGACATCGAAGGCCGGCCGCTGATGGGCGAGTTCCTCCGGATCGGCAAGACCGTGAACTCGATGGTGGATCAGCTCAGCTCGTTCGCCTCGGAAGTGACGCGGGTCGCCCGCGAGGTGGGCACCGAAGGCAAGCTGGGCGGGCAGGCGCGGGTAAAGGGGGTCGCCGGCACGTGGAAGGACCTCACCGACAACGTCAACTCGATGGCGGGCAACCTCACGGCGCAGGTCCGCAACATCGCCGAGGTGACGACGGCCGTCGCCCGTGGCGAGCTCAACAAGAAGATCACCGTGGATGTGAAGGGGGAGATCCTCGAGCTCAAGAACACCATCAACACGATGGTGGATCAGCTCAACTCCTTCGCCTCGGAAGTG
>JBQCGH010000111.1:0-95638 GCA_051955835.1 Gemmatimonadales bacterium
TTGCAGACGTGTTCGGGCGGTCTTAGCTAAGCGACCTCCTGCAGGCACATCTCGGTGCCCGTTTTCGCAGCCACCCGCCGCACCCCCAAGGGAACGAACAAGCGCCACTCTTGGGCGGCCGGCACTGGTGGCGTCTGGCCGCGCTCGACATACGAGTCGAGAAAGGCGCGGAGCGCGGGGATCCCATCTTCCCTCCGCGACCGAATGCTAGGAGAACGCGCATCGCCTCTCCCCCACGAAACTGGAAGTGACGATCATCGATGATCCGCTGGCCGATTTCCCACCAAGGCGGTTGTAGGTGGTACGGTTCGCCCTCGAGGAGTTGTCGTGCAACGCGTCGCGCCATGGTCGCCGCCGGCAACCATGCGTTGAGCTGGATGCCAGGATACCAGCCGGTGTACTCCGGACGGAGCCGCGCTTCGCGTTTCGCCCACACGAAGACCCCGCCAGGTGCTACAAACAGCATGGGGATAACGCCACCGCAGCACCGGTGAGAACCCTCACGCTCAGTCCAGTACGGCGGGAACAAGGTACAGTGAGGCGTGCTCTTACCCTCCTTCAGGATAGAGTTACCTTCACCCCAGGTTGCTCTACCTGGTAGCCTCCGCGTTAGTCGGGCCGCTGTGGCGGCCCACCAAGGCCCGGCTTGGAAACCCCGCCCCGTGATATGCGCAGCCTGTACGTCGTGGTGGTGGACGACGAGGAGCAGGTGCGCCGGTTAACGGCGCGAATGCTCGCGGACGTGGGCTGTCGCGTCGCGGAAGCTCATAGCGGCGCTGCTGCGTTGGCGCTTCTGGCGGGTTCCGTCCAGGTCGACCTGGTAGTGAGCGACATTTCCATGCCCGGCATGAGCGGCGAGGTGCTGGCCGCGAGGATCGGCGAGCGGTGGCCCGCCGTGCTGATTCTGCTGATCTCCGGGCAGGGCTATCCTAACCTGGGGTTTCTGGCGCCTTCCTGCCCAGGCCGTTTACCCAGGACGCGCTGCTCGAGGCGTCACTCAGATCCTCTCGCACACCAAGGCCGGACCGTAGGGCAAGGGCCGCACGCATGGTGCTGCGTCCTCACCGTGCGCCTCGGGAGTGGTCGGCGATGGCCCGCTGGACAGCGGCCGTGAGCTCGGCCCGCTTCCACAGTTTCCGAAGGAGGGGAGACCTACCGCTGTCGGCCTTATCGTGAGCGACAGCGTGATGCCAGAATTCCGAGGAGACAAACTCGCGGCGAAGGTCGCGGAGAAGTGGCCCGAGGTGCCGGTCCTGCTGGTGTCCGGATTCGGAATGAACCCGGGCTGCACCGGTCCGTTCCTGGCCAAACCATTTACCCCTGGCACTTTGCTGCGAGCCGTCGAGGACCTGCTGCAGGCGCGCTCTAACTCTGGAGCAGATCCCTCCCTGTAGCTGGGCCCGCTGGCGGGAGTGCCCAGAAGCAACCGTGGGTGGGCATCGACCTGCCCGCAAGCCAAGGATGTGGAGCAATCAAGATATGCGGAGAGATATGGACCCTTCATCGCCTCGGGAGCGAGGGAACAGTCCAAGTTGGAGGGTTGGGTTGATCTTCGTGCTCGCGGGCGACGCGTTGCTGGTGGCCTATTCCGTTTATACCCACGGGCGTTGGTTCAGCTATGTGCCGGGCGCGCTGCTCGTTGCGGTTGGCATGCTTCGCATGTCGGGATAGGGTGGTCTTTCCCGAAGCGGCTCGAGGCAAACCGATTTTCAACCGCTCACGGACATCGGTGAGCGGATAGCCGAAGGTGCATCGATGCACCAAACTGCAGTATTACGGGAAAGGTCGTGCCATCCAGGAAGGACAACATCGACATCGTTCGCGGGCTGACCCTGCAGGCCGCCGCGGCAGGGTTCAAGGGGAGGCCGTGAGCACCGAAGTCGCAGAGGAGGGGTAGTGCTATCGGATCCCGACGAGTTTGTGGAGCCGATGGACCGCGTTCGGAAGAAGAAGCGATAGACGGCTGCTCGCTTGGCTCGTTCTCCAAATGCAATTGCTCTTGGACGTAGCTCCAGAAGCACGGGTCGGTTGCATCCGGGTTGGTACGGTAAGCACCCTAGCCCCACTCACGGGTTCCAGCATACGCTTAAGGCATGGCGCGCTGGCGGGCTCAGAAATGGCCGATGATAACACGCCGTCATCAACGAAGGGTCAACCCTACGCCGGCGCCGACGCCGCCGCAGGATTCGCCCGCCGTCCGCTCCCGCCAGGGTGATCGGCCGCGCGGGTCTGGTCGGGTATCCGCACACGAAGGTCGCGCCCTTCGCACGGGATCGCTGAGTCAACGTGGTCCACCGGAACCTAGAGGTGTCACTACCGCCAGTCGAAGGGTACGCCTGGGTCGACGTCGATGTGGGCCTCCGTCACATCTGGGGCGATTTCTTGGAGATCGAATGACACCATCGTCGGAATGACGGTGCCCGCGTGGACGCACCGGTCTACGCGGGGCCGAAGACTGGCAGGCTCTGAAGGTCCGAGGCATACGTCGCCAGGGGAACCCTGGGCGGACGCCGCGACCGGCACGGGCCGAGACCGCCCGCTGGTTTTACTCGTGGACGACCATGGGGCGCTGCTGCATATGATGGCTCGATGGCTGGCCGAGGAAGGCTATGAACTGCTGCTCGCGAGTGATGCGCGCGCCGCGCTCTATCTCGTGGACCATGCGGGCCGGCGCCTCAGTGCGGCCGTCGTCGATGTGCGCCTGCCCGAGGTTGATGGACCCGGCTTAGTCAGATCGCTGAGACAACGCCGGACCAGCCTGCCAGTACTCTATATCACAGGCTACGCGGAGAACGAGCAGCAAAAGGAATTGCGAGATCCAGTGCTGACCAAGCTATTCTTTCCCGAGCAGTTAGCACAGCAGGTCCGGGAGATGCTGGTGAGCCGGGCGAATCGGCCGCCCAGGACCGATCGGATGTGAGTGGCTGGCTCTACCGCCCTTGGATGTGAGTTCCTCAGACTACCCTGCTGACGTTCTTTGCACGCCCCGAGTAGGCCGGTTCACGAGTCATCTCCCAGCCCTTTCCGCCATCCGCGCACACTGATCCAGAGCCAGATGAGCAGTGCGATGACGACCACTAGCGCCAGCACCAGGACGATGTACCTCGCGTACAGGGGGAGTAGGTGAACCAGGCGGTGCATGAGGACCGGCTACGGCATCGCCTTTAGGGTCGCGGTCCCAAACGCCGGTCCTGCTCGAGCGCCTGCCGGCCCGCCTCAGTCAGATCGCATGGACCCGCCATGAGGTACCTACCCCGCTGGCTCTTCATGATGCGCCCTTCCTCCAGCCGGAGGAGTCCACGATCCCGGAGCTGGCGGAGGTGATCGATGAGCACATCGAAGACACCCTCGGCCGCGTCCGAAGGCCGGAAGGTGTAGCCATATTCTGCCTGGGACAGCAAGCGCACATCGGCAGCCGAGAGCGGCTCAGGTCGGTCGTATTTCATGAGGGTCCTTCGGTTGGGCAGCGACTCGCCCAGGCCTATTGAACACGTCGCGGCCATTTCCTGCGGCTTCCAGGTGCGACCTGTGGCGCAGCTCGCAAAGGAACTCGACCCCATTCGTATTCGGCATCTGGAGTCGAGGACGATCGCGAGGCAGGTGCTTCCCAATGAGGTCGGAATCTTCGACGAGCAGAAGCTGCAGGAGATGCCGTTCTGAAGAAACGGTCGATGGTATCGGCACTGGTGAATTTAGGTGTAGGCGGGGACGGGGATAGAGCGGCTACCGTACAGTGTTGGCACACTGGAGAACCTGCAGGCCAGCGTGCAGTATTGGGCCGGGAGCGAACCGCTTTTGGGTGCATCACGGCGGGTTGGCGGCGCGCCTTCTCATGTTAGCCAAGTGCAGGCCTAGGCGGTCCAGGAGACCTTCCGTGGCCTGGGTACATCCGACCTTAGATGGTGTCGCGATGCGAAGTGTACGAGAGCGGTCAGCCGATGGTCCTTCGGAGTAGCCAATGAGCGAGTCGGGCGAGACTCGGCCGCTCGTCCTGGTGGTCGACGACGAGCCGGCCTTGCGGAGTATCATGGCGCGTTCGCTCGAAGTTTGCGTTGTTTTGACCGCCGGGGATGCTTTCGCCGCGCTCGAACTGATTGCGGCTGCCGGCCGGCGCTTGAGCCTCGCGGTGGTGGACCTCCAGCTCCCCACGACTGGGGGAAGGGAGCTGGTGACGGCGTTACGCCACTGGCAGCCGGGCCTAGCGGTGCTCTTCGTCTCCGGCCACCCCGACGAGGACCAGGGTGGCACGCTTGACGACCCCCTCTTGATGAAGCCGTTCAGCCCAGACCTCTTCGCACAGCGTGTGCGAGAAATTCTGGTGCGTGCCGCCGAGGCTTCACCTCGGGAATCGATCGACGGGCAAGGAGCGGCATGACGAATTACCGGCCCTTTTCGGCGTGGCGCTTTTTATGACCATCGCCGCGCAACCCCTTGGACCTGCGCCACAAGCACGAGTGAACCTCGGAATCTGCGCGACGTGGAATTGACCCCCGAGGAACTGCAGTTGTTGAAAGCGATCAGCGAGCGCGAGACGAGCGCCTTTCGGCCGGGAGGGCAGGGTGCCGCGCAGGCCCAGCGGTTCGATCGCCTCGTTGAGTCCGTGCTGTCGCTGGAGCGGCCGGGTGGATTACGCTCGAGGTGTCGGCGACTCGATGACCCCGTCTAGTCGTCAAAGTGCGTTGGCGTGACTGTGGGCACTTAGTCTTAGAGATGGCCAGAGGCCTTGAAAGCGAGAGGGGCAGTGTCTGACGTGCCCGGCCGGCAGGCGCGGCTTCGCGCGGAGTACGCCTCGCTGTACCCAGGTGTCGAACCCGAGTTGTGGAAAGACGCGAACGAGCTCGCCGAACAGATACTCGCACAGCACCTACTGCGACCCAGCCCTGGCTACATGCTGAGCGACCGAGTCCTTCCCGAAGAGCACTTCCAGTTCCGGGGCGGTGATCCAGCGGGTCGGCCGTATATTGCGCGGACGAGACGCACCGACCCAGCGATGTAGCTGTAATTGCCAGAGAGCCTGCGCCGGCACGTTCTCCCAAGGTATGGTTCAAGCCTGCCGGTTTATCGCAGCGCGAGTAGTGGCCTTCGCGCACGGGCCAACGGACAAGAAGAGCTGGGGCCCGCAGCACACGCCCAAGAAGGAGATCCGATGTACACGATCCTGATCGTTATCCTGGTCTTGCTGCTGATCGGCGCGCTGCCTAACTGGGGGTACAGCCGGGGATGGGGTTACTTCCCGAGCGGAGGGCTGGGACTGGTCCTCCTCATTCTGATTATCCTCCTGCTCACGGGCCGTCTCTAAACGGAGGCGCGCTGGCTCCGCTGCGTGCCGCCGATCGTATGTGAGAGGGATCGCCCAGGGATCAAACGCGTCCGGAGCACGACGTTGTGCCTCGATAACCGCTGCCATATAGCCACCTGGCGAGGTGGAATCATCTCTCTCGGCAGCCCGACAGGGGAAGGCTCATGAATCTCGAGAAACAGCAGCAGCTGGAAAAGCTGGCCGAGTCCATGCCCGATTCCGCTATGGCGGTTGGGGAGCTGCAGCTCGTGCAGGAGGACCTTCGCGGGATAATCGCCCATGCGAGCAGTGGGGACCTACGTATTGCCCTGGAAGACTACATCGCCTCGATCGACGTTCGCATCGAGAAGATGGACGAAGGAGGCGAGGCCAGGCGATGGCGGGCTGAATGGCGCGCTGTTGACGACAGCTAGAAGCGCCGATCATCATGTGCGGGGCGGGTGCGTGGGACTGACCTACCCCGTCGCTCGTCCTCCGAGCAGGCGGCGCACCCCGTTGATCAGGGCCTCCCCACTGAACGGCTTGTAGAAGTTCGGCACGTTATTCGGCAGGTCGCTGAACGAGGGGGAGAGATCATCGAGGTGGATGATGGGGAGCTTGGGACGTCGCGCCCGGAGGCGGGCAGTCAGCTCACGCCCGTCTATGTGGGGCATGTGGCCGCTGGTGATGACCAAATCATACGGCTCGCCCGCGCCCAACGCCGCTTCTAAGCCTGCCATGCCATCCCGGACGGCCACCTCCTCGTACCCCTCACCCCAGAGTGCCCGCACGATCAGACCGCGGACGGACTCGTTGTGGTCCACGACGAGGATACGCTTCGCACGCTCGGCAGGCATCGAGTCCACCAATGAAACGATCGAGGTAAGTAGAAGCTAGTCTGAGGTAAGTAGAAGCTAGTCTACGGAATTACCAGCAGCCTGGCTAGACCGGTTCGCGCCCTCCTTTCCGTACCAGCTACCAACCATTTCAACCCTACCGACCTTTCTGGTATCACCCTGCCGAGGCTCCCGCGACGCCCATCACCGACATGCGTTGTCGCTCGGCGGCGCCTAGCCCGCGCTCCAGACAACTTCCCACCTGTGGTACTTTGCTTGCCGGAAGATTGCTGCCGGCGCCAGGGTCCCCTCTACTCCCGTGTTGGTCCCGGTGCTCGGTGAGGCCGCCGAGCTGCTGCATGGCTACCGGGATCTGCCCTTCCTGCGGAAGCCCTTCACCTATGTCGAACTCAAGCGGGCGCTCGAGCCACTCCTCAAACGGGGCCGGCATTTTCCCTGGAGACCATCCGGCGGCCGGTGGCGGAGTCGCTCGGGCCGCGGCGGGGGCACCGGGTCGTGAGCCGGACGGGCCGGACTGAGGTCAGCCTTCCGCTGATGGAGCCAGTTGTCCCGGTTCTCTACCCGCAACCATTTGACGGGCCCGAGTGGCTGTTCGAGCCCAAGTACGACGGTTTCCGCGGCCTGTTTTACCTGAGCGGGCGGCGGTGCGAGTTCCGCTCCAAGAGGGGCAACGTGCTCCGCCGCTTCGAGTCGCTCTGCCATTGGGTGCGCGACGAGCTGGGTACCCGCGATGTCATCCTGGACGGTGAGGTCGTGGCGCTGGACGAGCACGGCCGGCAGGACTTCCGACTGCTCATGCGCGGTGGCGGCAACCTGCACTAAGCCGCTTTCGACCTGCTGTGGCTCAAAGGGAAGGACCTGCGGGAGTGTCCCCTGTCTCGCCGGAAGCGCATCCTGGACCGGCTGATCAAGCATACCAGCACTGCGCTCTCCCGCGTGTTCCACGTCCCAGGTCGGGGTCGTGACCTCTTCGGGGCCGTGCAGCAGCTCGACTTGGAGGGGATCGTCGCGAAGCGGTTGGCTGATCCCTACACGGACGACACCGTCTGGCGAAAGGTTCGTAACGGGGAGTACACCCAGATGCCTGGCCGACGAGACTTGTTCCACCCCACCTGACCAGCGCATGGATGATCGCTTGCACGCGGGTTGGTACGGTAAGCACCCTAGCCCCGCCCTAGGGTTCTGGAATACGCTTCACAGACAAGCCTGCCGGCGATGAGTTCATTAGGCCGCTGGCTCCTCCTGGCAACGCTGCGGAGCGAAGTACATCCTACTCCCCACCAAGGAGGCAAGTTGGATTGCGACGAACTGGAGGCAGGGGACACCGTCCCGGTTGACCTCTGGTATGGGGACGCTTCCATGCGGGGCGACGCAACGATTATTCGGCGCGAGCGTGGTGGCCGGGGCCGCCCCTCCCACATCGAAATCGAAGTCGGGGGCGAACGCCGCATCCTGAACCACCGCCAATTTACCGCCGCCGTGCTCCGAGCCCGTCGTGCTTCCCGCCGACGGGCTCGCGACACCCGCTAAATCGCACGCGGTCCACACGTCGGGCTTAGTACAGGTGAGCACGAGCGCGTGCTGAAGGCGCGCGCAGGTCGTCAGAAGTGGGGAGTACAGCCGGGCGGGCGGCGGCATACATCCGGAGGCGTCGTGGATCTCCAGAAGTGTCGCAGGTGCGGCAGCATCGTGGCATCGAGTGCGACGACATGTCCCCAGTGCGGGACAAGGCTCGTCAGTGACAGGGCCCGTGTCCTCGTGCTCGTGGCCGCTTTTGCTCTCCTGCTGTTTGGTCTCTACACCGTCCTCACTTGAGGGCGATGTTCTGGCTGCACATCCACGACAGACAATTCACTGGTGCCTTGTTCAGCATGGCGCGTCTTGTGACCATCGCCGTGGCGACACCTTGGACCCTCCCCGCAACAAGCACCAGTGAACCTCGATATCTGGCGCGACCTAGAATGACCCCCGAGGAGCTGCAGTTGTTGAAAGTGATCAGCGAGCGCGAGACGAGCGCCTTTGTGCCGGCAGGGCAGGGTGCCGCGCAGGCTCAGCGGTTTGACCGTCTCGTAGAGTCCCTTCTACGTCTGCAGCGGCTCGGATGGATCACGCTCGAAATATCCGCGCGCCGGTCAGTCGGGCGAGGTCGATCAAAGTACGTTGGCGCTACGGCGCAGTGCACGGCGGAGGGCCGGCGCGTGCTGGCTTTTATCGGCGAGGGCGGCACCTGAGCCGCCCAGTGAAGAGAACGGACACACCCAGGGAGCCAACGTGCGGGGCAGCCAGCATGAGCGGCGTATCCTTGTCGTGGATGACGAGGCGACCGTGCGTCTGGTCATTCAGCGCATGCTCGAGGAAGACGGCTACCACGTCTACGAGGCCCGCGACGGGCGTGCGGCCCTTGATTTCGTGCGGACCGCCCCCGAGTTGCTCGACCTGGTCGTGGCCGATATATCGATGCCGCGGCTCAACGGCATTGCGCTCATGCAGGTGCTCGCGGTCGAGAACCCGGAACTGCCCTGTGTCCTCATTTCCGGATATGCCCCGCCTGAGCTTGAGCGGTTTGGCCTCACGCCGCCCTGCGGTGTGATGCGGAAGCCGCTCGTCGAGCCGGAGTTCCTGGCGGAGGTGCGGCGGTGTCTGCGGAATCGCAACTGAGTCCGGGGACTCGCTTGTACGCTGCCGTACAGGTGCCCTCTGCTCTGAACACCCTCTCGTGAGAGGTCTCACCGCCAGCCGTGTACGCGGCGGCTAGCCTGGTATAGCTGAACGCTGGAGCACCCAAGTGAGCGCACGACGAGAAGGACGGCTGCGACGTAAGTATGCCTTGTGGTACCCTGGCATACAGATCCCCCTGTGGCTTCCCGCCAAAGGCATTGCCCGTGCGGTTACGCGACAACTCCCTGAGGGAGAGCCCCATCATCTTCACCCGCCACGCTGGGAGGTCGGCCCCCGGATCTTGGACGATCGTCATTTCGAGTTCCGCGGCGGTGAGGAAGCACGTCCCGCTGGCGCCCGATCACGGCGCGAGGATCGGGCAGCGGGCCTCGACATATCGGACCCCCCTGAGAGGGCAATCGTATAGTCCGTCTGGCGCGTCGGCTGTACTCGAAAAGCCCAAATCTCTGGCTCTCTTTCTGGCGTGGCTCCGTGCACGAAAGAAGAAACGAGAAAGGAGGTGACAAGAAATGGCCAAGAAAAGCAGGGGCGGAAGAATGACGGCGGCCAAGAAGCGCGCGGCGAAGTCGTCGAAGGGCAAGGGTCGCGTGAAGAAACGTAAAGTAGGTCGAAAGATTATGGACACGTGAGAACAGGACTGGAGGGCCGCCAGGACGAAGGGGGCGCGTCCCCAGCACGGCCTCCTTCCTACCCTGCAGCGCCAGCGGGCATTCAGTTAGCGTGGGGGCCCGTGAGGGAAGATGGCCCCGCCGATCCCACCCACGTGGTTGAGAGCCATGAATCCAGCCAGAAGGCCCTACTTGTACGGATTGTCAGCGGAGAGCACAGGTTTCCCTACCCTAGTCGGGAGCTGGTGGAGGACCTGTACGTGCTTCACGGATACGGCTTCGTGCAGGAAGTGAACGTCCAAGCGGATCACATGGAATCGGCTGGCGGCTACTATCTGGCCGCCGCCCTCCCGACCGAGGAAGGCGAGACCGTGGCAAAGCGGTGGATGAGTGCCAGGTGACCGCACCACACCTCCACTTCTACCAGCGGTCGCGGTGCGAGTCCTATCTGTTCCGCCCATCTCATCGACATTAGACGCGTAGGCTCAGGCGACGTTCCGGGAGAGTCAGTCTGAGACAGCCCTGCGCGATCGGAAGGCAGCATGCCGGACACGGGCAAGCGATTCCTCCGGTCCCTGCTGTCCGTTCGCGCGAGTTCGCCGAACGCCCAGGTTCGCTCCCGGAGATCAACCACCTTGTGACGGTCGCGAGTAAGCAAGTCGTCAAACTGGCCATAACACTCTGCACTGAGTCGCATTCGGATTTCACGCGAGGCTCGATCATGCGCACGGTATTCGTCGCCGCGTATCTCCTAGGGAGCGTTCCCTCGCTCGTCGCTCAAGGAGTGACGCTAGACCCTTTACGGCTGGTACGAGAAGATCGCATTCCCGAGGGGCCGTACCGCGGCGGGTTTCTGGTGGCACCTAATGGGAAGCTCAATTGGTATTTCGCCAACCTCGGCCTGCGAGCGTTCATCCGAGACATGCCCACCGATGTTCGCACTTACCTGGACCTCTACATTGCACACTTGCGCCCGGATGCTACGA
The DNA here is from genome assembly GCA_051955835.1 of Gemmatimonadales bacterium. Taxonomy (GTDB): domain Bacteria; phylum Gemmatimonadota; class Gemmatimonadetes; order Gemmatimonadales; family GWC2-71-9; genus CAVVWJ01. The sequence continues at coordinate 10,409 of JBQCGH010000111.1, forward strand.
TCCAAGACGTCATTTTTGCAGGTTCGGATTGGGACCACCCACAGCTCCTCGATAGCGACTCGGACGACTCTTATGCTGCGAGCTTTCTCTCCCTTGCAATCGCCTATACACGTCAAACGGGAGATTTTGCCTGGTTTTCGACCAATGCTGAGGCACTAGCGAATATTGCGCAACGGAATTTGATCGCGCCCCGTAACGAACACGGTCTGACATACAACTTTCAAGACCCGGCGAAGTTGAGAGCGGTCTATCTTGAGGACAACATTGAGGTCTGGGCAGCCCTCCGTGATATCTGGGAGTTCGTTAGGCCCATCTCACCAGTGGCAGCGGAGTTATATCACGCCCAAGAGCTCGTCAGTGCGAATGGCATCATGTCGTACCTCCTCGTCCGGGACTCGGCCATCTTCAGGATCGCTGACCCCGAACCTGCCCCCAGCGACTCCTGCTATCCTGACTATTACAGCCAAGCCTTTCCTGATGCGTACGATTTCCCTATCGCCGGGCCGGGCTGGCCGCGCGCTCGCCAGTATCTGGAAGCGCATGTGCCCGACTGGGCGACGATAACATGCGGAGGCTTCCCCTGGGCAATGCTGGGATACGTGGCTGCCACGCATGGCGACTATATCGGCGCGTGGAGAAAGCTCGAGCAGATGGACACGCTCGCGGCGGATCCGGACGCCCGCGGCAAGCTGGCCATTCATGAGCTGGGCTGGTACCGGCGAACGCGACAGGCTCTACAGCTAGATCCGCTATGAATCGGGCGAAAGCGCGGTTGAAAAGTGAGGTGATCCGTAGACACCCGGTCGAGTTCACGCGGCGCTGCGATTTGGCTCTTACGAGGCAGGCTGCACGTGGTCATCCACGAGCTCACCCACAGCCACAGAATGATACCTGCACCTGAACCTCGCGGGCACCGAGGCCATATACCCCAAGGCGCGCCAGATGGCCGCCTCGATCTCAGGATCGACTATACGCGCCAACTGTCCCATCTCGGACTCAGCCACAACACGGTCTTACAATCGGTTGTGCCCCTCAGCGCCTCCGAGCGACGGGCTGCTTCCGGCGTCATAACCAATACCGGGGCCTACGTGGCTGCCAATGGTGATCGGGTCAACTCCTCGTTTACCGGAACCGGCATCACGAACCTCTCCAACTTCACAGCGACCTTCGAAGGTACAGAGCACTTCCTGGGCGGAACTGGACGCTTCGCAGAGGCCACGGGCCAGCCCACATTGAGGGGATGGCGGTTCTCGACCCTGTCGCTGGTACCGCGGCCCATTTCGCGATTAAGGGCACGATCACTTACTAGTGGGCGGGGGAACGGCCTGGAAGACCAGCAACAGGCAGCGATTCGAATCGAAGTCGTGCCTTGCGGTATAAGTGAGCTGCTAGGGCCACTTTCATTAAACTCCCCAGCAGCAAGCAGGCCAATCTGTACCGTACCGCTCCAGGGACCGGAAAGAGGCGAACGGACGTTCTGAGGTTGTCTCCGAAGCTATCTGCTCGGCGCGGCAGGTTGCGGCGGACCACTAACTCCACCAATGTCCAGCGATCTTGGAACTCTAACGGAGGGGGGCTGATGCCCGATTCAGTCCGGCATTATTGGTGGGGCCTGCAGGGTCGCGTGGTCCTGAACTACAACTGGGATCGGATCCAGCATGATTCGATAGTCCTGATCTCTGCATCGGAGGCCCGATGGGACAGGAACAATCGGGATCCCTGGCACGCACCCCGGTTCGTGGGCGACGCGACGATCACCGTCTGCAACATCTCGCCTCACGGCCCGCCGTTTGATCCCAACAACGGAGTGACGTTCGTCGTGAACGTGGACTTTCCCTCTCCGCTGTACATCGCCACCGATATCGTGGTGTTCGACCCACCCGCCTACATCGATTACCAGGAGGAGCCTTCGTACCCCCGAGTGGCCCGAGCGTCGATCCGCTAGGCACAGTTTCGGAGAGCCCGGCGCAGAACGGCTCCAGCCGCGGAATGGGCCTGGGTCCCAGGGTCGCGCCGCCTCGGGCAAACTAGCGACACTACGCTCCTATGCGCTGACTTGCGTTGCTGCTCTCCACCACAGCCATGCAGCGGGGCTAGGAACTGCCCCGTGGGCCGGATAGGAGGTCCCGTAAGGCATTCATGCCGCCAATCCGTGGCAGTTGTTGACCAGGGCGACCGGGCACCGGCTGTCTGGTGGCCCTCCTGAGGACCCGAGCGAGGTCGAGAGCGAACTGCTCCTTGGCCTCGGTGCTTGGTTCGCCGGCTCGAGGGTCGCCTAGAAGCTTTATCCAGTTACTCAGGTTCAGGATATCCAGTATCGTGCGCTCGCGGCTCTCTTGATTACGTCGAAGGCCCTGGATGAACTCGACAGACCTGCGGACCACATCAGACGGCGCGGAACCACGATTAGAGGCCTTTACCGCCTGGTCCTCGTCCCAGAAGCCGCCGGCGAGCCCGTGGGCCAGGAGCTCGAGCGGGCCGCGGTCCGGACCAAAGCCACTGAGCCAATCGCTCGAGACCCCGCATAGGCCTGCGAGAGCGTCTCGCGTGCTCTTCCGCGTCGTCACGGTTCCCTCCGCCCCCGCCATCTTCCCAAGGCCGGCCACAGAGAGCTTCCCGCCCCCGCCCTGACCCTTCAGCGCGGCTACGGCCTCGCGCAGCGAGAGGCCGCTGACCGCGAGGGCACTCCGAAGCCTAGGTCCGCTGATCTGGACCCGGGGCGGAGTTGGCTTCGTGGAGCCGGGCCCCGTGCGCGTCGGCATGGGTTCTGCCCCTTCCAAAAAGTGGACATGGCGTCTACTTTTACTCTGTGTGCTGTCTACTCAATGTGGTTTCGTAAGAGCGATCCTGCAACCGACCAGGGGAGTTGATGACGAACCAGGACCAGCAGGCCGCAGTGGAGTTGGCCGGAGTTCCCGAGATTGCCGTAGCGAAGGCCTGGAGCTACCGCAAGGCATACGACTCGATGCTTCGAGGGCTCTTCGGGACGCCGATCCGGCGCAACGGCCGACTCTTCGTGCTGCGTGAAGCGGTCATCGCCGGGAGGCCGAGACAGTAAGAAGTCCGTGAGGAGGACCGGTCATTCGGACACCGTTGGACCGGGCGGCTGTGGGGTGTGCGGGCCGCAATGCAAAACGGGAAGGGAAGCTGACCGGTGGAGGTCGGACCAGCCGGCAGGAAAATGGTTCGGGGAGCGCTATTCGGGGGACTGGGCGCTCTCCGCTCTGGCTGCGAAAGCAGCGGTGGGGAAGGGATCAGCGGCAGGGCGCACAGGGAGAAGATCAAAGCAGCGCAGCCGTTTTGGGTTGCCGCGGGCCGGTGTCGCCGCTTCTGCTGCTCTTTTCGGAGCCTCTACAGGACAGCGGCCCCTCCTCCCCACCCTGAGATACCCCCCGTTTAGGCGAAACAGGCATATGCGCGGCGCCGAATATAAGCCGGGCCATGGGCCAGCGCGAAATTGTCCTGTACACCAGAAGGCGCGGGGCTGTAGGGTCGCTAGGAGAACGGTCGCCGGGTGGATAACACGCAGGAGATTATGAGCCAGCTCGAGACCAAGCGATGAGCATGAGGCCGCCGCTTCTTTCGGCCGCGCTCAGGGCCCGCGTGCTCGAGCTCCACGCCGAGGGTTACGGCTACCCTGGCCATGGTGCAGCTCGAGGGCGGGTACCGGCGCCAGCGGGCGGCCTCACGCTGGCGCGGGCGACGTTTCAGTTTTCGCCGCGACAGTTCAGGCGAATCGGGGCCATGTTCCGGGTCGCTTCGTGAGCCGAGCCGGTCGGGAGAACACCATGACGGGCCACGAAACGGCGTGCCGGCTTTGTGATCGAGTCGCACTCCCCGGCTTGTCGTGGTGCTGTGACCACCTTTGGAACAGCAACGATGACTTCGAGAAGGTGGCTGCAGCGCTCGAACTGATTATCGACGGGAAGGTCCTTGGCGCGTCAACGACCCAGCGGCTCGACGCGCTTGATCTCGTCGGCATGATGGCCGGTTTGACGCCGGCGAAGAGGAGGTAGCGCGGGTGGCGTCATCGAAACGTACGCGGGGGAAGAAGCTGACCCCGGCGGCGGGAGAGTCGGAGCCGGGTGAAGCCAAGCCACCGGCCGTGATCCCGCCGCGCTCGCCGGAAGAGGAGGCTCTCGTTGCTGCCCACGCGGACAGGACCAGCCTGGCTGGTCGGCTCCACCATCCTGTGCTGTTCGAGAACGAGGATGATGGCAAAGGGATACGGTTTGCGTCCCCTGACAAGGCGCTCGCGAGAGCCCGGCTGGCTGAGCTCCTCCGTGTTCCCGATACGGTTCACGCGGGAAGGCTGCTGGCTCAAACCGCACAGGCGAGCGGCATCAAGGATGAGGACTACGCCGATGCTGTCAACTAGGCTTCGGGGATGATTCACTGAATCGGGCCCCGCGACCCCCTCGAAGCGCTGCTCGCGTGCCAGATGGCCGCCACGCACTCCACCGCCATTGAGATGCTGCGCCGCACCCACCTAGCCGAACAGATCGACCACGTAGACTCGTGCGTGACGCGTGCGGCCCGGCTCATGCGGACATTCACGGCCCAGGTGGCGGCGCTCAAGGACTACCGAAGCAAGGGGCATCAGACGGTGACGGTGCAGCACGTTCAGGTTAGTGAAGGCGGCCAGGCTATTGTGGGCGACGTCGTAATGAACCAGGCTGGCCGGGGGAGTGGGGGGATATGAGCGAAACTGCAAAACGAATCGCCCGCCGGCGGGGTGGGCAGCCGGGCAATCGGAATGCGCTCAAGCACGGCCGCACTACCGCAGAGGCCAAGGCCGAACGTGCGAGGGTCCGTTACCTCCTCAAGGTCTCGGCTATCCATCTTCGGCGTATGCGAGAGAGATTGTGACGCCAGAGGCGCGCGCGGGACTCCTGGTCCTGGCCACCGCCCTGCCGCCGGCTTCGGCCGTTTCCGTGCCTCGGGAATGGCTCCTCGAGTTGCTCGGCGGGCCAGATGTGCGGCCCCAAGCGGCGACTGCCCCCGCCGACGTTACGGTGGCTGACCTCGCCAGGCGCTTCTGCCGGCAGCACTCAACGGTCCGTGCTTGGCTTGAGCGAGGCCTCTTCCCCGGTGCCTACAAGTTCATGGGCGGCCGGGAGTGGCGTGTGCCGCCCGCAGCCTTGGCCGCCTTCGAGGCTGGACAGCGGGAAGGAAAGCCCCAAAATGTGGCGACGAGGGGCTCAACTAAGACGGTGGACCTTGGCGTCTGGCGCCGCGAGCCGGAGGCCGCATGACCCCGAGAAAGCGCCGCAGTCGAGTGTACTGGAACCATCGTCGCCTCTGGGGCGACTTCCGGGATTTCGCCAGTGTTGGAGGTCGCCGGGAGCCGTTGATCCACCCTGGTGAGCGCCTAGCTACCGCCGACCCCGATCTTGCCGCACAACTCGCCACCACTCGTCTGCGCGAGCTATAGCGGCTGACCGACCGTTTCCACGCTACCGGTAGGCCCTCAGCGCAAGGATTGGCCGCCTTCGCAGCCGAGCACCTTGTTGCCAAGAAGAGGGCAGGAAAGGTCACAGAGGGCTGGCTGGCCGCGACGGAGGGATTCCTGCGGCGCGCGGTGGCGTTCTTTGGAACTGAGCGCGGCCTCGACGAGATTCGGCCGAGTGACGTTCGCGAGTACGCGGCGCATCTCTCCGCGTCGCCGGCTCGCCCCCAGCGCAAGGGGCAGGCATCCAAGAGACCAGCCCGCACCATGACCGCGTATACGGTGCGAGCCCACCTGTTCGCGCTGTCCAACCTCTACCGGCGAGCGCAGGAGAACGAGGTGGTGCCTCTGGGCTTCAATCCCGTGGCCGCCCTAATGGACAAGCCAACCATCGCTCGGCGGGAAGCCCGGTGGCTCGAGGTGCCCGAGGCCGCCCTATTCCTCGAAGCAGCGCGCACGCTGCCAAGGGTGGTCACCGCAGCCGGGGAGGCCATCGGCGCCGAGCTGGCAGCTCCGCTCATAGGGACGTTTTTACTGACAGGCGGCCGGCTCAGGGAGGTCTTGGGGCTCGAGCTTGACGATGTGAGCTTCGACCGACGCACCGTCACCTTCAGGCCAAACGCCTGGCGGCGCTTGAAAACACAGCCCTCATGGCGGGTCGTCCCGCTGTGGCCTCAGCTCGAGGAGCTGTTGCGTCCGTGGGTGTTCGGTCCCCGGCTCGGCCGAGGTGGTCGGCTGCTCTTCCCGTCGTTCGCCAGCGGTGAAGAGGTCCCGCTACGAGAGACCCGTCGGCTACTCGATCGCATCGCCCAGCGAATCGGGTGGAGGGCTGGCGAGAACCGCCATCGGATCTTCCGGCACTCCTTCTGTGCAGCTCGGCTCATGACACTGGACCGCGGAGCCCCGGTCAGTCTCTACACTGTCAGCCGAGAGATGGGGCACGGGAGTGAGGACCTCGTTCGCCGGGTGTACTCTCACCTCGGTACCGTTCGGCACCGCGCTGAAGTGGTTGAGTACCGGGTGGAGCAACACTTCGAGAGGCTGGGCGATCAGCTTCGGCGGCTGGGGTTTGTCATAGCCCCAGACATAACGGGAACTCCAGGCGTAGCCAAAGAAGACCCCCGCGACACCGAAGTGCCGACGGGGGAAGTGCTTCCAGAGTGGGCCCGGCGCGATTCGAACGCGCGACCTCTTGCTCCGGAGGCAAGCGCTCTATCCAACTGAGCTACGGACCCGTGACGGGCTGGGAAAAGTGGTGCCCTCGCGGGCTTTATGCAACCGCTGGCCCGGCCGCCAGACCGCCGCCCCGTCGATACCCTCCGGCACCGGCTGCCCGAGCCAGTCGAGCATGGCCGGGAAGAGATCCACGGTTCGGAGCGGCCTCGACGCGAGCGGCTCGCTCGACCACACCGGCGTCTGCATGTGCGAGCGCGTGAGGCTCCCGTGTCCTGCCTTGTGTTCCGGGAACTCGAACCGTTTGCGAAAATCGTAACCCTCATTCGCCACGACGAGCAGGTCGCCTGCCCGATCGGCGCGGAACTGGTCGAGCAGGTGGTAGGCGGCGTCGGGCCACGCGGCGTCCCACGTGGCGTCGAGCCATTCGCGCAGCGAACCGGAGCGCGCGCCGCCGATACCGAGTGGGTCGCCGGTAAGCGGCTCGTATCGGATCGCCTCGCCGGCGCGGCGGAGCCGTGCCGCCCCCGCCGCATCGCTCACCCACAGCCAGCCGTCGCCCATCTCCCCCGCCACCAGGCCGACTGCGGGCTCACGCAGCAGTGCCTCCACGAGGTCGCTCTTGGTGCCGAACGCTTCGGACTCTCGCAGCCGCGCGAGCGGCCATCGCTCATCCCGCCGCACACCGGGCTGCGCGTAGACCATCGCGGAGCCGTTGCCAGCCACCATCACCGCGGCTCGAGGCGCCGGTTCCCAGAGGACCGGGTGCGAGAGCGTCGCCACCCCTTGCGACCGGAACCAGTCGGCCAGGTCGAGATGCTCGTGGACCACGGCGGATCCGTGATCGCTCACGAGGAGAACCAGCGAGCGCCCCAGCTCGCCTCGCGCCCGGAGCCGAGCGCGAAGCCGACCGACCGTCTCGTCCACCTTCACCAGGGCGCGGCGCACCGTTGCCGCGTCCGGAACGGCCTGGTGGGTATACCCATCCACGGCGGGGAACTGGGCGAAGACGAATCGAGCGGGGCCGTCGGCGGCATGAAGGAGGTGGCGCGCCACCGCGTCGTCCGAGGGCTGGTGCCACTGTGCATAGTGCGCGAGTGCGCCCCACAGCTGGCGCTCGCGACGGGACGGGTCGCGCGCCGGCGTCAGCCCGCGCGCGATTGGCGTGAAGATTCCCAGGCTGTCGGGCACGAGCTCGAACATGGTCCGCACATCGGCGGCGATATCGGAGTCGAGTCGGGGGGCCTGGTATCCACAGTAGCTCCTGACCGCGTCGCGCTCACGCCACCATCGCCCGCCATACGCGCGTCGATCGAGCCACCGGATCGATGGGATGTTGCAGCGGCCCGGCGTGCAGCCCGTGAGGAACGGCAGATAGGCCACGCTGGTGGTCGAGGGAAAAACGGTGATGGCGCGGGTCCGCCCACCCGCCGCGACCATGTCGGCGAGTTGGGGCAGCTCCCCCGCCGCCAGCCGGGCCTCCGCCACGTCCGGCCGAAGCCCGTCGACCAGCAGGAGAAAGCAGCGGGAAGGTGATGATGGCATGCGTCCAAAGTAACCGGGCCAACTTGTCCTCGCCCCCGGTCACGCCCTCGGTGCGGCCGGTGATTTGACACGCGCCCGACGCAGTGGCCGACCTGGGCGGGAGCCTGGCCGGCTGTGGAACCGTCTCACCATCCGCCCGCGCAACTCGGGGATGCGCACCTTGCGTGATATGGAGCGGGCCGCCTCCTTAGGATGACGGCGACAACCACCTTTCACGCGAGGAGTCCGAGGTGTCACGCATCACGACCGGCCGGCGGCCGGCGGCCGCCAAACAGAGCCGAAACGGGTCGGGCGGTGATACGCTCCGGCTGTACCCCACCAAGAACGACCTGCCGGCCGCGACGCGGGCAGAAGCGATTCCCCTCCTGAATCAGCGACTGGCCGACAGCATCGACCTCCAGACTCAGTGCAAGCAGGCACACTGGAACGTGAAGGGCCCTCAGTTCATCGCCCTCCACAAGCTGTTCGACGAGATCAACGAAGAGGTCGAGGAGTACGTGGACCTTCTGGCCGAACGGGTGGTGCAGCTCGGCGGGATCGCCGAGGGAACGGTCGGCGCCGTGGCGAAGCGGACGTCGCTGATCGACTATCCGCTGACGTTGGTCACCGACGAGGAGCACGTGGCTGCACTGTCGGACGCGCTGGCCGAGTTCGGTCGGACGGTGCAGATCGGCATCGAGGAAATGAACGAGCTGGAGGAAGCCGACAGCGCGGACATCCTGACGGAGATCTCCCGTGGCGTGGACAAGTGGCTGTGGTTCGTCGAGGCACACCAGCAGGCGGGGAGCCGCGAGCGATAACGAAAAACCCCTGTGACCTGGCGGTCACAGGGGACAGTCGTGTGTTCGATCGGGGCGCCCGGATTTGAACCGGGGACCTCCTGCTCCCGAAGCAGGCGCGCTAACCGGGCTGCGCTACGCCCCGTGGGCGGTGGGAACGGCGGAATGTACTCCCATGGACATGTGGTGGTCGGGCCGCGAACAAGTGCGCCCTGAGGGACTCGAACCCCCAACCTTTTGATCCGTAGTCAAATGCTCTATCCAATTGAGCTAAGGGCGCGACTGCGATGGGCGGTACAAGACTCGAACTTGTGACCTCCACGATGTCAACGTGGCGCTCTAACCAACTGAGCTAACCGCCCTCTAGAGGACGGAGAGGACGGAGAAGTCGGAGTGAACGGAGCGCCCGCTCCGCCTGGCGGAGGGCCTCCGGATGCCGGAGCCGCCTCTCCGCCCACTCCGTCTTTTCCGTCCTCTCCGTCCTGCATAGCGGGGGTGGGATTTGAACCCACGACCTCCGGGTTATGAGCCCGGCGAGCTACCAGACTGCTCCACCCCGCGACGTGGGCCGGTTGGACCGGCCTCTATCCTTCGATTGGTCCGCCCTGCACAGAGCGGGAAACGGGACTCGAACCCGCGACCCCAACCTTGGCAAGGTTGTGCTCTACCAACTGAGCTATTCCCGCGAGCGGCTAGGAGTTTAGCGACCGCTCACCGGGCGCGCAACGCCTCGAGCCGTGCGGGGACCGCGCCAACGCGAGCGCTGCCGGAGCGAACGCCGTTCGACACCAAGGGAGTGGAGGCGAGGGGGATCGAACCCCTGACCTCGTGAATGCCATTCACGCGCTCTCCCAACTGAGCTACGCCCCCGCTATATTGTCGCACCTTCGGACCACCAGTCGAGGTGCCATCCCCTGACGCCGCGGCAGCACGGAAACCTATTCGCCGCACCAGCGAGCGTCAAGCGGATTACCTATCTTGACGGACATGTCGAAGAAGAAGCCCGACGACGGGACGCCCTCGCGCCCCTCGAAGCGTCCTCCCGACCGCGCGGCCGAGGCGTACGGCGACGATCTCACCACCGCGGAGATCCTGGCGCAGTCGCCGCCGGTCAAACCGCGCCGTCCCCGCAAGCGCGAGACCGCCCGCAGCCTCGGCGTCTACGACGCCGACCGTGACATCCTCGATCAGTATCTGTTCGAGGTCAGCCAGACCCCGCTCCTCACGGCCCAACAGGAGATCGCCATCGCGAAGCGCGTGCGCGCCGGCGATGAGGAGGCCATGCAGGAGCTGGTGAAACGCAACCTCCGGTTCGTAATCTCGGTGGCCAAGAAGTATCAGAATCGCGGCCTCGCCCTCACGGACCTCATCGGCGAGGGCAACCTGGGTCTGCTCACCGCCGCCCGGAAGTTCGACCCCGATCAAGGCGTCAAGTTCATTTCCTACGCGGTATGGTGGATTCGGCAGGCCATCCTCGCGGCGCTCGCCCGGCACGGCCGCACGGTCCGCGTTCCGCTCAACCGCACCGCCGACCTCTCGCGCATCGTGCGCACGGCGGAGACCCTGCGGCAGGACCTCCGCCGCGAGCCGACGCCCGAGGAGATCGCGCACGCGACCGGCCTCGCCGTCGACGTCGTCCAGGCGCTCGCCGCGCTCAACACCGCGGAGGTGCGGCTCGATGCGCCCCTCGATCCCGAGGGCGATCGGTCGCTCATCGACCGGTTCATCGCCGATGAGCAGAACGACGCCGAGGCGCAGGCGATGGACCGGTTCCTGAGCGAGGAAATCGAGACGGCGCTTCGGAGCTTGCCTCCGCGCGACGCCAAGGTGCTCCGGCTCTATTTCGGACTGGACGGCGGCCGGGAGCACACGCTCGAAGAGATCGGCGGCATGCTGGGCGTCACGCGCGAGCGGGTGCGTCAGCTGCGCGACCGCGCGCTCAAGCGGCTGCGCGAAGGCGAGGTTGGTCGAGCCCTAGCCAGCTTCGCGGCGTAGCCGTACCTTCCGGCTGTGTCGCCCCCCGTGGCAGCCCGCGCCTACGCCCGGGATGGTTTCGTCGCGCATGTCGGCCGCACGAGCCTCGAGACCGCCCGCGCCGTCGCCGATGTCCGTACCTGGTCCCCGCTGCTCGTGGCGCAGATGCGCCGCCTGGGTGTGGACTCGGTCCCCATCGCGCTCTTCATCGCCATCTTCACCGGCATCGTCCTCTCCCTGCTCTCGTCCTACATCTTCACCGGCGCCGTGCCGCTCTACTTCGTGGGCGCGCTAGTGGGCAAGACGGTCATGATGGAGCTCGGGCCGGTGCTGACCGGCATGGCGCTGGCGGGGCGGGTGGGCGCGAGCATCGCCGCCGAGCTCGGGACGATGAAGGTGACCGAGCAGGTCGACGCGCTCGAGACCCTGGCCTACAACCCCCGGGCCTACCTGGTGGTGCCCCGGGTGCTCGCCGCCACCCTGATGTTCCCCGTGGTCACGGCATTCGCCATGGCGGTCGGCGTCACCTCCGGCTGGATCACTTCGGTCAACCTGCTGGATCTCTCGACGCCCGAGTTCTTCAAGGGTCTCCGGCTGTTCTACCAGTTCAAGGACATCTGGTTCGGGCTGGTCAAGAGCGCCAGCTTCGGCGCGGCCGTCGCGCTCATGGGCTGCGCGCGGGGACTCGATGCCAAGGGCGGCGCCGAGGGCGTGGGCCAGTCCACGACGCGCGCGGTCGTGCTCGGCTGCGAGGCCATTCTGGTGCTCGACGCGTTCTGGGCGCTGGTGTTGTTGTGATGGCGGACCGCCGGCCCGCCTGACCGCCTGCCCGATGATCTCTCTCGAAGGGCTCGCGAAGTCCTTTGGGACGCACCGCGTCCTCGACGGCGTCACCCTCGACATCCCGGACCGGCAGAACACCGTCATCATCGGCGCGTCGGGTGTGGGGAAGAGCGTGACGCTCAAGTGCATCGTGGGGCTGCTCGAGCCGGATGCCGGCCGCGCGATCGTGGACGGGGCCGTGGTCCAGGAGCTGAGCCGCGACGAGCTCACGGATCTGCGGGGGCGGATCGGCTACGTCTTCCAGTTCGCGGCCCTGTTCGACTCGATGACGGTGGCGGAGAACATCGCCTTGGGACTGGCCCGGCGCGGGGTCGACCGGGCGGCGATCGAGGATCGGATCGCCGACAGCCTGGCGGTGGTGGAGCTGTCGGGCACGCAGCGCAAGTATCCGGCGGAGTTGAGCGGCGGCATGCGCAAGCGGGTCGGCATCGCGAGGGCCATCGCCCTCAAGCCGCGCTACATTCTGTACGACGAACCGACCACCGGGCTCGACCCGATCACCTCCGCCGTCATGGATCAGCTCATGGTGCGCACGCGCGACACGGGCGTGACCGGGGTCGTGGTCACTCACGATATGCGGAGTGCCTTCTGCGTCGGCGACCGCGTCGCCATGCTGCACGAGGGTCGCATCCGTCAGGTCGGCACCCGGGCCGAGATCCAGGCCAGCGACGATCCGCTGGTGCGGCAGTTTATCGAGGGGCGCCCATGAAACGCACGAACGAATTCGCCGTCGGCCTGGCCGTGCTGCTCGCGCTCGCGCTGGTGGTGGCCGGCGCACTGTGGCTGAGCGAAACCGACGTGAACAAGACGAACGTGAAGGCCGTCGCCCGCTTCCGCACCGTCGGCGGCCTCGGGGTCGGCGCGCCGGTGACGCTTCGCGGCGTCAAGGTCGGGCGGGTCCTGGCGATCCGTCTGGTCGAGCACGAGTGGGTCGAGACCGAGTTCAGCATCGACAAGGACGTCCGGCTGCCGGCCAAGCCGGCCGTGATCGTGGCCTCCGCGAGCCTGTTCGGCGAGTGGGGCGCCACCATCATTTCCTACGACCCGCCGCCGGCCGATCCGAACCTCCGGGAGGCGCTCGCCGAGTCCGACCGCGCCGGCGGCGCCGCGTGGCCGGGCGCCACGCTGCCCGACATCGGTCAGCTGACCGCCCAGGCCAGCCGCATCGCCGGCGACGTCGGGGTGGTGACGCAGCGGATCAGTCAGGCGTTCGACAGCACTGCGCTCAAGAACCTGCAACAGAGCGTCAAGGACCTCGCCGTCATTTCCACCCGGCTGGTCGGCTTCGCCAACGCGCAGACCAACCGCATCGACCGGGTGAGCCGGAACGTGACTACGACCTCCGACGCCTTCGCCCAGGTCGCGAAGACCTTTCAGAGCGCGGTCTCCCGCCTCGACACCGCGACCAGCGACAATCAGCTTCGCGACATCCTGGCCAACGGGCGGACCTCTAGCCAGGACCTGCGGCAGGCGGCCGCCGACATGCGCTCCGTCATGGCCGCGGCGAAGGCCAACGAGGTGAGCCTCGTGCGCGTCATCCAGCAAGCCGACTCGCTCATGACCCGGATTCAGCAGGGGAACGGCACCCTGGGCATGCTGGCGACCGACTCGACCTTGTACCGCGAGACCACCGCCACGGTGATCCAGTTCCGCGAGCTGCTGACCGACATTCAGGCCCACCCCAAGAAGTACCTCAAGATCTCGGTTTTCTGATGAGCAAGCGGCGGGCGGAGCTCGAAGTGAGCGCTGGCGGGATTGTGTTCCGGCGCCAGCCGGACGCGGGCGCGCGCTATCTCCTGATCCGCGACTCGTACGACAACTGGGGCTTCCCCAAGGGGCACCTGGAGAACGGCGAGTCCCCCGCGGAGGCCGCGACACGGGAGACCGCCGAGGAGACCGGCCTCGAGCGACTCGTGCTGCAAGGCCCCATCCGGGTGATCGACTGGCATTTCCGGTTCCGCGGGCGCCACATCCAAACGTACTGCCACTTCTTCCTGTTCGAGAGCCCCGAGGGCGACCCGTCCCCCCAGCGCGACGAAGGGATCACCGACTGCCAGTGGCGATCCCTCGACGAAGCGCTCGAGACCTTGAGCTACGACAATGCCCGCGGCGTGCTCAAGCGCGCCGGCGAGATGGTGCGCACGCTGGTGGCCGTAGGCGCCGGCCGCGCTCGCCCAGCCGCGGAGCCACCGGCGAGGAGCTGATGGCCGCCATCGCCGCGCTCCTCGAGAGCCGGACTGCCCTGCTTGCGCTCCGGCGCACCCTGCCCAAGCAGGGGCCCGGCGTCGTCGCCTGCCGCACGCCGCTCGCGCTCCGCCGGCTGCTCGAGCGCCGGCTGGTCGATGCCATCGTCCTCTGTCCCAGCACGCAGCTGCTTCCGGAGCTCGAAGGCCTGCATCGTCACCTGCCGGGCATTCCCGTGGTGGTCTATGCGCCATTCCGGCCCGACGACGGCGAGCTGCTGCTCGCGTGCCGACGCCAGGCGGTCGCGTCCGTGGCCGTCGAAGGGGTGGACGACCCGATCGTCGGCGACGTGGTCATGCGAAGCTCCATCACGGCGGAGCGCCGTCGGGCTCTCGCCGACGCACCGCGGATGCTTCGGCTCACTGAGCCGCTGCAGGCGGCGGCGTGGGCGGCGCTCGTGGGCGAAGTCGAGCGCCCCATGCGCACGACCACGCTGGCGCGCCTGCTGCACGTGAGCCGGGAGCACCTGAGCCGCCAATTCGGGGCGGGCGGGGCGCCGAATCTCAAGCGGGTCATCGATCTCACCCGGATCGCCTGCGCGGCCCAACTGCTGGCGAACCCTGGCGTGAGGATTCCCACCGTGGTCCGGGTGCTCCACTTCGCCTCGAGCAGTCACCTGAGCAGCACGTCGCGGCGCATCGCCAACGTCTCCACCCGGGCGCTGGGGGGTCTCGGCCCGCGCGGGGTGCTGCAGGCGTTCGCGCGGGGCAACACCAGGAGCCGGGAGCGGAGGTAGGCAACGCTCCCGACCTCGCGCCACTCGGTCTCGGCACGCCTTCCTTGTACTTTTGGGGTCCGTCTCACCCTTGCTCGGTCCGGGGCATTGTGATTATTTTCACAAGCTATCTCGGGTCCTCCTCTTCCTTCACTTAGTCAGGCAGCTCACGACATGGCCACCGACACGACCCTGCGTCCCGGCGAGCTGAAGGACATCCTCCTCCGCGAGATCGCGGCCGCCGACCTCTCCACCACCGACGTGTCCGAGGTCGGCACGGTGCTCGAGGTTCGCGACGGCATCGCCCGCATTTACGGCCTCAAGTCGGCGGTCGCGAGCGAGATGCTCGAGTTCACCAGCCAGGAGACCGGCGAGACCGTCACCGGCTTGGTGCTCAATCTGGAAGAAGACAACGTCGGCGCCGCCGTGCTGGGCGACTATCTCAAGCTGAAGGAAGGCGATGAGGTCCGCCGCACGGCCCGCCTGCTCGAGGTGCCGGTGGGGCCCGCCATGCTGGGCCGGGTGGTCGATGCCCTGGGGCGGCCGGTGGACGGCCGCGGCGCGATCCAGACCTCGAATCGGCGTCCGGTCGAGATGGTGGCGCCGGGCATCATCGTGCGCCAGCCGGTGAAGGAGCCGCTGCAGACCGGCATCAAGGCCATCGACGCGATGATTCCGATCGGCCGCGGGCAGCGCGAGCTCATCATCGGGGACCGCGGCACCGGCAAGACCGCCATCGCCATCGACACGATCCTGAACCAGAAGGGCACCGGCGTCACCTGCGTGTACGTCGCGATCGGCCAGAAGCGGTCGACCGTGGCGACGGTGGTCGAGCGGCTCAAGCAGGCCGGCGCGATGGAGTACACCATCGTGGTGGTCGCCTCCGCCTCCGATCCGGCGCCGCTCCAGTTCATCGCGCCCTACGCCGGCTGCGCCATCGCCGAGTACTTCATGTACGAGGAAGGCAAGGCGACGCTCTGCGTGTACGACGACCTGTCGAAACAGGCCGCGGCCTACCGCCAGATGTCCCTCATTCTCCGCCGGCCGCCGGGCCGCGAGGCGTACCCGGGCGACGTGTTCTACCTCCACAGCCGTCTCCTCGAGCGGGCCGCCAAGATCAACGAGAACCCCGAGCTCGCCAAGCTCGACCCGCGCATCAAGAAGCCGGGCGGCTCGCTCACCGCGCTGCCCATCATCGAGACGCAGGCGGGCGACGTCTCCGCGTACATCCCGACCAACGTCATCTCGATCACCGACGGGCAGATCTTCCTCACGACCGACCTCTTCTTCTCGAACGTGCGGCCGGCCGTGGACGCGGGGATCAGCGTGAGCCGCGTAGGCGGCAACGCCCAGATCAAGGCGATGAAGCAGGTGGCTGGCCCGCTCCGGCTGTCGCTGGCCCAGTACCGCGAGCTCGAGGCGTTCGCCCAATTCGGGTCCGACCTCGACGCCGCGACGCAGCGCCAGCTGGCCCGGGGCGGCCGGCTGGTGGAGGTCCTCAAGCAGCCGCAATACCAGCCGGTGCCGGTGGAGAAGCAGGTGGCCATCATCTTCGCGGTCACCAATGGCTTCCTCGACGACGTGCAGGTGCCGCACATCCGCCAGTGGGAGCGCGACTTCCTCGAGTACCTCGAGGCCTCGCACCCGGCAGTGCTCAACGACATCCGCACCAAGAAGGCGCTGGACGACGACCTGACCAAGCGGCTCAAGACCGCCATCGAGGGGTTCAAGCCCCTCTTCGTGGCGGACTGATGGCGAAGGGGAGGCAGCTCAAGGGGCGGATCCGGTCCGTCCAGAACACCCGCAAGATCACGAAGACGATGGAGCTGGTGGCCACGTCGAAGCTCAAGCGCGCCCAGGACCGCGTCACGGCGGCCCGGCCCTACGCCGACGCGCTTCGCGAGGTGATCGCGGACCTCTACACGGCCGAGCTGGCGCTCCAGTTTCCGCTGCTGCGCCGGCCCGCGCCGCCGTCCAAGGGTGGCCCGCGCCGGGCGGCGGTCATCTTGCTCACCTCGAACCGCGGTCTGGCCGGCGGGTTCAACTCGAACCTGATCAAGGAGGCGCGCCGGCGCATCGAGCAGCTCGAGGGCGAGGGGTACACGGTGGAGCTGCACGGGGTCGGGAAGAAGGGCATCGGCTTCTTCCGGTACCTCGGGCGGACGTTTGCGTCCGAGCGGGTCGACGTCGGCGACCGGCCGACGGCCGATCACGCGTCGGAAGTGGTCGAGCCGCTCATTCGCGCCTACGCGGTTGGCGAGCTTGCCAGCGTGGACCTGGTACAGGCCCGGTTCATCAGCCCGCTCCAGACGCCCCCGGCCACGATCCGCATTCTGCCCGTCGAAGCACCCTCGGCCACGACGACCGCGCGCGACTACCTGCTCGCGCCCAACGCCGAGGCGATCCTCGAGCAGCTCCTGCCGCTCTACGTGCGAAACGCGGTCTACCGCGGATTGGTCGAGACGGCCGCGGCCGAGCACGGGGCGCGCCGCACGGCGATGAAGAACGCGACCGACAACGCAGGCGAGATCCTCGAGATTCTCAAGCGCACCTACACCCGCCAGCGCCAGGCCCAGATCACGCAGGAGATCGCGGAGATCGTCGGCGGGGCGGCGGCGTTGCAGGGGTAGGATTCATGTCATCCTGACGATCGTGCAGGGTTGCTCCGCGCGTTCTCCGGAACGCCGGAACGATCTCCGCTCCGCGCCGGATGACGCAGACACGCACAACACACGAGACCAGACATCATGGCCACTGCGATCGCAACCGAGAACGCCGGTGTCTCTGCAAAGACCCAGAAGAACATCGGCCGTGTGGTGCAGGTGATCGGCCCGGTGCTCGACGTCGAGTTCGAGCCCGAGCATCTGCCCGAGATCTACAACGCACTCACGCTGGAGGACTCGAGCGGGACGATCCCGGTGCGGCTGACGGCCGAGGTGCAGCAGCACATCGGACAGAACCAGGTGCGCGCGGTGGCCATGAGCTCGACCGACGGCGTGACCCGGGGCATGCAGGTGACCGACACCGGCTCGCCGATCACGGCGCCGGTCGGCGAAGCGCCGCTGGGCCGCATCCTCAACGTGCTGGGGGAGCCGGTGGACGGCGGCAAGCCGCTGCCGGCCGATACCCCGCGGTGGCCCATCCACCGCGAGACGCCCAAGTTCACCGACCTCGAGCCCAAGACCGAGATCTTCGAGACTGGCATCAAGGTCATCGATCTGATCGCCCCATTCGTGAAGGGTGGCAAGATCGGCCTGTTCGGGGGCGCCGGCGTGGGCAAGACGGTCGTCATCCAGGAGCTGATCAACAACGTCGCCAAAGGCCACGGCGGCAAGTCCGTGTTCTGCGGGGTCGGTGAGCGCACGCGCGAGGGCAACGACCTGTACCTCGAGTTCGAAGAGGCCGGGATTCTCGAGAACGTGGCGCTCATCTACGGGCAGATGAACGAGCCGCCGGGCGCACGCCTCCGCGTCGGCCTCACCGGGCTCACCGTCGCCGAGTACTTCCGCGATGTCGAAGGGCAGGACGTGCTGCTCTTCATCGACAACATCTTCCGCTTCACCCAGGCGGGCTCCGAGGTGTCGGCGCTCCTCGGCCGGATGCCGAGTGCGGTGGGCTATCAGCCGACCCTGGCCACCGAGATGGGCGACCTGCAGGAGCGGATCACCTCGACCACCAAGGGCTCGATCACGTCGGTGCAGGCCATTTATGTCCCGGCGGACGATTTGACCGATCCGGCGCCGGCCACCGCGTTCGCGCACCTCGACGCGACGGTCGTCTTGTCCCGGTCGATCGCCGAGCTGGGCATCTATCCCGCCGTGGACCCGCTCGACAGCTCGAGCCGCATCCTCGACCCGCAGTTCGTCGGCGAGCGGCACTACAACGTGGCGATCGGCGTGCAGAAGACGCTTCAGCGCTACAAGGCGCTGCAGGACATCATCGCCATCCTGGGCATGGACGAGCTGAGCGAGGAGGACAAGCAGATCGTCGGCCGCGCGCGGCGACTGCAGCGGTTCCTGTCGCAGCCGTTTTTCGTCGCGCAGCAGTTCACGGGCTTCCCCGGCAAGTACGTCAAGCTCGAGGAGACGGTGTCCTCGTTCGAGCGCGTGCTGGCCGGCGAGTTCGATCAGCTTCCCGAGCAGGCGTTCTACATGGTGGGCGGCATCGACGAGGCGGTAGAGAAGTCGAAGAAGCTCGCGGGGTCGTGATGCAAGTCACTGTGATCTCTCCTGAGGCCTCTATGTTCGACGGTGAAGCGGACGCCGTCGTCGCGCCCGCCTTCGACGGTGAGGTCGGCATCCTGCCGAATCATGCTCCGTTCATGACGCTTCTGGGCGAGGGTACGCTGACCGTCCGACGGGCCGACGCGGTGAATCGATTCGCGATTCGTGGAGGGTTCCTCCAGGTCGTGGACAATCGGGTCCGGATCGTCGCCGAACACGTACAAGGAGAGTCTCATGCGTCGTAACGTCTGGGGTGGCTTCCTCGCGGTCGCCGTGCTTGTCGGCGCTGCGAGCACGTCCTCGGCGCAGGAGACCGGTACGCCGGTCTTCAAGGCGCCGTATCGCGCCTTCACGTCACACGAGGTCGGCGTGTCGTTCTCCGATCCGGGCGAAGGCTTCAGCTACGCGCTCGAGGGCTTCTACCGGTACGGCAAGGACGCGAACGACTTCAGCCTGCGCGGCGGCTTCGGCGACCTCAGTGGTCCAGGCGGCGGCCGGTTCCTGCTCGGCGGCGACTTCCGGACCCAGGTCGTGAGCTACAGCGAGAGTTTCCCGCTCGACGGCTCGCTGACGGTGGGTGCGGGCATGAACATCGGCGACGGGCCCGACGCGTATTACATCCCTGTCGGGATTTCGCTCGGCCGGCGCTTCGAGATGGAAGGCTCGAATACGACGTTCGTGCCGTACGTCAATCCGGTGGTCGTGCCGACGTTCGGCGGCGGCGACAGCCACGTGAACTTCGCGCTGGGTCTCGGGGTGGATATCCGGTTCAGCGAGCAGTGGGCGATTCGGGCGAGCGGCGGCATCGGCGATATCGACGGCGTCGGCATCAGCGTCGCCTACCTGCGCTGAGCCCGTTTCCTCATGCGACGCCCGGCCGCGCGCTGCGCGGCCGGGCGTTCGTGTATCCCTCTTCCGCGATTGACTTCCCGCAAAGCGCCCGAGTAGCTTCTGGCGCCGTCACATCCGGCCGTACTCCAGCATCCGCTCACGCGGAGGTCGCATGAGGCACATCGGTCGTGCCGTGGTCGTCCTGCTCCTGACCCTCGTCGCCCACCCGGCCCGTGCGCAGAATCCCGGCCTGCCGGTCATGAACAACGGCGTGCCCCGCGGCATTGGGATCTACGGCGACGTCGGCTTTCCGAACGCCGCGGCGGGCAAAGGCACGGCCTTCGGCGGGACGGTGCGCGCCGGCTTCGGAGCCATCGGGGCGACGGCCACGCTCTCCGCGCTCAACCCCAAGGGGCCGGCCGGCAGCGACGTGTCGGTGGGCGGTACGCTCGACTACAAGCTGATCGGTGGTCCCCTCGTGCCACTCTCGGTGACGTTGCAGGGCGGCATCAGCTACGCCAAGCCGGGGAACGGGCTCCTGCCCGGACAGGATGTCTCGGCGTATCACTTCCCCATCGGCATCGGCTTCGCGCTGGTGATTCCGAATCCCGTGCTGGCCATACAGCCCTGGCTCGCTCCCCGCGTCGACATCTCGTACGTCAAGCCCGATAACGGCACCTCGTCCACCGATACGAACTTCGGCTTGAGCGGCGGACTCGAATTCAACCTGCTCAACGGCTTCGGCATCCAGGCGGCGTACGACCGGGTGTTCCTGAGCGATGGGGCGGACCCGGGCACGTTCGGCGTCGGCGCCCACTACACGTTCCGAGTCCCTGGCCTGTGAGCGCACGGCTCGCCGTCGTCACACTCGCCCTCGTCGTGTGGCTCGGCGCGTGCGCGCAGACCTTCGACGCGACGACGCTGGGGGCGCCAGCCACCATGGCGTCGCCCGCCGGCCAGCCCGCCGCCGGCGACCGCTTCCGGGTGTCGAGTCACGCGCTGTTCGCGTTCTGGGGCATTGCGACGCTCAAGGAACCGTCGCTGCGGAAGGCGCTGGCGGCCCAGCTCGGCGGGGGGAGCGGCCTCGCGGACGTCAGGATCAGGACCCGGAGCGGGTTCGCCGATGTGCTGTTCACCGTGTTGACGGCCGGGATCCTGGTGCCCAAGACCGTCACCTTCGAAGGCGTCGTGACGAAATAAGCTTCGCCAGCATGTCCGCCGAGCGCCGGGCCGCGCCAAGTCCGGCGGCCACCACCTCGCGCCCGCGCGTCCCCTGAGCCGCCCGCGCCGCGGCATCGGTCAGCCAGCTTTCCCAGATCCCCACAAGTGACCTGATGCCGGCTTCGCCGCCCTCGGCGAGCGCCGCTGCGGCGTCTCGCTCGAGCAGCAACCCCGCGTCGCGACTCTCCCGCCAGCGCGGCCCGAACGCCACGGGTACGGCCCACGCCGCGGGCTCGAGCACCGAGTGGAGGCCGGCGTCTCCGAACCCTCCGCCGACGTAGGCCATGGTGCCCGCACCATACAACGTGGCCAGCACGCCGACCCGATCGACTACGAGCCATGGGAGTCCATCGGCGATGTTCCCGAGCCGGGCAGGACGGGGCAGTCCCACCCGCGCCGCTCGGCGGTCGAGCCCCGCGAGATGCTCCGTGGTCGGCTCGTGGGGGACCACCACGAGACGCGCATCGGCGTGTCGGTCGCGACGCCGTGCGAAGGCGCCGAGCACGACGTCCTCGTCGGGTGCCCAGGTGGAACCGGCCACCAAGGTCGGTCCGCCGAGGCCGAGGCGGAGCAGGGGATCGTCGGGCGCGACCGCAGCCACCCGCGCGGCCACGCTGTCGTACCGCGGATCGCCGACGACGCGAACCCGGTCGGGGGCGACGCCGAGGCGCGCGAGTCGGCCCGCGTCTTCCTCGCTCACGGCGCCGGCCGCATCCACCGATGCGTAACCCGGCCTGAGCAGCGTCCTCGCGGGCCAGCGCAAGCGGCCACTGCCCGGACTCACCGTGGCCGCCACCAGCGCGACCGCCACTCCGTGGGCCGCCGCGCGAGTGGCGAGCTCAGGCCACAGGTCGAGCTTGGCGAACACCAGCAAGTCCGGTGCGAGCGCCCGTAGCAGGCGCTCCACGTCGGACGGTCGGTCGTAAGGGAGGTAGTCGGCGACGTCGACCGACAGCCGGCGCGCCAGCGGATCGGCTGACGGGCTGAAATGGGTGTACACGGTCTGGCAGCCGGGCAGCAGCCGACGCAGTTCGAGGAAGACGCTTTCGGCCTGGCGTCCCTCGCCGACCGACGACGCGTGGAACCAGACGAGCGGCCGACCGGGGTCGCGCATGGCGCGGGCCCAGGCCGTGAGGCGATCCACCGTGCCCCGCCGCCGCCGATGCCCTTCACCGATCTTCGTGTCGACCGCACCGAGGAGCGGCGCCAGCGCGGTGCCGAGGCGGACCGCGGCGCGGTAGGGCCAGGAGGTGGAGGGCATCGGGGCAATGTCGCGGCAGCCCCCGGGCACGTCAATTCGGTCTGCCGGCCGCCTCTCCACCCGGTCGGCATTCCCCGCGGCCCGGGGCCTTGCCGCGGAGCCAGAGTGGGTTCTAGTTTTCGGCCACGAAGTTCATGTTCCACCTGCTACCGAGGAGGTGATCCATTGTCTACAGAGTCAAGGGTCGCCTGCGGCTGCTGAACAGCACTGCATGCTGAGACCCAGGCGACACTTCGAACCTGGGGGGGCCGCCAAGCGCGGCCCCTTTTTCTTGCCTGCCCATCCGTGACCATCGCCGTCTCCTCGGGCCGCTATTGGCGTGCGGCTCGCGCTCCCCGGTACAGTCTGACGTTCGCGCTTCCGCTCCTCGTGGCGTACGAGGTGCTCGCGTTCACCCTGACACACGACGCCATCGCGGGGGTGCGCAACGGAGCGGACGTGCTGCTCAAGAGCGTCTTCGTGCTGCTCGGCGGTCGGACCGGGCTCATCGTGTTCGGGGTGCTCCTGGTCGGCACGGGCGCCGTAGTGGTCTGGCGCGACCGTCGCCGCTCGGGGCCGATCGAAGGGCGTGTCTTTGGCCTGATGCTGCTGGAGTCGACGGGCTACGCGTTGGTGTTCGGACTCGTGGTGGGCACGCTGACCGGCATGCTGCTGCACCCGTTCCACTATGCCGCCGCTCTGGTCGGCGGGCACGAGGGCGTGGGCCCGGCGGGTCTGGGCCTCGCCACCCAGCTCATGGTCTCCCTGGGCGCGGGGATCTACGAGGAGCTGCTGTTCCGGGTGCTCATCGTGGGTGCGCTGAGTTGGCTCGCCCGGCGCGGATTCGGCTGGACCACAAGCGCGTCCGGCGTGTTCGCGACCATCGCGGGCGCACTCATCTTCTCCGCGTTCCATTACCTGGGGCCCTATGGAGACCGTCTCGATCTCGCGTCGTTCACGTTCAGGACGGTTGCCGGCGTGCTGTTCAGCGCGCTATACCTGCTGCGGGGCTTCGGCATCACGGCGTGGACCCATGCCCTGTACGACGTGTTTCTGGCGGTGGCGGCAGGGTGAGGAGGGGCGGTGACGGAGGTAAGCGGTAGGCGGGATCGCGGCACCGAGGCGGACTCGCCTCCCCGTCTCGCGTACCGCTCTCCGCTTCTCATGTCTTCCCTTTCTGCTTCACGCGCAGAATCGAATCCAGCACCTGACGGAACACCTCCAGCGGCTGCGCACCCACCAGCAGCCCACCTTCGATGTAGAATGTCGGCGTGCTGTTGGCGCCCGAGCGTTCGGCGCCCTGGGCGTCGGCCCGCACCGTCTGCTCCGTCACCGGCGACCGGAGGCAGGCGAGCAGCTTGGCCTTGGAGAGCTTCGCCGAATCGGCAAGTGTGAGGAAGAACGCGGCCGGCTCCTTGAGGGGAGCCCACACGTCCTGGTGCCGGTACAACAGATCGTGCACTCGCCAGAATGCATTCTGCTCTGCCGCGCAGAGGCCCACCTCCGCGGCCGCGGCCGCGTTGGGATGGATGTTGGTGAGCGGGAAATTGACGAACGCCCAGCGCACCTTGCCGGTAGCGACGTACGCCGAGTCGAGCGCCGGGAACGTCTTCACGGCGAAGCTCTGGCAGTACGGACACTGAAAGTCTGACATCTCATACACCGTCACGGGCGCCGTCGGTGACCCTCGCATCCGTCCGGCGAGGGGCCCTTTGGCCGTGTCGCTCCGGGTCTGCGCCTGTGCGCGGGCCGCGCCGCACGTCAGGAGCATCGCTCCGGCCAGACCCAGCCAACCGACCCGATGTACTCGTCCCATAGCCTCTCCTGTACCGCTAGTACCTCGCCCGGCGCCGCGCGTTGCGGCTCGACAGCAGCAGCGTGTCGCCGGACGGCGCGGACACGTTCCAGTACCATTCCGCGTTCGGATCGGTGACGTCCCAGCTGCGCGCGTAGATCCACCACCGGCCGGGCGAGAGCATCAGGCGTGCCCAGCCGTCGGCGTGAGTCGTGTCCGTGACCGGCTCCCGCCCAGAGCGCCGCGCAAGATCCTGAACGATGCTGTCCCACCCCTGGTAGGTGCTATTTTCCCATTGGTGCATTTGCACCTTCAGGCTGTCGCCACGGCCGGTGAGTTCACGTCGCACCCGGTCCAGCTCCGCCTTGGCGCGGCCGGCCCGACTCTCCGCTGCCCGGAGGGAGTCGCTCAGTCGCGTGAACTCGGCGGAGTGCTCGGCATAGGCCGGTGCGCCGTGGGAGAGCGCGTCGAGCCCCGCTTTGGCCGCCGCGGCCGAGTCGCGCAGCCGGTTGAGGCGCACCGTCGCGACCGAATAGGCGGTGAACGGGCCGCGGAATGCGGCGTACAGGCTCTCGAGCGGCGCCGTCGGCGGTCGCGGAGTGTGGGCGCGTTGCTCGAGCGCTCGCAGTACGCTGTCCCGATCGTAGGGCAACGCGACCAATCCGACGCCGGTGATCGGGGTCTCGACCGAGTCGGGGCCCGGAATCGAGACTCGCACCGCGAGCAGCCGCGCCTTTTCGCAAGCGCCAAGGGCGACCAGGCCCATGAGCAGCCCCGTCCCGATGGCGACGCGCGCGACGCGAAGGAGCCTGGGTGAGGGAAACACGACGCAAAACTATCGCCCTCCTGGCAGCCCTACAACTGACCGCCGTGGTCGCGTTCGCGCAGAGCGCGGACGTGCAGCGGCTCGTGCCGGCGAAGCCGGTGGGCTACGTCAACGATTTCGCATCGCTCCTCGAGCCTGCCGAACGTGAGCAGCTCGACGATCTGCTGACCCGCCTCCGAAGCGCCACGGGTGCCGAGGTCGCCGTGGTCACACTGCCCACCATCGACGACCAGGACGAGGGCGAGGTGGCGCTCGCCATCGGCCGCGCGTGGGGCGTCGGGGCGAAGCAGGCGATCGGTGATCCGCGACGCAATGCCGGGCTGGTGCTGCTCCTCGTCCCCCGGCAGAATCACCAGCCCGGCACCGGCCACGTCCGGATCGAAGTAGGGCAAGGCCTCGAAGGGATCGTGACCGACGCCACGAGCGGTCAGATCCGCCGCGAAATCATGGGACCCGCGCTCGCCCGCGAGGACTACGCCACGGCGGTCGACAGCGGTGTCCGCGTCCTGACGGGGGTGATCGCCCGCGGCTACGGCGTCACCGACAGTGCACTCGCCTCGACGCCGCTTCCCCAGCCCTCGTCTGGCACACCGAACAGCCAGTTCATGTCCATGCTGCCGATCCTGCTGTTCATCGTGTTCTTTCTGGTCGCGACGCGAGGGGGCCGGCGCCGCGGGGTATATTGGGGCGGACCCTGGATCGGTGGTGGTGGCTGGGGCGGCGGCGGCGGATGGGGCGGGGGAGGCGGAGGAGGCTTCGGAGGGTTTGGCGGAGGCGGAGGCTTCAGCGGCGGCGGATCGGGAGGACGCTTCTGATGCATGCATCGGTCGAGCGGGTCGTGACGCCGTTTCTCGCCGCGTCGGATGCGGCCCTCGGCGCGGGGTACAGTGCCGTACTGTACGGCTCCGCGGCGCGCGGCGACTACGTTCACGGGCGCTCGGACATCAATCTCATGTTGGTGCTGGATGATCCCTCGCCGAGCCGGCTCCGCGCGCTCGCGCCCGCGTTCTCGTCCTGGCGCAAGGCGGCATCGGAGCCGCCACTGGTGATCAGCCGGGCGGAGTGGGCGCGGGCGACGGACGTCTTTCCGATCGAGATCACGGACATGCGGGCGGGGTACCGCGTGTTGCGCGGCGCCGACCCGCTGGACGGCGCGCGCGTGCAGCCCGCCGATCTGCGCCAGGCGCTCGAGCGCGAGCTCCGGGGCAAGCTGCTCCGCCTCCGGCAGGGCTACGCCGCCGCGGCGGGTGACGAGAAGGCCCTCGGCCGGCTTGCGGTCGGGAGCGCGGCCACGATGCTGGTCCTGCTCCGCGCGCTGCTGACGCTGGCAGGCCGAGCCGTCCCGCAAACGCCGGCAACGCTGGCCGCGGAGGCGGCCGGCCTCCTGGGTGTCCCGGCGGCTTCGCTCACGACACCGGTCGAGCGCCGCGCGGAACGCGGCTGGCGCTGTGGGCCCTCCGATTTCGAGCAGTACCTGGACGCCGTAGCGCATGCGGCGGAGTACGTGGACCACTTTCAGCTCGGAGATCAGAGATGAAGCGCTCGACGACGCTCGCCTTCGCGCTCGCGCTGCTGGCGGCATCCACCGCCGGCTGCGGCTACAACACCATCCAGACCATGGACGAGCGGGTAAATCAGGCGCAGGGCCAGATTCAGACGCAGCTGCAGCGGCGGGCCGACCTCATCCCCAACCTGGTGAACACCGTCAAGGGTATCACCAAGCAGGAGGACACGGTGTTCATCTCGATCGCGAACGCACGCTCGCGCCTGGGAGGCGCCATCCAGAGCGGGAACGTGCCCGAGATGGCCGCGGCCAACGCCCAGCTCACCCAGGGTCTCGGGCGCCTCATCGCGATCTCGGAGAACTATCCGCAGCTCCGCTCGAGCGAGAACTTCAAGCAGCTGCAGGACCAGCTCGAGGGCACCGAGAACCGCATCTCGGTTGCGCGGCAGGACTACAACACCGCGGTGGGAGCATATAACGCCTACATCCGCCGATTTCCCTACAACGTCACCGCCAAAGTCTTCGGCATGGGCAAACCGCGCGCGTATTTCGAGGCGGCGCCTGGGGCTGCCGAGCCGCCGAAGGTGCAGTTCTGAGCAGGCGGAGAGGCGGGCGGGCGGTCGCACCCCGTAGAACAGAAAGCCCCTGGAGGCCTGCTCCGGGGGCTTTTTTCGCCGTGGAACGCCTGTTCGCCTGCAACCCGACCGCCTAGTCGGTTACCACCTTGTCCGGCAGGACGTACTTCAGCGGATCCACCGGCCGCCCGTTCACGTGTACTTCGTAGTGCAAGTGCGGACCGGTGGCGAGCCCGGTGCTGCCCACGAGCGCAATGCGCTGCCCGCGGGCCACGTGCTGCCCGGTGCGCACCAGCAGCTTGGAGCAGTGGGCAAACTTGGTGACGATGCCGTAGCCGTGATCGATGGTGACGGTGTTGCCGTAACCGGTCTCCCAGCCCGCGTCCGTGACGGTCCCTGCTGCCGGCGCCTCGATCGGGCTGCCCATCGGCGCGGTCACGTCGATGCCTTCGTGCGGCCGCGCGATGTGGAGGATGGGATGCTCGCGCATCGCCGAAAACGCGCTCGTGAGCCAGCCCTGGGTCGGCATGATCGACGGTGTCGCAGCCAATCGCTGCGAGTGGCTTGCGAGGCTGTCCTTGACCTCCGCGAACGACGAGGCGAGCAGGTCGGCCCGGCGAATCAGCGCGTCGAGATTCACCCGGATCGCCTCGGAGCGCCGCACGGTCGCATCGGGGCTCGGCAGCGTGGGCCGCGGCGCCAGCGTCGGGCCGCCGATACCGGCGGCTTCCACTGACGGGTCGATCGGGTCGAGGTTCGCCAGCACGCGGATGCGTGCGTTCCGCTGGCTGATCTGGGTGATGGTGTCGGACAGGGATGACAGCCGGCCGTGCAGCTCGCCGATTTCCTGCGTGAGTCTCGCGTTCTCCTGCCGCAGACTGGCCGAACGGGACAGGTCGGCAGAGCGCGACACCGTGGCGTAGCCGACGAGCAGCGCGATGATCAGCCCCAGGCCCGCGCCGCCCGCCGCCATCTTCATGACTCCGTAGGAGACCTCCACGATTTTCGAAGGCTCCGAGCCGTGCGGTACGAAAACAACCGTCCACCGGCGACGTTTCGCCATGCGCGCTCCCAGGACCAGGCTGCCACTGCTCAGCTTCGCTTCCGTGCAGAACAATCTGAATCCAGCGAGTGCCGCAAGACGTGACCCGACACACAGAAGCCACGCAAAAGGTGGCCCAGCCGTTCGGGTAAGTCAAGAGTACGACATGCCCGATAAGTCCTTGACTGTCAAATAGTTTTGCTCGTTGACAGGCTAACTTCTAGACACTCTGAGGCTTGGGGAAGAGCACCTCGGGCTTGTTGGTAAGTCGCCCCGCAACGGGTGGTGCATCGAGCTGCGCCCACGCCGTCGCCAGCTCCTCTGCCGGCATCCCAAGAGACTGCCAGAGGATTCGGGCTTTGCCGGGAATGAACGGTTCGGTCAGTACGGCGAGCCGAAACAGCGCTCGTCCCAGTGCCGCGAGTGCCGCGTCGAGCTCGGCATCCTGCCCTGCCTTGGCAAGCGACCACGGGGCGACCCGCTGGATATACAGGTTCGCCTTGGCGACCAGGTCCCACGCCGCTTCCGCACCATCGCGCAGATCCAGTGCGTCCATGGCGCGGCTGTACGCCAGAATGGCGGCGCGACCGTCGCGGTCGAGCGAGGTCTCGTCGGCGGTTAGCGGCAGCGCGCCGTCCCGGTAGCGGCCCACCATGGCGAGCGAGCGGGACGCGAGATTGCCCAGTCCGTCCGCGAGGTCGGCGGTGTACCGCTCGTCGAAGCGGTCCCAGGTGAAGTTGCCATCGGCCTCGAAGCCCACCTCGCGCAGCAAAAAGTAGCGCAACGCGTCGGGCCCGTGCCGTTCGATGGCGTCGCCCAGGCTCACCGCAGTGCCCGCGGACTTCGACATCTTGGCGCCCTCCCATTGCACGTACCCGTGGGCCCAGACTTCCTTGGGCAGCGGGAGGTCCGCGCTCAGCAGCATGGCCGGCCAGATCACGCAGTGGAACCGGGTGATCCCCTTGCCGACGATGTGCAAGTCGGCCGGCCACACCCGGGCGTAGTCCGGGTCGGGATACCCCGTGGCCGACAGGTAATTCATCAGCGCGTCGAACCAGACGTACACCGTCTGCTCGGGATCGCCAGGGAAGGGGATTCCCCACGCCTGCCGGTTCCGGCTCACGGAGATGTCCTGCAAACCGTCCTCGAGCAAACGCACGATCTCGTTCCGTCGAATGGCCGGCTCCACGCGAAACTGCCCAGCGCGGATGAGCTCCAGGAGGCGGTCGCGGTAGCGACTCAACCGGAAGAAGTGGTTGCGCTCCTTGGTCGGCACCAGCTCGAGCGTCGGGTGCTCGATGCAGTGCCCGTTGACGATCTGCGCCGGCTGCTTGAACTCCTCGCAGCCGTAGCAGTACAGACCCTCATACTCGCCGACGAAGAGGTCGTCGGGACTGGTCCGCGCGATCTGCTGGAGCAGCGCGGTGACGCCGCGCGCGTGTCGGGGCTCGGTGGTGCGGATCCAGTCGTCGTTGCTGCATTCGAGCCGCCGCCAGTAGTCCCGGAACGTCTCCGCCATCCGGTCGACCCAGGCCTGGGGCGTGACCTGGTTCCGCTCCGCCGCCTGCAGGACCGCCTGCGAGTGTTCGTCCATGCCCATGAGGAAATGGACGTCGTCCCCACGCAGCCGGCGATAGCGGGCGATGCAGTCGGCCCCGATCTTCTCGAGTGCATGCCCGAGGTGCGGGTCGCCGTTCGAGTAGTCGATGGCGGTGGTGAGATAGAACTTCGGCACGGGCACGCTCCTCTTTTCCTGTCGGCTCGAGCGCCGGTCCCCCCGCGAGCACGACGCGCCGGCACGCGCTTTCCAGCGCGCTCGGGGCGCCGCG
This sequence comes from Gemmatimonadales bacterium, assembly GCA_051955835.1. Classification (GTDB taxonomy): domain Bacteria; phylum Gemmatimonadota; class Gemmatimonadetes; order Gemmatimonadales; family GWC2-71-9; genus CAVVWJ01. The sequence goes on from JBQCGH010000111.1 coordinate 40,217, forward strand.
ACGGTCCCGACGCATCCGTCCCGAGCGCAGCGAGGGATCTGCTCACCCGGGCGTCGACGCCGGCGGAGAAGATCCCTCGCTGCGGTCCGGCCCGCGGCGACTTCGCGACGCCACGGTACGAACGCGTCCTCGATCCTGCGTGGTGCAATCTAACCGGGGTCGCCAGCCTCCGGCCCGGGAGGCGCGCCGCCCGGACCCCCGCCGCGATGCCGCCGCCGCCGCCGCCGGTTCGGACGTCCTGCGGTCGGCGCACCTTGGTCGGGCGCGGCCTCGGGGCCCCGGTCCTCAGACGACGTCGCCGCAGCGCCGTCTGCCGCCGCGTCGCCCCGCGGGCCGTCGGTGGCGAGCGCGAGGCGGCTCCGTGCCTCCGCCGTCATCAGCACGCCGCCCAGCGCCTCGACCTCATCGCGAAGCTGCACGAGCGGTATGATCCTGGAGCCCTGCTCGTCGCTCCGCAGGAAGACCCGCTCGCGGAAAATGTCCACGGCGATCACCCGTTCCGCCCCGAGCGACGTGGTGACGAGCTTTCCCTCCTTCGGGAAGCGCCGCCGTGCGGCCACGTAGAACTCGTGCTCGTACTTGAGGCAGCAGAGCAGGCGTCCGCAGCCGCCGGAGATCTGGCTCGGATTGAGCGAAAGGTGCTGGTCTTTGGCGAGACCCAGATTCACGGGCGAGAGCTCCGTGAGCCAGGAGGAACAGCAATACTCGCGGCCGCAACGGCCCACGCCCGAGAGCCGGGCGGCCTCGTCGCGCACGCCGATCTGCCGCAGCTCGATGCGGGTGCGGAACAACGACGCGAGGTCGCGAACCAGGGCGCGGAAATCGACGCGCTTCTCGGCCGTGAAGTAGATGGTGAGCTTGTTCCGGTCCCACTGCCACTCGGTGTCGCTCACCTTCATGACGAGATCGTGCGTGCGGACCCGCTCGATGACCTTGCGACGGGCGTCGTCCTCCGAGCGACGATTCTCGTCGTGGACCCGCTGGTCCTCGCGGCTCGCCCGGCGCACGACGGCCTTGGGCGGCGCCTCGGGCGGGGCCTCGCCGCCGACTGCGCAGCCCGAGCAGCCGCCGCACTTCTTGGCGGCCACGTCGCCCACCGCCGTCACGCGGCCCAGGTCGCGCCCACGCTCGGCCTCCACCAGCACCGTCTCGCCGACGCGCAGCGGCGCCTGCTCGTCGTGCCACAGGAAGTACGCCTTGCGGGTGCCCTTGAACCGCACCTCGACGGTCTGGCTCACTCAGGCCTCGGTGTACGCGCCCATCGCCGCGTACTTCTCGGCCCGCCGCCGGATCAGCTTCTCCGGGCGGATCTTCCGGAGCTCCGTCATGTGCCGGATCAGCGCCTCGCGCAGCGCCTCGCCGGTCGCGTCGGGATCCACGTGCGCGCCACCCACCGGCTCCTTCACGATCTCGTCGATGACTTTGAGCCGGAGCAGGTCGTCGGCGGTGAGCTTGAGCGCCTCGGCGGCGCGCTCGCGCTGGCTCGCGTCCTTCCACAGGATGGCGGCGCAGCCCTCGGGCGAGATGACGGAGTAAACCGAGTTCTCGAGCATGAGGATGCGGTCGGCCACCCCGAGGGCGAGCGCGCCGCCCGAGCCGCCCTCGCCGATCACGACGGCGATGCTCGGGGTCGCGAGACCCGACATCTCGAGGATGTTCCGGGCCAGCGCCTCCGACTGGCCGCGCTCCTCCGCTCCGAGGCCGGGGTAGGCGCCGGGCGTATCGATGAGCGTGATGACCGGCGCGCCGAACTTGGCCCCCAGCTTCATGAGTCGAAGCGCCTTGCGATAGCCCTCGGGGTGGGGCATACCGAAATTGCGCTTGAGGTTCTCCTTGGTATCGCGGCCCTTCTGGTGCCCGATGACCATCACCGAGGTGCCCGCGAGACGCGCCCACCCCCCGACGACCGCCGGATCGTCCAGGTAGAGCCGGTCGCCGTGAAGCTCGATGAAGTCGGTGAAGATCGTGCTGAGGTAGTCCAGGCTATAGGGGCGGCGGGGGTGGCGGGCGACCATGACGCGCTGGATGGGCGTGAGATTGCGATAGATCTCCGCCCGGAGCGAATCGAGCTTGCCTTGCAGCCCCTCGAGCTCGCCGTCGATGTCGATCTGGCGTTCGGTGCCGATCCGCTTCAGGTCCTCGATCTGCCGCTCCAGCTCGAGCAGCGGCTTCTCGAACTCCAGCGAATACGCTGAGGGCATCGGGGCTCAACTCGCCTTGATGTAGTGGACGGAATCGGCACCCAGGAGATCGCGCAGGGCCCGCACGAGGTCGTCCTCCGCCGCGACGCGGACGCGACGGGAACGGAGCCGCACCGACTCCCCGTTCCCGTCGCTCCACTCAATATACAGGGGCGTGGGACCCGGGTGCGCCGAGCACAGGGCCACGGCGCGCTTGAGTGCGTCCGGCGCGGGCGCCCCCGGCGCGCGCCACCGAAGGCTCAATGCGACCGCACCCGATGGCTTGAGCTCGTCCAGCGCGCGCGCCGCCTCGACGATGAACGGCGCGTGGTCCTCCCCGCGATCCCGGTCGCTGTAGCCGCCGGTGAGGAGCAGCGCCGCATCCGGCGTGATCACGCTGTTCAGCCGGGCCCAGGCGTCGGGAAACGCGATCGCCTCCGCCGTGCCATGAAAGTCTTCGAGCACGAGCCGGGCGTACTCCTTGCCCGTCTTCTTCGAGATCTGTCGTTTCACGCCGGTCACGACCGCCGCCACGGTCACTTGGTGCTCGCTCCACTCGCCGAGCGTCGCGGTGGTCCGCGTGCCGAACAGTTCCACCTCCGAGCGGAACCGCTCGAGCGGGTGTCCCGAGATGAAGAAGCCGAGTACCTCCTTCTCCTTGGCCAGGCGCCCGGCCTCGGGCCAGGCGGGGACGTCGGGGTAGGCCGCTGGCGCAGGCATGCCGGCGCCGGGGGTGGGTACCGCGCCGCGGGGGGAGCCGTCGTCGCCGCCCTTGCCGTCGAAGAGGGAACCCTGGCCCGCCTCCTTTTCGGCCTGGACGAGCTGGGCTTCCGCCAGCACGGCGTCGAGCGCTTCGCACAGCTGCTTGCGATGGCCGCCCAGGCCGTCGCAGGCGCCGGCCACGATCAACGACTCGAGTACCCGCTTGTTGCACAGCCGGAGGTCGATCCGCCCCACGAAATCGGCGAGCGTGGTGAATGGCGCGTCATGGCGCGCGGCGATGATGCTCTCAATGGCCCCCCAGCCGACGTTGCGGATGGCGCCGAGCCCGAAGCGGATGCGCCGCTCGCCCACGACCGTGAACTTGAACCCGGACTCGTTCACGTCGGGCGCGAGCACCTCGAGGTCGAGCTCGCGTGCCTCGTTGATGTACTGCACGACCTTATCCGTGTTCCCGATTTCGGACGACAGCAGCGCCGCCATGAACTCCGCGGGGTAATGCGCCTTGAGCCACGCGGTCTGATACGACAGGACCGAGTAGGCCACCGAGTGGGACTTGTTGAAGCCGTAGCGGCCGAAGGTCTCGATCTGCGCGGCAAGGTCGTCCACCAGCCGCTTCGGGTGCCCCAGCGCGATGGCGCGCTCGCAGAACTTGCCCAGCTCCTTCTTGATCAGCTCCGCGTCCTTCTTGCCGACCGCCTTCCGCAGCACGTCGGCTTCGGCCAGCGTGAACCCGGCCAGCACGTTCGCGATGCGCATCACCTGCTCCTGATAGGTGATGACGCCGTACGTCGGCTCCAGCACGTCCTGGAGCGACGGGTGCGGATAGGTGACCTTCTCCAGGCCCAGCTTCCGCCGGATGAACACGGTGTGCATGCCGGCGTCGAGCGGGCCGGGCCGCAGCAGCGCGTTCGAGGCGACCAGGTCGTCGAACCGGTCGCACTTCATGGCTCGGAGCGTGTCGGTGGCGAGCGGCGACTCGAACTGGAACACGCCCGCCGTACGGCCCTGACGCAGCAGCTCGTACACTTTGGGATCGTCGAAGGTCAGCCGCTCCATGTCCACGTCCACGCCGGTGCGGGCGGCGATCATGAGCACCGCGTCGTGGATCACCGTGAGCGTCTTGAGGCCGAGCATGTCCATCTTGAGCATGCCGACCTTCTCGAGCGCGCCCATCTCGTACTGCGTGATGATGGACTCCTCACCGTCCGCCGCCGCGCCCGCGCCCTTGGTGGGGGCGGTGCACACGGGCACATACTCCGCGAGCGGTCCGGGCGCGATCACCACGCCGGCCGCATGCACCGACATGTGACGGGAGATGCCCTCGATGCGGGCGCTCAGGTCGAGCAGCCGCCGATAGCCGGGGTTTCCTCGCACCAGATCGCGGAGCTCGTCCACCTTCTTCTCGGCCTCGGGAATGCTCAGGCTGTAGGCCGGTCCCGACGGAATCAGCTTGGTGATCCGGTCGGCCTCGCCGGGGGCGATGCGGAGCACGCGGGCGACGTCCTTGACGGCCGCCCGCGCCTTCATGGTGCCGAAGGTCACGATCTGGCCCACGCTCGCGCGCCCGTAGCGCTGCCGGACGTACTCGATCACCTCACCGCGGCGCTCGAAGCAGAAATCCACGTCGATGTCCGGCATCGACACGCGCTCGGGATTGAGGAACCGCTCGAACAGGAGGTCGAAGGTGAGCGGGCAGACGTCGGTGATGCCGAGCGAGTAGGCCACGATCGAGCCTGCCGCCGAGCCGCGGCCGGGGCCCACGGGAATGCCGCGCGCGCGCGCGGCCGCGATGAAGTCCTGCACAATGAGGAAGTAGCCGGCGTAGCCGGCCCGGTTGATGACGCCGAGCTCGTAGGCCAGCCGCTCCTCCACCTCCGGGGGGAGCGGCGCGCCGTAGCGCCGGATCGCGCCTCGGCGCGCCAGGTCCTCGAGCAGCGCCTCGTCCGACGCGTAGCCCTCGGGACGGGGAAACCCCGGCACGAAATACTTCTTCTCGAAGTCGAACTCGCACCGGTCCGCGACCGTCTGGGTGTTGGCCAGGAGCTCGGGGCGGTCCGGAAACAGCGCGCGCATCTCCTTCTCCGACTTGACGTACGACTCCTCACCGGTGAACCGGAACCGCTTGGGGTCGTCGAGGTCGCTGCCGGTCCCGATGGCGAGCAGCACGTCGTGCGACTCGGCGTCCTCGCGCCGGAGATAGTGCGCGTCGTTGGTGGCCACCACGCCGAGCCCCAGCTCCTGGCCGAGCCGCAGCATGCCCTCGGTGACCACGCGCTCCTCGGCGATCCCGTGCTGCTGGACCTCGAGCCAGAATCCCTCGGGCCCGAACAGGCACGCGAACCACTCGGCGCTCCGCTTCGCCTCGTCATAGCGGCCCTGGCGGAGATGCAGCGACACCTCGCCCGAGAGGCACGCGGCGAGGCACACGATGCCCTCGCGGTACTCCTCCAGGCTCGCCTTGTCGATCCGCGGCCGACGATAGAACCCTTCGGTGAATCCGATGGAGGTGAGCCGGACGAGGTTCTTGTACCCGGTCCGGTTCTTGGCCAGCAGGACCAGGTGACTGTACGCGGCGGGGGCGTTGCTCGGCTTCTCGCGTGCCTGCCGCGGGCCGAAGGCCAGGTAGGCCTCGAACCCGAGGATCGGACGTACCTTCTGCGCCTTGGCCTCCTCGTAGAACGACCAGGCCGCGTGCATGTTGCCGTGGTCCGTGACGGCCAGGCTGTCCATGCCGAGCTTCTTGACGTGCGCGACGAGGTCGGCGATCCGGCTGGCCCCGTCGAGCAGGGAATATTCGCTGTGGGTGTGGAGATGGACGAAGGCCATGCCTACCGACTGCGCTGCGACAGCTCCTTCCAGACGGCGTCCAGCGGGACACCGCGAGCCTCGAGCAGCACCAGAAGATGATAGAGGAGATCGGCCGCCTCGGACGCGAGACGCTCGGGCTCCTCCGCATTCGCCGCGACGACGACTTCGACCGCCTCCTCGCCGACCTTCTGCGAGACCTTGGGAATGCCGCGGTCGAGCAGCTGCACCGTGTACGAGCCCGCGGGGCGGTCGGCCGCGCGGCGCGCGATGGTGGCGGCGAGCCGTGTGAGGACATGGCCGCCTGGATCGTCCCCCGCCACCATACTCCCCTCTGCGCCCACGGCCGCCGCGAAGCACGTGCGCGCGCCGGTGTGGCATGCGGGACCGGTTTGCTCGACGCGGTAGAGCACCGCGTCACCATCGCAGTCGATCCGGATCTCGCGCACGGCCTGATCATGGCCCGAGGTCTCGCCTTTGCGCCACAGACCGGCGCGGGAGCGACTGTAGTAGTGCGCGGACCCTGTGGCCGCCGTGCGCGTCAGAGCCTCGCGGTTGGCGTACGCGACCATCAGCACGTCCCCCGACCGGCTTTCCTGCGCCACGACCGGGACCAGGCCATCCGGCCCGAAACGGACCCCGGCGAGCCAGCTGTCGTCGGACACCGCCAGAAGGTACCGGACGCCTGCGCGATTGTCAAAAGCCCTTGTGGTTTCTTATCTTGCTTCCCGTGCCTCCCTTGGGTCCGACGACACCCGGAGCCTCCACCCCGTGACCTTTCTCGACCGTTGCATGGCGCCGCTCGCCGCCGCGCTACTGCTCGCAGCCTGCGGCAGTGGCGGACCCGAGCAGACCTCCGTGGACTGCTCGACGGCCTCGCCGACGGTGCTGACGCCCGGCCAGGGGACCATCATCGACGCGGGCAAGCAGGGCTGCCTCAGCCTGCCTGGGGCGGGAGCCAACGGGGCCGAATACCTGTACTTTGCCGGCATCACCGACGGCACCGTGTCCCGGGGCGGCACGGCGATCCCGTACCAGCTGTACGGGGCTCCTGGGGGAGTGGCGGTACGGGCCGCACACGTGGCGCGACCATTGGCCTCGCTCCGTCAGGGGGCGCCCGCCCGCGAGTTTCATGGCCGGCTGCGACAGATGGAACGCGACGTTGCCCAAGGCCTTTCGCGAGCGCCCCATCCGACGGCGGCGGCCCGGGCCACGGCCGCGCCGCCCGCGATGGGCGACCAGCGCACGTTCAACGTGCTGGCCAACGGAACCGCGTCCGGCACCAAGGCGAGCGACTATCTGCAGGTGACCGGCACGGTGCAGTATGTCGGGAGCCATGCTGCAGTGTACCTCGACAATAACGCGCCCACGCCGACATACTCGCCCGACGACATCACCGCGATCGGGACGATGTTCGACAGCTATCTCTACCCGATCGACACGACGGCCTTCGGCCGCGAGTCCGACATCGATCAGAACGGGCTGGTGCTGATTCTCCTGACCGACCGGGTCACCAAGATCGTGCCCTGCAACGGGACGTCCCAGGTCATCGGCTTCTTCCTGCCGTTCGATCTGCAGCCCAGCCACGTCGGGTCGAACGCGGGCGAGATCTTCTACGGGCTCGTGCCGGACGCGAGCTGCAACGTGAGCGTGGACGATGCCCGCTTCAGTCTCCCGCCGGTCATGATCCACGAGTTCCAGCACATGATCAGCTTCAACCAGCACGTGCTCTCCCGGGGTGGTGGGGTCGAGCAGACCTGGCTCAACGAAGGCCTCTCCTCGTTTGCCGAGGAGCTGGGTGGCCGCCTGGTGCCCGACGCGAGCTGCCAGAACAACGACTGCCTGACGCAGTTCACCTTGATCGACCTCGACAACGCGAACAGCTATCTCACGGATCCGGTGTCGAACTACCTGATCGGGCCGGACCGCGTCCCCATCCCGCTGGAGGAATACGGGGCGGGCTGGCTGTTCGTGCGCTGGTTGCTCGACCACTATGCCACCACGGCGACGCTGGGCACCGATCTCACGCGACGGCTCGACGCGACCACGCGCACCGGCGCGGACAACGTGGTCGACGCCACCGGCCCCGACTTCGCGTCGCTCGTCATGCACTGGCAGTTCGCCAACTACCTCGATGACCTGCCGGGATTCACGCCGGGCGATCCGCTGGATCAGTACGTCTCGTGGAATTTTCGCGACGCGTTCGCATCCTTGCACGCGAGCTTCCCCGGCATGTTCGGGAGCGCATACCCGCTCGCGCCGCCGACGGCGGTCGACGGCCGCTTCGAGGAGAGCGGCACGCTGCCAGCCGGCTCGGGCCGCCACGTGCTCGTGAACCTCAGCCCGAACGCGGCGGCGCCCAACCTGGCGCTGACGGACACCGACGGCCTGACGGCGCTGCCGGCCAGCGCCGGGCCCCGCATCGGCATCGTCAGGATCCGGTGAAGCGGATGATCTTCCTCGTCGTGGTCGCGGCGATCTTCGCGGGGTATGGGACCGCCTACCTCGCGAGCGACGACGTACGCTATCTCACCCGCGCCGGCATTGAGGAAACCCGGATCCTCGACGCGCGCCAGCCCATCGCGCAGCTGGCGGCCGACCCCCGGACCGATCCCGCGCTCCGCGCGTCGCTCGGGCTCGTCGTGGCGAGCCGGGATTACGCGGCCCGGCTCGGCCTGGAAGCGAAGGAGACCTATACCACGTACGCCGACGTGGGCCGCGACACGCTGCTGCTCGTGCTGCAGGCCGCTCCGCGCGACTGCATCTGCGCCCACACCTGGAAGTATCCGATCGTCGGCCGGATCCCGTACAAGGGGTTCTTCGATCTCAAGGCCGCGCATCGCGAGGCCGACCGGCTCAGTGCGGCGGGCTACGACATCTATCTCCGGCCCTCGTCGGCCTTCTCGACGCTCGGCTGGTTCAACGATCCGCTGCTGTCGACCGCGGTCACCGGGGACTCGGTGGAGCTCGCCGCCACGGTATTCCACGAGATCGCCCACAACACGCTTTACGTGAAGAGCGCTACGCCCTTCAACGAGAGTTATGCCCAGTTTGTCGGCTACCACGCAGCGCAGGCGTTCTTCCGCGACCTCGGCGACACCGTGCTTGCCGATCGGGCGGCCGATCGCTGGCACGACGAGGGCGTCCTGGGAGCGTTCTACGCCGAGCTCGTGGGCCGGCTCGAGACCCTCTACGCCTCCCACCCGGACTCCGCCGCACTCGAGCGCGGTCGCGCCGACGCGGGCGCCTGGGCCCGCCAGGAGCTGCAGGGGCCGGTGGCCGCGCGCCTCCGGACGTTTACCATCGGCCGCCTGCCGGAACGTCCGGTGAACAATGCCCGGCTGGTCGGCGCGCGCATCTACCGCACGCGGCTGGATCTGTTCGATCGCTGGTTCGAGCAGCATGGCCGCGACGTGCGCGCGAGCGTCGCGGCCCTCGACACGCTGATGCGGGATGTCCCTGGGGACAGTGCGTATGGCCGGCTCGCCGCCGCGGTCGGCGACACGCTTGCCGTGGTCGATACCCTGCGCGGGGCGCACGACCCCACCCGCTGAGCTGCCGCACGGTCGCCCGCCGAGCAGCAAGAAGGGCAGGCATCGCGCCTGCCCTTCCTGTTGATCCGACACTGAGTCGCCGTCAGGGCGAGGTCGAGTCCGATCCTGTCCGTGACGTGCCGGTGCCCGGCTCCTTGCCCGGTTGTGCGACACTGGACGAATCCGAGGACATCGAGCCGGTCGGGCCCGTCGCGCCGCTCGGGGGCGCGCCCATCGCGGTATCGGCCGCCGCGCCGCTGGGGTTCGTGCTATCGCCCGGCGTCGTGGAGCGTGGGTGCCGGCCGCTCATACCGGTGTCGCCGGACGTCGTGCCGGCATTCAGCGTATCCATCGCACCGCCCGCGGTGTCGCTGGGAGCGACGCGGCCCGGCTGTCCCGCGGTATCCACGCCGCCGACCCCGGTGTAGCCGGAGGTGTCGGAGCGCACCTGACCGGTCGAGGACGTATCCTGCGCCGCCAGGTGTGGAGCGGCAAGGCAGAATGCCGCCGCCGCGAGGACCGCCGTGAGTTGAGCTTTCGACATTCTACCTCCTCGACTGCTGGTGCTGGGCCGACGAGCCGACCGCCTCCTGCGCGCCGGCGCGCGCGAACCTCGTCATCGTGCCCGTTCAGGGTAGACGTGGCCGACGGCCGAGGGCGGTGAGGCGCGTCACCCGGGCTCGCGCGGTCGCCGATCGTGTGTACCTTTCCCGGCCATGGATACCAGTTTCGTCGCCCGCGAGCAGAGCCGCCTCCTCGGCGAGCTCTCCGGCTTCCTCTCCATTCCGAGTGTGAGTGCCCTGCCTGCCCACGCGGGCGATTGCCGCCGCGCCGCCGAGTGGCTGCGCGACGAGCTGACCGGCCTGGGCTGCCCCATCGTACAGATCATCGAGGGCAACGGGCACCCGGTGGTGTGGGCGGAAGGACCATCGATACCGGATCGCCCGACGCTGCTGCTCTACGGCCACTACGACGTCCAGCCCCCGGATCCGATCGAGGAGTGGATCAGCCCGCCTTTCGAGCCAACCATCCGCGACGGCCGGCTCTACGCACGCGGCGCGGTGGACGACAAGGGGCAGGTGTTCTGCCTGCTGAAAGCGTACGAGGCCACGCTGGACGCGAACCGGCGGCCGCCTCTGAACGTCCGATTCATCTTCGAGGGTGAGGAGGAATCGGGCGGCCACGTCATCGAGGACCTGCTGCGCACCGAGCCCGAGCGCACCCGGGCGGACGCGGTGCTGATCAGCGACATGTCGTATTACGCGCCCGGCTGGCCCGCGGTGTACACCACGCTCCGCGGCATCTGTTACGCGGAGATCAGCGTTCGCACCCTCCAGCGCGATCTGCATTCGGGCACCTACGGCGGCGTGGCCCCCAACGCGCTCGAAACGCTCGTGCGTCTGCTCGCCCGGCTCAAGGACGCCGATGGCGAGATCCACATCCCGAAGCTGTACAAGACCGTCGAGCCTCCCTCCAAGGCCGAGCTCAAGGGATGGAAGCAGCTCCCCTTCGACAAGGCCGCCTATCTGCGCGACGAGGTGACCGCGCAGGTGCTCACGGGTCTCCGGGAGTACTCGATCTTCGAGCGGGTGTGGGCGCTGCCCACGTTCGAGATCCACGGGATCAAGGGCGGGTTCGTCGGGGATGGCGCCAAGACCGTCATCCCAGCGCAAGCCACGGCTAAGGTGAGCCTTCGCCTCGTGCCCGGCCAGACCTACGCCAAGGTCGCAAAACAGCTCGAGCGGGCCGTGTCGTCGCTGGCGCCGCGGTGGGCGGATGTGCAGGTCCGCCTGCTTCACGGCGGCGATCCGGTCGAGGTGGACGTGGACCATCCCGCGTTTGCCGTGCTGGACGAGGCCTTCGCGTCCGTGACCGGACGGTCCGCGGTGCGGGTGCGGGCGGGCGGGTCGATCCCCATCGTGCCCGAGCTCAGCGCCGGCGGTGCGCCCGTGTTGCTCACCGGCATCGGCCTGCCCGACGACGGGCTCCATTCCCCCAACGAAAAACTCGATCTTGCTCAGCTGTGGAGCGGGATCGAGATCTTCGGCCGGTTCTTCGAGCGATTTGCGGAGCGCGGCGGGGCGGCTAGGTCTCCTCCTCCTCAGGCGTGACCCGCTTGATGGGTCCCGAGTAGCGCGCCTCGGTGCGTGCGTGCAGCTCGTCCACCCCGATGAGCGCGCGCACCGAGGCGATGACCCCCGCCACCACGTCGTCGGCCCAGTAGGGATCCGGCCGGTCCGCCGCGGGCAGCTGCGCAGCGCAGCCCTCGAGATATCGGATCGCCGTCGTAATCCACTCGGTCTGCGCCGACGCGACCATCGACCACGAGCCGGTCGAGCGCAGCTCCATCTCCTCCAGTGCCTTGAGATGCTGCGTCAGACCCTGGGTGACTGAGGTCGACCGGAGCTGGTCGGCCACCAGGGTGAGCACCGTGCGCCGCTCACTCTCCTGGGGCTCGGGCAGCGGAGCGAGGTAGTGGCGCTGGTCTGCGACCATCTCCGCCAGCCGGATGCACACCGCCCTGATGGCCGGCGTGAGCGCCCCCGGCGCCTCCTTGGACCAGCTCTCCGCCGCCCGAAGGATATCCGTGATCCGCTGCTCCGCCTGCGCCTCGGGGGTCGGGCGTCGGGGCGATTCTGACATGTTAGACAGAGAAATCGGATTGAACGCCAAAGGCAAGGCTTGCCCGGACCAGGGCGTCGATCCTATCGCGGGCCGCGGCGCATGCGTACGGGATCGGGGCGGCCGAAGCGCTCCTCGCGCCAGGGATCACCCCGCATGTGGTAGCCGCTCTGCTCCCAGAAGCCCGGGAGGTCCTGCTCCAGCAGCTCGAAGCCCGTCACCCACTTGGCGCTTTTCCAGAAATAGAGATGCGGCACTAGCAGGCGCACGGGCCCGCCGTGCTCGGGCGCGAGTGCCTCGCCGTCATGCGACAGGGCGAGCAGGTTCGCCGGACGATCGAGATCGCTGAGGGACAGGTTGGTCGTGTAATCCTGCTCGGCGCGGACCAGGACGAAGGCGGCGGTGGGCAGCACACCCGCGAGGGCGAGCACGGCCTGAACCGGGACGCCCGCGAAGGCGTTGTCGTAGCGGGTCCAGCGGGTGACGCAGTGGATGTCGCAGGCGGTCTCCCGCCTGGGCAGGCCCAGAAGCTCGTCCCAGCTCATCGAAATCGGCTGCTCGACCGCCCCGGTCACGTTGAAACGCCAGGTGCGAAGATCCACCGAGGGAACGGTCCCGTAATGGAGGACCGGCCACTTTCGGGTGACGACCTGACCGGGCGGAAGTCTGGAGTGGCCAGCGTCGCGGACGTCGAGGCGGTCGAGTGGCTCGGGCATCGTTCAGCCGGTCGGGGCGGACTCGACCAAGTGCCGCAGCGCGTCTTCGGCCATCCACGCCGTTTCGGCGAAGCCGAGCTCGTGCGAGAACGCCTGCACGACCCGGCCGCGAGCTTCGTCCCACAGTCCATCGTGCGCGATACCGGTCTCGGCGGCCACACGGGTCATGACCACGCCGGCAATCCCGCAGGGCACGATGACGTCGAACCCGCTCAGGTCTGTGGTCACGTTGAGGGCGAAGCCGTGGCAGGTGACCCATTGCTTCACATGGATACCGATGCTCGCGATCTTGCGGCCAGCGGTCCAGACTCCCGTGAGCCCCGCCACGCGCTCCGCCGCGACGCCGAACCCGGCGAGCGCGTTGATCATCGCTCCCTCGAGGCGACGAAGGTACCAGTGCAGATCCTCTCGATGCTCCGAGAGGTGGATGATGGGGTAGCCGACCAGCTGTCCGGGACCGTGGTAGGTCACGTCTCCCCCGCGCTCGACCTCCACGACGGGAATGCCCCGCGCCTCAAGTGCGATGGGTGCCAGCGGCAGGCTGCTAGTGCGGGTGCTTCGTCCGAGCGTCACCACCGGATCATGCTCGACGAGCAGCAGCAGATCGTCGCGCCGGCGTCCCGCGACGCGTTCCCGGCAGAGGGCGCGCTGAAGCTCGAGCACCTCGCCATACTCCTTCCGCCCGAGGTCGATCACGTCGAGCCGCCGACTCACGTAGCGACTCCGGCCCGGCGCGCCTGAGTGCCAAGCAGCATCGAGAGGCCGAGCGCGGCCGCCGCCAGCGCGCCGAGTCCGGTGCGACCCGCCAGCTGATTCACGGGCATGCAAATGAGCATGGGGAGAACGGTCGCGAACGCGGCCACCAGGCTGAGGCCGCCCCGCCGATAGGTGGGCAACGGCGCGAGGAGCCACCACGCGACAAGACCGGCCAGCATGAGCCCCGCGATCGTGCCCAGGACGAGCAGGTAGAACGATGGGCCCGTGGCGAGGTCGGCGGGTGGCACGGGGGGGCGCACCAGGTCGACGCCGAGGACCGTGAGCGTCACGACGCCAACGCCGAACGCCATGCCCGACCCCATCCCCAGCACCACCAGGCGGACGGGGTCCACGTCAGGTGTGGATCACCCGTCCCATCGAGTCGAGCGCCGCTTCGGCGATCGCCTCCGACAGGGTCGGATGGGCGTGAATGGCGAGGTCCACTTCCTCGACGGTGTACTCGTTCTCGCGGGCCACCGCCAGCTCGTGGATCATCTCGGACGCATGGCTCCCCACGATGTGGGCGCCGAGGATCTCGCCGTACTTCTTGTCGCGGATGATCTTGACGAAGCCCTCCGTCTCGTTCGTGCTGCGAGCCCGCCCGTTGGCGCTGAAGGGAAACCGGCCGATCTGGTAATCCAGCTTCCGCTCCTTGGCCTGATCCTCGGTGAGACCGATGCTGGCGACCTCGGGATGGCAGTATGTCACGCTGGGCACGTTGTCGTAGCGGATCGGGTGGGAATGCTGGCCCGCGATGCGCTCGGCCACTACGACGCCTTCCCGGCTGCCTTTGTGGGCCAGCATCGGCGGGCCGGCGACGTCGCCGATGCAATAGACGCCCGCGGCGGTGGTTTCCAGTGTGTCGAGGTTCACCTTCACGAAGCCCCGATCGGTGAGCTGGACGCCCGCCTGCTCGAAGCCCATCGCCTCGGTGTTGACGGCCCGCCCCGCGGCCATGAGCACCTTGTCCACCTCGAGGCTCTCCCGCTTGCCGCCGGCCTCGAATTCGAGGGTGACCTTCTCCCCAGCAACCGTCGCCTTGGTCACCTTGGCTCCAGCGACCGTCGCGATTCCGCGCTTACGGTAGCTCTTGGCCAGCGCGTCCGACGCCTCGGCGTCCTCGAGCGGCAGAATGCGGGGCAGGGCCTCGATCAGGGTGACCTTGGTACCGAAGGCGTTGAAGATGTCGGCGAATTCGCAGCCGACTGCGCCCGCGCCGATCACGGCCATCGTCTTGGGCACCTGCTCCAGGAACAGCGCCTCATCGGAGCTGATTACCGTGGTCTTGTTGATCTCCAGCCCGATCTGCGGAATGCCCTTCACCCGCGATCCGGTCGCGATCACCACGGCCTTCTTGGCCTCATACTCGTCGTTCCCGACTTTCACCGTGCGGTTCTTGCCCAGGACGCCGGTGCCCTTGATGACGGTTACTTTGTGCTTCTTCATCAGGAACTCGACGCCCTTGGAGTTCTGCTCGCTCACCTTGCGCGAGCGCCGCATGGCAACCCCGTAGTCGGCCTTTGATCCGGTCACCTCGACGCCCAGCTCCTTGGCCTCGTGCGCCACCAGGTTCGCCACGTAGGCGCTGTGGAGCAGCGCCTTGGTGGGAATGCACCCGATGTTGACGCAGACGCCGCCCAGCTTGTCGCGCTCCACCACCGCGGTGGCCAGACCGAGCTGGGCACAGCGGATGGCGCACACATAGCCGGCGGGACCGCCCCCCAGGATGATCACGTCGAAGGTTGTCGCCACGCAGTCTCCAGAGTGAAGTGAGCGGTCAGTGGCGGGCGGTCACGGAGCCCGCGCACGCCAGCGGGCGAGTGTGCCGGTCCCGCTCGCCGCGCACCGCCGACCGCTCACGGCTGTTACCACACCATGACCAGCGGATTCTCCAGCATCGCTTTCAGCGTCTTGAGGAATTGGGCGCCCGTGGCGCCGTCGATGACGCGATGGTCGCACGACATCGTGAGCCGCATCCGGCGCCGGAGAGCCATGTGCCCCTCGTACGCCACCGGCTTCTCAACAATCCGGCCGACCGCAAGGATCCCGGCCTCTGGCGGGTTGATGACTGCCGTGAACTCGTCGATGTCGAGCATGCCCAGGTTGGAGACCGAGAAAGTGCCGCCGGTATACTCCTCGGGCGCCAGCCGCCGCTCGCGCGCCCGCGCGGCGAGATCCGGGGTCTCGGCGGCGATCTCCCGCAGGGACTTGCGGTCGGTGTGGCGGATGACCGGCGTGATCAGCCCGTCCTCGATCGCGACCGCCATACTGACGTGGACCTCATGCCAGTAGCGAATCCGGTCGTCCTGCCACCATGCGTTGCAGGCCGGGTGCTGCCGGAGCGCCGAGGCCACCGCCTTGAGGATGATGTCATTGAACGACACCTTCGGCCCGTCGCCGAGCGTCTTGAGTGCTTCCCGGGCATCCCACGCCGGCTCCATGTCCACTTCGGACGTGAGATAGAACGTCGGAATCGGCCCGATCGACTGCACCAGCCGCTTGGCGATGGTCTTTCGAAGCTGCGTGAGCGGTATGTCCGTGAAAGGCGCGCCGTCGGACGTGGGCACCGCGACCCGGGGCGTCGCGGTCACGACGGGGCGGCCGGCCGTGACGGCACCAGCGGGCGCTTCCTCCAGATCCCGCAGCACGATGCGGCCCTCGGGTCCCGATCCCTCGACGGCACCCAGATCGATGCCCCGTTCCGCCGCGATGCGCCGGGCCAGCGGCGAGGCCTTGATCCGGCCAGGGGCGCCGGTGGCGGGTGACGGCGCTTTGGCCGAACCCGGCCCCGGCTGCGGCGATCTGCCGCGAGGCGTTGCGGCTGGCGCCGCGGGCGCTTCCGCTGCCGCACGAGGGGGCGCTGCGGGCGGCATCGATGTCGGGCGATTCCCATCGGGCGTTGGCTGTGTGCCCTGCTCCTGCGCGGCCGCCGGCTTCCCGTTCTCGACTGCCTCACCCGGCTCGCCGATCAGTGCCACCAGCTCCGAGACCGGCACCGTCGCGCCTGCCGCCACCACCTGCTTGAGCAGCGTGCCGCCGGCCCGGGCCACTAGCTCCATCACCGCCTTGTCGGTCTCTACCTCGGCCAGCACGTCACCGACCGCGACGGGCTCGCCCTCTCGCTTCTTCCACTCGACGAGGCGCCCCTCCTCCATCGTGGGCGAGAGCGCCTCCATTACCACTTTGGTCGCCATCGGCTCAGTCGCGGTAGAGCACCGAGCGCGCCGCGGCGACCACCTTGTCGGCGTCGACCTTCCCCGCGCGCTCGAGCTGCTTGTTGTAGGGCATCGGGACGTCAGCGCCGGTCACGCGGATGACCGGCGCATCGAGCTCGTCGAACGCCTCGCGTTGGATAGTGTCCACCACCTGCGCGCCGACCCCCGCGAAGGGCCATCCCTCTTCGGCCACCACGCACCGGTGCGTCTTCGTGACCGATCCGAGCAACGCCGCTGTGTCCAGCGGACGGATGGTCCGAAGGTCCAGCACCTCGGCATCAACCTCTTCGCCCGCCAGCGTCTCGGCCGCTTTGAGCGCGACCGCCACCGTCTTCGAGTGGCAGACGATGGTGACATCCGTTCCCGTCCGCTTCACGTCCGCCTCGCCCAGTGGTACGACGTGCTCGCCCTCCGGCACCTCGCCCTTCAAGTTGTAGAGCATCTCGCCCTCGATGAACACCACCGGATCGTCGTCCCGGATGGCGCTCTTGAGGAGTCCCTTGGCGTCGGCCGGGGTGGCCGGTGTGACCACCTTGAGCCCGGGTATGTGGGCGTAGTAGCTCTCGAACGCCTGCGAGTGTTGGGCGCCGAGCTGGAGGGCTGCGCCCCCCGGTCCGCGGAACACCGCCGGCACCCCGACCTGCCCGGCGGACATGTAGCGCATTTTCGCCGCGGAGTTCACCAGCTGATCGATCGCGAGGAGCGCGAAGTTCCAGGTCATGAATTCGATCACCGGGCGCAGGCCAACCATGGCGGCCCCCACGCCAACCCCGGCGAACCCGAGTTCGGTGATCGGCGTGTCCACCACCCGCATTGGCCCGAACTCATCGAGCAACCCGCGGCTCACCTTATACGCGCCCTGGTACACCCCGACCTCCTCGCCCATGAGGAAAACATCGGGGTCTCGCTGCATCTCCTCTCGGAGTGCCTGGTTCAGGGCGTCGCGATAGGTGACGACGGCCATGTCGGCTAGTCTCCGGACACCGAGGCCGCCACGGTCACGGATTCGCGTACACGTCGGTGAACAGCTCCGACGGATCGGGGTCCGGCGCCTGGTCGGCGAACCGGTAGGCGTCCTCCACTTCCTCCACGACCTCCCTGTCGAGTGCCTTCACACCGGCCTGGTCCATGAGGCCGTCGTCGATCAGGCGCTGAGACCAGACGGCAATAGGATCCCGCTTCCGCTGGTCCTCGACTTCCTCCCGCGTCCGGTAGTGGCCGTGGATCGGGTCGGACATCGAGTGCCCCATGAAGCGGTACGTCCGCACCTCGAGCAGGGTGGGGTGCTTGTCCTTCCGCGCGCGCTCCACGGCGCGCTCCATGGCCGCGTACGTGACGAGCACGTCCTGACCGTCCACGACCTCGTTGGCCATGTCGTACGAGCACGCCCGCTCCGAGATGTCGTAGATGGCGCTGGCGCGCTCGAGCGCCGTGCCCATCCCGTAGCGATTGTTCTCGCAGATGTAGATCGCGGGCAGCTTCCATAGCGCGGCCATGTTGAGCGCCTCGTGAAACGCGCCGTTGTTGACCGCCGCCTCGCCGAAGTAGCACACCGCCACCTGGTCGGTATTGCGGTATTTCGCCGCGAATGCCATCCCGGTGGTGAGGGGGATGTGTCCCCCCACGATGCCGTGGCCGCCCAGGAACCCGAGCGACGCGTCGAACAGGTGCATCGAGCCGCCCTTGCCGCCGCTGCAGCCGGCGGCTTTGCCGAACAGCTCGGCCATGACCGCTCGCGAGCTGATACCCCGCGCGAGCGCATGCCCATGCTCGCGGTACGAGCAGGTGATGTAGTCGTCGGGCCTGAGCGCCGCGAGACTCCCCACTGCCACGGCCTCCTGGCCGATGTACAGGTGGCAGAACCCGCCGATCTTGCCCAGGCTGTAGGCCTCGCCGGCCTTTTCCTCGAAGTGGCGGATGAGCAGCATCTGCCGGAGCCATGAGCGATACTCGTCCGCGCGGTCCGGATCGAGGCCGCGGCGGCGCGTTGCGGGCCGGGGGGCAGCGGTGCCGGCCATCAGCGGGACTCCAGCGGCGGGGTCCCACGTGCAAGGCCGCTCACCGCGCCGGCGCCCGCGGGCGACCGTGCGGCGGCGTCGGCCTGTTCCCAGGCGTGATAGGACGAACGGGTGAGCGGGCTCGACTGCACGTGTGTGAACCCCATCGCCAGGCCCAGCTCACGCAGCTCGTCGAATTCAGCGGGCGTGTAGTAGCGGGCCACCGGCAGATGCGCACTGGACGGCCGCAGATACTGCCCCAGCGTCAGGATGTTGACGTCGCTGCGCCGAAGATCGCGCATGCACACCAGCACCTCGTCCCACTCTTCCCCCATACCCAGGATGATGCCGCTCTTGGTGAGTGCATCGGGACCCAGGCGTCGCGCGTTGGCCAGCAGTCCCAGCGCCCGATCGTATCGCCCGCCGGGCCGCGCCAGACGATAGAGCCGCTCGGCCGTCTCGAGGTTGTGATTGAGGATATCGGGCTCGGGCTCCATCACGATCCGGAGCGCCTCCTCGGATCCCTTGAAGTCGGGGATGAGCACCTCGACCGAGGTCGCCGGCATTCGGCGTCTGATCTCTGTGATGCAGCAGGCGAAGGCCTCGGCGCCGCCGTTGGGCAGATCGTCACGGTCGACCGAGGTGATGACCACGTGCGCCAGGCCCATCCGTTCGACGGCCTCCCCGAGGCGTGCCGGCTCGAGGGGATCGAAGGGCGCGGGCGTGCCGTGCGCCACCGCGCAGTACGTGCAGTTTCGGGTGCACACGTCGCCCAGGATCATGAACGTGGCGGCCTTGTGCTCCCAGCATTCCCCCATGTTCGGGCAGCGCGCCTCCTCGCACACGGTGTGAAGGCCGAGCTCCCGCATCATGTGCTTGAGCCGCGTGTAGTTCGGGCCGCCAGGCGCCTTCACCTTGAGCCAGGACGGCTTACGCCCGGGCACGGTGCCGACCGACGACGTGCCGGAAAGCTGCACGAGATCAAGCTGGGGGACCGCCACTACGCCTCCCGAATGACGAAATGCGACACGAATGCGTTCACCCCAAAATTAGCCGGGTCCGACGCCCGTTTCCTACTCTCGCCTATACGCGTGATGCCTCAGCACGAGCCCCTGACATCCGCTCACGGCGTTCCGCACGCTTGCACGAGCGCCTGCGCATCCTGACGTATT
The DNA here is from genome assembly GCA_051955835.1 of Gemmatimonadales bacterium. Lineage (GTDB taxonomy): Bacteria > Gemmatimonadota > Gemmatimonadetes > Gemmatimonadales > GWC2-71-9 > CAVVWJ01. The sequence goes on from JBQCGH010000111.1 coordinate 59,936, forward strand.
GCGGGCGAGGCCGCCTCCTCCGTTTCGGTGGGGCCACGCTGGGTCTCGTACTCCGCGGAGGTGTGGCCGACCACCTTGAGCGTGGTTTTGCCGTTGGACCCTGGCAGCGCGTCGATTTCCATCCGGTTGATGATGCGGCGGAACTGTGGATTCGCCCGGCTGGTGCTGTCGTTGATACGGCGAGCCACGATGCGGTAGTCGCTTGCATCGTAGGACAAAAGGCTGTAATGCAGCTTGTTCAGCGTGTTCCTCGCGCAATCAGCCACATCGGGCGGCGCCGCCGCGGGCGTGGCAGTGAGCGTGGTGTACTGCACGCCGCCACAGGCCGCGAGCAGGATGAGCAGGCCGGGCAGAGATCGCGGTGCCATCGTCGGGTCCCCTGAACGCTGTGAGAAGTGCGCGGAATCTAACAGGGGCCGGGCTCGGACGTCGACGACGGACGTGCGAAGGGCGGCCGCCCCGGTTTGGAACGGCCGCCCTCGCTGCCACGGGCCGGAGCGCTGGCGCTCCGGCGGATCGCGGGGTGTGGGTTAGAAGAACAGCATCATGCCGACCGACCCCTGGTCGGTCTTCGCGCCCTTGACGCCGTCGGTGAAGTTATCGACGTGGCCATACTCGAACACCCAACGGAGCGACTTGCTCCACTTGTACGCGACCTGGCCCACGAACGCGCGGTTCTTGAGGATCTCTGCGGTGGTGCCGTCGGCCGTCTTGTCGGCGTCGGTCCGCTTGAGGTGATTCTCACCCCAGCTGCCGCCGATGAGGAACTTGCTGTTGGGCGGGCTGTAGGTGGCCTGGCCGATGAAGCCGAAGGAGTTCCGGCCGTCGCCCGCGACGTCTACGCCGCCGTTGTCGAAGTTGCCCCCGCCCACGATGCCATCGCCCTGGAGCAGGAACCCCATGCCCTTGGCGAAGAAGCCGGAGCCCGTGAGCGCGAAGCCCGAGACGTCGATGGTGACGCCACCGCCGGCGCCAGTGCTGCTGAGCGACGAGGTGCCGCTGCCCACACCGTTCTTTGCCGTCTGGGCGGCGCCGTTCACGAACAGCTTGAAGTTCCCGGTCTCGCCCATCTTGGCGCTGTAGTTGAGCTCTGCCTCGACCCGGGGCAGCTGCAGCACGGTGTATGGCCCATCACGCAGCCCGTCGAACAGACCGATGCTGAGCGAGGCGGGCCGGCCGGCCGGCGTCGAGTAGGTGAGCTGCGGGCGGAAATCGGTGTAGAGGTACCCGTAGCCGATGCGGCCGAGGGTGGTGCCGCGACCGATCGGACCGCCGGCCACACCGACGCCGAGCAGGGTCATGTCGGTCAGGATGTTGCCGCGCTGGAACAGGCCCAGCTCCTTACCCATGAGCAGTTGCCCCCAGCTACCGCCGGCCGTCAGGTACACCTGACGCATGTCGATCTGGGCGCCGGCGGCGTCCGAGCCGAAGAAGCTGGCGTTGTGCCCGCCCATCTGCACTTCCGGCGCGAATCCGAAGTGCACACCGAGGTCAACGTTCTCCTCCTTGCCCTTGGCGTCGAACACCGCGAAGGCGGGGAGGAGGCCGGTACCCACGCTGAGATCCTTCCCGGTGGTCACCGAGCCGGCCTTGGCCTGCTGGTAGATGTAGAACGCGTTCACGTTGCCACTGAACGTGAAGGCCCAGCCGTTGCTCATCTGCATCGTGAGCTGGGCTTCCGCGGCGTTCACCGCGCCGAACGCCAGACCCAAGCACAACAGTGCGACTTTCTTCATAGGTGCTTCTCCCTCAGTGTAAGAATTGACCGCCAACGACAGCCAACCTTCGGGACGTGCCTGCACCAGCAAACGGGGGCCGCGCCTAGCGCGCGGTGTCGGTCGTGGAACCAATGAGCGATGCGTTCACCTCCCAGAAGGCGTACCAGAGGGGGAGCGGACGGTGATTCTCCCACCAGTAGTAGTCGTTGACGCGGGTGACATACACGTTGGCGGCATACGGAAACCGAAATCGCCCGCCCCGATACAGCGCCGCTATCGTGTCCCGCAGCCCGGCCGAGTCCGGCGTGGTGCATCCGGCCCCACATGTCGCGCCGAGCGCTTGAGCGAACCCCGCTCCCGCGAGGAAGCCGTCGGCGTAGGCCATCCGGGCTGCTGGGGCCAGCCCCGCCCATTCCGTCCCATCCTGCAGGCTCCAGTGCCGACTTGGCGCGCCGGCGCTCGTGCGCCCCGCCAGGAACCCCGCGGCCACCGCGGCCGCCCACCACCGACCGGTCACGCTCCGTCTCAAAGGAATCGGCCGGCAGGCGTGCCCCACGTGCGGGGCCCCTGCCGGCCGGGACCGCGGATTACTTCTTGGCCTTGGCCGGCAGGCCGGTCTTGGCCTTGGCCGGCAGGCCGAAGACCATGTAGGCGTCGCCGAGGGGGTAGTTGATCTGGAAGTTGCCCCCGCAGGCCACCCCGATGAACTGCTCGCCGCCGTAGGTGAACGACATCGGGGCCGAATTGCAGCCGGCGCCGGCGTTGAATTGCCAGAGCAGTTTGCCGGTCTTCGAGTTGTAGGCGTTGAAGTTGCCGTTGCCTTCGCCGGTGAACGTGAGGCCGCCCGCCGTCGTCAGGGAGCCCCCCATCATCGGCTGCGGGACCTTGTTCTGCCAGGCGACCTTCCCGGTCTTGAGGTCCACGGCGGAGAACAGGCCGTACTGTTCCTCGCCTGGGATCGCCACGAACGCCGAGCCGAGCCATAGCTTGCCCTTCTCCCACGGCGCACTGTGCACCTTGTAGTTCATCGGCTGATGCAGCGCGGCCACGTAGGCGTACCCCAGCGTGGGGCTGACCGAGATCGGCGACCACTCCGAGCCGCCGTTCGCGCCCGGGAGCATCCGGGTACCGTCCGGGGTCGGCAGGGCGAACATGTTTTCCTGCGGGACGAAGTTGTCGCTCCGGCGGACCAGCTTGCCGGTGGCCGCGTCGAGCACGTAGACCCAGCCGGTCTTGCCCGCGTGCACCACGACCTTCTGCCCGCCCACGCTGACGACCGCCGGCGGCGAGACGGCGTCGAGGTCCCACACGTCGTGTGGCACCGTCTGGTAGTACCACTTGGTCTTGCCCGAGGTCGCGTCGATGGCGACGATGCAGTCGGTGTAGAGATTGTCGCCCGGACGCAGGCTGCCGTCGAGGTCGGGGGAGGGATTGCCGACGGCCAGGAAGATCGTATTGCTGGCCTTGTCGTAGGCCGGCGTCATCCACACGCCGCCGCCGCCGCGAGTCCACGCGTCGGCGTTCTTGGCGCTGTCGCCCTTCTCCTTGGCGACGTCACGGTGGAGGTCCGCGCCGTCCGCGGTGCTGGTGGGCCAGGTGCCCCACCAGCCGTTCGGCGCTTTGTCGTCGAAGGTCGAGTCGCCCTTGGGGGCGGGAATCGAGTACCACTTCCACACCGGATCTCCGGTGCCGGCGTTGAACGCCTGCACGAAGCCCCGGATGCCATACTCGCCGCCGGACACGCCGACGATCACGTTGTCACCGATGACCAGCGGCGCCTCGGTGATGCTGTAGCCCGCGGCCGGGTCGGCCACTTCCTTGTCCCAGAGCACCTTGCCGTCGGCCGCATTGAGCGCGACCAGGTGAGCGTCCAGGGTGCCCATGTACAGGTGCGCGCCGCCATGGATTGCGAGCCCGCGATTGTTCGGGCCGCAGCAGAAGATCGTGGTGCCGAGCTTGTGCTCGTAGCGCCACAGCTCCTTCTTGGTCGCGAGATCGTAGGCGATGGCCGTGTTGTACGGGGTCGTCAGGTACATCTTGCCGCCCGTCACGAGCGGCGTGGTCTCGAATGAGCCCAGCTTCGTGATCCCCGTCTGGAAGATCATCCGAGGGATGAGCTGCGCGACGTTCGTCGTCGTGATGGTCTTGAGTTCGGAGTAGCGCTGATTCAGGTCGTTGCCGCCGTACGTCGTCCAATCGCCGCTTTGGGCCGCCGCCGGACCGGCGGCAGCAAGGAGCACCGGGACTACCAGCCAACGCGTGCTCATGCGCATGGACACTCTCCCTTTGAACTGACCTTCGGTGCGGAGACGGACCCGGGCCGGTCCGTTGGCGGTCGAAGGCGTGCCCCTCGACCCGTCTGCTCACTCCGTCCGGCGGCTGCCGCCGTGGACGCACCCCGACGATCGCGCGACATCGGTCTGTCGGGCCCCGAGCCCCAATCCGGGCATGGGGCGGACTGCCGGAGAGGCATCCGTGCCGTGGGGCAAGACGCCCTGGCGGGCGCCATCGAAAGGGGGTGGTAAGTGTAGAGCCGGTTACAATCTGCGAGGGCTCGGGCGGGCGTCAAGACCCCAGAATCCCGACACTTCGCGGTCCCGGCTCGACTCCGCGCCTGCAAATCTATTCAATGCAAATACTTGCGTTTCGACCCGATGTAAGAATTTGCGTCGGTCTCCTACCGGAATAGGGCGGCGGCCTTCGTCAGGGTACCCCAGACCCCCCAGAGCAGTGGAACCCCAACCAATGTCCAAGCGATGGCCACCAGCCCCCATTGGCTGCTACCCTGGCGTTCGGACCGAATCTCGTTGGTCATATCCAGCTCCCTGGCTGCCTCAGGCGGTCCCTCGAGCCCGGGCCGCACGTAACAATATTCAGATTGGGTGGACTTTATGCAATCGGTTCACGCCTTCGCCGCGGCGGTGAAGGTGGCCTGCTCGCGGGCTAACTCCTCATCGGACATGTAGTAGCGCTCGTCCACCGGCCGCACGGCGAGGTTGCAGAAGAATCCGATGACGAGCAGTCCCGCCAGCACGTACATGGTGACGTTATAGGCCTGCGCGGCCGGGACACCCCGATCGATCTGGTACTCGCGGATGTAATTGACCAGGACAGGGCCGAGGATCCCGGCCGCAGACCAGGCCGTGAGAATCCGTCCGTGTATCGCACCCACGAACTGAGTCCCGAAGATGTCCGCCAGATACGCGGGAATGGTGGAGAAGCCGCCACCATACATGGTGATGATGATGCAGAAGAGGAAGGCGAACACCGCGACGTGCCCAGCCCGGCCGGCTTGCGGCGCAGATGCGTAGAGCACGATCCCCAGCGCGAAGAAGATGAAGTACGTGGTCTTTCGGCCAATGTAGTCGGACAGGGATGCCCAGCCGATCCGACCCCCGATGTTGAACAGACTGAGCAGCGCCGCGAATGACGCGCCGATGGTCGCGAGCTGCGCCTTCTGCGCCACCGTGAGCTCGCGAAGGGGCACGCCCGACAGATGAATGAGCCGCCCGCCGAAGACTTCCTGGATCATGGGCGACGCCATGCCGATGACACCGATCCCGGCGCTCACGTTGAGCCACAGCACGGCCCAGAGTAGCCAGAACTGGGGCGTCTTCCACGCCACGTCGACGTGCACATGCCGGCCCGTGATCATCGGCCGCTGCTGCGGCGCCGCATGCTCCGTCGTGATCGCGCGACCGGACGTGCCGAGGGCCGGCGCCCAGCCGGGGGGCGGCACTCGGTAGCCGAATGCGCCGGCCATCATCGCCACAAAGTAGATGATGCCCATCGTGACGAAGGTCTCCTTCACGCCCACCGACGTTGGCGTTGCGAAGTGCTTCATCAAGATGTCCGCAAGCGGGGCACCGATCATGGCGCCGCCGCCAAAGCCCATGATCGCCATACCGGTCGCCAGCCCCCGGCGATCGGGGAACCATTTGATCAGGGTAGAGACGGGGGAGATGTAGCCCAGACCGAGGCCGCATCCGCCGATGACGCCCGAGCCGAGCCAGAGCAGCCAGATCTGATGCAGCTGCACGCCAAGCGCGGAGATCAGAAACCCGCCGCTCCAGCAGAACGCGGCGACGACGCCGGCCTTGCGCGGTCCGGCGTGCTCGAGCCAGCGCCCGAAGATGGCAGCCGAGGAGCCGAGGACCACGAAGAAAAGCGTGAACATCCAGCCGAGCGTGCTGATCTTCCAGTCGCAGCTGGTGGCGACCAGGCTTTGGAAGAAGCCCATCCCATCCGGACAGGGAACCGAGCTCGTAATGCCGATCGCTCGGCTCAGCGGCAGCCAGAACACGCTGAAGCCGTACGCCATCCCGATGGAGAGGTGAATGGCAAGCGCGGCCGGAGGAACCAGCCAGCGGTTGAAGTCGGGTGCCGCGACGATCCGCTCCCTCGACAGTAGGCCAGCCATCGCGTGTCTCCTGGGTTAAGTTCCCGCTGCCACGCAACGCAAGCTACGTCCGAGGGGGAGAGGGGGCCAGAGTGATGCGGCGACCGTCGTCGGCGTGCCGCGCCCGCGCCTTATTGTTCGCCGCGGCGCTGACCGCGCCAATGTCGGCACGACTCGGCGCGCAGACGCCCTCGACTCAGCCCGCTATCAGGGTGGATTCGGCGGGCGGCGCGCCCGCCTCGGCCACGCCGTCCTGGTTCGCGGCCGACGACGCGGCGCGAACCGTCACCATCGCGCTGCAGGTCACGCGTGGACCCGACGGTGTCGCCATCAACGGCGCCCGCGAAGGGGGGATGCAGATCGTCGTGCCACTTGGATGGAGCGTCCACTGGGATTGGCGGAACGCCGATTCGACGTCGCCTCACAGCCTCGTGGCCATGGTGGAGCGCGAGAAGCTGCCCATGGAAGGCGGCCATCCGGCGTTCTCCAACGCGATGACGCGGATGGTGTCCGTCGGGCTGGCGGCCGGCCAAGGTGATCGCACCACCTTTACGGCCGAGGAAGCGGGCTGGTACTGGCTGTTGTGCGGCGTGCCCGAGCACGCCATCGCGGGTGAATACCTCGGCCTTCGGATTGATCCGGAAGCCAAGACTGCATCAGTGAAGCGAAAGTAGGTTGCCCCGTCTACCTCGAGCTCGGCGTCCCTGCTCGCCGGTCCCGGGCCCTTACCCTGCCGTCGCTGCCCTTCGGCTCTCTCCGGCTGTGACTCACCCTCAGCCCTTTTCTGCCAGCAACAGCTCGATCTCCCGCTGAAAGTCCTTCACGAGCCGCGCGTGTTGGGCCGTGAGCGCCGGGCCGTAGAAGCCGGCGTGCACCTGACGGACCCGCCCGTTGCGGCCGAGGAAAACCGTCGTCGGGAACGAAGTGAAGCCGTGGAGCTGCGGCAGGGTGGCCGCAGCCGCATCCACGTCGTTGATGCCGGCCAGCAGAAGCGGAAATGGGATGTGGAATTTGTCGCGGTAGCGCCGGACTTGCCGCGCGTCGGTGGCCGAGTCGCCGGTCACCTCGTACGCCAGCCCCACGATCTCGAGTCCGCGGGCGTGATACTCCCGATACAACCGGACCAGCACCGGCGCCGCGTCGTGGCAGGTCGGGCACCAGCTGCCGAAGATATCCACCAGCACGACCTTGCCGCGAAACCGGGGGTCCCGCTGCGTGACCATCCGGCCGTCCAGGTCGGGAAAGGCGAAGCGGAAGGGCGAGGTCGTATCCGCGCCGGTGATTTCGGTCGGCCGCTTGAGGTGGGCGGCGCCCGTGCTGCGCACCGCGATCCACGGCGTCTGGGTACGAAGGCCCGCGTGAAACACGCCCCGAAGCGTGTCGCCGTGACGTGCCCCGGCCAGCAGGTAGACGAACGAGCCGTCGAAGTGGGAAAGCGCAAAGCTGTCGCCCGCCACCTGGCCGGCGAAATGGCCGTAGTCGCCGGTGTTCGAGATCATCGTCCCCTCGAGGCCCTGGGGGCCGTTGCGAAACTCGAAGACACGCGGGCTCGAGCCGAAGTCGGAGAAGAAGGTCGCGTCCCAGCGGCCGACGAGCCACGTTGGCGCGCCATTCACAGGCCAGAGCCCACGAGCCGCCCGGAACGGAATCACCCTCGGGCCGCGGTTCCCCACGTTGCGAAAGACGCCCACGAGCGAATCGCCCCTGAGGCGCGCGCTGATGGTCGCGGCGTAGTCGGCGATGCCGAGCACGAGGCTGTCTCCGCGCACCTCGACCGTCGAGAGCGGCTCGCACAGCGTGCCGTTACACAGTCGGCCGGTGAGCCCACGCGGACCACGCGTGACAGCGAGCGTGAAGGGCAGCGTGCCACCTTCGAGATCCAGCACAGCCCGCCAGGGGCCTCCTGGGCCCGGCGCCGGTGCAGACGCGAGCCCGGCCAGCAGCAGCGTCCGGCGCGTCCACCTCATCGTGAGGACTCGCCGGGCGCCGCGGACGCGCTGTCTCCATGGTAGCGCTCGCCGGCGGTCACCCCGGCGGAAACCGCGTTGCCCTGCCACGGTGCCGGGCAGGCGTAGGCGGAGCTGTAGGCGCAGAAAGGATTGCGGGCCCGGTTGAAGTCGAGCCGGTAGCGGCCGTTCGTTGTCGGCAGGAGCGGCACGAACCGACCGGCGGGGTACGTGGACTGCCCGTTGGTCTCGTCCCGAAAGAAGATCTCGAGCTCGGACTCCTCACCGCCCGGTGAGGGAAGTCGGCGGACCCGGAGGCGGGTGCGCACGCCGGCGATCGGAACGATGACGCTGCCCGCTTCTGCGGCCTCCACCTCGATGCCATCGACGCCGAGAACGCGCACGACTCCCCGGTGCTCGGGCGGCAGCAACCCTCCGACGAACGCGAAGCTGGCTGTAATGGGGAAGTACGTCGGCGACTTGGCCGCATGCCGCGGGCCGAACACCGTGAGCACCTCGCGGCCGGGCGGGCCATCCACGCTGATGGTGTATGAACCGAGACGTACGGGCACTCCGCGCGGGAGCAGGCGGGTGGCGTCGGGCCCGCGAAGCGCAATGCCACCACCGTGCGGCACCACCGCGTGCTCGGCTACCCCTGCGAGCGCAATGTCCGCATTGGGCGGTCCTAGCCGCACGCCCTGACCGATCGGTTGCTGCGCGACGGTGGCGAGCGGCGAGGTCGGGGCTGTGGCGAGCCACTGCGAGAAATCCGCGCGCTCCCGGGCAATGTCGTCCTGCGCCCGCGCCGGTCTGGCCGCCGCTGGGATGGTGACCGCTACGACGATCGCCAGTCGGACGGCGTGGACCGTCCCCCTCACGACCGTGTGAGTGAGCCGGACATGACGATCGGCAAGGTTGGCGTGGCCGACCCTCTTTCGGGCTCGATCGTCACGGCGGCCGCGCTGACCGAGCCGCCTTCGGGCACGGGCACGCCCTCTATGCGTGCGGTGCCATCGGCAGAGGGCCGGAACGTCACTGAGGGGACCGGAGCGCCATCCTTGATGAACCACAGCTGGTATGCCTTGCCCGTGGGGATCGGTTTGAGACGGAATCCGTGCACGACGGCCTCGTGCCGCTGCCGGTTCCAGAAGAGCTGGATGCCGGGCTCCGGGTCGCCGGTGGCCGTGAGCTGGAACATCTCGACGCCCGGCTCGAGGATGGCTTGCAGGGTGGCCTGCTGTTCGGTGAGCTGCCGTCGGGCGCCGGCGAGACGCGTCTCGCCTTGCCGAAGCTCGGTTTCCACCGCGGCCAGCCGCACCCGGGTGGACACCAGGGCTGCGGCCAGACCCACCGCGAGCACCAGGCTCGCGGCGAGCGCGATCCAGACAGCGGGCGACGGGCGGCGCGAGGTGCTACCGATAGGCGTGGCGGGTAGCGGGCCGGCAGTGTCACGCGCGACCCGCGCGAGCACGCGGCTGCGCAGATCAGTGTGCGGCGCCTCGTGCGTGCCGCCGAGCGCGAGCAGCGCGGCCACCTCGCGATACTCGGCCACCTCGCGCTGCGTCTCGGGCGATGTGGCGAGGAACGCTTCGAACCGGCGTGCCTCGTCGGGCGGCAGCGCGCCGAGCGCGTACGCGGCGGCGAGTTCCTGCGGCGAGTCGTGATCCGGGCCCGTCATGTGCCACGCTCGAAGTAGAAAGGCCGCAGCGTCTCGCGCAGTTTTTGCATGCCAAGGCGTACCCGCGTCTTCACCGTACCCAGCGGCTCCTGGAGCCGCTCCGCGATCTCCGACTGCGACAGTCCCTCGAAATAGGCGAGCTCGATCGCTTGGCGCTGTGCGGGGCTCAGGGCGTCGAGCGCCTGGCGCACCTGCCGCTGACGCTCGTCCTGGTCGAGCGATCCGGCGGGATCGGCGCGGAGATCGCCCATGGCGGGTGGCGCGCCCGGCTGCTCGGCGGCCGCGGCGGTCATCCGCTCGCGCCGGCTTCGGGCCCGGACGAGATCGAGCGCGCGACTTCGGGCGATCGTGGTCAGCCATCCCGCCACCGAGCCGCGACCCGCCTCGAAGCGGGGCGCGTCGCGCCATGCCTGGGCGAACGCCTCCACGACCACTTCCTCAGCGTCGGCGCGCTGGCCCACGATGCGATAGGCGACGGCGTAGAGCACCGCGCCGTAGCGGTCGTAGAGCAGGCCGATCGCACGCTCGTCTCCGCCGGCCGCTTGGGCGACCAGCTCGCCGTCCACAGCGGGCGCCGGGTGTGGCGCCGCGTCAGGCATGGACCATGGATCGAAGAGGCTCCCGATGACGTGACGCACGGGCGAACCGCCCAGTGAGTCTATACGCCCTCGCGGAACGTCCACAAGCAGGCGTTCAGGGAAGCGTCTTCGACTGTTCGCCCCGGGTAAAGAGCATCGTCTCGGCGCGGCCGCCATAGGTCGCCCGCACGACGTTCACCTGATCGGCGAAGCGCTCGCACAGCATGAGGCTCGTCACCCGGGCGCCGGCGAGGCCTCCCGGCACCTGACCCCGGAGCCGCAGGAGGACCGCGTCCCCGGATCGCTCCGCCCCATCCCACGTGAGCCGGACTGGGCGCCCCGCGCGGTCGGCGATGGCGAAGCTGCCGCGGAGATAGCGGGCGGTGGCCGAGTCCGCGTCCGCCCCGGCGGCGGCGGAGACCGGCACCGCCCCTGCAAGGTCGTCCGCGAAAAGGCGGAGCCGGACGGCGGTGGTGCCGCGCGCGTCCACCTGCTCGAGCTCGGCGACCGCCGTGTGCATCGGATGGAGGGACAGCTCTGGATACGCCGCTCCGAGCAGACCCAGCAGGGCGGCCACGGCGGGGCTCATGTCACCAGGGCGCCCGTGCCGCGGCCATGCGTGCGGCGACGATCACCACCACGGCACTCACGGTGACGACGCGCAGGCGATGAACGGCGGCGGGCGCCCAGGCGGAGCGCAGCACGGCGAGCAGCCGGTCCAGAAGCGCCAGGGCGACCGCGGCCAGGGCCAGCACGACGAGCTGCCCCAGCTCAATCCCGACGTTGAATCCGAAGAGCGGCAGCGCGATCGGCCCCGCGAAGAGGCTGTGCAGCGCGTTGGCGAAACCCGCGCCATGGACCAGGCCGAACACGCCCGCGAACACCGCCCGATAGCGGCCGCCGAGCGGCGCCCGGTCGCGGCGAGGGACCAGGATGTTCTCCGCCCCGGTCGCGACGATCGTCAGCGGGATGAGAAACTCAATGAGCGGTGTCGGGAGGCGGAGCGCTCCGGTCACCGCCAGCGCGAGGGTGATCGAGTGGCCGACGGTGAATGCGGTGATCACCCACAGCGAGTGGCGCCAGTCCCGGCCCTGGTAGATCGCGGCCAGCGCGAGCAGAAAGAGCATGTGATCGAGCGCGCCGGGGTCGGTGATGTGCCGGAAGCCCAGATGCACGAACGAGAGCAGCTCGCTCATGGTCGGTGCCTAGCGTGAGAGGGAGTCGAGCACGGCGCGTGCCTCGGCGGGCTGGGTCGGATGCCACCACGGATTGATCGCCAGGGCGGTCCTGAGCGCCGCTCGTGCCCCGCTCGAATCGCCGACCGCCCGGTCGATCATGCCGGCATGGTAGTAGAGCATGGCGTCGCGCGTGCCGAGGGCAAGCGCACGCGCCATCGCCGGCCGCGCCTCGGCGTCGCGCCCCGCCCGGTGCAGGGCCCAGGCCAACAGATCGTCGCCGTAAATGTCGTGCCGGAACGCGAGCTCGCCGGTCACGTTCTCGAGCACGCGGGGGATCTCGCGGCCATGATCCAGCAGGAACAGGCTCCACGCGCGATGGTAGGGACCCGGCTGCCGAAGGACGCTCACGGCCAGGGCGTGGTCGTACTCGCCGGCCTTGGCCGTGTCGCCCAGGGCGGCCCACGCATCCGACAAGACGCCCAACGTCGCGGGATCGAGCGCGCGCGACACCGCCAGCTCACCCTGGCGCACGGCACCACGCCAGTCGTGCTGCGCCGCGTCGAGCCGGGCTACCGTGCCGAGGAGGCGGTAGTCATCCGGCGCGATCGCGAGGCCCGCCGCCAGCTCGTGCCGAGCGTCGCGGAGATGGCCGGTGCGGAGTGCGAGATCGCCCAGGCGGAGGTGGAACCACGCCAGCTGTTCGCGCGGGAGTCCGTGTCGATGCGTGGCCACGTCCAAGGCCTGCCGCAGAAGGCGACGGGCCTCCTCGGGGTGGCCGCGCAGCTCCGACCACCGCGCGAGGCGGGGCGCGGTTCCGAGGTCGGCCTGGTAGGTGGCCAGCATGCCGAACAGCCGGCCCGCCTCGTCGTAGCGGCCAAGCTCCATAGCGGCCTCAGCGACGAGGCCGCGTGCCGCGACCGAGGTCGAATCGCTCACGAGCAGCTCTTCGGCCGCATCGTGCGCCTCGGCAAAGCGATGCTGGCCCATGAGGCTCGTGGCGAGCACGCCCACCGCCTCGTCGTTGCGGCCGCGCCGGAGTGCCAGCGAGTGGCGGGCCGTCGCCTCCGCCCGCACCAGATCGGCATTGTCAGCGGTTTCGCGGGCGCGCTGGAGATAGAGGCCTGCGAGCTGGGTCCAATCGCGCGCACTGCGTGGGTCGCGCGCAATGCGCGCCCGGTAGAACTAGATGTCCAGGTTCCGGATGCGGTCAGGCGATGGCGAAGGCACGCTGCGGGCTGGCGCCGGCCGGCCCGCGCCGGCCGACGCCAACCCGGCGGCGCCTGCCAATGCGGCCACGGCAAGCGCCGCGCCGAAGATGCGGCGAGACATAGGCCATTCCTTTCGAGGGCCGAGCTCCGGCGCGAGGCCGGAGATGCGGCACGGCTCAGTTGGGCGGCGCGAGGTAGGGGAACGTCGCCGTCACGTTCGGCGAATCGAACGCGACGTTGTCGGTCGTGAGCTCCGGCGTGGCATGCGCCGCGTCGCCGAGCGCGCTGCCGAACACGGCGGTGAGCGCGAGGTCGACGACGTCGTCCTGCAGCCGGCGTCCACCCCATCCGCCGGAGAGGGTGGTCGAGAGCCAGCCCGAGGTCGAGGGATCCTTGCTGGTGTCGATCACCAGCACGTCGGGGATCAGCGCTGGCGCGATCGCCTGGATGTAGGCCGGATCTCGCCCGGCGACGTTGGTCATGAAGTCGACCACTAGCGGGGCGATCAGCGTGGCGTCCTGCGACGGCCCGATCGAGCCATGCAGGGCGTGGTCGCGCTTCTGAAGCAGGACCTCGCTCACGAGCGGGTTTCCGAGACGCTGAAACTGGTTGTACATGCGGGTCCCCGGGCCGACGGAACCGTTGTCATTACTGCACGCATTGGCCGCGACGCTCACCATCGCGATGCCGGCAGCGAGCACGAGCCTTCGCGACACGGCCATGAGGCGGAGCTGCATCGTGGACTCCTTGGAGGTGTGGGTCAGGTGAGGTCACTGGCTGATCGTGCCCCAGACGCCGAGGCGGCCGGGCGCACTGCCCTCGAGCATGGCGCTCGGGAGCTCGATGACGATCGAATTCACGTTGAAGCCGTTCACGTAGTTGACGCCCGGGTTGCGGAAGAAGAACGGCGTGCCCGGCTGGCTGGGCTGCAGGGCGCAGGAACTGGAGAGCGCGCCGGTGACTGGCCGCCGATCCGGCAGGATGCAGAACGCCGCCTCCAGATCGATGAAGAACGGGTCATCTCGCGGGCCGGCGAATACCTGTATGCCGTTGCCCGACCCGAGCACCGTGTTGATCGCGCCCGTCACCGCCGGGGACGCATCGGCTACCTGGTTCTCCATGGCGCCGGCCACCGGTGGCGCGATCGGGCCGCGCACCTGCACCTGCTGGGTCGCGCCCTCCCCAGAAAACGTCACCTGAATGACCTTGTCCTCCACCGCGTCGCCGTCGTCATCGATCTTGAACTGGTACAGCAGATTGGGGTCGAACGAGGCCTGCGCCGGGTCGGTCGCGCCGGCCGGGGTGAGAAAGGCCCGCGTGTCCATGGCGAGCACCACGCGGCCCGGCCCCCCGGGAAAGGCATAGACGTCGGTGAGGTCGGACTTCGGGTTCAGCTCGACGAAGGGCGTATCCTGATGGTCAGACGCGCCGGCGCGCGCGATGGCGAGGCCGCCGCAGAGCGCGAGGGCGCCGGCGGCCAGCCAGCGCCGACGGTGGCCCGAACTGGTGATCATGGCGTTCGTTCTCCTGTGTGTGGGAGGAGCCTGTCTCGGGTGCACACGCAGGTACGACGGGCGGCCCTGATCGGATTGCTGGGCGAGCGGAAACCGCGCCGAAACACGAGATGCTGAGCGGGAAGATGAATCCGTGGCGGTAGGACGGCGCGTACTTGCGACGTTCGCGCTCACGTCGCGACCGTCATCGGCTGCCGAATGCGCCCGGTGGGTAAGGGGTGTTCAACGCAGGAGCCGTGCCCGGTCGCCGGCTATCGGTCGGCAGAGGGCGCAGGTTCGTTCTACTGCTCTACTGACCTCTGGCGGTGGGTAGCCGGCGACTTACCAGCTCCAGAACCTGCCTGGCCCGTACGCATCCAGGTTCTCCACCGTCGCCTCGCCAGTGAGGAGCTGGCGGACGATGACCCCGGTGATGCCGGCGAGCAGAATACCGTTGCGACCGTGGCCCGTGGCGTACCATAGTCCTGGCAGCCTCGGTTCGGCGCCGATGATGGGGCGGCCGTCGGGCGTGAGTGGTCGGAGCCCCGCCCACGTTCGCTTGACCGCGGCATTGCTGAACGATGGGCACAGCGCGGTGGCCGCACCGAAAATCCGGGCAAGTCCGGCAGACGTGGTCTCAGGCCGAAAACCCACGTACTCCATGGTCGAGCCTACAATCGCTTCGTCGCCGCGGGCCATCAGGTAACAGCCATGGCCGTAGACGATCGCACGCCGCGCGCCGGCGGGCCAGGGAAGCGCCGCCATCTGCCCACGCACCGGCGCCACTGCCACCGGGCGTGGGACACCTTCGACCGCGCCGGACCAGGCGCCCGCGGCAAGCACCACGTCAGCCGAGTCGTAGCGCTCCCGCTGGCCCACCACTCCCACGACACGATCGCCTCGCTGCAGGACCGCCAGCCCGGCGTCATCGCGTACTGTCGCCCCGAGGCGTGTCGCATCGGCCAGGAGCGCGGCCACCAGCTTTTCCGGCTCGAGGGCGCCTTCGCGCGGCGCCCACAACGCACCCGCGGTCGGGCCGAGCCATGGCCACCGGGCCTTGACCTCTTCGGCATCAAGCCAATCGCTGAGGAAGCTGTGCTGGCGCTGCCACGCGCAGCGTGCCCGCAACTCAGCCGCCTCCGCGTCGTTGGTGGCGACGTGAGCGATGCCTTCACGCCAGAGCCCGATGTCGATCCCGGTGGTCTCGCGGAGCGCCGGTGCGAGCGCAGAATAGAGCTCGCGCCCGGCGAGCCCCAGCTCGAGCAGCGGATCGTCCGGCTCGGCCTCGATCTGGGGCGCCAGCATGCCGGCCGCCGCGTGCCAGGCCTGGCCGCGCTCGCCGCTCGGCTCGAGTACGAGCACCCGTCGGCCGGACAACGCCAGTTCGCGGGCGGCGGCCGCACCGATCGGACCGCCACCCACGACGATAACATCGTAGCTCGCCGCCACTTATATTTCCTATGAAACTATTTGAAACGTCGGGCCGTAGGACGCGCTGACCTGTACATCGAGGGAAACTACCATGCTCCGTAACCTGCTCGGGTTCGCGATCTTCGCCATCATCGCGGTGTTCCTGCTCAAGGTCTTCTTGGGCCTGTTCGGGCTCCTGATCGGGTTGCTCGTCACGGTGGCGTGGTTCGCCCTCGTCGGCTTCCTGATCTATCTCGTCCTCAAGGTGATCGCCCCGGACGCGGCGGCGCGGGTGAGGGAGATGATCTCCGGAAGACCGGCTCTCTAGAAATGACCGGCCGAGCGACTGGGGCGAGGAGCACCGGGCGGAAGCTGATCACTGAGCTTTCCGCCGGGTGCTCGCTCCAGCGTTGTCCGTCTTCTCCCGTCTGTTGGCCTTGGCCTTGTCCCGTGTGCCGGCTTGCTCGAGGATCCCCCAGACGAGCAGCGGTATCATGATCTCGTGGTGTCCGGTGAGCAGATATCCTGCGCCGCCGGCCCGCGTGGGACGCTGCACCACATTGACGCGCGGGCGGTAGTGCCGCTCCATGTCGAAATCCGCCGCCAGAAAGTGCGTCGGGCGCCCTGATTCCAGATTGCGCGCGATCGTCAGCGCCTTGAGGAACACCTCGGGGAGCACGACCGCGCTGCCCAGATTGAGCACCGCGCCGCCGTGATCGAGCGCGGGCAGTGCCCCTGCCAGTCGACGGAAATCGCGGTGGCTGGTGGCTCCGATGGCGGCACCATCCGCTGTCGGGTGCTGGTGGATGATTTCCGCCCCGATCGCCGCGTGTACCGTCACCGGCACCCCCAGCTCGTGCGCAGCCAGGAGGACCGAGGCCTCACGACCCGGCAACGCGCGACGAGCCTGCAGCGCGGCGGCAAGGCCTTGGCCCATGCCTTGCCCCGACTCATCCGCCCCGCGGATGGCGGCGTTCATCTCGGCGCCGGTCTCCTCGGCCATGCCGAAGCTCCCATCAGCCAGCCCGCTTTCGACATCCTCGCTCGTCCCGCCGTAGGCCGCGAGCTCGAAGTCATGGATCGCCGCCGCGCCGTTGAGGGCGAGATGCGTCACGACGCCCCGCGTCATGAGGACGCGCAGCAGCGGCCCGAGGCCGACCTTGATCACGTGCCCGCCGACCAGCAGCACGACGCCCCGCTTGGCCTTGGCGGCGGCAGTCACACCGGCGATGACGGCGCGCAGATCGCGAGCGGCGAGGACATCAGGGAGGCTGTCCAGAAAGGCGTCGAAGCTGCGGTGGTCGCCGGGCACGTCGGCGAGGAGGGAGGGATCGACCTTGTTCCGCCGCTTGGCGAAGGGCACCGTGGTCACGCGCCCGAGGTCGGCCTCGCGGTAGCCCACGCCTAGTGGCCTGTACCGGCGGTCGCGGGAGGCAGCACCATCTCCTTCATTCGAAGCGTAATGGTGCCGAACGGAAATTTGCTGCGGATCTGGACCGGCAGCCGGCGCTCATCGTCGGTGAGCCAGATCTGGGTGTCGGAGCGCTTGGAGAACATGCCTTTGGTGTCGATCACCGGGTGCAGCACCAGGCACTGCACCTCGCGGCCATCGGGAAGGTCCATTTTCTCGCGCTTCTGCACTTCGATCGTGACCGGATTCTTTTCCTTCCGGAAGTACCGGTTGTAGGTGTACGTCTTGCCCACCTGCAACTCGGTCACCCGCACGAAGTAGAAGAACGCCGCATCGTCGAGTGCGTCGGCGGGCGCGGGCTGCGTGCCGGGCTTCCCCTCCTCTCGAAAGTACCCCGAGTCGGGGTAGATCTCGTAGTGCCGCTTGATGGGCTTACCGTTCTCGACGAAGTCCTGGACGAATCGCCGCGAAATCAGATCGTGGGTGCCGACGTACGACTCGAGCACGTCGTCGAGCGAGTACACGATCGTCTTCCCCTGGAGCCGAAAACGGAATCGGAACGTCTCGACGCCGCGGACCGTATCGAGCCCGGCGACCTGAAGCGTGCCCGAGCCCAGGGAAAGCATGCCAAGCTTGGCGGTATAGGTCAGAGTCTCCCCGACCGCCCATGGGTAGGACGGTGGCGCCGCCGCGGCGGGAGGCCCTTGCACGAGCGCCAGTGCGAGCATGGCGGCCCTTGTCACGTGACCGCCTGCGCTTCAGGCTCCCGACGCTGCGCCGTCTCCGAGGACACCGGAGGCACCGGCGTCGACCGGAGGATGCGTCGCGCAGTCCAGAGCGCGGTGGCGCACTGCCACGGCTGCACCCGCGTCTGGCGCGACCGAAGATCGTGCCGTTCCACCGAGGGGACGGTCTCGACCCGCCGAGAGTAGCGCCCGGTACGCCAGTAGAGCTCGGCATTCGACGCCCACCCATCCGTATGCAGCAGGCGGCCGTTCTGGCTGCGAAGCGCATTGCGCAACGCGACGAGCCGGACAGCCGCGTACCCGGAGACCAGATCCTTCACGCCGGGCACCGTAACCACACCCCGAAGCAACGTCGGGCCGTAGCGTCGCACCACCTGGTACCCCCGGGACGGCTCGCCCTCGAGCCGCCCTTCGGCGACGACGAGGTCGGCGCCGCTCTCGATGCGCCGCACGAGATCGGGGATGGTCTGCGGGTTGTGGGCAAAGTCGGCGTGCATGAGGATCGCCGTGTCGCGCTTGGGGCGATCGGTGAGCTCGACGGCCTTCCTCAGCAGCTCCTCGACCGAGGCGGCGTATCCCTGGGGCTCAGGGCGGCGGATCACTGTGAGCGGCAGCACCCGCGTATACGGCTCCAACACCTCGGCGGTGGTGTCGGTCGAGCCGTCGTCGAGGACCAGCAGGTGATATTCGCGGGGGAAAGCCGCGAACACCTGACGAATCTTCCACAGGAGCAGCCCCACCGTCGGGGCCTCATCGTGAGTTGGTATGCAGACGTAAATCATGGTCCGTCAAGGGAATGGGCCGCACGAACGATACACCGTTCCCACCGCTGCTGCCATGCGTGCCGCGCTGAACTGTTTGACTCGCCCCTTGGCCCGCTCTGCGGTGGCTCGGGCAAGACTGAGGTCGCTGAGGAGCCGGGCGACCGCTTCGGCGAGTGCCGAGGAATCCCCGGGGGGAGCGAGTACCCCCGCCCCGCCATCGAGCATCTCCGGCAGTCCACCGGCGGCGGTGGATGCAACGGGGATGCCAAGGGCCATCGCGTCCAGCACGGAGGTGCCGAGACCCTCGTCCCGCGAGCTCATGACGAAGCAGTCCGCCTCGGCGATGAGACGCTCGGGCTCGGCAACGTGTCCAAGGAGGTGAGCCACGCCGCCGAGATCCAGCTCGCCGATCAGCTGCTCCAGCGCTCGCCGCTCAG
This sequence comes from Gemmatimonadales bacterium, assembly GCA_051955835.1. Lineage (GTDB taxonomy): Bacteria > Gemmatimonadota > Gemmatimonadetes > Gemmatimonadales > GWC2-71-9 > CAVVWJ01. The sequence goes on from JBQCGH010000111.1 coordinate 78,902, forward strand.
GTCCGTCGCCCGCGATGATCCAGTGGAGCGAGGAAAAGCGCGCCGCGAGCAGTCGCGCAGCGCGGAGCAAGGTCGCATGGTCCTTATGTCCCACCAGGGCCGCCACGTTCACGGCGAGGCGGGTGTCGCCGGGGAGACCGAGGCGCGCGCGGACACCGAGCGGTGTCGTCGCGCTGAGGTCGTCGAGCGCGATGCCCGAATGAACCACGGCGATGCGCTCGGACGGAATGCCGTCCGCCTCGAGCACATTCGCAACGGCGCGTGAGATGGCGATGACCCTTGCGGCGCGTCGCCAGAATCCGGACCGCCGCAGGGGGAAGTCCACTCGTCGGGTCGCCACCAGCGGCACCATGGCGAGCGCCGCGGCACTGCCGCCCAACGTCACCGCGTGCGCGTCGTGGGCGTGGACCAGCGCGGGTCGGTGCCGAAGCTCCGACATGATGGCGGGTACCACCCGGGGGTCGAGCCCCGCCGACCATCGGACCGGCCGCACGGGTACACCGTCCTGTTCGAGCCGATGCGCCAGCTCGCTGGCTCGTCCGGTGACCACCACCAGCGCCGCGCCCTGCCGGGCGAGCTCCCGGGCCAGCAGCCACACCTGCCGCTGCCCGCCCCGCCACTCTCGTGCCGATGCGACGTGGACGATGCGCAGCGTCACCCGTCCCGGCCGACGGTCGCGAGCAGCGTGCGGAGCTCGGCCAGGCTGAACGGCTTGTGCAGGTAGGGTCGGTCCAGGCTCTCGAGGAAGGCGAGCGTGTCGCCGCGGACGGTGTCGCCGGTACTGAATACGACGCGCGTGGCAAGCGCCGGGTGACGCCGGGCGAGCTCCTCGTAGAACTCCCGGCCACTCAGCTCGGGCCTCCGGAGGTCGGAGATTACCAGGTCGAACTGTTCCTGGTCGGCCAGCTCGAGGCCCTCGCGACCGTTGCGCGCCACCACCGGGACATGGCCCCAGGCCTCGAGTGTGGCGTGCATATAGTGAAGGATGTGAGGCTCGTCGTCGACGACGAGCACCCGAAGCCGTTTCGTTGGAGTACTGCCTCCCGTGGCCGGCACCGGCGTGGACGGGTGCGTCGCCAGCGGGAGCTGCACCGTGAAGGTCGAGCCGCTGCCCTCCTCGGTGGAGAGCATGATGCGGCCGCCGTGCTCGCGCAGGATGCCCTGGCTGATGGAGAGGCCGAGCCCCGTCCCCTCACCCTCGGGCTTGGTGGTGAAAAACGGCTCGAACACCTGGGCAGCCAGCGCCTCCGACATGCCGGGCCCGTCGTCGATGACGTCGATCGCGACGCCGTCGAGCCAGCGCCGCGCCCGCACCAGAATCCGGCCGGGCCGCTCGGTACTCGCGATCGCCTGCGCGGCGTTGTTGATCAGGTTGACGAAGACCTGCTGGATCTGGTTGGGATCGATGTCCGGCATCGGGAGATCCGGCTCCACTTCGACCGCGGCCTCCACGCGATGCGCCATGAGCTGATTCCGGAGCAGCACGAATGTCGCGTCGAGCAACGGCTGGAGCGCGGTGGGTCGGCGTTGGTGTTCCTGCTTCCGCGCGAAGCTCAGGAGGTTCTTGACGATGTTCGACGCGCGCTCCGCCTCTTCCTGGATGACGGTGAGCGGCTCGCGGAGGGCGGGCGGGACGCTCGGCACCTCGCCGAGAAAGTCGGCGAACCCGACCACCGAGGCCAGCGGGTTGTTCAGGTCGTGGGCGATGCCCGCGATGAGCTGCCCGATGGCGGACATCTTTTCCGACTGGATGAGCTGGTCTTGCAAACGCCGCCGCTCGGTCTGATCATCGAACAGGAGCACGAGGGTGGAGCGGTCGGTCGGGCTAATCGGTACGGCGGTAACCGCATAGGTCTGCTCGCCGGTACGGAGGTCGACCTCGCGGCCCGCTCCTTGCTGCTCCAGGGCGCGCTGCAGCTCCGCGGTCCATTCGGGAGGCACGAACGCCAGCCAGGGGCGGCCGATCAGGCTCGCCGGTGGCGCATTCACCAGATCGACAAAGGCGCGGTTGGCCCGGCGAATCCGGCCTCCGCGGTCGACGATGCACAGCGCCGGGGAGATGGCGTCCACGACCTCCTGCCACGACCGTCGGCCGTCGTCGTGAAGATCCACCAGTCGCGCGCTCTCGAGCGCGATGCTCGCCTGCGCGACGAGGCCCTCGAGCAGGCGCAGCGACGAGGGACCGAAGCGGCCATGCTCGCCGCGAATGGCGACGGCGCCCGTGGCCCGGCCGCGCGCAACGAACGGCGCGAGCAGCCAGGACCCCGCGCTGTCGGCCATGGCCGGGAGGTCGCCCTCCGCCACGAGGGCACCGAGCCCGTCGGGAAGCACCACCGGCCCGAGCCGCTCGACGAGCTGGAGCAGGGCGCGTCGATCGGGACGGCCCGGCGGCCAGGCGTGCACGACGTCCTGGGCGTCAGCGTCCCGGTGGAAGAGCGTGAGCGAAATCTCGGTGGGTGACAGGCTCTCGCGGATGTGTCGGAGCAGCAGGTCGATCACCGAGGCCCGCCGCAGGGTGCCGGCCAGCTCCTGACCGAACGCGGTGACCCGGCGGAGCAACGCGAGATCGTCCGTCGTGGCGCCGAGCGCGGGATTGGCGGAAGGAGGATTGACCATGATCCGGGCAAATACCCGAGGCCGCCTGACCGCGGCGGACCTGCAGCTGGTGATCCTGCTATTGAGCCGCGGTTCCGCGCATCGGCGCGCCTCGTTCGAACGGCGGCTGGCGACGGAAGGGCCGGATCAACTGTTGGACGCACCCGACCTGCTCGAGCGGCTCCTCACGGTACGGACGATGCTCGTCCCCTCGGAGGCGCTGTTCTTCTACGTGGTAGTCCGCCACGCGCTCCGGGGAGCGGGCATCGACGATCGCGAGCTGGCCGACTATCTCGCCGCACTGCTGCTCGACTTCGGCCAGCGCGACCGTGCCTGGCGCATCGACCGGCACGACGACCAGCGGCATCGCTACCTGGTGGACATCCTGGCCGATCTGGAATCCAGCGGCGGCGAGCGGCGGTTCCGCGTCATGGTGCACCTGGGCAACTACGCGCTCTGGCTGGCCGGGCTGTTTCCCGATTATATCGCGGCCCGATACCTCAGAAAAGCCGGGCCGGACGTCACCTACTACGACGCGCTCGGGCGGCGCGGTTTTGGGATGGCGTCGGATCACGCGCTGGCCGGCGAGTACGGGCTCGACACCGTGCTCCGCACGGCCGCCGAACGGTTTCCATCGTTGCGTGGCGCGCTCAACGGCCTGAGCGACCGACTGCTGTTCCCCGGTGTGCACACGGCCGACCGCCGTCTGAGAGAGCTCGGCGCGCTCTAGGATGCGCCTCGGACGGCCACGGCCGGGGCGTCATGCGTGCGGGTCAGGCGAACGACGTGAAGGGGGCATGTGCTTGAGCATGCCCCTTTCTCTTGCTCAGGGCACTTTCCGGCGAACACGCTTCGACCGACCGCGTCACGCCCGCGCCGTCTCATCGAAGGCAACGTCCTCCGCCAGGCGCGCCGCCGCAGCGTCCGTCAGTGCGCGGAACAGCCCGCGATCGGGTGCGCGGGCATCGGCGTTCATCTCCTCCGGATGCCACTGCACCGCGAGCAGCCACGAGGCCTCCGCCGGCGACTCGACCGCCTCGATCAGTCCGTCCTCGCTCCACCCGGTCGCCACCAGTCCCTCGGCCAGCCGCTCCACCGCCTGGTGGTGAAACGAATTGACCGTGAGCGCTGCGGTGCCCAGCGCGATCGCCGCCCGGCTGCCTTCCACCAGACGGACCGCGTGCGTCCGGGCGCAGCGATCGCCGCCGGGGTCGTGCGACACGGGCCCGGGCCGCTCGGACGGGAGATCCTGGTACAGCGTTCCTCCCATCGCCACGTTCACGAGTTGAATGCCGCGACAGATGCCGAGGATCGGGAGCCCGCGTTGCCGCGCGGCCGCGAACGCGGCAAGCTCGAACAGATCGCGCTCGCGGCTGGGCGGATTGAGACGGGGCGACGGCTCGGCGCCGTACCAGGCGGGATGCATGTCCTCACCGCCGCTGAAGACCAATCCGTCGAGCCCTTCGACCGCGCGGCTCGCGAACGAGGGCCCGATCAGCGGCGAGAGGATGATCGGAATGCCGCCCGCGGTGAGCACGGACCGGGCATAGGCCGTGTTCACGCCGGTGCGCTCGGCGCCGTCCCAGGTCCGGAGCACGCCGCTCACGCCGATCCTGGGCGCGCTCACGGCAGTACCGAGTCGGGGAAGAAGGGGCAGCGGGGATCCTCGATCCGGGCCGGATCCAGCTGGATTCCGATGAGCGGCACGGTGGCGGCGCCGATCGTGATGGTGCCGATCTGCGGTGCGCCCTCCACCGAGGTACCCTCGTACAACATGACGCCACGGGCGCGCTCGGTCGTGTCGAGCACCAGGACCCCGTACCCCGGCTTGATGCTCGGCGGCACGTTGCCCTCCACCCCGATCACGAGCATCGAGTCGGTGCGGCCCACGATGGCGGGGAGCGCCGGTCCCGCCACGACTCGCGCGACGAGTCGCTCCGGGAGACGGCGGGGCGGCACGCTGAGCGTCTGCCGCGGCACGCTGAACTGGGTGAGCAGGGCGGTCGGCCCGGCCAGCGCGGCCAGCCCGCAGGCGGCCTCGCTGCGACCGGCCGGCTTGCCGCAGGCCACGAGCGCGGCGAGCAGCGGGAGGAAGGGCCGAATCGGCATAGCCCCAAGATAATGCACACGTGGGGCGATCGAGATCGTCGGCCACGCCGTGCGAATCATCTCATGTCACTCGCTCGAGACGGTCGAGCGCGCGCCGCAGGTTGGCCCGCCCCGCCTCTTCGTAGCGCCGGCGGAAGGCGTCGGTGCGGAACAACGGATGCCGTGCCAGCAAACTCTCGAGGATGCGGCGACGGCCTGCCCGAAACTCGCTCGCCGGCACCCAGGCGTACTCCTCGCGGATGCGGCGTTCGTATTCGTCGAACTCGGCGTCGGGGCGCCCAAGGATGGAGAGATCGATGTCACAGACGTAGCGGCCGGCATCGTCGACGGGGGGCGTCTCATGCCGGGTGAGCAGCACCAGCCGGGCGACTTCGGCGGCCACTCCCGGCGGCGCACCGACCGCATCGAGGGCATCGGCCGCCCAGCGCGCGCTTCGCTCCTCGTTGTCGGCCGCGTGCGGATCGTAAATCGCGTCGTGGAACCAAAGGGCAGCCTCGACCAGGTCCCGCTCGGGCACGGAGGCCGCCACATCGTCGAGCCGGGCGAGGCAGTCCTCAAGATGGCGGCGACCGTGATACACGCGGGCGGGCGCCGACCACGCGGCGAGCAATGCGTCGACCAGCGGTGCCGGATCGCTGCTGGCCTCGAGCCGACGCAAGAGGGATACACCACGCCCGCGCAACCCGCTCACGGGCGCAGGAACCACTCGGCCAGCGGTCCCCCGAGCCGCGGCCGAGCGGCGATCGCCGCCAGCCCGTCCAGAATCCACCGGCGGGGTCGCGGCCGGGCCAGCCAGCGCGCGAGCCGATCGTGCCGCCGCTTGGTGCGCAGCCATCGCTCGGTTTTCGGCATGGGGGCGCGAGGGTCGAGAATCGTCGTCGCCACCTCTTCGCCGGTCACGAGCGCGGCGTAGATGCCTTCCGCGGTGAGGGAGGAGACGGCGCCCGCCGCGTCGCCGGCCAGATGGACGTGGCCGTCGAAGTGACAGCCCCGGTACTCCACCTCGATCGTGGCGCCCTCGAATGGAACGCCGGCCCGCGGAACGCCCAGCTCGTCGAGGCGTGCGTCGAGGTAGCGCCGAAGCGCCGAGGGGGCCACGAGGTGCTTCGGCGCTACCGCGCCGAGCGAGGTGTAGTCGACGTGGGGAAACACCCAGAAGTAGCCGTTCGCGAGTGGGCCGGGGTCGCATTCCACCCGGAGCGGATCGAGCCTGAGTTCCGGAACGTTGTACTCGGCGGCAAAGTACTCTCTCGGCGACGGCAGGCGGAGGGCGCGTCGCACGGCCGAGTCGGCGCCATCGGCGCCGATCAGGTGTCGCCAGCGAAGCGGGTGTCCGTCGATCATCACCGTGTGACCGGGAAGATCGAGTCTGGTGGCCGGCAGGCCCGAGCGAACCTCGGCGCCCGCCGCACGCGCCCAGCAGACCTGGAGTTGCCCGAGCGCACGCCGGGCGATGGTGTGCACGGCGGTCGCATCGGGATCGAGCGCGACCGCGGGCCCGTGCGCGAAGGCGACATGCCCCACGCTCCGAAGGGTCGCCCCCGCCGAGAGGCCGAGCGGCTCCAGCTCGCGCATGGTCTTGAGAGTGAGCCCGCCTGCGCAGGTCTTGGGCCCGATCTCCGCATGCTTCTCGACGACCAGTACCTCGCGTCCCGCCTCGGCCAGGATCTGCGCGGCACGGAGACCCGCCGGGCCGGCGCCGACGATCAGGTGCTCAACGTCGTCCACGCCTCGTCACTCCGGATGCGCTCGGCGGCGTCGGCGCGCGCGGCGCTGGTTGGATTCGGCCGTAGCCCCCACTTGCGGAGCTGGGTCCGGGCCCGGCGGTAGACGTCGGATACGACGTGTCCGGCGGGCAGGGCGGTGGTGCGGGGAAGCAGAAAGAAATGCACATGCCGAACGCGCTCCCCGTAGGAGGCCACGTACACGCGCTCTGGACGAACCACCCGCTCGATCGCGGCGACGGCCGCGCGGAGGACGGGGCCCGCGGCCGCCGCCTCGGCCGGCGAGAGCTCCGACAACGATTCGACGTGGCGGCGGGCCTTCACCATCATCTCACCCGGGTCCGTCCATGGGCTGGGATGGTGCGTCACTTCCCACCAGGTGTTTTGGTAGACGACTCCGCCAGGAATCGCGACGCGGCCGGCAAGCTCTTCGCACACGGGGCAGGGATCGGACGCCATCGGGCCTCTCTGGTCGGTGGATATCGCTCCGGTGTCGGTGGATATCGCTCCGGTAGGGTAGCGCGGGGGGGCCGCCGAGGGGAGGTCCGGCTCGCTTGACGGTCTCCGACAGGCGGCCTACCATTCGATTTCCCAACTGCTTGGCCGCCGTCCGGCGGCCGGCCCTTGCCGCCAGAAAAGACGAGGTCTTCGCGGCCGTGCTCGAGGGTCTGAAGGCGCGACTCGATCAGTTGCTGCGCGATGGCTCACGGGGCGATCCGCGGGCGTACGCTGCGGGCCTGCGCGAGGCCATCGTCGAAGCGCGGCTCGGCGTCGCCGCGATGCGGGACCACCTCGCCGGGACCGAGCGCGAGCTGGCGGATGAGCAACGGCAGCTCGCGGACGCCATCCGCCGCGGCAAGCTCGCCGCGATGGTGCCGGACCCGGAAACGGTTCGCATCGCCGATCGCTACGCGGAGCGGCACCGGCAGCGAGTCGCCATCCTGGAGCGCAAGCTTGCCGTCCAGAAGGACGAGCTCGCGATGGCCGAGCGGGAGCTCGCCGACATGACCAACGAGGCACGCCAGGCCACGGCGGCGCACCCGTCCGACTCGATCGCCGCGGCCTGGCGCGACCTGGAGTCGGCCGGCGGCGAGCGCCCGGACGAGCGCGAGAGGGACCAGGCGGAACACGACCGCCGGCGGCGCGAGAGCGCCATCGAGGCGCAGCTCGCCTACCTCAAGAAGAAGTTGGGGAAGCAATGAGCTCGCTCATGCGGGCGTGTCGAAATTGGAGGGGCGGGAGCGGGCCACACGCCGTCGGGCCCGGATGTCCTCTCGCCTTTGCTCATCGGTCCCTTGCCGCCACCAGCCCCAATCCGCAGTCCGTCGCCGCTTTACTCCTCACGCCGAGCTCGTCACCCTCTGCAGCATGGTCGCTCGGATTCGAGGGCAAGGCGGTCGGGTGGGTGCGTCCTTACGCCATGAAAACGTCCTCGGCGGCATGGGGGAGGTGACCGTGGCGAATGGAGTCACGGCGATTCGGCGGCGGAGGACGTATTCCAAACACTCATAACCTTCTCACTCACGCATATCGAAGGTAGACCCGTGGCCACTGCCGCTCCCGCCAGACCCACTGCCGAATCCGTGCGCCGAGACGCCAGCTTCTTCGGGCATCCGCGCGGCCTTTCGACCCTGTTCTTCACCGAGATGTGGGAGCGCTTCAGCTACTACGGCATGCGTGCGCTGCTGATCCTGTTCATGACCGCGCCGATTGCCGCGGGAGGACTGGGTTTCGACACAGCGCAGGCGGGACCGATCTACGCGCTTTACGTCAGCTCGGTCTACCTGCTCTCGCTTCCGGGTGGGTGGCTGGCCGATCGGGTGCTCGGCCTCCGCCGCACCGTGTTCGTCGGCGGCGTCATCATCATGTCCGGGCATATCTGCCTGGCCCTGCCGTCCGTGGCCACGTTCTATCTGGGGCTGGTGCTCATCGCGCTCGGGACCGGGTGCCTCAAGGGCAACGTCGCGGCTCTCGTGGGACAGCTCTACGCACCGGACGACGTGCGGCGGGACGCCGGCTATTCGCTGTACTACATCGGTATCAACACGGGGGCGTTCATCGCGCCCCTGGTAACGGGATGGCTGGCGCAGGGCGAGACCTTCCGCGGGGTCCTGGCGGGCATGGGTATCCGCCCCGAGGCGGCATGGCACTGGGGCTTCGCAGCCGCCGCGGTCGGGATGTTTCTCGGCCTCGTACAGTACACCGTCGGCGGCAAGTACCTCGCGCCCGAGGGGCTCCGGCCGGCCCGGCCGGCCGACCCCGCGGCGGCGGCGCGCAGCGACCGTCAGGTGCGGCTGATCGGGCTGGCGACGCTCGCTGTCGTGGTGGTCGGCGGCATCCTGGTCGCGACCGGCGCGCTCACGCTCGATGCGGAGGCGATCTCCCGGAACTTCAAATGGGCGCTGCTCGTGGTGACGCTGGGCTGCTTCGGATGGATGTTTCTGGTCGCCCGCTGGACCCCTGACGAGCGGCGGCGCCTGATGCTGGTCGCTGTGCTGTTCGTGGCCTCCTGCGTGTTCTGGATGGCGTACGAGCAGGCGGGCTCGACGCTGAACCTGTTCGCCGAGCGGAACACGCACAACGCGGTCCTGGGCAGCGCCTTTCCGGCCAGCTGGTATCAGGCGCTCACGCCGATGTTCATTATCCTGTTCGCGCCGGTGTTTGCGGCCCTGTGGATCCGGCTGGGACGGCGCGATCCCTCGAGCCCGACGAAGTTCACCCTCGGTCTGCTGCTGCTGGGGCTGGGGTTCGCCGTGATGGTCGGGGCGGCGGGCGCCTCGGCCGGGGGTACCCGGGTAAGTCCCCTGTGGCTGGTGCTGAGTTACTGGCTGCAGACGATGGGCGAGCTGTGCCTGAGCCCGGTCGGCCTCAGCGCGCTCAGCAAGCTCGCGCCGGTGCGCATCGCCGGGCTCATCATGGGCGTATGGTATCTCTCACTGGCGGTCGGGAACTATCTGGCCGGCATGGCCTCTAGCTTCTACGAGACGATGCCGCTCTCGACCCTGTTTACCATCACCGCCGGCACCGCGCTCGTGGCGGCGGCGGTCCTCGCGCTGCTGATCAGGCCGATGCGGCGGATGCTGGAGCAGCGCTGACGGCGTAGACCAGCACCTCCCCCACGTCGTCGTCCTCGTCGGCGGCCACCGGGCGCATGCCGACGTTCTCCGCCACGCGGAGCGCGGGCGTGTTCCACACCGGCGCCAGCGTCCGCACCTGACGCACGCCCGCCTGTTGGAAGGCCCAGTCGATCATCGAGCGCACGGCTTCGGTGGCGAAGCCGTGGCCCTCGAACTGCGGATACATCGCGTAGCCGATCAGCACCGCACCCGCGTCGTCAGGCGGCCCGCCGAACGCCACCAGACCCACCGCGCGCCGGGTCTCCCGCTCGAGCATGAGCCAGTTCCACCACGGCGCCTCTTGGGGGCGCGCCCGAAGCCGCTCGCGCACCGTGGGGAGCGGATCGGTCATGTAGGGCGGCGGCGTCGCCGGCCGAGGAAACAGCACGCCGGTCAGGTCGCGGAGCCGCTGGCCGTCGCCCGCCAGCAGTGCATCCACCTCGTCGAGCGTGAGGGGCGCCAGCTCCAACCGCTCGGTCCGCACTCGCGCGTCCATCATACGTCGGGTCCTCCGTAGGCAGCCACCTGACCGATCGGCCGGCTTTGAATACGCGAAAGAGATAATCGAGCGATGGACCAGCAGCACCGTGCCCGCGATGAGCGCGGTCAGGATGAGGCGCACGTGGCGTCTGCCGCCGCGCTCGCTACCCGCGGCATGAGGTACGGGTACCGCGCGAGGGCCCAGCCCCACGCGATTGGCGAGACCGAATGCCGACGGCCACCCGAGCCAGATGGTAGCGCTTCCACCATAGCGCCGCCAGGGTCGCGAGTGCCGCGAGGCCGGCGACGAGGTGGAACGGCAGCGCCCACCTCGAGCCGATCAGGCCGGCCCCGAGCAGCCCGCAGCACCTCCTCGTTCAGGCCACCCGCACCACGTCCTCATCCGCGATCACGTACACCCGATCCCCGGGCTCCGCGCCGATCGGCGAATGGCCGGTGAAGCTCCCGAATGCCGGCAGCACGGCCGTGGACGGCGACAGCCAGAAGCACGGCAGCCGCTCGCGCTGAAGCCCGGCGCCCGCGAGCACCACGCCGGGGTGCAGGTGGCCCGCGAGGGTATAGCCCTCCGGCGACCCGGCCGGCTCGTGGCGGAGGATGAACGGCGGGACAAAGGCCGGCGCATTGACGCAGTTGATCCGCAGGTCGTCCGGTGGATCGCCGGCGTGACGGTCATGGTTCCCGCGGACCAACATGACCTCGAGCTCGGGATGGAGGCCACGCCAGCGGCGCAGCTCGGCGAGCGTCTGGGTCGCGATGCGGCCGGCCCGGGCGTGGAACAGGTCGCCGAGCACGACCAGGCGACGGGCACAGGTGCGCTCGAGGGCGGAGTCGAGCCGGGAGAGATCGTCGCTCGTGGCGCCGACCGGAATGGGAATGCCGGCAGCGCGAAACGCGGCGGCCTTGCCCCAGTGGAAATCGGCGGCGACCAGCGTGCCGGCGCGCGGCCAGAACAGCGCGCGCTCCACCAGGAGGAGCACCCTCTCGCCCGCCAGGCGGACCTCGGCCTCGCTCATCGGCCGCCACTCCGGAATCCGCGATGTTGCCCGCGGGCGAACTTCGGGGCCTCCGCGGCGCGCTCGAGCGGCGCGACCATCCGGCGGATGCGGTCGCCGAGCTTTTCCGAGGTAACCTGCTCGCGGGCGCGATCCACCAGCAGCGGAAACGCGAGCGGCGTCGGGCGCTCCACGTCGACCACGGTCACCGTCCCGCCGCCGATCCGATCGAGCGCGCGGGCGAGGCGGCTTTGCTCGAGCTGCCGCTCCAGCACTTCCCGGTGTGCCTGAAACAGCAGAAGATTTCGCGGATCGTAGCGCGCGAACACGTCGTACAAGAGCTCGCTCGATGCCTGCACCTGCTTCACCGACTTGTTCACGCCGGGATATCCCTGGAAGATGAGACCGGCCACGCGGGCGATCTCGCGAAACTGCCGCCGCGCGAGCTCGGCGGCATTGAGGCTGGCGGGAATGTCGTGCAGCAGGTGGGCCGACGAGAACAGGCCGGCCTCGATCGCCTCGCCCACCGGGGCGGCGTCCGCCGACAGGAGCTCCAGGCCATAGTCGTTGGCGGCGAGCGTGAACGAAATCGGGCCGAGCTGCGCGATGCGATAGGCGAAGAGGGCCGCGAGCCCTTCATGGACCAGGCGGCCCTCGACCGGATAGAAAAACAGGTGGTGACCTTCGCGGGTGCGGACCCGCTCAATCAACAGCTCGTCGGCCGCGGGCAGCCGCGACCACCTGGCCTGCAGCTCGAGAATGGGGCGGACCGCCTCCATCTCGGGACCACGGTACGCGCCCCGGCGGGCTTCGTCGAGCCGGTCGCGGATGCTCGACGCGAGCGTCGGCGAGATCGGCATGCGCGCGCCCGACCAGTGCGGCACGATCGAGGTCTTCTCCGCCGTCTTGCGCACGTAGGCCACCATGCCGCGCACGCGCACAAACTGGAGCGTGCGTCCCGCGAACGTGAAGCGGTCGCCGGGCCGGAGCCGGGCGATGAAGTTCTCCTCGACCGAGCCGAGGGTGCGTCCGCGGACGAACTGCACCTTCATCGCGCTCTCGCTCACGATCGTGCCGATCGACAGCCGGTGGCGCATCGCGACCATGCGGTTCGTCACCACGTAGCAGCCGTCCTCGCGCACCTCGACCTTGCGGTACTCCGGATACGCGCGGAGCGCGTCGCCGCCGTGACTGATGAAGTCGAGCACCCAGGCCCACTCGGCACGGGTGAGCCCGCGGTAGGCGTGCGTGGTGCGCACCTCGTGGTAGAGCTCGTCGGGCTGGAACCCGCCGCCAAGCGCGATCGTGACCGCGTGCTGGGCGAGCAGGTCGAGCGGTCGCTCGATCGGGTCGCGGGGCTCGATGTGGCCGGCCTCGAGCGCCACGCGTGCGGCGGCGACGTCCACCAGCTCGAGCGCGTTGGTGGGCACGCAGGTCAGGCGACTGACCGCGCCGGGCTGGTGCCCGCTTCGCCCCGCGCGCTGGATGAGGCGGCCCACGCTCTTGGGGCTCCCGATCTGGAGCACCCGGTCCACGGGCGTGAAGTCGACGCCCAGGTCGAGCGTCGAGGTGCACACCACGCAGCGGAGCCGGCCCTCGCGGAGCCCGTCCTCCACCCATTCGCGCGTGCCCCGATCCATGGAGCCGTGGTGCAGCGCCATGATACCGGCCCAGTCCGGCCGGGCGGCGAGCAGCGCCTGATACCAGATCTCCGCGGTGGCGCGCGTGTTGGTGAACACGAGCGCGGTCTCGCCCTCCTCGATCGCCCGGACCACGTCGGGCACCATGCGGAGGCCCATCTGCCCGGACCAGGGGAACCGCTCCATCGTCTCGGGAATCAGGGCCTTCACCTCCAACGCCTTCGGCAGGTGGCCCTGGATGAGACGTCCCCGCCTGGCCCTGCCTCGGCGGTCGACGCCGAGGAGTGTGTCCCGCGCGATGTCGAGATTGCCGAGCGTGGCGGAGAGGCCGAGGGTCCGGAGCTGGGGCCGGAAGCGCCGAAGCCGCGCGAGCGCGAGCTCCGTCTGCACGCCGCGCTTCGAGGCCATGAGCTCGTGCCACTCGTCCCCCACCACCAGCTCCAGATGCTCGAACAGCTCGGCGGCGTCCTCGCGGGTGAGCAGCAGGGAGAGGCTCTCGGGGGTGGTGACCAGTGCGGTGGGAAGTCGCTCGCGCTGGCGGGCGCGCACGCGGGCCGGGGTATCGCCGGTACGGCTCTCGACCGTCCACGGCAGTCCCAGATCTTCGACCGGGGCGCGGAGCGCGGCTTCGGTGTCGCCCGCGAGCGCGCGCAGCGGGGTGATCCAGAGTACGCGGAGCGGCGGCGCGCCGAGCTTTTTCTTGGGTGGCGTGGGATAGTCGCGGAGCCATTCGAGGATGGGGCCGAGCCAGGCCGCGTAGGTCTTGCCGGTGCCGGTGGCGGCGTGCACCAGGCCGCTCTCGCCGGCGAGATAGGCGCGCCACACCTCTTCCTGAAAGGGGAATGGGGTCCAGCGGTGCCGCCGGAACCACTCGCGAATGCAATCGAGCGGCGTCCGATCGGCGCACACGACGCGGTACCCGCGCGCCCGCGAGGGGCGAGGCGCCTCGGCTGGGGAGCCTTGGCGTTTCGCGGCTCGGTCGAGCCGCCGCTGGGCGGCCCGCGCGCGTCTCAGATCCACCGCGAGCGCGCTCCCGCGCCCGCGCGGACGCTCGGCATCGGGGTCGGGCGGGCGTCCGCGCGGTGCCGGGAGTGTCGCCGGGTCGGACCCATCCCCAAGCGGGGCGTGCGATCCAAGGTCTGGTGGCAGGTCAGCCATGGCCGATCGTGGCAGTGAAGGTCGAGTCAGTCGGCTCCACGATCGGAGATCGCGTGCACATAGCGGCGCACCGAGTAGCGCACCGCATCCTTGCCCGCCGCGAGAATGTTGCGACCGAACCATCCGCCGTAGACGTGATCGAACTCGAACGGCTCGACCGCTTCGCCGATCCGTCGGACCGCGCGCGCGTTGAGCGGGATGTAGTTGGGAAAGCTGTACATGAAGCCCACGGTACGGCGGTCCTCGCCGACCATGATGATGTCCCCGGTGAGGAGTGCCCCGTTGCCGTCGGCGCCGTCCGCCCAATGCAGTACGGTACCGCCGGCGAAGTGCCCGCCACAGTGGATCAGTGTGAGCCCCGGGCCGACGTTCCGGCGCTCGCCGTCCCAGAAGACGATCGCGCGGTCGTGTCGCACCACCCAATCGGCGTCGGCGGCATGGATGTAGATCGGGGCGTCGCCCAACGCGCGGCTCCACTCGACCATCGAGGCGTAGTAGTGGGGATGCGAGATGGCGATGCCCGTGATGCCGCCACGCGCGCGGACCGCGCGGACGGTCTCGTCGTCGACCAGGCTGATGCAATCCCACAGAAACCCGCCGCCGCCGGCAGCCACGTGTATGGCGCGCTGGCCGATGGCGAACTTGGGATCGGTCCCGATGCCCGTGATCCCGGGCCCCTCGCGCTCGAGTCGGTTGCGGTGGCTCGCGCGCATCTCCTCGGGCGTGGTCCACCGCTGGCCTTGCCAGCCGATGTACTGCCGCTCCTCGCTGCAGATGACACACTGGTCGGGTGGGACAGGGCTCTCGGGGTACTGGGTCCCGCAGGTGATGCAGATGTACGCCGGCATCGGAGGCTTTCGCGGTCGGTCTTGCGAATGTAATCGGGTCGTTCCGCGGGGCCTACGCGTCAGGTGTTGCGAGCGGACTCAGTGAACCGCGGGGTGCGGTCTCATGCCTGTCTAGGTCCGAGACGCACCCTTGGCCGTGGAGCGCACGATGATGGTCGACAACATGGTGGCCACGAGGGTGTGCTCGGCGGATCCGGTCGCAAACACATCGGCACGACAGACGATCAGCGTCCGCCCAGGGCGCACGACCTCGCCACAGGCCAGGAATTGGTTCCCTTTGGCGGGCGCCAGCAGGTTGATCTTGAACTCGACCGCCAGCACGTCGGTGTCGGGCGGCGCCAGGGTAAAGGCGGCGTATCCGTTCGCGGAATCCGCCACGCTCGCGATGGCGCCCGCGTGAAGAAAGCCGTTCTGCTGGCAGAACCGGGGAGCGAAGGGGAGCGCGAGATGCACGCGCCCCGGCGCAATGAGGGCGATCGACGCCCCGAGCGTGGCCATGTGGGTCTGCCGGCCGAAGCTCTCGCGCACCCGGGCCTCGTACGCCGGATCCTTCGGTACCCACACGCGGGTGGTATCGAGCTCCATGCTTCTTCTCGAGAAGAGGGCCGCGGCCGCATCGAGTGGCCCGAGGGACATATCCGAGTGAGCGCTGCGAATGTAATCGAGTGGCAGAATACTGGACGGCAGCGCTCGGTCAGGATGGCCGTCGATTGTCTTTACGGGAAGTGAACCTGCGTGCGCCCGGTGTTCCGACACGCGGACACGGCAGCGTCACGCACGCTGGCACGAGTCCCTTTGGCATGGCGCGTTCGACGCGCGGTATTGACAGGGCGGTGGCGGGACGCCATTTACGATCGCTCTCCCACAACTCACCTCTTTCGGAGGGGCCAATGTATATCCTGGTCCAGCACACCATCTCCGAGCCCGCCGCGTTCTGGAACGCGGCCGACCCGACCGCCTTCCCGCCTCAAGTCAAGCTCCATCACACCTTTCCGACTCCCGATGGCACGCGGGCGACCTGCATCTGGGAAGCGGATTCGATCGACACGGTCCGAAATGTCCTGGAGCCTGTCATCGGGCGGATGAGCCGGAACGAGTACTATCCGGTGGAGAATCGCGAAGGGGTGGCGCGGCCATCACGGTTGCCGAAGGCGGCGACCGCCGGTGCATCCGCTCGGTAAACGTGGATTGTTTCGGATGTCGGGCCCCGGCGAGCGCGGGGGCCCGACGTGTCTCCAGGAGCCTCATCGATCGCCCCCAGAGCTACCGAATGGCGGACCATTCCCGCCGTAAGCGTGGCCGGATGAAGCAAGCGAGCCGCGAGAACAAGGAGCCCAAGCAGCACCAGGCCGGCCGCCATCACCTTGATCGTATGCGACATGCCGTGCCCTCCTATTCCCACGGATAGAAGCAGTCGTAGTTTCGCAGGGCGACGATCTTGCCGTCGTGCAGCTCGAGCACCTGCGCGAACCGGGTCCGCATTTGAGCGCCCGCCCGGAGCGGCCCCGCGTCTCGCGCCACCTGGGCGCGCCACTCCGCTTCGACCAGCACTTTGTTGCCGCTCGCCATCAGATGCAGGATCTCGAACTCCTGCTGAGCCAGGAGCGTCTGTCCGCGCTGGGCAGCCGCCTGCAGCCCGTCGAGGTCGCGCCGTGTCCCGGCGGGCAGCAAGCGGTTCGGGAACTCTTCCTGGATGACCTCGGGCGCGAACCACCGCATCCAGTCCAATGCTGCCGCCCCGTGGGCGATTGCCGCATAGTAGCCCCGAATGACCGCGAGGTTTCTCGCTTCTTCGGACGCTGGGCTCACTGACACTCCTCTCGTGGCAGTCACACGAGGCATCCTCGATGGGGGGCACCTGATCGGCTGGAAGTTACATTGCGCGTGCGGCGTTCCGGTGTCGCGAAGGAGAGCCGGTGATGTCGAGGATGAACCGGCGCGTGTTGCCTGAGCGCGACTGGGGCCGCAGCAAGTCGGGATCGCGGTGCCTAGGATGTTATCGCGACGAAAAAGACGGTCACTGGCTCGGAGGAACGCGCACCGACTCGCGGAAC
>JBQCGH010000112.1:0-23753 GCA_051955835.1 Gemmatimonadales bacterium
CTCGAGGCGGGCGACGCCTCTCGCGACCGGCCGGTGGCGGAGCTGCTCGAGGCGGCGCGCCGCTCCGCCGCGCCGGGCGAGCTCGAGGCGGTCGCCCAGTATCTCGAAGGCTTTCACGCCGCCGACCTCACGCGGCTCGGCTCGCGGTCGCTGGCCGAAAACGAGGCGGCTGGCGACGAGGACGGCGAAAACATCCACCGGGTCCTCGAAGGCTACGGCGCCCTGATTACCCGCTTCGCCGAGACCATCGAGCCTGGGCACGCCGAGCTTCGGCTGGGTGAGCGGGTGACCGCCCTCCGCTGGCGGCCGGGGGAAGTGCACGTCACCACGCAGGGGAGGAATGGGAGCACTCCAGTCACGGCCCGCCAGGCGATTTTGACGGTGCCGCTGCCCGAGCTGTGCGCGCTGGTGGGGATCGCCGGCGCGGCAGCGATCGAGCCGGTCCCAGCGGCGTGGCGCGACGCCTTACCCGCCCTCCACATGGGCGCCGCGCACCGGGCCGTGCTGGGGTTCGACCGCCGCTGGTGGGCCCCCGACGGCGGGAACGGACCCAGCTTCGTGCACGGCGGCACCGAGCCGTTTCCCATCTGGTGGACGGCCCTGCCCAGCCACGAGCCGGTGATCACCGGCTGGACCGGGGGCCCTCGCGCCGCGGGACTCAACGGCCTGCCGGAGGGTGCCATGCTCGGGGCGGCGCTGGAATCGCTCGGTTCGGTGTTCCGCCGCGATGCGGCGGAGCTTCGTTCGCGCCTTCGGCTGGCGTACACCCACGACTGGTCAGCAGACCCGCTCTCCGCGGGCGCCTACAGCTACGGTGGGGTCGGTGCGATCCCGGCCCGCGAGGCGCTCGTCCAGCCGGTGGCGGGCACGCTGGTGCTGGCGGGTGAGGCCGTTGCGCAGAAGGGACGCAATGGCACGGTGCACGGCGCGCTGGCCAGCGGCCGGAGCGCCGCCCACGCACTGCTCGCGGGCTGACGACAAAACGCGCTCGACCGGGCGGCCGGTCCGGCGGGGTGGAACCGGTCGGCGGCAGGCGGCGTTCCTCCACGGTAGATTGTCGTTCTCTCTCCCGGAGCGCCGGATGGACCCCGCACGGCCCGACGTCAAACGGCATCACGGGGTGGTTCGCGCCGCCCACTGGCTCAACGCGGTCTTCCTCCTCGGCATGATCGCGAGCGGGCTCCAGATCTATCTCGCCTTTGCCCACTTCGGTCCCCGGGGCCACCCGTACTACCCGAACCCGCTGGACGGCGGCCCCATTCCGCGCTGGGCCCGGCTGGGCGGCTGGCTCGCCGCGGGCCTCAACTGGCATTTTGCGCTCGCCTGGCCGTTCGTCATCACCGGTGTCGTCTATCTGGTCTTCCTGGCAGTGAGCGGTGAATGGCGCTCGCTCGTCTTTCGTCCCCGTGACGTTGGTCCAGCCGTGCAGATGCAGCTCTACTACCTCGGACTCCGCCGAACGCACCCGCCGCAAGGCAAGCACAACGCCCTGCAGAAGGGGGCGTATACCTCCATCGTGCTGCTCGGTGCAGTATCGGTGCTGACGGGCTTCGCGGTCTATAAGCCGGTCCAGTTCTCGTGGCTCACCGCGCTGTTCGGCGGCTATGAGCTGGCCCGCTACTGGCACTTCTGGGCGGTCTGGGTTTTCATCGTCTTTACCCTGCTGCACATCGCGCTGGTGCTCCTGGTGGATCCGGCCTCGCTCCGCGCGATGATCACGGGCTGGTACCGCGGGAGGTTCCCGAGCCATGGCTGACCGACCGGGCCTCAGCCGGCGCGACTTCGTGCGCTTGGGCATCGTGGCGCCGGCCTCGATCGTGGCCGCGTGCGGATGGGATGGCGGAGGGCTGATCCAGCCACGGCTCCGGTCGGTGAGCCGCCTCAACGACTGGGTGGGCGAGAAGATCCTGTTCTCGAGCGCTCGGCTCGCGCCGCAGTATCCGATCAGCGCCCGGACCGCTGCGCGGGATTTCCCCGCCTACTCCATCACCTACAATCGGGTGGGCGCGTACCCCGAGGCGCCCGAGGGCTGGGCGCTCGAGGTGGGCGGGCTGGTGCGCAAGCCCGTTCGGCTCACACGCCCCATGCTCGAATCCTTGCCGCGGGTGACGTACACCGTGAAGCACCACTGCGTCGAAGGGTGGACGGCAATCGCGACGTGGACCGGAGTTCCCGTCTCGACGATCACCCAGATGGTCCAGCCCATGCCCGCCGCCCGATACCTGCGGTTCGATTCGTTCGATAGCCGATACTTCAACGGGTGGGACCTCGCGAGCGCAGTGCATCCGCAGACGATTTTGGCGTACGCGTGGAACGATCGGCCGCTCACGTCGGAGCGCGGTGCGCCACTCCGGCTGTACTCTCCGGTCAAGCTGGGATACAAGATGACGAAGTACGTCACGGCCATGACCTTCACCCGCGAGCGGCCGGGCGGGTACTGGGAAGACCAGGGATACCCCTGGTTCGGGGGGGTGTAGGGACCACGGTGGAGTGGTAAGCGGTACGCGCACCAGGGACTTCGGTGTGCCCTCCCGCTCCCCGCTACAGTGCGTCTGCTATATTCCCTCGCATTCCCACCCCCCCGTCGTCTCACCGTCGTCCGGTCCGGGCCGGGCTCGCCGTTCCGATCGTCCTGACGATCGGGTTGTTCCTGGCGGGGGCGTTCCCGGCCGCATCGCTGGATGATCCCCTCGGTCGGCCGCTCCCACCGACGCTCCACCTGGCCTACCCGCCCCTCTACATCGTGTTGGCACCGCTGTTCACCCTGTGGGACGGCGTCTCGATGCTCAGCATGACGCGACTGCAGGGGTTTCTCGTCGGCGTGGTGGTGCTCTATCTCGCGTGGCGCCTGGTCCATGCCTCGTGGGGAGGCGCGCGCCGCAGTCGGGACCCGACTCGTGGCTCCCGCGCCTGGCGCGAGCTGCGGGTGTTCCTGCTTTCGCTCGGCGCGCTCGTGCTCTTTGTGATGGCCGGACTCCTCTGGCACCGTCCCATGGCGGCCCTGGCCGGCGTGCCGCCCGGTGAGGTCGTGTTCGACACCCACAGCCACACCAATGTTTCCCACGACGTCCGGGGCACACTCATGCGCGGGTTCGACACCGAAGCCAATCTCCGGTGGCATGCGCGTGGAGGCTTCGACGTGGTGTTCGTCACCGACCACAACACGGTCGCCGGCCTCAGGTCTTCGGCGGCGGCTCGACCCCGTGCGGCGCCACCTTCGCACTTCCCGGTGGCGTGTCCAGGCATCGAGGTCAGCGCATGGAAGGCGCACATCGTCCTGCTTGGCGATTCGCTGCCGGTCGACCCGCGTCGCTACAACAACTCACTGCAGGCACTCGAGCGCCTGCTCGGCGAGAGCGAGCGTGCCTACGGCGCCCTGACCGTGCTCTCCCTGCCCGAGTACGAGCGGAACCATCGCGACCGGCTGGACACGCTCTTCGCGGCTGGCGCCGATGGGGTCGAGATCGTCAACGCCGCGCCCAAGGCCAACGAGATCAGCCGGGCGCGCCGTGACTCCGTCGTGGCCCTCGCGCGTCGGGACAATCGCTTCGTAGTGGGTGCAAGCGACAGCCACGGCTGGGGTGCCACGAACATGGTGTGGAATCTCATGGCCGTCCCCACGCCGCACCCCGAGGGTCCGGCGTTGTGCGACGCTGTGCTGCAAGGATTGCGGCGAGGCTTCGGAAGCTCGCAGGTCCTCGAGCGGCGACGTCTGCGTCCCGGCGACGGCTGGCCCGCGTGGCTGACGCCCGAGGGAGTGCTGTGGGAGGCCTGGCGATCGATGGGGTGGACGCTGACCGCGTCCTGGCTCGCGTGGGTGTGGTTGCTGTGGGGGGTCTTTCGCCGACGGTATACTTAATCCCGCTCATTCCACCTGGATGGTCCGACATGCCCGGCGCACGCTTCCTCGGGACTGGCCTCGCGGTGCCCGAGCGGGTCGTCACCAACGACGATCTCTCCCGTCTCATGGACACCAGCGATGAATGGATCCGCACGCGCACCGGTATCCAGGAGCGCCGCTGGGTGCGCCCGGGTGAGACGAACACCGAGCTTGCGCATAAGGCGGCCGTCCGCGCACTCGAATCCGCCGGTGTCGACGCCGACGGTGTCGACGCCATCGTCTACGCTACGTCCACGCCCGACCATTTCGCGCCGGGCAACGGCGTATTCCTCCAACGCGTCCTGGGCATCGGCCCGATCCCATCGATCGATATCAGGAACCAGTGCAGCGGCTTTGTCTACGCTCTGGCGGTCGCCGACGCATTCATCCGCTGCGGATTCTATCGCCACGTGCTGGTGGTCGGCGCGGAGGTGCAGTCCACCGCGCTCGACGTCTCGACGCGAGGACGGAATACCGCCGTGATCTTCGCCGATGGCGCTGGCGCCGTCGTGCTGGGCCCTGGTGAGGATGGCCGTGGGCTCCTGGGCTACGATCTCCACGGCGACGGGGCCTATGCGGAAAAGCTGTGGGTCGATGCCCCGGGCTCGATGTACCACCCGCGGATGTCTGGAGAACAGATGGAGGCAGGGCGGCACTTCCTGGAGATGGACGGGAAGGAGGTGTTCCGCCACGCCGTAACCCGGATGCCCGAGTCGGTTCGAGCGGTGCTCGCTGCGAGCGGGTACACCACGGGGGAGCTCGCACTCCTCGTGGCCCACCAGGCCAACCTGCGTATCGCGGAGATGATGCAGAAAGCGCTGGGGCTTCGAGACGACCAGGTGTACAACAACATCGAGCGTTACGGGAACACTACGGCGGCCACGATCCCCATGGCGCTCGATGAGTGCGCACGCGCCGGGCGCTTGGAGCCCGGCGACCTCGTGGCGCTCACCGCGTTCGGCTCGGGATTCTTGTGGGGCAGCGCGCTGCTCCGTTGGTGAGCGGCAGACCAAATGCACCGGCGCTGCTCCGCTGATGAGCGGAGCACACCGCCGTCAGCCTACGCCGTTTCCGTCCCTTCGTCCAGCGTGAGCTTCCGGCCGCAGTTCGAGCAGTGGAGCGACTTGGGCAGCGAGAACCGGCCATAGAGCGGGAATTGCTGCTCGGTGCCGCAGAACGGGCACTTTCCCCGCACGCCGCGGAAGATCGCGCCCTCTCGAAGCCGCAGGGTGCCGAGCAGGAAGGCCAGCAGCAGGCCGCCCGGCACCACCACGAAGTGCACAATCGGAATGGGGATCGCGATGATCGCGACGGCGATGAAGGCCCCGAAGATGGTGGCGGCCCGCTTGAGCCGATCCCTTGGCGCCAGCTCCGCCACCTCGGCGTGCGCCGGGGCAAGCGGGGCGCCGAAGCCGTGCAATTGCAGTTCGAGGCTATGCGTGGTCATTCAGCGTCGATCGGGTACTTCCGCAAGTAGTACTCTTGCGTCCGGACGGCCCGCGCCCGGTAGAGCTGCTCCTCGTCGTCGTCCGCATCACTCACGAACAGATGAAGCGACCCGGGCCACATCGTGGCCTGCAGCGACCAGTTGGTGGACGGTGCGTGCAGCACCCATTGGAGGGCGCCGCCGCCGGCGTCGGTCAGATGGATCTCGCTCGCTCGCTCGAGCGGCACCTGCGCCGGAATGCCGGCGATCGCCGCCTCGATGGGATCGAGGCTCAACTCGGCGTCGGTCCACGACCGGAAGGTCACCTTCCCGTGAACCGGCGATTCGGTTTCCGGCAACTCGAACTCGGCCTGCCACTCTCCCAGTAGATCCCACGCGTGGTCCATCGGGCCGATATTGGGCACCTGAACGGTCGGATGTCGCATCAGTCGCCTCCTTTCCCGAATAGAGACAGGAGCAAGGACACGAACCTTCCACCCGCGGTACGTACTCACACTGTCGCTAGTCTGATGCCTGACGGCAGCCCGTCGGCGAATCTTTTTCTCTGACGTTTCGTACTGTAACGCGGCCTCAATGTCCTCTACAGAGGGTAAATCCATGGTTCAATTGCTCTTGACCTTGGCGGCCGGCTTCGCCGGCTACCTCATGTCCAGAAACTTCGTTCGCAGCCGCCTCCGCTTTGTCGACGCCGTTCAGTCGACCTGGGCCCCGCTAATCGCGGGAGCCACTGCTTTTGTCTTCGCTTGGCCCACGGCCTTCCTGCCTCTCGTCACGGTGACCCCGGCCGTGCTGTTCGGCATTGGCACCGGGCTGGGCACCGCGTCGGGCGTCAGACACATCAGGCGGAACGAAGCCATTCGGCGCCGACTCACACCCTGAATGCATCTTAATGAGGATGGGAAGGGTTGCCCGTAGACTGCATCACACTTGGGGCGTCGCTCCGTAGGCTGGATCACATTTCCACGGGCACCTATCTTCCGCCCCATGGCAACAGTGCACTGCGCTCGCTGCGGCATGGAACGGGAGCGGATGGCGTTTCAGCCGTTTCCCAACGATTTGGGCAAGCGAGTCTACGACGAGATCTGTGGCGTGTGCTGGGGCGAGTGGCTCAAGATGCAGCAGCAGCTCATCAATCACTACGGGCTGAACCTTCGCGACCCCAAGGCCAAGGAATTCCTCTTCCGCAACATGGAGCAGTTCCTCTTCAAGCCCGGACAAGTCGGCACCTGACGTCTAACGCGACACGCCCAGCCGAAACACGAGGTCGATCGCCGGTCCGCTCGGCTCCGGATCCTCGGTAAGACCGATCCGCCACTCCGCCCCCCGCTTCGTGGCCAGAATCCACCCGAAATCCAACGAGAGCTCCCGCCGGTCGAGGGCGGGAATGGTCGTGTCGTGATAGTAGGGACTGTGGTAGAACAGATTCGCGTAGAGCGACTGCCGTCCCCAGAACCGCCAGCGCAGGCCCGAGCTCGCCGATACGAAGGTGGTCCGCTGGATGTCGGTCAGATCTCCGTGCGCAGGCGTATAGCCGAGGCCGAAGCTGCCCTCGTAGACCAGGGGTCGAGCGACGGGAGCGCGCATGGTTGTTTCGATTCCCCAACCGACCGTGCCGCGTCCGTAGCCGACCGGGCCGGTCGACGTCGGGAGCGCGACAGTCGCGAACGCCTGGACGTGTGGACCCGCGCGGAAGCCGGCGGCCAGGTGCATGTCGCCCAAATAGAGGTCGCTCGAACGGCGGGTGTGGACCGATCCATCGGGCAGCACAAGCTGGTACAGAAACGAGTTGCTCGGGCGGAGCTCGCGCGCCTCGAGCCTGATGCCGAGCAGGTTGTGATACCAGTTGAGGAAGCCATCCAGAAAGCCCGCATAGCCGCCCTGCGCCGCCGCATCCGCCATGACGAACACCGACGGGCTCAGGTCGCGCGCCACCCGGAGGCGAAGCCGCAGGAGCTCGGCGTCCAGCACGTAGCTTGCGCGCGCTGCCTGGAAGTATTCCACTGCGCTCGCGTAATCGAGGGCGAGGCCGATCCTCCAGCCGCTCGCACGGGCGGGGTGATACGGCTCGAATCCGAGCGGCGTGCGCGAGTCGGCCACGGGATTGATGGGCGCATAGGGCGGCAAGCCCTGCCCGGCGACTGGGCCGGCGACGCCGGCCAGGAGCAGCGCGACGACGACAACGAGTACGACAATGATGAACGGGCGGTTCACGAGCGCCAAAGATAAGCTTGCTTGACAAATCGGAGGGCCGCCCGGTACGTTGGAGCCATGCCCCAGTCTCGGAGCGCGTGGTTTTTCTACTTTACCAAGCCGGCGCGGCCTCGATGGCCGTCCGGAGTCGGTAGCGTAGTCTAGCGCCCCCCGACCGGACGTCATCGCAGCCCCGCCGGACCTATCCGGTGGGGCTTTTCGTCGTTCACCTGTGGAGCAGACGATGCGCGTAGCGATTCAGGGCACCCACGGATCGTTCAGCCAGGCGGCCGCCCGCCGCCGCTGGCCCGACCACGAGACGGTCCCGTGCCGGGAAGCGGCAGACGTGGTGGCGGCCGTGCGGACGGGCGCGGCAGATGCCGGCTGTCTGCCGATCGAGAACTCGCTGATCGGGTCGGTCACGACGACCTATGACCTGCTCGAGGAGGCCTTCGGCGATGGCACGCTCCGCCTGACTCACGAAATCCTCTATCCGGTGCACCACACCATCATGGCATTGCCCGGCGCCCGGCTGGACGGGATCCGGCGGGTGTTGTCCCATCCCGTCGCGCTTGGGCAGTGTCGGCGGTGGCTCAGCGAGCATCTGCCCGATGTCGAGCTGGTAAGCGCATGGGACACGGCGGGAAGCGCCGAGCTCGTTGCCCAGGAGGGCAACCTGTCGCTCGCGGCGATCGCGGCGCGGCACGCGGCCGATGCGCACGGGCTGGTGCCCCTGGCCGAGCGCATCGAGGACGACCCGACCAACCAGACCCGCTTCCTGACATTCACCCGAGCCGACGCTCCCGCCCTGCCGGCCGGAAGCACGGGCAGCACGCGGTACAAGACGTCCCTCATCGTCCTGATCGACCACAAGCCCGGCATGCTGGCGCTCACACTCCAAGCATTCGGCGTTCGGGGCGTCAACCTCATGGCGCTTCAGTCGCGCCCCGAGCGGTCCGCGCCCTGGACCTACCGATTCTACGTCGACATCGACGGATCCGCCTCGGATCCGCGAGTGGCCGAAGCGCTCGAGGAAGTCGAGGCGCTCGCGGCGCAGGTGGTGGTGCTGGGAAGCTACGAGGCATGGGTGGAAGGCTCGCGACTCTCGGCGCCGCCGCCGACCCCGGCGCATCACACCACGAAGCCGGACATCCCACTGGTGGACCGCCGGCGGCAGCCGGAGGGCACCCGGGTCATGGTCGGTCCGATCACGTTCGGCGGGGAGGAGCGGGTGCTGATCGCGGGTCCGTGCTCGGTCGAGAGCGAGCGGATGATCCTCGACACCGCCAGGGCCGTGGCCGACGCGGGGGGCGACATGCTGCGCGGCGGCGCGTACAAGCCGCGCACCTCGCCCTACGACTTTCAAGGCCTCGGGGTGAAAGGGCTGCGTTACCTGGCCGACGCACGGGAGCGCACCGGACTTCCGGTGGTGACCGAGGTCCTGAGCTGGGAAGAAGTCGCCGTCGTGGGGCACTTCGCCGACATGCTGCAGATCGGCGCTCGCAACATGCAGAACTTCACCCTGCTTCGCGCCGCCAGCCGCAGCGGCAAGCCGATCCTGCTCAAGCGCGGCGCCGGTGCCACGATTGAAGAGTGGCTGATGGCCGCCGAGTACATCCTCGCCGAGGGGAATCCGAACGTCGTATTGTGCGAGCGCGGCATCCGGACGTTCGAGCGCGCGACGCGCCACACGCTGGATCTCAACGCCGTGGCGCTCCTGCTCGAGCGGACCCATCTGCCGGTCATCGTGGATCCGAGCCATGCCGCTGGCGTCCGCGCGCTGGTGACGCCGCTCAGCCTAGGCTCGCTCGCGGCCGGGGCCTGCGGGCTGATCGTCGAGGTGCATCCCAACCCATCGCAGGCCTTGAGCGACGGGGCTCAGAGCCTCGACATTCCGGCCTTTGCCGCGCTGGCCCGGCAGGTGCACCCCGATCGGCCCGTGCGACCGCGGGTGGCGCTGGTCTAGCGGGCTGAAAAGGCGTCGGTCCCTCGGCGACCTCGAGCGCACTAAAAGGGCCAGGCATCGATGCCTGGCCCTTTTGGCTGCTCCGCGGGCCTGGGCTGCTCTCCCAAAGCAGAGAGGCGGAGCGCCGTTGAGCGACGCTCCGCCTCTCGTCCTGCCCCGGACACGCCGCTACGGAACCGTGGTTCCCCGCCGGCCGATGAACAGCCGGTAGAGCAGCAGCAGGATCATCGCGCCGATGATGGAGGCGATGATCCCCGGACCTTCACCGGGATTCTGGTACCAGCCCAGCGAGCGCCCGAGGAACCCTGCCAGCAGGGCACCCGCGACGCCGATCAGCATGGTCACGATCACACCGCCCGGATCCTTGCCGGGCATCAGCAGCTTCGCAATCGCACCGACGACCAACCCAATGATCAAGGTCCACAGGAATCCCATAATGTCCTCCGAGGTGGACCGAACGTATAGCGAACTCTGCGGGGGACATCTGTGAGGCGCAGCACATCAGCCGTCGCGATCGCTCAGCCGTCCCGTGACAGTCTCCCGCTTGTGGTTTCGAAGGATGTCCAGCTTGAACGACTCGCCCTGATCGTAGCTCCGCAGGATTCGCAGAAGATGGGACGGCCCCGAGGGCTTCCGTCCGTCCACCGCCTGGACCACATCGCCCGCCTTGAGGCCGAGGCTGCCGTCGCGCGGCGCGCGGATGACAAGCACACCCTCGGTGGTTCCGAAGTATGCGCCCAGATCGGGGTTGAGCGGTGCCAACTCGAGGTCGCCCAAGGAGCCCTCGGTCAGGAACTCGAACCGATCGCCCGGACCCATCTCATCCATGAAGTCGCCCACGCGCAACCGATCATGCGGGCCTGGACCGGAGAACCGCATCATGAAGCGATGGCCGTCCGGACCCTGGGCAAAGCTCTCAGGCTCATCCTCGGTCACCAGCGAGACGGCCTTGTGATCTTTGCCCCGGAGGAACTCGACCGAGACCGTGTCGTTGGGCTCGAGCCGTGCGGCGAGCTCGATCAGGCGCAGCCCCGGGAGCGACTGCCGGCGGTCCGCCTGCGCCTCGGCCTCGCCGCCGGCCAGCACTGACTTGCCATCGAGCTTGGTGATGATGTCGCCCGAGCGAAGGCCGGCTTTGGCGGCCGGTCCGTTGGGAGAGACCGACTGGACGTAGGCCCCGAGCGAATCGCTGTCCCGGGCCTGGAGATTGACCTTGATGCCCAGTCGGGCCCGCCGGTTCATCACGATCCGCATGAGCCCGTCAGGGCCCTCGACCCGCTGCTCCAGGCGATCGGCCCGGAGCGTGTCGGCGTGCCCCTGGGCCACCAGCATGCCCGGCGAAGCGGCGAGGGATGTCGCGGTGAGCATCATCGTCAGGACAGAGACAGGTCGCATAGCGTACTCCTCGGGCCTACAGACCCACGTTGCTGGCGCGGGTGACGTGGACGTCCACCAGGGCGTCGAGCAGGCCCACGCGCTCGCGCCAGAGTTTGAGCACCTGCTCGTCGCGCGCCTGCTGCTGCAGCAGGTCGGCCATCTCGAGCTCCCGATCCACCGTCGCGATCCGGTCCTCGAGCTCCTGCGCGATACCGGCCGTGCGGCCGTCGAGCATCCGCTGGTCGGGCTGGAAGCTGTTCAGGGCGCTCTCCAGCGCCTGGGAGCGGGCCATGGCCGCCTGGATCTCCTGGCCGGTCCCGGCGCCTTCCACCCCCTTCGGCGTGCTTCCCCGGGGCCCGAGTGTGACGGCCAGCGCGATCGACGCCGCCGCCGCCAACCCGATCAGGCCACCAGCCCGCTGCCGCCGATTCCGCCGCTCGATCCGGTGCAAGGCCGCGACCTGGGGCCAGCGATCGCGGCTTGACCGCAACGCGGGTAGCGCCTTGAGTCGCGCTACCCGCTGGTGCAGCCGCTCGAGCTCCTCCTGACACTGGGGACAACAGTCGACGTGCGCCCGTGCCGACGCGTCGCCCGGCTCGAGACCGGCCTCGCGGAGACTCAGCAGGGCTTCCATGCTCAGGTGGGTCACGTCTCCACCTCCTCGCCCAGCCAGCGGCGGAGGCGCTGGTGCGCCCGGGCAAGCTGTGATTTGGAGAAGCTCGGTGTCTTGCCCATCATGCCCGCGATCTCGTCGTGGGTATAGCCCTCGACGTCGTGCAGCCAGACGACGGCCCGAGAGGTTTCGGACAGGCGCTCCAGGGCGGCCTCGAGGTCCATGCGAAGGGCGGTATCCTCACGCCGCTGGCCAACGACCTCTTCCTGGAGCTCGTCGGTATCGCGGTATTTGTTCCGGCGGAGCCGCATGAGCGCCTTGCTCGCGGCGATGGTCCGCACCCAGCCCCACAGGCTTCCCTCCTCGCGGTAGCGCCCGATGCTGCGGCAGACCTCGAAAAAGGTCTCCTGGAGCACATCCTCGGCGTCTTCCGTGGTTCGGCAGATCCGGCGGGCAAGGTTGTAGACGGGTGCCTCGAAGGCTCGGTACAGCTCTTCGAGGGCATCCTCGTCCCCGGCCCGGGCCCGGGCGACCACCGATTCGGCGTTTGCGAGGAGGTACGAGTCCATCAACTGGGTCCCGGTCATGGCGTCCTGAAAGATGCAGGGACCCGGGACATGGTCGCAAAGGCCGCCGCGTGAGGTGAGTCTCTGCTCACACGTCGGTGGATCAGAGGCACTGATCGCGAGACTCAGGGGAAAAGCGGTAAGAACCGCCACCGAGGTCAACCCCACTAAGTCCCCGCCCCTCGCCCAGATTCAATCGTGCAGGGAGCCGGCTTACCGCTCACGGCGTACCGGGGTATATATCCGGCCATGTTACACACCGCGGCCCCCCACATCTGGTTGCACCACCTCGAGGACGAGGCCGATGCCGCCTTCCTCTACCGCGAGCTGGCGCAGGCGGAGCGGGACGCACACAAGGCGGAGCTCTACCGAAAGCTGGCCGCGGTGGAGGACCGGCACGTGATGATGTGGCGGACGCTCCTGGCGGAAAACGGCCATCAGGTGGAGACGCCCGGCCCCTCGCGAGGGGCGAGGCTTCGCGCGTGGGTTGCGCGGCGAGTGGGTGCCGGGGTCCTGCTCCCCATGCTCCTGCAGGAGGAGGGGCGCGAGGTCAAAGGCTATCTCAGCCTGTACCGGGAAGCGCCGGATGGCGTCGTCGGCCCGACCGCGCTCACCCTGGCCAAGGAGTCCAAAGAGCACGCTGAGACGCTCGCCTCGATCAGCGGTGCCGACGGGGAGCCCTGGCACAAGACCGGGGCCGGCGGCTTTCTCCGCAACGTGGTCTACGGATTCAACGACGGGCTCACGGCGAACTTCGGTCTGGTGGCGGGGATGATCGGTGCGCAGGGCGGTGGTCTGGACGTGGCGAGTCACGCGGTGGTCGTCGCTGGCCTGGCCGGAATGGCGGCCGACGCGCTGTCGATGGGCTCGTCAGGCTACCTCGCCGCCAAGAGCGAACGGGAGGTGTTCGAGCACGAGATCGCGATGGAGAGGGAAGAGATCCGGCTCATGCCGGAGCTCGAGGAAGAGGAGTTGAGTCTCATCTACCAGACGAAGGGCGTGCCCGCCGCGCAGGCCCAGGCCCTGGCTGCGCAGATCATGCAGGACCCCGTTCGCGCGCTGGAGGAGCAGGTCCGCGAGGAGCTCAAGATCGGCGAGGCAACGACGACGCCGATGCGCGAGGCCTGGATCACGGGGATCGCCACCGCGCTGGGTGCGCTGATTCCCGTGGCGCCGCTTCTCCTGTCCACCGGCCGCGCCGCGATCTGGACTTCCTTCGTGCTCGCCATGGTCTCGCACTTCGCCGTGGGCGCGGCCCGCAGCTTTTTCACTGGTCGAGGGGTCATCCGGAGCGGCCTGGACATGTTCATTGTCGGCCTGGGGGTCGCTGGTATCGGGTATCTCCTCGGCGATTGGATCGTGAAGCTGCTCTGAGCCGCGCTCGGTCGCCCGTGTTCCAAGTCACCTCGCGAGCCCCCCGACGCCACTACCCTTGCGCGTTCGAGAGCGCACCGACGAACCCGACGTACGCAAGGAGCGATGAATGGCGCGAGCAGAGCAGCACAGTCTGCGCCGAAGCGGGATCGAGGTCGACCGGTTACAGCGTGAGGAAGAGCCGGAGGTTCCGGGCGCCAGCGGGTCTCCGGACGATCACAGTACCGAAGCTGCCCAGACCTCGGCCACCAAGCATCTCGGCAAGACGAGCAAGCACGGCACGGCGGGAAGCGGTGAGCGGTAAGTGAAGCGGGGCACGACCGTTTCAGCCCGGTCATGATCCGCTGGGGTCTCTGCTGCCAGTTTCTCGACGCGCCGATCAAGTTCCGCTCGGCGACCCACCGGTACGTCTCGACCCTGACCGCGAACGCGAGGCGCGACTACCTCGCGGCGATCGCCTTGGACAATGCCCGGGCGCTCGCCGCCGCGGTGCGGCACTGCCACGGGCTCGGCATCGGCGCCTTCCGCATCAACAGTCAAGTTCTCCCACTTGGCACTCATCCGACCAGCGGATACACACTCGAGCAGGTCGATCGTCGAGGCGAGGCGCGGGAGGTGTTTCTGGAGGCCGCCACACTCGCGCGCGAGCTGGACGTGCGGCTCAGCTTCCATCCCGACCAGTTCGTGGTGCTCAATTCCGAGCGCGAATCCGTGGTGGAGAGCTCGATCCGCGAAGTCGAGTTCCAGGCCACGATCGCTGAGCTGGTGGGGGCCGAGGTGATCGTCCTGCATGGCGGAGGAGGGGCGGGGGGTGTCGAGGCCGCGATTGCTCGGCTGGGCCGAGCGATCGAGCGTCTCAGCACGCGGGCCCGAAGCCGGCTGGCCGTGGAGAACGACGACCGGCTGTTCGCGCCAGCCGATCTGCTTCCCGTGTGCGAGCGACTGGATCTCCCGCTGGTCTACGACGTCCACCACCACCGCTGCAACGCAGACGGGTTGTCCGTGGCTGATGCGACCAGTCGGGCCGCCGCCACGTGGAGCGGACGAGAGCCGTACTTCCACATCTCGTCGCCGCGCGACGGTTGGCGCGGCCTCGACACCAGGCCGCATGCGGACTACATCGACTCCGCGGACGTACCGCGGGAGTGGCTCGGGATGGACGTGACGGTGGACGTGGAGGCGAAGGCCAAGGAGCGAGCGGTGGTCGCGCTGATGGCCGCGCTCCGCCGACGACGTGTCCCGCGGCGGCGAGTGGCGAGCTAGCCCGGGGGGTGGCGTCCAACCGCGTCCCCCTGTTCGAGCAGCAGCGCCGGAACCCGGAGCCGCGCGAGGCAGGCGCCCACCGCCAACCCTGCCGGTCCGGCGCCCACGATCAGCGCCCGGTGTGTCGTCGATGGGCTCGACCACCCCGCGGAAGCCGTCATTCAGGACTAATGCTTCAGGGAGTTACCACCGCGGCGTCGCCGCGAGCATCTCGCGCAAGGTCGCCGCCCGCAGTTCGGGCGGGATCGGCTTCTGGAGGAAAATCTGCCCTGGACGCTCGTCGGACACGGCGTCGCGCGGATACCGGGGCATCCAGATCACCGGCAGGTCCGGGTGCTCGGCTGCCAAACGGGTGCCGAGCTCCCTGCCGCCCATCAGCGGCATCACGACGTCGCTCAGCACCACGTCCACCTGGGCGGCGGCGGCCAGCCGCTCGAGCGCCTCGCGACCGTTCCGCGCCTGGACCACGACGTAGCCTTCCTCCTCGAGCGTCTGCGCCATGATCGCGCGGACGATCGAAGGCCCGCATGAGGCGGCCCATTGTGCCGCCGCCGGCAAACAGGTCGTCCGAGGTATTCAGCATGAAGGAAGATCAGCGGGACATCGGGGGCTCGACACGCGCGTCGAATGCGGCGGTTTCCACGTGGCCCGCGCGCTTCACCTGCACCCAGATGCGGTACCGGCCCGGCTGGGGAAAGGCATAAGGGAACGATAACTGGCCGTCGGCCGCCGCACGCGGCATCACGGCCATGGCGGAATCATGGGCCGCGATACGCGCGCCGACCATTCCAGTGACCGTATCGCCCTGGCCGCGCAGGGTGAAGGTCTCCTGCGCCGCGGGCGAGACCGTCCCCATTGGATGCAGGTGGATGAAGACGGCGCCGTCATCCCGGGCGACCACCGCGTGGCCCGGCATGCCGAGGTAGGGCTCGAGCGCGGCCGGGCGCCCATCGGGCTGCTGCACGAGGAAGCGAAGCGGCGCCGGCGCGCCGGCGACCAGCGGTCCGGCGTCGCCCGCCCAGGTGATCGTGGCGCCGTCGGGCAACGTCGCACGCCGGTCAGCGGCGCTCCCGACATACACCGCATCCTCACCGGGCCGCCCGATCCCCGTGGTCGTCGAATCCACCACGTCGACGGTCGTCACCAGCGTCTTGGCGAACCCGCTCTCATGCACCACATCGGCGAAGACGCGATAGTAGCCCGGCGGCACGCCCCGCAGCGAGGCCTCGAACCGCACGGAATCCCGCGTCGTGGGATGGAGGTGCGCAAAGGCGCCCATGTCCGACGCACGGACCAGAAAGAGGTGCATCAGCTTGCCGTGATCGGTCACGAGCGGAGGCCAGGCGTGTTGGCCATGCGCGGCGAGCCAGGTGGAGTCGCCCCGCATGATCCACCCGGAATCTGCAATCTCGAGCCGCATCATCGGGGCCGTGGCGCCGCCGGTTACAACGGCCGTGGCGGGAAACGGCCGGTACATGCGCTCGACGTACGCGCGATCCTCCCCGCTCCACCAGCGCCATCCGCCGAGAAGCAGCAGGCCCACCAGCGCGGCGGCTCCCGCCATGGCTCGGCGCCCGGCGCGCAGTCGGGGCTGATCGGGAGCGCGGCCGGGAGGCAGCACGCTCTCGCGCACGGCCGCGCCCACGATCGTGACGATGCCCGCGAAGAGAAACAGACCGGCCGCGCCGAGGATGACGCCGAGCCACCGGCCGAGCGGCAGGCGACGATTGGGAACCGCAGCCACCGGAATGACCGTGGTGCCCGCGCCCTTGGCACCTTTGACCGCAATGGTGACGCTGTTCGACCCTGGCGCCATGATCCACAGGCGGGTGGCGTACCAGCCGGGCGCGCCGGCCACGGGACGGGCGACATCGGGCGGCGGCATGCCCGCACGAGCGTCGTACAGGTTGACCATCGCCGTGACGGTGTCCGCCCTCGCGTTCGCCACCTGCACGTTGACGTCGGCGATCCCGGGGATCACGCCGGGCAGACGGACGTATACCAGCACGTGATACGGTCCCGCGCTACCCTCGAACCACACGTCCGGGCTGCCGACGTGGGCGGAGCAGAGGGCGACGAGCCCCACGAGTCCGAGCCACCGACCGGCTCGCGTCATCGCACGACGCGCGACATGCCGTCCCCCCACCAGAGCCCCACCCGGGCGGACCCGATCGCGATGAGCATCGCCGCGCCGATGCCCCGGGCCAGCGCGCCAACGTCGAGCCCACCGGCGGCGCCTGTCGGCACGCCCCAGAACCGGTGTTGCCAGGGCCCGGGCCGGACCATGTACGGCCATTGGCCGGCGGCGAAGACGTAGTTGTGCGCAGCGGGAGAGAGCAGAAACTCCCCGAACCACCACTGCACCACGAGGAGCAGGAACACGAACACCACGCCGACCCACGCGGCAAGAAGCGAGTCTCGCCCTGGGCGCGCACGCATCAGCAGGAGATCGACGGCGAGCGCGGGCACGACCAGGAGCAGGGGAAACTCCGGGGGCACCATGTGGGTGACGGGGGTGTAGATCGGGGCCAGCCTGGCCTGCGCGGGAAAGAGCTGAAGGATCCAGATCGTCGCCAGGATGATTCCCATGTAGACCAGGGCGGTGGCGGTGGCGGAGAACCGCATTCGGCCGGCCCGCCCCAGGGCGGCGAGAAGCACTGGGAACGCGATGGCGGCCACCTGATAGAACAGCACCCCGTGCATGGTGTTCGCGCGGCTGGCGTACTCGGAAATCATCGTCGCCACCATGACGACGAGGAGTCCGCCCGCGCTGATGAACGCGCGGGCGAGCCTCCCGACCTCGTCGGCGCGGGTCGCGCGGTTCTGGGCGGCCAGCATAAGCAGCATCCCACCCACCACGACGGAGATCATGCCGACGGCGAGCACCATGTGCGGCGGGCTCATGATCTTGACGTCGAGCCCGTAGGCGTTGTGCCACCAGTCGTCGAACGGCGCCGACGTGATCATCACGAACGTGCCCCAGATCGTGACCCAGGCGCCGAGCGGTCCGCGGAAGCCCCAGAACCTCACGGATTCGGCGCGGGACCGGGACGAGCCCGCGAAGGTCGTCCGCAAGACCAGCCAGCCGCAGCTCACGCCGGCGGCGATGGCGCCCAACTGTTCGAGCAGGTGCGGCGGGGTCCAGAAGGTGTCCCGCCCGATGGTCTTGTGCCAGGAAATGTCCCACAGGATGCCGGCGACGATCGCCATGGAGGAGAACAGGACCGCGACGCGCGGCCAGGCCGAGGCGCGCTCGCCGATGATGGCCTCCGCTACCGGAGCGTCGGGTCGCTGGGATTCGGTCGCGAGGGTGGCCATGAGCGGTCGTGGGCGATGGGAGAGAGCAAGTTCGCCGCGAGGGGCGGCGGGGGCAACAGGGTCGTTGGAGCCGCTCACCGCCTCCATCGCGGCACTCCCAGCCGTCGCTCGATGAGCTCGACTGCGACCTCCGGCGTGTCAGCCTCGTGCAACGCGCGGGGCCCGGCGAGCGAGCGGTAAAACGCGAGCGCGGCCGGGTCCGCGGCCAGGAGGACGGTCGGCCGCGCGAGGCGGAGGGCCAGCGCCACCTCGGACGCGGTGCCAGGACCCTCGACCCCACACGCGACCACGACGTCGCTGCTCAACACGTTGATCGCGTTCCGCGCCTCGCCCACGCCGGTGAAGAGGGCGACGTCGATCTCGGAGCTCACCGGGCCGTCCGGTCCGGTCGGTAGAACACCGATCGTGAGGCTGCCGGGTACGGACCGCGCGCCGGCCGCGGCCGCCTCCATCACTCCGGCAGGCAGGCCGCCGGTGAGCACGATCCAGCCGGCGCCGGCCAGGAGCCTGCCAAGCACACGCGCGGCTTCGAGCGTGACGGGGCGCGGGGCGCCGGAGCCCATCACGCCGATGATGGGTCGCCGCGGAGCGGCGGTCACCCGGTCACCGCGTCACACAACCCAACGGAAGTGGCGCCGAATGCAGTTGTTGCCGGTCGAGGGTTATAGCGCACATCCCTCCCCGAGGCGTTCCCCTAGACTGTGATCGTTGGCCTGGCGGCCGGCCTCTCGTGTCCGGTGAAAAGCTGGACACCTTGTCCCCCCGCGCCAGGTCGGCCCTCGCCCGCGGGCCAGAGTGCGCGGGAGGCGTTCGCATCCCCTTGGCGCAGGCGGGCGGCCGTGATGGCACGCCCGGTGCGACCCTGCGCAGCGCCCGGAGCTCGCTCTCGGCTCCTCGAGGCCAGCCCGACACGGAGAGAGCGTCGCGGCCGCCCGGCCGCGGTCACCCATGCCCGAGCGAGTCACGTATGCGAAACCCATGGTGGATCATCGCGGCGGTCGGATTCGTGTCCACTGCCTGCGGCGGCAGCGGCAGCAACGTCACCGGCCCACCCGCGGGCACCCCGCCCACCGCCAACTTCGGGGTCACCTGCACCGGTCTCACCTGCGCGTTCACCGACAGCAGCACCGCCGCTCAGGGTGGCGGCCCAATAAAGTCGTGGCAGTGGACCTTCGGCGACAGCGCGACTGCGACCGACCAGAATCCCAGCCATGACTACGCCGCCGCGGGAAGTTACAACGCGAGGCTGACCGTGACCGACAGCGCGGGCGTGTCGGGCACCGCGACCAAGGCGGTCACGGTACAGGCCCCGACCGCGACCCTCACCTGCACCAACGCGACGACCCCCGGCGGCGCCACGACCTGCAGCTTCACCCTGCCCCAGCAGGCGAGCGTCATGGCCGTGATCACGGACAGCATTCCCTGCCAGGCACACGGGGACATCCTCGCGTTTACCGCGCCCGTGGCAGACACCCTGACCAAGGACGTCTGCTTCGCGCCGGTGGGCACCCAGGTGACGCTGCCGTCCTCGCCCGCCGGGACGCTCGTCAGCTTCACGTTCGTGTCCGGGCTCACCACCGATATGACCGCGATCCAGGTCAGCGGTCAGTATCCGCAGTGGACGATCGCCGGCGAGGACGCCATCGGCGCGCCCTTCCCTCCGGACTTCGCGGACCTCGGCATGACGCTCACGGTCACACCGGGCCCGTAGGAGTGGTTCCGAGCGGGATCGAGTGTCGTCCCGTTCCTGTTTCATGATGGGCGAAGCGAAGGAGCGATGGCTTGGCGCATGGCTCCTTCGCTTCGCTCAGGGTGACGGCTCCGCCCACAGCCACGCCGCCCCACGTACGCCGCTCGAATCGCCGTGCTGGTTCGCGAGGATCCTGGTGAGGACGCTATCCGAAAAGACGTATGCCGGCAGCCGCCCAGCGACCGCCGCCGACAAGTCCGGCAGATTGGACATGCCGCCGCCGAGGATCACCGCGTCCGGATCGATCACGTTGATTACGCCGGCGAGTGCGCGCGCCAGCTGGTCGGCGTATCGCTCAATCGCTTCGCACGCCTGAGCATCGCCGGCGGCCGCGGCCCGCACGAGCTCGTGGCTCGAACGCTGGGCACCGGAGCGCCGGGCGGCCTCGCGCTCGAAGCCGGGTCCGGACAGAAACGTTTCCACGCAACCCCGCTTGCCGCAGTAACAGGCGGGCGCGGACGCCCGCTCTTCATCGGTCATCCAGGGCAGCACGTTGTGGCCCCATTCGCCGGCGATCTGATTGGGTCCCTCGTGGATCCGTCCCCCGATCGCGATCCCGCCGCCGACGCCGGTGCCGAGGATGACGCCGAACACCGCGCCGAGCCCCCGCCCCGCGCCATCGATCGCCTCCGAGAGCGTGAAACAGTTCGCGTCGTTGGCCACGCGGACCGGTCGGGCAAGTCGAGCCTCGAGATCTCGCTGCAGCGGCCGGCCGTTGAGCCAGGTGGAGTTGGCGTTCTTCACCCGGCCGCTGAGGTGGCTCACGACGCCGGGGATCCCGACCCCGACGGACCCAGTGCGCCCGGTCTCGGCTTCGACGTCCGCGACGAGCCCCGCAATCGCATCGAGCGTCCCGGCATAGTCGCGCGGCGACGCGATCCGTCGGCGCGCGGCCACGACCTCGGACGCGTCCAGCGCGATGACTTCGGTCTTGGTGCCGCCGAGATCG
Source organism: Gemmatimonadales bacterium (assembly GCA_051955835.1). Lineage (GTDB taxonomy): Bacteria > Gemmatimonadota > Gemmatimonadetes > Gemmatimonadales > GWC2-71-9 > CAVVWJ01. Next base: position 20,694 of record JBQCGH010000112.1, read on the forward strand.
ACGCCAATCTGCATCGCGCTTCCTAGCCCTCTACGGCGAGCGAATGAAGCGCGCCGGGCAGTTGCCGCAGGGATTCCAGGTACGCACTCGCTCCGGGAAGGGCCTCGCGCCGGTGCGTCGTGAGCATGGCGATGACGCGCATGCCGGCCGCGCGGCCGGATTCGACGCCAGCCGGCGCGTCTTCCAGGACGACGCAGTCACGCGGCAGAACGCCAAGAACCCGGGCTCCGACCAGGTATGGCTCGGGGTCCGGCTTGCCGCGAGTCCAGCACTCCGGTGTGACCAGGAAGGGAGGACGGGGAAGACCGGCGGCCCGGAGCCTCGCGGCGGCCAGGCGCTCTGGCCCGGAGGTCACGACCGCGAGCCGCCGCGCCGATGCCAGGAGCTCGCCTGCCCCGTCGAATGCGACCACGCCATCGGTGTCTTGCGCCTGCCGGTCGTCGAGCAGCGCACCCTCCTGGACCGCGTCCAAGTGCGGGGCGAGCATCGCGGCGGCATCGGCCGAGGTGCGGCCGAAGGGAAGCCGGTCCACGATGTCCGCCCTCAACCCGCGCCGCGCGGCCCACCAGCGGAACGCGGCGACCACCGACCGGGTCGAGTCGATGAGCGTGCCGTCGAGATCGGAGAGGATGGGCAGATCGGGAAGCTCCATGGGCCTGATGATAGCCTGGGACGCGGGACTTGGTGACCTGCATCGCCGCAGCCTGGAACGCCCTGATCTAACGTTCCGGCACTTGGATCGGTGACCCAGGGACGGCGGGCCGCGTGAAGCGGCGCACTCAGTAGAAGGAGATTCCCATGCTGCAGCGACAGGACCCGGAATGGGTGATCTGGCCCGTGTCGTGGACAGCCGTCTGGATCGGCGCGCTCACGGCGCTTGCCGTCGGCCTCCTGATCGGACTGGTCGGGCTGGCGCTCGGCGCCAACGAGGCGGCGCAGTATGTGGACTGGAAGAAGATCCATCTCATCGGACTCATCTTCTCGGTGTGCGGCGCGTTCTTCGGCTATGTGGCGGGTGGCTGGGTGGCGGCCCGGATCGCTGGCCGGGTCCGCTCGGAACCCGCGATGCTGCACGGCGCCATCGTCTGGCTGCTCACCATTCCCTTCCTGCTGGTGCTCGGCGCGATGGGTGGCGTGGGCCATGTCGGCGGCTGGTATGGCGGGCTTGCGGCCATCGTTCCGGGGGCCACTCCGCTCGGAGACGCTGACCTAGCGGCGGCCGTCCGTAACAACGCGCTGGCGACCGCCGTGGCCCTGCTCATCGGCCTGATCGGCGCCGTGCTCGGCGGCTGGATGGCATCGGGCGAGCCCATGACGTTCACCCACTACCGCACCCGCGACCGGGCGGCCTGAGAGCCGCGGACCCAAAGGAGACTCCCGATGGCGCTCATCCTGCTCTGGCTGCTTGGCGTCCCCGGCGTGATCATCCTGATCCTCTTTCTGCTCGGGATCGGGCACTAGCGGCCCGGTGAACTGGGCCGGCGCCTGCCGGCCGGCCCTTGCCTCCCGGTCGTTCAGCCGTTCGCCTGATCCTGGCGCCGACTACCTGCCGACGCACCGTCGCGAGTTCCCGCGAGGCCTCGCGCTAAAGTCTAGGCTTCCGGGCCGGCTTCCGGTCGTAATTACCGGTCGTCCGACAGACCTGTCCCCTCCCAAGCACCGATTCCCCACCAGGTCGATCATGCGGCGTCGATGCGGCCGGCTCGAGCTCCGCCCGACCGTCGATCAGCAGCGGATGGGGCGCCTGGACTCGTTGCTGCTGCCGGCGGCCGCCGGGTGGGCGGACCGGCTGGGGCCAGTGAGAAGCCGAGCCGCCTGCGCGCGTTTCACCTGTGTTCGGGCCTGAGCCCTTTCCAGCGGAGGAGATCTCGATGAGCCGCAACTGGCAACAGGATGTGCTGGCACGCGAGGAGGAAAACCGCGTCGCCTTTCTCGCCGCAGACGTCGCGACGCTCGACCGACTGTGGACTGATGACTTCGCCGTCAACTCGCCGATCAACGTCGTGAACGACAAGCGCCGGACCATCGGCCTGCTTCAGGCTGGCCGCATCCGCCATACGTCGATGTCGCAGGAAATCGAGCACATGTTTTGCCACGGAGACGTGGTGGTCGTGATGGGCCGCGACCGCGTCACCGATCCGCCGAGCGACACCATCACCCATCGCCGGTTCACCAACCTGTGGCGGCTCGAGCACGGCGAGTGGCGCTGCTTCGCCAGGCACGCAAACGTCGTAGGGGGAGGCGCCCCGCCGACCGCGGCGTGATGACCGGTGGGAAGGCGGGTCGTCGTCGGGCCGCCCGCATTTGCGCCCGCCGGTCCGCGGTGGCACAATAGGCTCCCGGAAGATGCCTACGCCTGTGTGCCATTCGCGGCCCCGCCGCAGGAGGATACCATGCCGCCCGTGAAAGAGCTCGACCGCTTCCGCACCGTCTGGGACATGGAGTCAGGGCTCACCAGCAAGGTGCTGGAAGCGCTGCCCGCCAACCAGTACGACTTCCGCCCCGATCCAGGCAACCGCTCGATCGGCGAGATGGCTTGGCACCTCGCCGAGATCGAGGGCTACATCAGCCACGGGATCGCGAAGGGCGTCGTGGACTTCCAGGAGGGCCCGCCGAATCTCCAGCGTCCTCGCGAGGTACGGCTCCTCCCGCCCGGTTACCGGCGGGTCCATCAGGAGGCCGTCGCACGACTGGCCGACCTGACCGATGCGGACCTGGATCGGGAGATCCAGTTCGCCGACCGGCGTATGTCGATCCGGGACATCCTGTGGGGCGCGCTGCTCATGCATCTCATCCACCATCGCGGCCAGCTCTCGATGATGTGCCGCCTGGCCGGCGGCGTCGCGCCCGGCATCTACGGGCCCAACCGCGAAGAGACGGCAGCGGTACGCGAGCGGATGAAGGCGGGAGCGGTGTAGGCGGACAGAGAGGTTGGAACAGGTGAGCGGTAAGCGGTGAGCAGTGAGCGGGTCGGGCCCCCCCCGCGGCTCCGGGGTGCGCGGCCCGCGCACCCCGCACCCCACACCCCACACCCCCACAACACCCCACCCCCCATCATCC
>JBQCGH010000113.1:0-47801 GCA_051955835.1 Gemmatimonadales bacterium
CTCGGGTTGCTCGCATCAATTGGGTATCTGGGGGCCGGGGCCTTTTTTGTCTGGGGCGGTTTGTTGGCCCGGGCCCTCGCCGCGGGATTCACGCCCGATCGGATCGTGTTCAGCGGGGTGGGGAAGGCCGATGCCGAGCTCCGCCAGGCGGTCCGGGCGCGACTCGGCCACCTGAACGTCGAGTCGGTCGAGGAGCTCGAGCGGCTGGCGGCCATCGCCGAGCAGGAGCGCGCCGATGTCGCCGTCGGGATTCGGATCAATCCGGACGTCACCACCGACACCCATCCCTACATTTCGACCGGCAAGGGCGGCATCAAGTTCGGCGTGCCCATGGACCAGGTGCCGGCGGCGGCGCAGGTAATGGCTCGCCAGCCGCGACTCCGGCTCACGACCCTGGCGATGCACCTAGGCAGCCAGCTCTCCGACCCCGAACCGTTCCGCCAGGGGATCGAGCGGCTGCTGGACTTGGCCGGCCGCCTGGAGAGCGGCGGCCGCCACCGGCTCGACGTGATCGACATCGGGGGCGGACTCGGCATCCGCTATGGCCGCGAGCCGGGTATGGATCCGGCGCGCTTCGCCGAGGCGATCGTGCCGCTGCTCGCGCCGACGGGCTACGCCGTCTATCTCGAGCCGGGGCGATTCCTCGTGGGAAGCGCCGGCGTGCTCATCACCGAAGTGCTCTACCGCAAGCACTCCGGAGGCAAGGATTTCGTCGTGGTGGACGCCGGCATGAACGACCTGGTCCGTCCGAGCCACTACCAGGCGTACCACGAGATCGTCGCGCTGGACGGCCGGGAGCGCGGCACCATCCGCGCCGACGTGGTCGGCCCCGTGTGCGAAACCGGAGACTTTCTCGCGCTCGACCGTGAGCTGCCCGACGTGACCGCCGGCGATCGGCTCGCGGTCCTGGGGGCCGGTGCATACGGCTTCGTCATGGCGTCGAACTACAATTCCCGCCCTCGCCCCGCCGAGGTCATGGTCGACGGCAGCCGCTGGTGGCTGGCGCGGGCACGGGAAACCGTGGAATCGCTGTTTGCCGGCGAACGAATCGAGGGGGACTGATGACCGGCGTCGCGCAGGCGGATCCAACGAGCGGACCAGGCGCACCACCCCGCGCGGTCCCGCATCACGACGGCATCCTCATCATAGACTTCGGCTCCCAGTATACGCAGCTCATCGCCCGTCGGGTGCGTGAGGCGCACGTCTACTGCGAGATCCATCCGCCGTCCCGCACGGTGTCATGGATCCGAGAGTGGAACCCCAAGGGCATCATTCTCTCGGGCGGCCCCAACTCGGTCTATGGTGACAACGTTCCCACCGCCGATCCGGCGCTGCTCGACTTGGGGACGCCCGTGCTGGGCCTGTGCTACGGCATGCAGCTTCTCGCCCACCTGTCGGGCGGCAACGTGACCCGGGCCTCCCGGCGCGAGTATGGACGCGCGAACGTGACCATCGAGGGCGGACGCCTGTTCCGCGGGTTCGGGCAGGGCGAGGAGACACCGGTCTGGATGAGTCACGGCGACCACGTGGATGCTCCACCCGCCGGCTTTACCGTCACCGCCTCGAGCGACAACAGCCCGATCGCGGCGTTCGAGCATCGCGAGCGGCCGCTCTTCGGCGTACAGTTCCATCCAGAGGTCGCCCATACGCCGCGGGGCGGCGAGATCCTGAGCAACTTCCTGTTCGAGGTCTGCGGCGTCACCCCCGACTGGACGCCCGGCCATTTCGTCGAGACCGAGGTCCAGCGGATCCGGGAGACCGTCGGCCCGAGGGGGCGCGTGATCTGCGGGCTGTCGGGCGGGGTCGACTCGTCGGTGGCGGCAGTGCTGGTGCATCGCGCGGTGGGTGACCGGCTCACCTGCATCTTCGTGGATCACGGCCTGCTGCGGCTCCACGAGCGAGACCAGGTCGAGACCACCTTCCGGCGCCACCTCGGCATCGACTTGCGAGTGGTGGACGCGAGCGCCCGGTTCCTCGAGCGGCTGGCCGGCGTCACCGACCCCGAGGAGAAGCGCCGGCGCATCGGCCACACCTTCATCGAGGTGTTCGAGACGGAGGCGCGCGCGGTGGGACCGGACGTAGGCTACCTGGTCCAGGGGACGCTCTATCCCGACGTCATCGAATCGATCTCGCCCCAGGGCGGGCCGTCGGTGACGATCAAGACGCATCATAACGTGGGCGGTCTGCCCGAGCGGCTCCCGTTCACGCTGCTCGAGCCGCTGCGCGAGCTGTTCAAGGACGAGGTGCGACAGGTCGGACGCGAGCTCGGGCTGCCCGAAGAGATGGTGGGCCGCCACCCGTTCCCCGGCCCCGGCCTCGCGATCCGGATCATCGGCGAGGTCACGCCCGAGGGGCTCGACATGCTGCGGCGGGCGGACCACATCTACATCGAGGAGATCCGCGGCGCCGGGCTGTACGACGACATCTGGCAGGCGTTCGCGGTGCTGCTGCCCATCCGCTCCGTGGGCGTCCAGGGCGACTTTCGCAGCTACGACCAGGTCATCGGCCTTCGCGCCGTCACCAGCCGAGACGGCATGACCGCCGACTGGTATTCGTTCCCTCCGGAGGTGATGGCCCGGATCTCGAACCGGATCGCCAACGAGGTGGATGGCGTGAACCGGGTGGTGTACGACGTGAGCTCGAAGCCGCCCGCCACGATCGAATGGGAGTGAGCCGTCCCCGCAGCGTCACCCTGCGGTTCCTCGCGGAGCCGGGGCACGTGAACTTCGGCGGCAAGGTGCACGGCGGCTCGGTCATGCGGTGGATCGATCAGGCCGGGTACACCTGCGCCGCGGGGTGGACGGGTCTGTACTGCGTCACCATCTACGTCGGTGCCATTCACTTCATCCGGCCGATCATGGTGGGCGAGATCGTCGAGTGCCGGTCCCTCGTGATTCACACCGGCCGCACCAGCCTCCACATCGCGGTCGACATCTATGCCCGGGATCCCAAGGCGGCCGAGCTCAAGCGGACGGGCCACTGCGTGATCGTGTTCGTCGCTCTCGACGAGACCGGCCGGCCCACGCCGGTACCGGCCTGGACGCCGGTGACCGACACCGACCGGGCGTTGCAGGCGTACGCCCTCCGCCTCATCGAACTGCGGAAGCTGATGGATGCCGACATGGAGTCGCATCTGGCAGAGCTGGAGCGGGCGGAGCAGTAGTCGGGCGGATGTCGTGGTGCCGGGAGCGACGCTGGTCTCGTCCCACGCATCCTGTCGGGCATCCCGCTCACCGGAGGGCCTTCTGCACGCCTGGACGACCGCGCGCGTCGCTCTGCTGTTCCTCGCCGTACTCACCGGTGCGCCCCGAGCCGGCGCTCAGCATCCTCCCCGACTGGCCGAACCCGACCGCGTCCGACTCGCGGAGGCGAGGGAGCTGGCCGCCCGCGTCAGCGACCACGTCTGGCCAGGATGGGGCCGTACGCCCTTTCCCGTGCTGCTGATCACCGACTCGGTCGAGTTTCTGAGCGGCGCGCCGGAACCGGACGAGGGCTTCGTGCGGAGCGGCTTCGACTCGGTGCTGCAACAGGCGGTCTGGACCCGGCCGCGGCAATTTCCCCCGACGCTGCTGGCGACATTCCCGGCCGTCGGAGGCAAGCCGACGGTGGTCATCGGCAGGGCAGAGCGCACCGGCAAGTCATCCACGGCGTGGGTCACCACGCTGCTCCACGAGCACTTCCACCAGTGGCAGACCTCTCGTCCCGACTACTACGCCGGCGTGACGGCCCTTGGCCTCGCGCACGGCGACACCTCAGGCCAGTGGATGCTCGACTATCCCTTTCCCTACGACTCGGCCCCGGTGCAGCGCGCGGTGCGCCAGCTTGCAACGGCGCTCCGACGCGCCCTGGACGCCCCGACCGCGAGCCGGCGCGACGCCGTCGCGGCGGTCGTCGCGGCGCGCGACGAGCTGCGGAGTCGCCTCGATGCGGACGACTATCGGTACCTCGAGTTCCAGTTCTGGCAGGAAGGTACGGCCCGGTTCGTGGAGTATGCGGTGCTCAAGGCCGCGGCGGCGGGACCGTCGAGCCGCGCGTTCCGCAGCCTGCCCGACTACGAACCGTATGCCGCCGAGCTCCACGGGCGCCAGGAGGCACTCCGGCGGGAGCTCGACGCGCTCACACTCGGGAGCAGCCGGCGGGTGGCGTTCTATCCCTTGGGCGCGGCCATTGCGCTGCTGCTGGACCAGATCCGGCCGGATTGGAAGCGTGTCTACACCGAGCGGCCGTTCACGCTGGCGAGCCTGCTGCCGCGCGGACCCTCGCCCGCACTCGCCGACCCGGGGCACTAGGGCGGCAGACTGGCCCGGCCGGGCTCAGCGCTCAGCGCGCACCACCGTCACATCCCGCCGTCGCACCGCCGTCTCGCCGCGGGGACCGGTCACCCGCACCTCCACCTGGTAACGCCCGGGCTTGAGGTTGGCGAGTTGAAGCGTGCGGTGGGCGCGGATCACGTCGGCCCGGGCCGGTTCATCCACCCGCAGCGTGACCACGGGCCGTTCCTCCGCACGATCGTCGTCGCGCACGCGGAACACGGCGATCGCATGGCGGTACGGCGTGTCCGGATGGGCGCCGGCCGCTTCATAGTACAGCTCGACCTGGCTGCCCGCGAGGAAGAGATCGAACGGCGTGAGCAGGACGATGTCTCCGGGCACCGGCTGCCAGCGCGCGCTCGCGGCGCGAATGCCCAGTGCCAGATCGCTGAGCGAGAGACCGCGGCCCGAGTCGACGCGCACACTGTCACGCGGGAGCACCGCTCCGGCATCGGTACCCTCGGACACGGCGGCGCGCCAGACATAGGCGCCCGGGGGGAGCGGAAGCTCGACCCGCCCGATGAGATACTGGCCGCGTATCAACGGACGATCGAGCCGGAAGTCGAGCGTGGTATCCGCATGCGCGACGGCGTGCCCGGTCTGGTCCAGCGCAACGGCGCGGGCCCGCACCTGGTAGCTCACGCCGCCGATCTCCGGGGCGGGCGTGGTGCCCGCCGCGCCGACCGCGAACACGAACTGCGCGAGCGGCATCCCCTCGCGGTGGCCGACGGCCACCATGTCGCCGTAGACCGTGAGACGATGCGCGAACTGCAGCTCGTAGCTGTCGGTCGTCGTGCCGTACTCGATGCTCGCCCGGCCGATGCCGCGCTCGTGCGCCCGTGCGCGCGCCGCACCGGTGGGTCCCCAGTGCAGCATGCGGTTGTACAGTGGCGAGAGGGTAGCGCGTGAGAGCAGGAGCTGGTCGTCGGGTGCGTCGGCCGCGCCGCGCAGGTCCAGCACGCTCTCGACCAGACGGTAGTCGTACAGGTCGCCTCCGCCCGAGTCGTCATAGCCGGCGCTGAAGTGGAAGAGGAGATCGCCATCGGCTCGACCGTAGCGCCAGGTCTCGTTGGGCATGAGACCGAACACGAACGGCTTGAGCCGGGTGGCGGGCTCGCCGTGGCGCACGTAGATCACGCCGCGATCGTCCAGCTCGGCGCTGCCGGAGTGGTAGGCGTCCTGCGGTCCGTAGAACCGGTGGGCGACTGTGAGCGCGAAATGCCGCCGCGCGTAGAGCAGGCGACGGTAGTGCTCGCGGAGGCGCTCCCCGTCCTGCCGGAGCTCGGCCCGATCCCGGTCCGTCCAGAAGCGTTGGAGCCACAGGGCACGCTCGGCGCCGTGGGTGGCGTCGAAGCCCGTGAGCGCCGAGTCGCCGGCAATGGGGGCAAGATCGGCGCGGTAGCCGGCAACGACGGCAGAGTCATCGCTGTCCGCGCCGGTGTAGTACAGCCGTTCGGCCTCGGCGGACCTGCGGGTCGAGTCGGCGGCGAGGGCGGTGCGGGCGTATTCGAGCAGGGCGACCGCGATGTCCCGCGCGTCGGCCGCGGAATCCGGGCCGGGCGCAGCCTGCCGGCCCGCTGCCCGTTCGAACGACTCGAGCGCGGAGTCCGGCTGGTCCGTGGCCCGCTCCAGGCGCCCCCGCGCGAGGAGGAGCGCGACTGGTGTCGAGTCGACGTCCGGGGTGCGCGGGCCCGCGCCAGGAGCCTCGGTGGGCGGCACCGGGCCGCTCGATTTCGGATCCGACCGCGCGGCGGTGAGAGTGGCCTTCGCTGGGGATCCGGCCCGGTCGGCGCTGCGCAGGGCATCGCGCGCGGGCACGTAGAGCGCCGTGTCGTGAAGTTCGAGGGCCAGGTCGGCGAGGGCGAGGGCGGCAGTGAGGTAGTGGGGATCCGCATTCAGGGCGCGCCGCTCGTCGTCGAGTGCGCGCTCCAGGCTCCCGGTGCCCACACGGTTGCCGAGCGCGAGGGAATCGGCCCGCTCCCACTGTGACCGGCGCCGTTCCGCCCGGGCGAGGAGATGCCAGGCGACCGGCCAGTCGGGCGCGCGCCTGACCAGTCGCTTGAGCTCGTCGCGCGCATCGCCGGCCGAAGGGTCCGCGCCCAGGTCGGCACGGCGAAGAGCGACCAGCGCGAACCGAAGCGCCGCGGTCGGGTCCCGGTCGGAAAAACCGCGAAGCGAGCGCTGGAGGGTGCGGAGCGAGCTGGTGTCATGAATACCGGCGAGGGAATCGCGGAAGCGATCGAGCTCGGCGCGGTCCGAGGGGCTCTGGCCAGAGAGCAGGGGCGGGGACGACACGGCCAGCAGCAGGATCGGGAACCACGGACGCACCGGCTACACTCCCTTCTCTCCCAGCAGCCGGAGGAAGTCGTCCGCCGACCGAAGCGCGGCAAGCCGGGTGGGGATGTCCGGCTCCTTTGCGAACTGCGCGATCTTGCCCAGCACGGGCAGGTACTGGTTCGAGATCTCGAGCGGCGGCGCCACAATCAGAAAGAAATCGTGCACCGGCCGGTTGTCGATGGCCTGGTACTCCACGCCCGCCGGATGATGTCCGTACACGAGGCGCAGCCGGCTGACGACCAGGGAGCGGCAGTGCGGAATCGCGATGCCGCGCCCCACGCCGGTCGACCCCAGCGTCTCTCGGCGCTGAAGCATCCGAAGCAGCGTGTCGCTGGCGCCGTCGTCCAGCCCGAGCAGCGCGATGAGCTCGGTGAGGATCTCATCTTTGCCGGCGCCGGCCAGCGTGAGCGAGATGCTCTCGGGCGTGAAGAAGTCGGTGAGGTGCATGCGTGGCGAGAAGCTAGTGCTGGCCACGTCGCGGGGCAACGGGCCGTCGCGCCGTCGCGCGTGGCCTGTCGCGTGATGCGTCAAAGCGGGAGCCGCAGAATCAGCGGAGGGCGCAACAGGTCGGGCGCATCGATGGTGCCGTCGTCCCTGAACCGTTCCCACTGGCTGTTCGCCACATAGTACAGCGCGTGACCAACGAGCACCCCGAGCGTCGGCTCCGCGTAGTCCGGTCGAGCCCGCTCGAGCACCTCGGTCCCGGTGACCTGTCGGCCGCCGGGCCCCAGATGGAGACGTATGACGCGGTGCGGCTCGACACCGTTCTGGATTCCGACCAGATCGGCGCCCACCCGGTACAAGCCGTCGATCCCGAGCGCGAGCACCCCGTCATCCGCAGGCACGACCTGTACGGTGCGGCTTGCGAGGTCCACCCGAACCAGACCGCGCGAATAGTCGGCCACGAACATGGTGCGCTCGTTCGGGTCGAGTGCCATCCCCTGGGCCGAGAGGAGGAGGGGGGATGAGAGAAACCGCTCGATCGAGTCGCCGCCCGCGCGCACCCGATAGATCTGCGGCGCGCGGCTGTCGGTGGCGTACACGTCGCCGGCGCGCGTCAGGATCACGTCGCCCAAGGCATGCGCCTCGGTGTCCGGAGGGATCAGGTAACGTCTTCGCAGGGCCCCGGTCCGAAGGTCGAAGGCAAAGATGCCCGACCGACCCGCCTCCGCGGTGTCGTAGCCTTCCATCTGGGGCACGGCGCTCGCGGCCACCCACAGCAGACGCCGCGCCGGGTCCACTCGCATGCCGAGCGGTGCCAGAAGCCCTGCCGTCGCGGGTACCAGCAGCGAGACGCGGCCCGCGTGGTCAATCCGGAAGATCTGCCGGTGATGCACACTGCCGACGAAGAAGGCGCGCGTGACCGAATCGTAGGCGATGCCCTCGGTGAGGAGATCCCGCTCGGGCAGGGTAAAGGCCCGCGATGCGCGGACCACCGGCTCGGCATTCTTCGCCAGCGCCTGCCGGACGGCCATGAAGCCGCCAAGTGGGCGTAGGGGGGCGAGGTCGGTGTCGGCGGCGACATTGGCGAAATACCCCAATGCCGCGAAGCGCCGCAGCATCGCCAAGGCCTCGACCGTGTCCCCGCTCAACGCGTACGCCGACGCCAGGGTGTAGATGACGCCGCCGTGGTCGGGCCGGAGCCGCTCGGCGTCCCGGGCATGCGCCAGAAAGGCCGGCACGTCATGCGCTTGATAGGCCCGAACCGCTTCCTGGTAGGCGGCGCGGGATGCGAGGATGGGATCGTTCTGGGCCGCCGCGGTGACGGCGTTCAAGGCGATGACGAGCGGCGCCAGGAGCGTACGGGAGACTGGCATCAGGCCACTACGCCGACTGCGACGGCCCGGTTCCATTGCCGTCCGTCCGACCGCCAAGTATTTTCTCCCCATGCAGTTGCCTTATCCTGCTCTGAGTCCATTCCCGCTGCTTCTGGCCCCCATGGCCGGGGTGTCGGAGGCGCCCTTCCGCCAGATTTGTCGGCGGATGGGCGCGGACGTCGTGCTGAGTGAATTTCTGAGCTCCGAGGCCATTCGCCGCCGGATCCGGAACACGCTCGAGGGGGCCGAGTTCGAGGAGATCGAGCGGCCCATCGGCATCCAGATCTACGGAGCCGACGCCAACGCGATGGCCGAGGCGGCGGGGCTCATCACCGAGCACTACGGCCCCGAGTTCATCGACATCAACTTCGGCTGCCCGGTGAAGAAGGTCGTGCAGCGGAACGGTGGCTCCGGGTGCCTCCGCGACCTCGATCTGGTCGAACGGATCATTCGTGCGGTCATCGGCGCGACTCACCTGCCGGTCACGGTGAAGACCCGAAGTGGGTGGAATGACGAGATGCGCGATCCGGTTGGGATCGCGCTCCGGATGCAGGACGCGGGTGCGCGCGCCTTTACCCTGCATGCGCGCACGCGGACGCAGATGTTCACCGGAAAAGCGAACTGGGACGATATCGCCCGCGTGGTGGACGCGCTGGACATCCCGGTCATCGGCAACGGGGACGTGCAGACGCCCGACGACCTCGTGCGCTTGCGGCGTCACACCGGCTGTGCCGGCATCATGATCGGACGGGGCGCGTTCGGGAATCCCTGGCTCTTCCGCGACGGCCGCGCGCTGCTCGACGGCGAGCCGGTCCCGCCGCCGCCGAATGCCGCCGAGCGGTTCCGGGTCGCGCTGGAGCACGCCCGCCTGGCACTGCGGCTCCAGGGCGACTCGCGCAAGACGGTGATCGAGTTCCGCAAGCACCTCGGCTGGTACACCAAAGGCCTCCACGCGGCGAGCGAGCTGCGGCAGCGCCTGTTTCAGATCGAGTCGATCGCCGAGGCGGAGGCGATCTTCCTGGAGTATCTCGAGCCGGCGGCCGCGGTGGCGTGAGACCCGAGCAGCTCGAGGCCCTGCTCGCCGACGTCGCCGCGGGCCGCGTCGCACCGGCCGCCGCCGTCGAGCGGCTGCGTCACCTCCCATTCGAAGATCTTCGGTTCGCCCGCATCGACCACCACCGCGCCCTCCGACAAGGCCACCCCGAGGTAGTCTTCTGCGAGGGCAAGTCGCTCGAGCAGGTGGTGGCCATCTGCGAGCGGCTCGCCGCCGCCGCCGGCACATTTCTCGGCACCCGAGCGAGTGAGGGCATGGCGGCCGCGCTCCGCGAGCGGTTCCCCCGGATGCGGTGGAACCCGGCCGGCCGCACGGTCTGGCTTCCCGTCGAGGGCGGAGCCGAGCCGTCGGCGGGTCCGGTCCTCGTCGTCTCGGCCGGCACCAGCGATCTCCCAGTCGCGGAAGAGGCCGCCGTCACTGCCGAGGCGTTCGGCCTCGCCGTCGAGCGGCTGGCGGACGTGGGCGTGGCCGGCATCCACCGGATCCTCGCGGCGGACGAGGCGCTCGAACGCGCGCGCGTCGTAATCGTGGTGGCCGGCATGGAAGGCGCGTTGCCGAGCGTCGTCGGCGGGCTGGTCGGGGCGCCGGTGATCGCAGTGCCCACCAGCGTGGGTTATGGCGCCGCCTTCGGCGGTCTCGCCGCGCTCCTCGGCATGCTCAACTCGTGCGCCGCCGGCCTGACCGTGGTGAATATCGACAACGGGTTCGGCGCGGCGGTCGCCGCCAGTCGCATCTGCGCGGCCGACCGCCCAGCCGGCCCCCGGCGATGAGCGTCCGTACCGTCCTTCAGCGCACCGAGCCGGCGCTCATCTGGCTGGACGTGGTTCAGCCGACATCGGCCGAGCTCGAGGAGGTAGCGCGGACCTACGGGCTGCACACGACGTCGGTCATGGACTGCCTGGATCCCGAGCACCTGCCCAAGTTCGAGGAATTCGAGAATTACCGGTTCATCATCATCCGGGCATTCGACGATCGTGCCGGCAGCACGTGCGCTACGGTGCAGGACCTCACACGCAAGGTCGCTATCTTCGTGGGTCAGGCATTTCTGATCACTATTCATCGTACCGAGCAGGCTTGGCTTGCCGGCGTCGAGGCGCGCTTCACGGCCGAGCAGCCGGTCAAGTCTCCCAAGGATGGGTTCCAAGCCTATCTACTCACGCAGCTCCTCAATGCGGCGGTCGACACCTTCCTCAAACCAATGGAGGCCGTCGAAACCCGGATCGACGCCTTCGAGGAACTCGTGTTCGGCGGCCGCGACGCCGACGCAGGCGGGTTCTCCCGGGACCTACGCGAGATCCACGTCCTCAAGCGACAAGTGACCTTGATCAAGCGCTTGCTCTGGCGCACGCTGGATGTCGTGCAGCGGCTGTCGCCCGCGAGCGGCCGAGGGGCGACCCTGTACCGTGACGTCGAGGAGAACGTCGAGAGCTATCACTTTTACGCCGATGAGCTGCTCGACGATGCCAACACCATCCTCAACCTCCAGCTCGCCCTGGCCGCGCACCGCACCGGGGAAGTGATGCGCATCCTCACGGTGTTCTCGGTGTTCTTTCTGCCGCTCACTTTCCTGGTGGGCGTCTATGGCATGAACTTCGACTTTATGCCCGAGCTGCGCTCGCGCTGGGGCTATCCCACCGTACTCGCCGCGATGGCGCTCATCGTGATCGCCATCTACCTCTGGTTTCGGCGTCGCGGGTGGCTTCGGGAATGAGCCTGGTCGCGCTGGTCCTCACGGCGCTTGTGGGCGTCGGCGCCGGCTGGGCGCTCGGCCGCCGCCGCGCGGGACTGGCCATCGCGCCCGATGTCGGGCCGCACCTCCTCCCCGATCCCGCGCTGGAGTGGCTGCGCCGCTGCTACGGTGCCCTCGGCGTGTGGGTGGCGGAGCTGGACCCGCTGGAAGAGGGTCCGCGCGCGGAACGGATCGTGGAGGCCGAGCGGCTGTCGGTCGCCCAGATCGTTGCGGTGGACCGCCGGCTTGAGCGGGCGCGCGACCAGGAGCAGAGCGGGGCGGAGCGGATGGAGAGCGGAACACTGGCGTTTCACGCGGCCGGAGGCGCGGCGGTGGCGCTGTTGCTGCCGCCGGACTTCGACACGGCGCGCATCGGCCTGGTCGAGACCGACCTCCATCGGCTGCTCGATGGCGTCCGCCGGCGCCCCCAGGTCGTGGCGCTGGCACAGGCAGCCACACAGGACGCCTCGCTGGAGTCCACCGGCAGCGTCGGCCTTCGGCTTGCGTATCAGCTGGAGCGCGCGCTCGATGCGCAGGTGATCGTGGCGGCCAAGGAGGCCATCGCCGAACACGGACGCGACTCCCTCGAGCCGTTGCCGCCGGTGCGGATCGTCGGAGTCTCGGGCCGCGGTGACCGCCGCCTGCTCGATGCCGTCGTGCCGGAGATCAGCGACATCGCTCGGGTCGCGCGGGGCGAGCTCGGACGACTGATGATGGAGGGCGATCCGCTTGGCGGCGTCGTGCCCGACCGACGGCAACGCCCCGGGGCCGTGCTGCTGCTGCCGATCCTCGTCGGCGACGAGGCATTCGGCGCCGTGGCGATCTGGCCGCCCGGCGGCCGGGAGCCGATCGGCGCTGCGCTCGCGGAGTTGACCGAAGCGCTCACCAACGCCGGGCCGCGACTCGCCCGGGCGCTCGAGGCGGACAAACGCGCGGCCGACGCGACATCGGATCGCCTAACCGGACTGGCCAATCGACGGAAGTTCGACGAGCTGATCGGCCTGGCCGAGCCCCGCGGACCACGGGCCGGTGCCCTGGTGTATACCGATCTCGACCGGTTCAAGCTGCTCAATGACACGCTGGGGCATCCGGCAGGCGACGCGGCGCTCGTCCACTTCTCCCGGATTATTCAGAGCCAGATCCGCGGCGGCGATCTGGCCGCCCGCATCGGCGGCGAGGAGTTCGCCATCTGGCTCCCGAAGGCCGACCTGGCGACCGGTGCGCGAATCGCGGAGCGGATCCGGATCCGTCTGGGGACAACTCCCTGGGACTGGAATGGGCGCTCCTGGCCGCTGAGCGCGTCCTTCGGGGTCGCGGCGTGCCCCGAGACCGGGCCGACACTCAAGACCTTGCCGGCGCAGGCAGACGCCGCGCTTTACGTCGCCAAGAACAGCGGGCGCAATCGGGTGGAGCGTGCCGGCAGCGAGATGGTGGCGCGGCGGGGCCCGGGGTAATACTTCATCCACTTCTAGAGGTTGGCAAGGCTAGTCGTTGTATGACAATATGTTAAGCTGAATCACTACAGTTGCTTCACAACATCGTTCCCCTTCCAATTCGACTTGATCCAGGCTATTTTGCTTCACCCTCGGGGGCGACTGGCTTCGACGGGTTTGTAGAAGGAATGGCAGCGTGCCCAGGTCCAGAGTCCTGGTTAAACCGTCTGGAATGATTCAACTGCCAACTCAAACCTGGCACTGGCTGCGTAAGCTGAGCTGAGCTCGCTTCACGCGCCTTCGGCTGGAGGAGCCCGTCCGGGGCGCCACCCGTCGAATCGCAAATCCGGGCTGGCCGGTCGCGTCGCTCCGACGCGAACGGTGAGATCCGTCAGGAGCTAGGCCGAGGGAAGGTCGGTTCGGCACCGGCCCGAGGCGACGGCAAGAAGCCAAGCCTACGCACGTAGACGCGGTTCCGGACGCTCACTCGGACCAGGGTTCGATTCCCTGCGCCTCCATCAACGGCTCCAAGAACCACAGGCCCCGCGGCGTGCCGCGGGGCCTGTGGTTTTCTGTCCCGGCTGTTGGTCCGGTGACCTCGTGATGTCCGCGACGCGAGGAGAGGCCAAGTCATCCGGCTCTCACCCGCGGTGATCGATCCTAGCTTTCCTGGACGACTCGTCCGGCACAGAAGTAACCGGTTGCCGACGCAGCGGTAGGACCGGCGCCGCTCGCCCAGGTGCCGCTGAACCCATCGGCACCCATGCCTCGCAGCGTGAGCGCGAAATATCCCCCGTCGTAACGCACGCGTCCGCGGCGATTGGCGTCGGCGCCCATCCGCAGCACGATCTGGGGACGTGCTCCAGGCCCGCGAGCGCGGTGCTCGATCACGAGCACGCCCGGCGCGGTTGGATCACTGCCGCCGTGGTCGCCGGTCCGCACGATGCCGAGCGCCGCGCGGTCCAGCTCGGCGGACCCCCCGACGGGCTGGTTCGCCATGCTGTCGCGAACGCCGAGCACCATCACCTCGTGCGCCAGGCTATCGGGCACAGGCCAGAGGCGGAGATCGCCATCGATCGAGCGGCCTGAGTTGGGTCCGGTCGTGGCTGCCAGATGCAGCCGGTATTCTCCCGGCAGGCCGACCGCCGTGGCAGATGATTCGAGCGAGTCGCCCGCCGCAGGGGCCGCACAGGGGCGCGTGCCCACCTGTTGATCAGGACCGTGGGAGTGACAGCCCGCGACCACGGCGAGCGCGACCACACGCGCGAGTGGCGCTGCGGCGGCACGAAGGCGTGTCACGGTTGAAGGATGCGGACCACCCGGCCCGACCCGTCGACCTCGTGCAGCGGTAGGCGGAGCCGGTCGTTCTCGAGGTGGATTCTGGGACCTCGCGCCGTGGCGCGGAGAGCCGGCGAAAGAGTATAGTCGTCCGCGCCCTGGAGGTTCACCGTGTAGCCGAGATCGGCCATCGAGGCCACCGACACCCGGCTCAACGGATCGACTCCGGGATCCACGAAGCCGGTCATGAGCTCATCGCCAAACACGGATTCCCGCCAGTGCGCGTCCGCGGTGCCCTCGCCGCCGGTGTTCTCGACCGGCACTTTGGCACTGGCCGTGTAGTTCGCCCCACCGACCTGGTTGAACGCTGCGAGGGCCTGTGCGCCAGTGAAGTGGGGATCAGTGCCGCCCGATTGCGAGGGATCGGCGAGCAGGTGGAGATCCGTCCAGATAGTGCCGTAGCCGAGCACGTGCCCCATTTCGTGCAGAATGACCGTCTTCAGCAAGTTCTGTTGTTCCAGCACGTCCAGATCGGCTACGTCGAACTTCATGGTGCCAAGGACGGGAATCCGACTGCCGGTGCGGACGAAGCACGGGCCTGCCGAACCCAGGACGCCGCCGGCGCCGTCGATGGACTCGAGCGTGACGAGGATCAGCAGGTCATCCACATTGCGGTTGATGGCCGGCGAGCCGGTGCCGCACTGACCCGCGGCGGCGTTCAACTGCACGTTAGGCAGGTCGCCGATGATGAGGCCCTGCCACCGTTGCTGCGCGTCCACGAACGCCTGCCGCTGCGTTGCTGTCGGCGCCGTAAGAAACATCAGCTCGATGGTAAAGGGGCTGACGCCGGTTTCCGTGAACGTGGCCGATTCGGACGTGCCGTCGATGGTGGCGGTGACGGTGATGTCGCCCGATCCGAGCGGCGTAAAGGCCGTGGCTGTGCGGCCGTCGGCCCCGGTGACGGCTCTGGAGGCGCCAAGCGTGCCCTGTTCCGGAGCCACCGAGAAGTCCACCGTAACGCCATTGACCGGCTGGCCGCTTGCGTCGTTGACCTGGACGGTGAGCGGCGTCGCGACTGCCTGGCCGATACTGGCGGATTGCTGATCGCCCGCCACCGTTTGAATGGAAGCGGGCGATTGTGTGACGCTGACCTGCGCGGTGGCGGTGACCGACCCGGCCGTCGCGGTGATCACGGCGCTCCCGGAGCCTTTCGAGGTGACGAGTCCGGTGTTCGAGACCGTGGCCACCGCCGGCGTGTTGCTGGACCAGTTCACCTTCGCCGAGGCAATGGGCGCCCCCGATTGATCGGTGACGGTTGCCGAGAGCTGCTGGGTCGCCCCCACCGTCGTAAAGCTGAGAGAGGTGGCATTGAGGACGATGCCACCCGGCTCGGCCGGCTCGGTCGAGCTACCACAGGCGGCCAGCAGGCCGAGAACTACCGGCAAACCGAGGCGGCGAAGCGCGGGAGGCGCCATGCGCGGTACCTGGTGAAGTGACGCGCGTCGCCAGGGGCGTGCGCATGGACCTGCGGGTGCTGCGAACGGAAGCTAACCTATGCGTTATGCCGGGGGCAGGCTGGATTCCGCCGCCGCAGAAGGGCACCCGGTTACGCGGCCTTCCTCATCTGATAGATTTTGTTTCCCGACCGGCGTTTACGTCGGAATAAATGATGCCCTACTTGAGCCAAGCGAGTGGCCCATGGCCGGTACTGCTGCACCATTCACGCCTACCGATGCGACACCCACGGCCACCATCAGAACGCGATTCCCGGCCCTCCGCCGAAAGCACGGGGGCAGGGCGGTGGCCTACTTCGACGGGCCAGGCGGTACCCAAGTGCCGGAGGTGGTGGCTCGAGCGGTCGCCGACTATCTGGTTCACCACAACGCGAACACCCACTGGCACTACCCTACCAGCGAAGAGACCGATCGCCTCCTGGCGGGGGCCCGCGAGGCGCTGGCGGATTTTCTCGGCGCCGGCCCGGCGGAGATCGTGTTCGGCGCGAACATGACGACGCTCACGTTCCACCTCGGTCGAGCGCTGGGCAGGGGCTGGGGACCTGGCGACGAGCTTGTAGTCACCGAGCTCGATCACCATGCCAATGTCGCACCATGGCGCGCGCTCGAGCGCGAGCGAGGCGTCACGGTGCGGTGCGTCCCATTCCAGCGGGAAAGCGGGGAGCTCGACTGGTCGGCGCTGGAGGCGGCGATCACCTCCCGCACCCGGCTGCTGGCCATCGGCGCGGCCTCCAACGCGCTCGGCACGGTGAGCGACGTACGCCGCGCCTGCGCCCTGGCCCGGGCGGCCGGCGCCTGGAGCTTCGTGGACGCGGTCCACTACGCGCCGCACGTGCTGGTGGACGTTCGCGCCATCGGATGCGACTTCCGCGCCTGCTCGGCCTACAAGTTCTACGGTCCGCACGTCGGCGTGCTCTACGGCCGGCGCGATCGGATAGAGGCGCTCGATGCGCCCAAGCTCGCGCCCGCACCGGACAGGGCACCGGAGCGGCTGGAGACGGGGACGCTCAACCACGAGGGAATCGTCGGCGCGGGGGCGGCGGTCGACTTTCTGGCCTCGCTCGCGGGAGCGGGAGGCAGTCGCCGGGATCGGCTGTCTCGAGCGTTCTCCGCCCTGCATCAGCGCGGTCAGGCGCTGGTCGAACGGCTGTGGCGCGGGCTGGGGGACATTCGCGGCGTGACGCCGTACGGTCCACCGCCGAGTCGTCCCCGCACGCCTACGGTGAGCTTCAGCGTGTCCGGACACGCCAGCGACGAGATCGCCAGGGCGCTGGCCTCGGAGGCGGTGTTCGTCTCGAATGGAGACTTCTACGCCACGACCGTTGCCGAGCGACTCGGACTGGCATCCACCGGGCTCGTGCGGGCCGGGTGCGCGTGCTACACGACGGAAGAGGAAGTCGATCGACTGGTGGAGGGCGTAGGGCGCCTGGCGCGCCGCGCGTGAGCCCGCCCGGGGCGTTCAGGACGATGCGGGCGCGGCGATGATGGGCCGGTCGACGAGCAACCGGTGAGCGTCGTGAGCCAGGGCAAAGGCCTCGTCGGCGGTGTTCGCGAGACAGTTGAGATGTCCCATTTTGCGGCCTGGCCTGGGCTCGGCCTTGCCGTAGAGATGGAGCCGGACGCCGGGGAGCCGTAAGACGGCGTCCCAATGCGGCTCGCCTCCCTGCCACACATCGCCCAACACATTGATCATCGTCACCGGAGACTGGAGTCGCGGCCTGCCGAGCGGCAGGCCGCACATCGCGCGCACCTGCTGCTCGAACTGGTCGACCGAGCACGCGTCCATCGTGTAATGGCCGCTGTTGTGCGGCCGCGGTGCGATCTCGTTGACGAAGAGCCGGCCGCCGCTGGCCACGAAGAGCTCGACGCCGAGCACGCCGGCGTAGCCGAGCCGTGCCGCCACTTGGACGGCCAGATCGCGTGCCTCGTCGGCGAGCCCTGAGGGAATCCGGGCAGGAACAACGGTGGTCTCGAGGATACCCCGGCTGTGCCGGTTCTCACCCACCGGAAAGGGCACGACCTCGCCATCCGTCGCGCGCGCCAGCACGACCGAAAGCTCGCGCTCCAGCCTCAAACGCTCCTCGAGCACGCAGGGCACCCGGCCGAACCGCTCGAACGCCTCGGCGGCAGACGAGGCGTCGGTCACCGTCGCCTGTCCCTTGCCGTCGTAGCCGAGGCGACTCGTCTTGAGGAGGGCGGGGAGGCGTACCGCGCTGAGCGCCGTCTCGAGCTCCGCGGCCTCGGTAACGGGGCGAAAGGGCGCGGTCGCGAAGCCGGCGTCCTGGAGAAAGCTCTTTTCGGCGATCCGGTCCTGGGCGATGGCCACCGTACGGCCCGGAGGTTGGACCATCGTCCGCCGCCCGAGTCGGTCGAGAGTGGCGGCAGGGACGTTCTCGAATTCGATGGTCACCGCCGCGCACGCCACCGCGAGCTCGTCCAACGCGCGCTCGTCGTTGTACGCGGCGCGCAGATGGCGCTCCGCGATCTGACCGGCGGGACTTTGCGGGTCGGGATCGAGCACGATCACGCGGTACCCCATGTCGGCGGCCCGGAGGGCGAACATTCGACCGAGCTGGCCCCCGCCCACGACGCCGAGGGTGGCGCCCGGCAGGATCATGCGGGGCCCGGCAGCGTCAGCGCGAGCACGCGATCGGTCTGGGCGGTGCGGAAGGCGTCGAGCCGGCGCGCGAGCGCCGCATCGGATAGCGCGAGGAGTGCGACCGCGTACAGGCCCGCGTTGTGCGCGCCCGCGCTCCCGATGGCAAACGTGGCGACGGGAACACCGGCGGGCATCTGAACGATGGACAGCAGGGAATCGAGGCCTTGGAGATGGGCCGACATGACCGGTACGCCGAGCACCGGGAGCGGCGTCTTCGCCGCCAGCATCCCCGGCAGGTGCGCGGCGCCGCCGGCCCCGGCGATGATGCAGCGGAGCCCGCGACCGCGCGCCTCGTCCGCGTAGCGAAAGAGCAGGTCGGGCGTGCGATGGGCGCTCACTACCCGGGTCTCGTGGGGCACGTCGAAATCGGCGAGCCGCCGCGAGGCGTGCTGCATGACCTCCCAGTCGGAGTCGCTGCCCATCACGATACCCACGAGCGGTGCGGTCATGGCGTCCTCGGTCGGGGGAGCGCCGGCCCTGCCGGCAGGCAGGAATAAAGGACGTCCCCGTCGGGCGGGGCAAGCGGGTCACGCATCACGGCTCGGTGCCGCCGCCACCGGTACCTTCCCGCCGAGACATGGGTTCCGGAGGTGCCATGGCCGAACAGGAAGCGCGCCGAACGTGGCGTGCGCGCAGCCAAGAGGAGCTGACCGGAGCCGAGCGACTGGTGCGGGCGATCCTTGACCACCGGGTCGCACGGTTCCTCTATCAGGGGCGGGAGCGTACCGTGGAACCGCACCTGCTCGGCCTTCACGAGGCCGGCGAGCCGATGCTGGTGGCCTATCAGACCGGGGGTACGAGCCAGAGCGGGGAGCTGCCGGGGTGGCGCACGTTCATCACGACCTCGATCGACGACGTCGTCGTCACGGACCAGCACTTCCCCGGGCCTCGCGGCGACTTGGACGTGAAGACCCAGCAGATGATCGAGATCTTCGCGCGGGCGTAGGCAAGAAGGGTAAGCGGTGAGGGGGAAGCGATGAGCGGGACAGGCACCGATGCGGACCGGTGCGCTGCGCCCGCTCAGCGCTCACGCCTCACCGCGCACCCCTTGCCTCACACGGTCGCTCGGGTGCGATCCATCGTACCCCGCGTCGCCAGCGCCGCCTGCGCGGCGGCCAGCCGCGCGATCGGGATCCGGAAGGGCGAACAGCTCACGTAATTCATGCCGAGCCGGTCGCAGAAGGCGACGGCCGCCGGATCCCCCCCATGCTCACCACAGATCCCCAACTTGAGATCGGGCCGCGTACGGCGGCCCAGGTCGCCCGCCATCTGTAACAGCTTGCCCACGCCGGCCTGGTCGAGCACCTGGACCGGATCGGACTCGATCACTCCGTGCTCGAGGTAGTACGGCAGAAAGTGCCCGGCGTCGTCCCGGCTCAACCCCCAGGTGGTCTGGGTCAGGTCGTTGGTGCCGAACGAGAAGAACTGGGCTTCGCGCGCGAGCTCGTCGGCGGTGAGCGCCGCGCGCGGGAGCTCGATCATGGTGCCGAGCAGGAAGGGTACCGTGATCTGCCGCTCGCGGAACACTTCCTCCGCCACCTCGCGCACCAGCAGCGCCTGCTTTCGAAACTCGACCACGCTCGCCGTGAGCGGAATCATCACCTCCGGCATCACCCGCCCTTTGCGGGCGGCCACCGTGCAGGCAGCCTCGAAGATGGCCCGGACCTGCATGCGGGTGATCTCCGGGTAGATGATGCCGAGCCGGCAGCCGCGGAGGCCGAGCATCGGGTTCACCTCGTGCAGCCGGTCGATCACCGCTTGGAGCGCGTCGGCGGACATCCGCAGCTCGCCGGCCAGCGTCTCGATGTCGGCCCGCTCCTTGGGCAGGAACTCGTGCAGCGGGGGATCGAGCAGCCGGATGGTGACGGGAAAGCCTTCCATCGCGCGGAAGATGGCCTCGAAGTCGGCGCGCTGCATGGGCAGCACCTTGGCCAGTGCTCGCTCGCGGCCCTTCGCGTCCTGCGCGACGATCATCTCGCGCATGGCGGTGATGCGGTCGCCGTCGAAGAACATGTGCTCGGTGCGGCACAGGCCGATCCCTTCCGCGCCGAAGTCGCGGCCCCGGTGCGCGTCGGCCGGCGTGTCCGCGTTGACGCGCACGCGCAGCTGCCGGATGCGGTCGGCCCACTGCATGAGCCGGAGGAAGTCGCCCGAGAGCTCGGGCGTCTTGAGCGCGGCCTGCCCCGCAAACACCTTGCCGGTGCCGCCATCCACCGTGATCCACTCGCCTTCGACGACCTGGCGGCCGTTGACCGCGAAGCGGGCGGCATGCTCGTCGACCTGCAGCTCCTGCGCGCCCGCCACGCACGGTTTGCCCATGCCTCGCGCCACGACCGCCGCGTGCGAGGTCATGCCGCCGCGGGCCGTGAGCACCGCCTTGGCCATCACCATGCCGTGGAAATCCTCGGGCGAGGTCTCCCGACGGACGAGGATCACCGCCTGGCCCGCCCGGCCGAGCTTCTCGGCGCGGTCGGCGTCGAACACCACGGTCCCGCACGCGGCGCCCGGCGATGCCGGCAGGCCGGTGGTCAGGAGATCGAGCCGGCTGGCCGGGTCGATGGTCGGATGGAGCAGCTGGTTCAGGTCATGGGGCGGAATCCGGGCGACCGCCTCCTCCTCGGAGATCAGGGCCTCGTCCACCATCTCGCACGCCACCCGCACCGCAGCCTGTCCCGAGCGCTGGCCGCGCCGGGTCTGCAGCATGTAGAGCGTGCCGCGCTCGATCGTGAACTCCATGTCCTGCACGTCGCGGAAGTGCCGCTCGAGCGTGCGGGCCACCCGCTCCAGCTCCTGATAGGCGGCGGGCAGCCGCTCCTTGAGCGTCGCGATCGGGCGCGGGGTGCGCGTGCCCGAAACGACGTCTTCGCCCTGTGCGTTGAGCAAGTATTCGCCGTAGAGCGCCCGCTCCCCCGTGGAGGGGTCCCGCGTGAACGCCACGCCGGTGCCCGAGTCCTCGCCGAGGTTGCCGAACACCATGGCGACTACGTTCACCGCCGTGCCCATGCTGTCGGGAATGTCGTGAAGCTTGCGATAGTCGATGGCGCGCCGGGTGTTCCAGCTCTCGAACACGGCCGCGATGGCGCCCCAGAGCTGATCGAGCGGATCGTCGGGGAAATCGCCTCCCGTCTCCGCGCGGACACGCTCCTTGAACCGGTGGACGACCGCCTGCATCTCCTCGACCGGCAGATCGATGTCGCGCTCGACCTTGCAGCGCTGTCGGTGCTCCTCGAGCATCTGCTCGAACGGCTTGCGCGGAAGGTCGAACACGACGCTCCCGTACATCTGCACGAACCGTCGGTAGGAATCCCAGGCGAACTGCGGATTCCGGCTCTGCCGGGTCAGGCCCTCGACGGTGGCGTCGTTGAGCCCGAGGTTGAGGATCGTCTCCATCATCCCGGGCATGGACACCGCCGCGCCCGAGCGCACGCTCACGAGCAGCGGGTCGTCGCCGTCGCCGAAGTGCTTGCCGGTCGCCGCCTCGACCCGGTGCAGCGCGTTCTCCACCTGCATCTGGAGGCGCTTCGGGAACTGATGACTGTCGAGGTAGCTGAGGCAGAGACTGCTGGCGATCGTGAAACCGGGCGGGACGGGAATGCCGATGGTGGTCATCTCGGCGAGGCCGGCGCCCTTGCCGCCGAGCACGTCCTTCATCGCCGCGGTGCCGTCGGCGCGCCCCTGGCCGAAGAAGTAGACGAGGGGCTGGACGTAAGGGCCGCTCATGCGGGCGTCGCGACCAGCGGCGTGGCGTGGCGGATCTGCACCAGATCGCCGGGGATCGCGGTCGGGTACTGGCCCGAGAAGCACGCGTGGCAATACTCGTTGTTCGGCCCCGCCGCGCGGAGCATGCCGTCCAGCGAGAGATAGCCGAGCGAGTCGACCTCGAGGAACTGTCGGATCTCCTCGACCGAATGGGTGGCCGCGATGAGCTCCTCGCGCGTCGGCGTGTCGATGCCGTACAGGCAGGGGCCCGTGATCGGCGGCGAGCCGAGCCGCAGGTGCACCTCACGCGCCCCGGCCGCGCGGATCATCTGCACCAGGCTCTTGCTGGTGTTGCCCCGCACGAGGCTGTCGTCCACCACGACCACCGACTTGCCCTGAATGACGTCGCGCACCGGGTTGAACTTGATCTTGACCTTGGCCACCCGGTGGTTCTGGGTCGGGTTGATAAAGGTGCGGCCGACGTAGTGGTTGCGGATGAGGCCGTGTTCCAGCTTGATGCCGGACACCTCCGCATAGCCGAGGGCCATGGCGTTCGAGCTGTCGGGCACGCTGAAGACGACCTCGGCGCCTGGGGCCGGCTGCTCCCGCGCGAGCTCCCGGCCCAGGTCGCGGCGCACCCGGTCCACCGATTCCCCGAAGACGGTGCTGTCGGGTCGTGCGAAGTAGACCAGCTCGAACACGCAGCGGCTTACCTGGCGGGGCGCGAGGCGGGGGAGCTCGGTCACCCGGCCATCCTCGATCCGGACGAATTCCCCCGGCTGGAGCTCGCAGGTGATGTTGGCGCCGAGCAGATCGAGCGCGCAGGTCTCCGAGGCCACCACCATCCCGTTCCCCAGCCGGCCCATGACGAGCGGACGGAAACCACGGCTGTCGACCACCGCATACAGAGTACGACCGACGGTCATGACCAGGCTGTACGCGCCGTCCACCTGTTCGAGCGCCTCACGGATCTGACCCTCGACCGTACCGGCCTCCGACCGCGCGATCAGGTGCACCAAGACCTCGGTATCGCTCGAGGTCGTGAAGATCGCCCCCTTCTCGACCAGCTCGCGCTTGAGCTCGGCGGCGTTGATCAGGTTGCCGTTGTGGGCGATGGCGAGCGGCCCGCACCGGGTGGCCACGTGACACGGCTGGGCGTTCGCCAGGACCGTGCTCCCGGTGGTGGAGTACCGGGTGTGGCCCACGGCCACGTCACCCGGGAGCGTGGCGAGGACGGACTCCTCGAAGTTCTCGCTCACGAGTCCCATGCCCCGGTGGGAGCGGGCCTGGCCCTGCCGGTCGATCGCCACCATCCCGGCGCTTTCCTGCCCCCGGTGCTGCAGGGCGTACAGGCCGAGATAGGTCAGCCGGGCCGCGTCGGGAATGCCGGACACGCCGATGATGCCGCACATCGCTTGCTCTCCTACTCTCCTGCGGAGCGGTCCACGTCCGGATGCTGCATCCGGCGGGGGATCGCCGTAAAGTAGCGCTGGCGCAGGGCGCCAATGGACCAACTGAACACTCGGCCCGCGGCCCGGAGTTCCAGGGCGCCGCCGGGCTCGAGCACCCGACCGGCGCGCTGGACCGGCACCCCATGCTCGCCCGCGAGCGCCACCACGGCCGACACCTGTTCGGTGGCCACGGATACCACGGCCCGCGCCCCATCCTCACCGAAGAGGACCCCTTCCGCCGCGGCGCCGGCCGGAGCCCCGAGATCGGCGGAGGCGCCGAGCCCGGCGTCCGCGTACGCCCCGCCCATGGCGGCCTCGGCGACGGCGACGGCCAGGCCCCCTTCCGAGCAGTCGTGCGCGGACCGGAGCAACCGCCGGCCGGCGGCCGCCACCAGAAAGCGCTGCAGCCGCCGCTCGGCGTCGAGATCGACGCGCGGGGGCCGCCCGCCGACGAACCCGAGCACCTCGGCCCAGTACGCCGAGCCGCCCAGCTCGCCGGTCGTTGCACCGAGGATGAGGATCTCGTCGCCCGGGGTCGAAAAGTGGCTGGGGACGCGGGCAGCGACCTGTTCGAGCAGGCCTACCATGCCCACGGTGGGCGTGGGGTCGATGGCCCCGCTCGGGCTCTCATTGTAGAAGCTCACGTTGCCGCCGGTAACCGGAGTCTCGAACGCCCGGCACGCCTCGGCGATGCCGCGACAGGCCTCGCGGAACTGGAAGAAGACCTCGGGCTTCTCGGGGTTGCCGAAGTTCAGGCAGTCGGTGATCCCGAGCGGCACCGCGCCCGTGCACGCCACGTTGCGCGCCGCCTCGGCGACGGCGGCTTTGCCGCCCTCGAACGGGTCCAAAGCGACCAGCCGCTCGTTGCAGTCGACGGTGACCGCGAGCCCGATGTCCGTACCGGGCACCCGCAGGACGCCCGCGTCGCCACCCGGACCGAGCACGGTCGAGGCCTGCACGGTCGAGTCGTACTGCTCGTAGACCCATTGTTTGCTGGCGACGCTCGGCGTGTCGAGCAGTCGCTCCAGCGCGCCATCGACAGTGCCTGGTGGCACCGCCGCGGGCACAGCGGCGCGCCGCGCTCGGGCGGCATCGCTCTCGCGGGCCTCGGGGTGGTAGACCGGGCAGTCATCGACCAGGCGCTGCCCCGGAATCGCGGCGACGACCAGTCCGTTGTGGCGGACGCGAAAGATCCCGTCGTCGGTCACCTGGCCAATCGGCGTCGCCGTGAGCTCCCAGCGGGCGCACACCGCCTGGATGTCCGCCACTCGCGCCGGCTCGGCCACCACCAGCATCCGTTCCTGCGATTCCGAGAGCAGGATCTCGTACGGGGTCATGCCTGGCTCGCGGGTGGGGACGAGCCCGGTGTCGATCTCGACCCCGACGCCGCCTCGCGCGGCCATCTCGGCGCTCGAGCTGGTGAGCCCGGCCGCGCCCATGTCCTGGATGGCGACGATCATGCCGGAGGTGATGAGCTCGAGACTGGCCTCGAGCAGGAGCTTTTCGGTGAAGGGGTCGCCCACCTGGACCTGCGGCCGCCGGGCCTCGCTCTTCTCGCTCAGCTCCTCCGACGCGAAGCTCGCGCCGTGGATGCCGTCCCGACCCGTGCGGGCACCGACACAGAGCAGCACGTTGCCGACCCCGTGCGCAGCGGCACGGATGAGGTCGTCTTCACGGAGGAGTCCGACGCACATCGCGTTGACCAGCGGGTTGCCGGTGTAGCCTTCGGCGAAGCCTACCTCGCCGCCGAGGGTCGGGATGCCCACGCAGTTGCCGTAGTCGCCCACACCGCGCACCACGCCCGCGAACAGGTACCGGTTGCGCGGCTGATCGAGCGGCCCGAAGCGGAGGCTGTTGAGGACGGCCACCGGCCGCGCGCCCATGGTGAACACGTCGCGCAGGATGCCGCCGACGCCGGTCGCGGCGCCCTGATACGGCTCGACGGCCGATGGGTGGTTGTGCGACTCGATCTTGAACGCGACGGCCCAGCCGTCCGGCAGTCGGAGGACGCCGGCGTTCTCGCCCGGGCCCTGGACCACCTGCGGCCCGGTCGTCGGGAAGGTGCGGAGGACCGGCTTCGAGTGCTTGTAGGAGCAATGCTCCGACCACAGCGCGGAGAAGACACCAAGTTCCGTGAGCGTCGGCGTCCGTCCCAGCAGCTCGAGCATGCGTCCGTACTCGAGCTCATTGAGGTTGTGCTCGCGCACGACCTCCGGCGTCACCGGCCGCTCGCCGGGGAAGGCGGCGGCCTCGGTGAGGCCCGGCGCGGCGGTTCCGGTCACCGCTGCTCCCAATTGCGTACCCGCTTGAGGCTGCCGAGGGCGTCCGAGATGACGCGCGTGAGGAGCGCGGGTCGATGCTCGTGGGCTACCGCCTCGACCTCCCCAGCGTCGAGCCACATGCCGCCGCAGTGCGGGCAGGTCTCGATCTGTACCCCATGGTAGTTGCTGCTGGTGAGATCGTACCCGTCCTTGGGGCACTTCATGTAGTGACTCTTGCGTTCGGCATCGCGCGCGGCGCGCTCGGCGGCATCGCGACTGCTTCGGAGCAGCTCCGCGTCGCGCTTGACGAAGTACTCGTCCTCGTTCCGGCTGGGCTTGTCGGTCATCGGCTGGGCACGTTGAGCGTTGAGGTATGCGGCCGCCAGGCCGCGAGCGAGATGAAGAACCCGAGGCCGTCGGGCGCGCCGACCAAGCTCTCGGCCATGCGCTCCGGGTGCGGCATGATGCCGACCACGGTGCCGGACGCGTTCGAGATCCCGGCGATGTGTCGGGACGAGCCATTCGGATTCGGCTGAAGCGGGGAGGACTCGCTCGCGGCCACGTAGCGCAGGACCACCCGGCCCTCGGCCTCGAGCATGCGCAGCGTGTCTTCCCCCGCGACGAAGCGGCCGTCCCCGTGCGCCACCGGCAGCCGAAGACGGGCGCCGGCGGCGTACGCGGAGGTGAATGGCGTGTCGGCGCGCTCGACGATCACGTCTACGGGCTTGGAGACGAAGGCGAGGCCCGCGTTCCGCATGAGCGCGCCCGGGAGCAGGTGTGCCTCGCACAGGATCTGGAAGCCGTTGCAGATGCCGAGCACCGGTCCGCCATCGGCCGCGTGCCGCTGCACCGCCTGCATGACCGGACTGAACCGCGCGATCGCGCCGGAGCGAAGGTAGTCGCCGTAGCTGAACCCGCCCGGCAGGATCACCACGTCGGCTCCGTTCAGGCTGGCGTCCCGGTGCCAGACGAAAAAGGCGTTGGTCCCGACCCGTTCCGCCGCGCGGAGCGTATCGAGGTCGCAGTTGCTGCCGGGAAACCGTACGACGGCGACGTTCAGCATCAGGCCTCCTCGACCTGCAGCAGGTAGTCCTCGGTCACCGGATTCGCCAGCAGCTTGTCGCACATCTGACGCACCCGCGACTCCGCGTCGGCCCGTGAGGGTGCGGCGACGTCGAGCTCGATGGCCCGCCCGATCCGGACGCCGCCCGCCTCCGCGAAGCCGAGGGCGCCCAGGGCGTGCTCCACCGCCTGTCCCTGCGGGTCGAGCAAGCCCTGCCGTGGCATGACCCGCACGTGCACTCGATAGCTCATCGATCCTCCGGCTGCTGGCGGCGATCGCTCCAGCGCCGTTCTCTGGTGGTGGGATGCGTCGTGACCGGCTCTCCGCTGTCGTTCGCGTCCGCCAGCCGCTCCTCGACCGGGATCGCCTGTTCCCGCTCCATCAGCCCGAGCACGGTGGCGCGGGCGATGCCGAAGATCACGTAGGCGAGCCCGAGCGGAAACAGAAAATACTCGGGCGCCAGCACCGCGCCGAGGAAGATGGCGAGGTGGACCGCAAGGCCGAACCGCCCCTTCGCCGTGCGCAGGCCGATGGGCGGAAATTTGGGGTACTTGACGTTGCTCACCATGAGCACGGCGAGCAGCAGCATCAGCACGACCAGGCCCTGGTGCTGGAGGTCGAGGTACGCCACCGACGCGCGATACCACTCGGTCTGGCTGAAGGGGTAGTACACGGCGAGGGTCATGCCCGCCGACGGTGACGGGAGGCCGGTGAACCACCCGGTCGAGGGCTTGCCCGCGGCGGTCACGTTGAACCGGGCGAGGCGGAGCGCCACCGCGGTCACGTAAATGAACGACAGAATCCAGGCGAACCGCCCGGCGCTGGCGAAGTCGAGGAAGTAGATGAGCAGCGCGGGGGCGACGCCGAAGGAGATGACGTCGACCAGCGAGTCGAGCTCCGCGCCGAAGCGGGACCCCGTGTTGCTGAGCCGCGCCACGCGGCCGTCGAGCATGTCGAGGATGCCCGAGAAGACGATGAACCACCCGGCCCAGCGGAAGTTGCCGTTGAAGGCGGAAACGATCGCCCAGAAGCCGAAGAACAGGTTGCCCAGGGTGAAGGCGCTGGGCATCACGACCACGACCTGTCGCATCGAGGGCCGCCGGACCGGACCGCTGCGGCGTGGAATCAGCTCCATTCGCCCACCACCGTGACCCCCACTCGCGTGATGTCCCCGACCCGCGCGAGCACGCGGGCGTCGAGCGGCAGGAACAGGTCCACCCGTGACCCGAACCGGATCATGCCGAGCCGCTCGCCCTGGTGCACAACCGTGCCGACCCGATGATCCGTCACGATCCGCCGCGCAATCAACCCGGCGATCTGGCGGATCAGCACTTTGCCGCCCCGCGCATCGAGCCCCACCGTCGATTGCTCGTTCGACAAACTGGCCTTTTCCGCCGCGGCATGTCCGAACTTGCCGGCGTTGTAATGCCGGTACGCGACGGTGCCGTCCACCGGGTATCGGTTCACGTGGCAGTCGAACACGTTCATGAAGATCGAGATCCGCTGGGCGCGACCCCGGAAGAACGCGGGCTCGTCGACCTCGACCACGCTGACCACCTTGCCATCGGCCGGGGCGACGATGAGGCGCTCACCCCTGGCCCAGGAGCGCTCCGGGTCGCGGAAGAAGGCCACTACCCACACCGCGAGAATGCCCCACAGGGCGGCGGCCAGGATCCAGCCGGCGTTCGCCGTGAGCGCCGCCGCGGCGATGAGCACCACCGCCACCACCCACGCACCGAGGATGAACGGCCGCCCCTCGGGCGCGGTCCGGATCACGCGTCGTCCTCCAGCGGACGGCCGGTGATCAGGCGAAAGGCGTCGAGATAGCGGCGGCTCGTGGCCTCGACGACCTCGGGCGGCAGGGTGGGGGGAGGGGCCTCACCGTTCCACGCCCCGGCGGCGCGAAGACCGGCGAGGTAGTCTCGGAGCGGCTGCTTGTCGAAGCTCGGCTGGCTCTGGCCCGGCGTGTACCGGTCCGCCGGCCAGAAGCGTGAGCTGTCCGGTGTCATGACCTCGTCGATGAGGAGCAGCCTGCCCTCGTCCGTCAGGCCGAACTCGAACTTCGTGTCCGCGATGATGATTCCGCGGGTCGCAGCGTGGTCCCGCCCGGCGCGGTACACGACGAAGCTCGCGTCCCGGAGCTCCTCGGTGCGTGGGCGTCCCAGCGCCTCGGCCATGCGGTCGATCGTGACGTTCTCATCGTGCCCGCTTTCGGCCTTGGTCGCCGGCGAGAACAGCGGGGGCTCGAGCCGGGCGCTCTCCAGCAGGCCTGCGGGGAGCGGCTCACCCGCGAGGGTGCCTCGGTCGCGGTACTCCGCCCAGGCGGAGCCCGAGAGGTAGCCGCGCACGACGCACTCGAACGGCACGGGCGCGGTCCGCCGCACGAGCATGGCGCGGCCGGTGATCTCCGCGCGGTGTGCCGCGAGGCCGGGCACCCGGTCGAGAATGTCCGCGGTGCGGGCCGTGACGAAGTGGGACGGCACGAGGTCGGCCAGTCGCTCGAACCAGAACGCGCTGACCTGCGTGAGCACCGCGCCCTTCCGCGGGACCGCTTCGCGCATGACCACGTCGAACGCGCTCACCCGGTCGCTCGCCACAAGCAGGAGATGGGCCGCGTCGACCTCATAGACCTCGCGGACCTTGCCCCGCCTGAGCAGCGGCAGCGGCAGCCGGCTCTCGCTGATCGCAGGGACCGTCATACCCGTACCTCCGCCCCGCCCGCCTCGCCGGCGAGCGGCCGTGCGGCCGCGAGCAGTGGCCGCAGGTACTCGTCGAGGAACTCGCCGACCTGGCGCGCGGCCCGGCCGGTGTACGCGGCCGGCTCGAGCTCGGCCCGAAGCGCCGCTGCCGGGACGGCACGGAACGCGGGGTCCGCGGCCAGGCGGTCCAGCAGATCGTTGCTGCCGCCCCGGCCCACCGCCTCCGCCACAGCGAGGCTCTGCTGCCGGATGACCTCGTGCAGCGTCTGACGGTCGCCGCCGGCCGCCACCCCGAGCATGAGCCAGCGCTCGGTGGCCATGAACGGCATCTGCTCGGCGACGTGCCGGCGGATGACGTCCTCCCGCACTTCGAGCCCGGCCGCGATGTTGGTCGCGAGCACCAGGATGGCATCGGCGCCAAGGAACGCCTCGGGCAGGGTGAGGCGCCGGTTGGCGCTGTCGTCGAGGGAGCGCTCGAGCCACTGCGTGGCGGCCGTGTGCGCGCCGTTGGCCTGGAGTGAGATGACGAACCGCGCGAGACCCGCGATCCGCTCCGCCCGCATCGGATTGCGCTTATAAGCCATCGCGCTCGAGCCGATCTGTTCCGACTCGAAGGGCTCGAGCAGCTCGCCCTCGTGCTGCAGCAGCCGCAGATCGCCCGCCATCTTGGCGGCCGACTGAGCGATGCCGCTCACGGCGTCGAGCACCATGCTGTCGGCCTTGCGGGGATAGGTCTGACCCGTGACGGCGAACTGCTCCCGGAAGCCGAGCTTCGCAGTCACCCGTCGCTCGAGCTCGCGCACCCTGTCGTGGTCGCCCTTGAACAGCTCGAGGAAGGACGCCTGGGTCCCGGTCGTTCCCTGGCAGCCGCGGAACCGCAGGGTGTCGAGGCGATGCGCGACCTCCTCCACGTCGAGCGCGTAATCCTGCATCCAAAGCGTCGCGCGCTTCCCCACCGTGGTGAGCTGCGCCGGCTGGAAGTGGGTGTACGCGAGGCAGGGGAGGCCGGCGGTACGCCGCGCGAAACCCTCGAGCGCGGACAGCACGGCGACGAGCCGGCCCAGCAGAAGCCGCAGGCCGTCGCGCATGACGATGAGATCGGCGTTGTCGGTGACGAACGCACTCGTAGCGCCCAGGTGGAGGAAGGCTCGCGCCGCGGGCGCCTGATCGCCGAAGGCGTGCACGTGGGCCATGACGTCGTGCCGGAAGCGGCGCTCGTAGCGGCCCGCGGCCGCGAGATCCGCATCGTCCAGATGGGCGCGCATCTGCGTCAGCGCCTCGTCCGGAATCGGGAGGCCGAGGTCGCGCTCGGCCTCGGCCAGGGCGAGCCAGAGTCGCCGCCACAGGCCGATCCGGTGCGGCTCGCCCCACAGCCGCTGCATCGCGGGGGAGGCATAGCGGCCGCCGAGGGGGGAGCGCCAGCCGTCGTCGCTCACCGGAACACGAGATCGGTGAAGGTGATCTCGCCGTCGCGCTCGAGATAGACCCGGATCACCTCACCCGAGCGCACGTTGAACAAGCCCTCCACCTGCGAGGCGGTGTGGACGGCGGTTCGATTGACGCCGACGATGACGTCGCCCTCCTTGAGGCCGGTGGCGCGACTCACCTGCGGTGAGATGCGGTAGATCAGCGCGCCCTGATCGCTCCGGATGCCACGCTCGGCCTGGATCTGGGGCGTCACGTTGACCAGCTGGAGGTCCTGCAGCACGGTCACCTTGGCTGCCGTCACGGTAGGGAGGTCGCCCGTCACGATACGCCGCTTCACCGTGCCGCCGCCGCTCCGGACCCGCAGATCCACACTGTCCCCCACGTGGAGATCGAGCTTGACCGCCTCCCAGTCGAGATAGTTGCGGAGCCGCCGGCCGTTGGCCTCGACCAGCACGTCGCCCTCGCGAAGGCCGGCGCGGGCCGCAGGGCCCTGGGGCGTCACACCGGAAACGACCACCCCGCCTGCGCTCTTCCAGTTGCGCATGGCTTCGGCGCCTTCGACGTCCAGTCCGATCCAGGCTCGGCGGACCGAGCCGTTGCGGATAATTTCATCCGCCACGCCGAGGGCGCGTTCGATGGGGATGGCAAAGCCGAGGCCCACGGAGCCGCCGCTGCTGCTGAAGATCGACGAGTTGACTCCCACGACCTCGCCCAGCGCATTCGTGAGCGGGCCGCCCGAGTTGCCGGGATTGATGGCGGCGTCGGTCTGGATCATGTCGAGATAGAGGCCGGTCTGGCCTTCGGTCGGCAGGATGTTGCGCGACGTGGCGCTCACGACGCCAACGGTGACCGTAGGCTCGGCGTTGCCCAGGAGATAGGCATACGGGTTGCCCATGGCCACGACCCACTCGCCGATCATCAGGTCGGTGCTGTGCCCGGTGGTGACCGCGGGAAGATTCTGGCGGTCCACCTTCACCACCGCGATATCGGTGAGTGGATCCTCGCCGAGCACCTTGGCGTCGAGGTCGGTCCCGTCGGGCAGTGTGACCACGACCTTGGTGGCGTTGGCGACGACGTGCTGGTTGGTGACGATGATGCCGTTCGGCCGAATGATGAAGCCCGTCCCGTAGCCCTGCACCAGGCGCGCGCCCTCGGGCACGAAGAAGAAGTCCCAGGGCGACCGCGGGGGCGCCTCGCGTGTCGATGTCACGTTGATGGAGACGACTGCGCTGGACGCCCGCTCGACCGCGCTCACGATGGCGGTCCGGCGCGAGGCGACGGCCTGGGTGCTCGCGGCGCGCGCCGCCACCTGGGCCGCCGCGCTGCTGACCGCGAGCTTCGCCGCAGGTCCCCGTGCTGGCGTCCGCGGCTCCGAGCGGCAGGCCGCGGCTACCAGGAGCAGGATGAGCGTCGCCAGCCGGGCGGCCCTAGACATTCCGCGCCGCCGGGTCGAGCGTCGAGGTCTCGTCCGCGCCCGCGTCATCGAGAAAGCACTCTGCTGGGTAGGTGGCGCGGACGAAGTACAATCCCTGCGGCGGCGCCGGAGGACTGGTGAGATGATTGTCGGTGGACCCGAGCAGGACGTCGACGTCGGAGAGCGGGCGCCGGCCCAGTCCGACGTCCACCATGGTGCCCACGAGCATGCGCACCATGTGGTGGAGGAACCGGTCGGCCTCCACGCAAAAGCTGAACCCTTGCGTCGAGGGCCGCTCGAGCCACGCCGACTCGGTCAGCCGGCACTGGTAATGGGTTTTCGGCTGGCCGACTGCGGCGAACGCCCGAAAATCATGCTCGCCCTCGAGCAGCGTGGCCGCGGCCCGGAGGGTTGAGAGATCCAGCGCCCGGCAGAGGGCCCATTCGAACGGATGTCGAAATGGCGAGGCTGCCGCCGGATCGGTGCCGATGTCGTACCGGTAGCGCCGCGAGCGCGCGCTCTTGCGGGCGTGGAAGCCCGATCGCATGCGCTGAACGCTGGCCACCCAGCAGTCGCGCGGGAGGAGAGCGTTGAGGGCGCGGGCAACCGCCGCGGAGGTCCACCGCTCGGGGGCCGCAAAGCTGACGCCGAGGCCTTCCGAGTGAACGCCGGCGTCGGTGCGCCCCGCCGCATGGGCCACTGTCGGCCGGCCGAACAGCCGTTCCAGGACACGCTCAAACTCGGCCTGAACCGATCGGCCGGCGGCCTGGCGCTGCCACCCGACAAACCCGGTGCCGTCGAAGTGCAGCGTGGCGAGGAAGGTCCGGCTCATCGACCGGCAATCTAGCGCAGGACGACCCCCCGAGCAAGCCACGCAACTGCTTGTCCTAATTGACAAAAGCCCCCTTTCTCGCATACAATTTTCGACGCTCCCCGCGCCCGTTTTCGACGACCCTCCGACCGCGACCGCGCGTGACTCACGACGCTCCGCTTCGCCATGCGATTGACCAACTGTCCCAGGGCCGCTCGCTCGAGCCGGAAGCCGCCGCGGCAGCGTTCGACGTCGTCATGCGCGGGCAGGCGACCCCCGTTCAGACGGCCGCCCTGCTCATGGGTCTTCGGGCCAAGGGGGAGACCGCCGAGGAAATAGCCGGCGCCGCGATGGCACTGCGGCGAGCGATGGTGCGCGCCGAGGTGGGCGAAACGGACGGACTCGTGGACACCTGCGGGACCGGAGGCGGCCAGGTCGCCACGATCAATGTGTCGACCGCGGCCGCGTTCGTCGTGGCCGGGGCAGGGGTGCCGGTCGCGAAGCACGGCAATCGGAGCTACACCTCGCGCTCCGGCTCCGCCGACGCGCTGGAGGCGCTCGGCGTCGACATCACCGTTCCGCCGGAACGCGCCGGGGACGTGCTGGCGGAGGCCGGGCTCGTGTTCCTGTTCGCGCCGGCCTATCACCCGGCGATGCGGCACGTCGGACCGGTGCGAAAGGAGCTCGGCGTCGCGACGATCATGAACCTGATCGGGCCGCTGGCCAATCCCGCCGGCGTCCGGCGCCAGGTCGTCGGCGTCTCGAGTGAGGAGCGCGGCGCCCTCGTGGCCGAGGCGCTCGCACGGCTAGGTGCCCTGCACGCGCTCGTGGTGCATGCCGCTGTGGGCATGGACGAGGTGAGCCCGGCCGGCATCACAAGGGTGTGGGAGGTGCGGGAGCGCGAGGTAGCTCAATGGGAGATTGCCCCTCGCGCCCACGGGCTCGAGTGCGACGATCTTCATGCGCTTGGCGGAGGTGAGCCCGCCGACAACGCCGCTCGCATCGAGCGGCTGCTCGACGGCGAGGGGTCAGCGGTGGAGCGCTGCGCGGTACTGCTCAACGCAGGCGCGGCGCTCTACGTGTCCGGACGCGGCTGGAGTCTGGCGGATGCGTTCACGCGCGCGGCGACTGCGCTGGACGGCGGCGCGGCAGCCCGTGCCCTGGCCGCGCTGCGGCACGCCGCCCCGAAGACCGCACTAAGCGCGCGGGGAGCCTGACCGGAGTCGGGCACCCCCCGAGCACTGCAAACGGGGTGGAACAGTACATTCGGATGAAGCCCACGACGACGCCCTGGATGAGGTCGTCACGCTCTTGGAAGCGGAGGGGCTGCATGGTCGCATTGGCAGGCTGGAGCCGGATCCAGCCGCCCGGCTCGCGGTAGAACTTCTTGACCGTGGCCTCGCTGCCGTTGACCAGGGCGATGACCATCTCGCCGTTCTCCGCGCTCTGCTTGCCGTGCACGACGACGACATCGCCGTCCAGGATATGCTCGTCGATCATCGAGGTGCCCTGCACGCGAAGGGCGTAGTTGGGCCCGCGGCGAGGGAGCATCTGGTCGGGCACCGCGATGGTTTCCTGGTGCATGAGCGACTCGATGGGTGTGCCGGCGGCGACCTTACCCAGGAGCGGTACTTCGCTCGCGGCCGACGTGCCGCGCGGCGGCAGGACCTCGATCGAGCGGCTCTCGTTGTAGGAGCGGCGGATGTAGCCCTTCCGCTCGAGATTGGTCAGGTGCTCGTGCACCGTGGCGAGCGATTGGAAGCCGAACCGTTCGGCGATTTCCTCGAAACTCGGTGCGTAGCCCTGCTCCTGGATATGCTGCTGCAGGTAGACCAGGATCTCGCTTTGCCGCTTGGTCAGGGGCACGGTTCTTCCTCCTCGGGAGAGCGACCGAATAGAGCCCGAACAACTATACCCGAAGACCGGCCGAAGGACAAGATGCCTGTCAGCCTGGACCAAATCCTCGTTACCACCCGTGACGGACTCCCGGCGCTGCACGCGCGCCGCGCCGCGGTGGAGCGTGAGGCGGCTGGCGCCCCGCGTCCGGCCTCCCTCGCCGCCGCGCTGCGGCGGGACACGGTCGCGGTGATCGCCGAGGTCAAGCGACGATCGCCCTCAGCGGGCGCGATCCGCGAAGACCTCGATCCGGCGGAGCGCGCCGAGCGCTACGTGCGCCACGGTGCTTCTGCCGTTTCGGTGCTCACCGATACGCCGTACTTCGGCGGCTCGATGGAGGATCTTCGCGCGGTGGTCGCGCGGATCGGTGTGCCGGTCCTGCGGAAGGATTTCATTCTCGACGAGCTGCAGATCCTGGAGGCTCGAGGCGC
This sequence comes from Gemmatimonadales bacterium, assembly GCA_051955835.1. GTDB lineage: Bacteria > Gemmatimonadota > Gemmatimonadetes > Gemmatimonadales > GWC2-71-9 > CAVVWJ01. Next base: position 35,285 of record JBQCGH010000113.1, read on the forward strand.
GGGGGCCGCCGGAGTACTGCTCATCGTGCGCGTCCTGCCCTCGGCGCGACTCCCGGCGCTCGTGCGCGCGGCGGCCGAGTGCGGGCTTGACGCGCTGGTCGAAGTCCACAACGCCGACGAGGTCTCGCGCGCGCTCGACGCCGGCGCGTTGATCCTCGGGGTCAACAGTCGGGACCTCGACACGTTCTGCATCGATGCCACGGCGGCGTGGAAGATTTTGCACGGTCTTCCGCCGGAGGTCGTGGCGGTCGCGGAGAGCGGGATGAGTGGGGCCGCCGACGTGGAGGCCGCGGCGGCCGCCGGGGCGGACGCGGTGCTGATCGGCACGGCGCTCTCGGCCACGGCCGACCCTGAGGCGCTGCTGGCGCAGGTGACCCGAGTGCCTCGTCGTGGCCGATAGGTCCGCCGTCCGCGTGAAGATCTGCGGCCTCACCCGTCCGGGTGACGCGCTCGTGGCCGCGGCGGCCGGCGCGGCCTACCTGGGCGTCGTGTTCGCGGGGGGACCGCGCCGGGTGGATGTGGACACCGCGGCGGCCGTCCGCGCCGCTGCACCGCAGGTGCCGGTCTTGGGCGTGTACGGCACACAGCCGCTGCGTGAGATTCTGGACACGGCGCGGGCGGCTGGTCTCGCCGGGGCGCAGCTTCACGGGACGTACAGCCGTGCCGACGCGGTCCGGCTGCGCGAGGCCGGGCTCATCGTGTGGCGCGTCGTACGCATCGGCGCCCCGGAAGACCTCGATACGCTGGCGCAAGTGGCGGTCGACGCGGACGCGGTGCTGATCGAGCCGCGCATCGCGGGCCCGGGCGGGGGCACGGGGGTCGCGCTGGATCTCGCGGTCGCACGCCAGGCACGGGCGAGGCTCGCGGGCCTCACGATGGTGCTGGCCGGCGGCCTGGCGCCGGAGACGGTCCGCGATGCGGTGGCCCTCGTTCGACCCGAGGTGGTCGATGTAAGTTCAGGGGTAGAGCACCTGCCGGGGATCAAGGACCCAGAGAAAATCGCGCGCTTCGTGGAGGCGGCATTTGGCCATAGCGCTGTCAGCTGAGCGCGCCGTGCGAGGCCGGTTCGGGCCCTACGGGGGCCGCTACGTGCCCGAAACCCTGGTGGCGGCGCTGGACGACCTCGCCGCACTGTACGACGCGGCCCGTTCGGACCCCGCCTTCTGGGCGGAGTTCGATCAGCTCCTGGCCGAGTTCGTTGGACGCCCGTCGCCGATCACCGAGGCGCCACGGCTCGGGGCCGAGGTCGGGGCCACCGTCGTGCTCAAGCGCGAAGACCTGAACCACACGGGCGCCCACAAGATCAACAACACGATCGGACAGGCGTTGCTCGCGCGGCGCATGGGCAAGCCGCGCATCATCGCCGAAACCGGTGCGGGGCAGCACGGCGTCGCGACCGCCACCGTGTGCGCCCGTTTCGGACTCGACTGCACGGTCTACATGGGTGCCGAGGACGTCGCGCGCCAAGCGCTCAACGTCTACCGCATGCAACTGCTGGGCGCCACCGTGGTGCCGGTCGAGTCGGGGACACGCACGCTCAAGGACGCGACCAACGAAGCCCTCCGCGACTGGGTCACCAACGTGCCCACGACGCACTACATCATCGGCTCGGTGGTGGGGCCGGATCCGTACCCGAGAATGGTGCGCGACTTCCAGTCGGTGATCGGGCGCGAGGCGCGCGCGCAGGTGCTCGACCGCTACGGCCGTCTGCCGTCAGCCGTGGTGGCCTGTGTTGGCGGCGGGTCCAACGCGATGGGGATCTTCTCGGCGTTTCTCGAGGACCCGGCGGTCGGACTCATCGGGGTCGAGGCCGCGGGGGAGGGGCTCGCGAGCGGGCGCCACAGCGCCACGCTCGGCGCGGGTGCCCCGGGCGTGCTCCACGGCAGCCTGAGCTACTTGCTGCAGGACGCCGACGGCCAGGTAGCGCCGGCGCACTCGGTCTCGGCTGGGCTGGACTACCCCGGCGTGGGGCCGGAGCACAGCTGGCTCCGCGACAGCGGCCGGGTCGGCTACGAGTCGGCCACCGACGCCGAGGCGTTGGCCGCGTTTCAGACGGTGTGCCGGCTCGAGGGCATCATACCGGCGCTCGAGACCGCGCACGCCTTCGCCTACGTGCGCCGCATGGCCGGGCGGTGGCCCGCCGAGGCGCTCGTGCTGCTCTGCCTCAGCGGACGGGGTGACAAGGATGTCGCCCATGTGGCCGCGCTGCTCGGAGGGCCGCCGTGACGAGCGGCGTGCCGCCGACGGACGTCCTCCCCGCGTCCCAGGTCGCGGAGCTCATCAACAGCCTGGCGAAGGCGCTCCGCGCCTATCACATGTACCTGCCCAACAATCCCATCTACCAGCGGGCGAGCGACAATCTTCGGGTCGCGTTCCAGCCGATCTGGAACGTGCTCGACGAGCTGGCGCTGACGGTCGCCGAAACCGACTTCGTGTGGGAGGAGCAGGTGGTCTACCACCAGCTCAACAAGACCGAGAGCATCGCCTGGGGGCTGTTCAAGGACGGGATGCGCTCCCTCACTATCCGGCGCGGCGCCGAAGAGGAGGAGCTGCCGCGATTCCTGGAGACGATGAACCGCGCCCGCTTCCTCGCGGCCGACGCGGGCGACGACCTGCTCACCCTGCTGTGGGAGCAGGAGTTCGAGCGCATCTCGTACAAGTTCATCGAATTCTTCGGCGGCGACGGCGGCGTCCCCGAGCAGACGGGGAGCTACGTCACTGGAGGGGCGGATGATGCGGCCGCCGCTCGGCAACGCCATGCGACCGCGGCCGAGGAGGCGCCGCCTCGTCCCAAGGGCGTGGTGGACCTGGAGGAGTTCGACTCCACGCTGTACTTCCTGGAGGAGCGGGAGATCAACACCGTGGCGGCCGCGGTCGCGGAGGAGTACCGACGGGATGTACGGCTCGCGGCGCTCAACATCCTGTTCGACTTGTTCGAGCTCCAGGAGCAGGGGCAGGTCCGCACCGAGATTCTGGCGGTGCTCGAAGGAATGTTCCCGAATTTTCTGAACGCGCGCGACTTTCGCACCGCGGCCCTGGTGTTGCGCGAGACCCGTCAGCTGATGGCGCGGGCGCCGGCGCTTGATGTCCGCCATCGGGACCGGCTCGACGGCTTCATCGGCAAGCTGAGCGAGCCCGCCATCGTGACGCAGCTCGTCCAGTCCCTCGACGAGGCGCCCGCGCTGGCCGCCGAGGCGACCGTGGGCGAAGTGCTGCGCGAGCTCAGAGCGTCGGCGCTGGAGCCCGTGCTCACCTGGATCCCGAACCTCGCCGTCACGGATCTCCGCCAGGTACTCGAAGGCGTCGCGGACCGCCTGGCCGAGGCCTACCCCGCGGAAGTCCTGCGAATCCTTCGGACGCCGGGCTCCGAGGCGCTCGCGCCGGTGATCGCCCTGTGCGGCCGGCTGCAGCTGGTGCAGACCGTCCCGGGCCTGGGCGAGACGATCGCGCACGCCGATCCCGCCGTCCGGCTGGCCTCGGTTCAGGCACTCGCCGCGCTGGGCACGCCGGCCGCTCTGGCCTTCGTCGAGCGGGCAATCGAAGACGCCGACCGGGGCGTGCGCCTCGCGGCGGTGCGAACGCTGGGCGCGCGCGGCTACAAAGGCGCGCAGCGGCGGATCGAAGGACTGGTGCTCGGCAAGGCCGCGAGCGCGATGGACCTCACGGAGAAGATGGCCTTCTTCGAGGCCTACGGCGCCATCGCCGGCGCGTCCGCCCTCAAGCCTCTCACCGGACTGCTCCTGCCGCGCGGTCTCCTGCGCATGAAGGAATCCTCGGAGATGCGCGCGTGCGCCGCCATCGCCCTCGGCAAGATCCGGTCAGCCGAGGCGCGTGAGGTGTTGCAACGCGCGGCCGACGACAAGGACCTCGTGGTCCGGAACGCCGTGAGCCGCGCGCTTCGTGAAGGCGCCGCGTGAGCTCCCCCGCCGAGCCGACCAGCGTCGCCTCCGACGGCCGGCTACGGCAAGGCGGGCGGGCCCTGCTCCTCGCGTTGTATACCGCGCTCCGGAGCCTCAAGCTCTATCCCGTGGAGAACACGACGGTCCAGAAGGCGCTCGACGATCTCGACGTGGCCTCGCGGGCGCTCCTCGCCCTCGAAAGCGACCTCGAAATCCGGCTCGCGGGCGACTTCATCTTCGTGAACGCGACGCGCCTTCGGCTCGAGCTCGACAATTACGCCTCGTTCAGCCACATCCTCGCGATGCTCCGCGCGTTCTCCATCGGCGGGCTCCGGGTCCACGCCGAGACCAATCGGCGCGAGTGGCAGATCCTCCTGAGCCTTCTGCTCAGCCTGGCCGACCGCGGCGAGCCCGCCGAGCGCTTCGTGGAGCTCGCCGAGCGACTGCACGGCGCGCAGGTGCAGGGGCTCGAGATCGAGCGCGCCACCCACCAGGAAGAGGACCCCGACGCCGAGCAGGCCAAGGAGCAGGCCAAGCGGATCTACTCGCAGGGCGTGGCGGTCACCAAGGACGTCATCACCGGCGCCCGGCTTGGCCGGGCAAGCAGCGTCAAGCGGGTGAAGCGCGCGGTCCAGCTGATCGTGGACCAGGTGCTCAACAATGAAACCTCGCTGGTCGGTCTCACCACCATTCGCGACTACGACGAGTACACGTTCACCCACTCGGTCAACGTGTGCATCTTCTCGGTGGCCTTGGGCAAGAAGCTCGGCCTCACCAAGCTCCAGCTGTACGACCTCGGGATGACCGCGCTGCTGCACGACGTCGGCAAGGCCCGCGTGCCCGTCGAGATCCTCAACAAGACCAGCGGTTTGGACGAGCAGGAGTGGCGCATCATGCAAGGCCATCCCTGGCTCGGCGCGCTTACGCTGTTCGGCATGCGGGCCCAGGACGAGGTGCCCTACCGGGCCATCCTGGTGGCGCACGAGCACCACATGAAAACCGATCTCACGGGCTACCCCAAGAGCGTTCGCGACCGCTCGCTGGGCATCTTCTCGCGCATCGTCTCGGTAGCGGACGGGTTCGACGCCGCCACGACTCGACGGAGCTATCAGACGGTCCCGATCGAGCCGGATCAGGTGCTCCGGGAGATGTGGCAGAACCCCAAGCGCGGGTACGATACCATCCTGGTGAAGGCGCTCATCAACCTCATCGGGGTCTACCCGGTCGGGACCTGCGTCATCCTCGACACGTTCGAGGTGGCCATCGTCGCGGCCCCCAATCCGGAAGGCCAGCAGCTTAACCGGCCGCTCGTGCGCATCGCCGTCGACGTCGATGGCGGCCTCGTGCCGCCGCCCGGCACGCCGGCGAGCCTGACCGAACAGGACGAGAGCGGCAACTATCGCCGCTCGATCGTGAAGGTCACCAATCCGGACCGCTACGGGCTGACGGTTGGCGACTACTTTGTCTGAGTCCCGCCTCGCGCCCGCCTGGGCCGAGCTCAGGGCCCGGAAGCGGACCGCGCTCATTCCCTATCTCACGGCCGGCTACCCGACCGCCGAGGTGAGCCTCGAGGCCCTCCGTGCCGCCGATCAAGTGGCCGACTTCCTCGAGGTCGGCGTGCCCTTCAGCGATCCGCTCGCCGACGGCCCGACCATTCAGCGCTCGACCTTCGACGCGCTGCGCGGCGGCATGACGCTGGCCGGCACACTCGCCCTCATCCAGCGCGCGGAGCTGCGCTGCCCCGTCATCGTCTTCAGCTACGTCAACCCCCTTCTGCGATACGGCCTGGACCGCTTTCTCCGTGATGCCGACGCGCTGGGCGTGGCCGGGGTGCTGCTGACCGACCTGCCGGCGGGGAGCGACCCCGTCGTCGAGGCGGCCGTGCGGGGGAGTTCCCTCGACCTCATCCGGCTCGTCGCGCCCACCACTCGGCCCGAACGCCTGGCGGCGGCCGTGGAGGGCGCCGAGGGATTCGTGTACCTGGTCGCTCGGCTGGGTGTGACCGGCGCGAGCGCGGCGCTCGCCGGCGGGCTGGCGGCATCGATCGCGCAGGTGCGCCGTGCGACACCGCTGCCCGTGGCCGTCGGCTTCGGCATCTCCACGCCGGCCCACGCCGCCGCCCTCGCCGGCGAGGCCGACGGCATTGTGGTGGGAAGCGCCTTGGTGGATGCGCTGGGGACCCGCGGCGTGGACGGGGCGGCGGAATTTCTCGGCGAGCTGCGTCGCGCCCTGGATACGGCCCGGCCCGGGTGAGCGAGCACGTTCAGCGGCTGATCGACGGCTACGCCCGCGTGCTCGCGATCGGCGGGGCGGTGGTGGCCGTGCTCTACCTCGTGCTGGATCCCCGCTGGCTGCATCAGCCGGTCGCTGCGCTCGTGATGGCCCTCGCGGTCTTCCTGCTGCGCGCGTCGCCGGTACGGCTCAGCAAGTACTCCTATCTGACGCAGTCGGGTGTCGCGGCCCTGGTCGGCGCCCTCACGGTGGGACCGTCGCCCGTGGTGCTGGCGCTCTGGCTCGGCGTATTCTCGTCCGACGTCCTCTGGCTCCGGAAACTCGTGCGCCCCGGCTGCATCAATGCGGGGCGCGAGGTGCTCGCGTTCGCGGCCGCGTATGGCCCTTACGCCGCCGTGCTCGCGATGACCGGCCACCCGGAGCTCTCGATCGACCTGCTGCCCGCGGCCGCGATCCTGCTCTGCATGTACTTCTTCGCCACCCGGGTGCTGTTCTACTTCACGCTGCTGCTGCGCGACAAGCTCGAGCAGGCCGAAAAGATCCTGATTCTTCGCTGGGAGATCATCTCCTACCTGCTCACCCTGATCGCATCGGTCATCGTGACCGCCGCGCTGCTCGCCCTGTCGCCGGTCGGGTGGGTGGCCGTAGCGCTGGCGCTCGGCGTGCTCGGTGCCCTCACCCGGCGCATCCTGGAGGAGGCGATCGGCGCGGAGGACCTCAACAAGGTCCACCTCATGGAGACCGCGATCGCCAGCAACGCGACCCTGCAAGGCTCCTTCGACCAGATCGAGCGGCTGGCATACCGTCTGCTGGACTGGGGCGACTTCCGAATTTATCGAATGGTGGACGGCGTGCCCACCCTTGCCTACCGCGGCGCGCTGGGCCGGCCGGATCGCGGGCCGCCGCCCGACGGGGCAGTGCCGCTCCGGGCCCAGGTGGTGGCGGAGCAGCGGATTGTCCAGGTCAAGGACGCGCGGTCCGATGCCCGTGTGCGCATGCCGATGCCCGACGTCGGCAGCCTCGTGATCCACCCCATCCGGTTCGGCGATCAGCTCCTCGGGACGCTCGAGGTGGATCATCCCAAGCGGCACTCGTACGGCACTAAGGACCTCACCGCGCTCAGCACGCTCGGTACCCAGATCGCGACGGCGATCCACATCGCCGAGCTCCGGCGTCCGCTGCTCGGGACGGTCGAACAGATCAGCCAGCAGGTCACCGCGCTCGCGCGGGTCACCGACTCGCTCCGCGCCTCCGCCCTGGCCCTCGCGGACGCGTCGCAGGGCATGCGGCAGGGCGCAGGCGAGCTCGAGAGCTTCGTGGCCGACGGGCTCCGCGCCACCGACTCGCTCGGCGCCTCGGCGCGCGTGATGGCGGATCAGGGCGCGCGCGCGGCCGACGCGAGCGGCACCGCCGTCGAGGTGGCCGCGCAGAACCGGGCCGTAATCGGCGAGGCGATCAACCGGCTGGTGGGTCTCAACGCGTTCGTGTCGGCGAGCGTCGAGCAGGTGACCGGGCTCGGCGCGATGACGAGCCGGATCAAGGGCTTCATCGGTACCATCCGGGAGATCGCCGATCTCACCAACCTCATCGCGCTGAACGCGGCCATCGAGGCGGCGCGCGCCGGCGCCGAAGGTCGGGGATTCGCGGTCGTCGCCGACGAGGTACGCGACCTCGCGGCGCAGAGTCTGCACGCGGCGGGCGAGGCGCGCACGCTGCTCGAAGAGATCACCGGCATGGTGGCCGCCGTGTCCACGGAGATGGCGCGGGGCCGCGACGCGGTGACCGGCGTCGAGGAGCTGAGCGCCGACGCCGCCCGCGCCCTCGACGCCATTGTCGGGAGCACGGGCGAGGCCGAAGGCCATGCGCGCGCCATCGCCACGACCGCGGCCGAGCAGCTGCGCGCGGTCGACGGGCTCACCGGGCAGATCCAGCGCGTGGCGGCCGGCTCGGCACGCACGCTCTCGGAGACTGAGACGCTCGCGCGCCGCGCGGCGGAGACCGCATCCGGCCAGGCCGACCTCGAGCGCGCGATCCGCGAGCTGGGCGACGTGGCGGCCGATCTCCAGCGGATCGCGCGCCACTTCGTGGTCGAGACCTAGATGGCGGTCCGGCCGGCCGAGCGGGCGTACGTGGCGCTCGGCAGCAATCTGGGCGACCGGGGCGCTCATCTCGCCGCGGCCCGCGCCGCGCTGGGCGCGCTCCCGGACACCAGGCTGGTTGAGGCCTCCGCGGTCGAAGAAACGGCGCCGCTCGGCGGCAAGACGCAGCCCGCCTATCTGAACCAGATGGTGCTGCTGGAGACCCGACTCACGCCCCGCGCGCTACTGGAGGCCTGCCAGGCCATCGAGCACGCCGAGGGGCGGGTGCGGAACGAGCGATGGGGCACCCGGACGCTCGATCTCGACATCGTCCGCTACGGCGACCGGCGCGTGGACGAACCCGACCTTATCATTCCCCATCCCGGGCTGGTCGATCGAGACTTCTGGCAGCGCGAGCTGGCGGAGCTGGACTCCCATGAACGCTGAGGCACGACCGCGGACAGTGCTCGATCTCGCAGCCATGAAGGCCGCGGGCCACCGCATCGTCATGCTCACCTGCTATGACGCGGCCTTCGCCCGCCTGCTCGATCAGGCCGGCGTGGACGTGCTGCTCGTCGGTGATTCACTGAACCAGGTGATCGCGGGCGAGGAGACGACCCTGAGCGCTACGCTCGATCAGATGATCTACCACGCGGCGGCCGTACGGCGGGGCGCTCCCCGCGCGTTGATGTTCGTAGACCTCCCGTTTCTCACCTACCAGGTGTCGGTGCCCGAGGCGATCCGGAATGCCGGTCGGGTGCTCCAGGAGACCGGCGCCCAGGGCGTGAAGCTCGAGGGCGGCTGTGCGATGGCAGCCACGGTGCGGGCCCTGGTGGACCGCGGCATTCCGGTGCTGGGGCACCTCGGGCTTACGCCGCAGTCGGTGCATGCGCTCGGCGGCTACCGGGTACAGGGTCGCGACCCAGCGGGGGCCGAACAGCTGCTCGCGGACGCGCAGGAGCTCGAGCGCGCCGGCGCGTGCGGCGTGGTGCTCGAGCTGCTGCCCGCCGCGCTGGCGGGCCGGATCTCGGGCAGCCTGGCCGTTCCCACGATCGGGATCGGCGCCGGCGCCGGTTGCGACGGCCAGGTCCTCGTCCTCCATGACATGCTCGGCCTCAACGAGGGCTTCGATCCCAAGTTCCTCAAGCGGTACGGCACGCTCGCGGAGTCGGTGCGCGCGGCAGTGCGCGCGTACGCGGCCGAGGTTCGCCAGGGCAACTACCCGGGTCCCGAACACAGCTTCGATTGACGCCGGCCGCCTCCGCGTGATCGAGCTCCATGGCATTCCCGATCTGCGTCAGTGGATCCGCGCGGCCCGCGCGGCCGGGCGCCGCGTAGCCCTCGTCCCGACGATGGGATATCTGCACGAGGGCCACCTCTCGCTCGTGGACGAGGGCCGACGATGCGCGGACGCGGTCATCATGAGCGTGTTCGTGAATCCCCTCCAGTTCGGTCCGACCGAGGATCTCGCCCGCTATCCCCGCGATCTCGCCCGCGACCGTGCGCTCGCGGCCGAGCGCGGCGTCGAGGCGCTGTTCGTGCCCACAACCGACGCCATGTATCCGCCGGGCTCGGAAGTTCGGGTCGTGCCTGGCGCGGCCGCGGAGCGCTGGGAGGGTGCCGCGCGGCCAGGCCACTTCGCCGGCGTGCTCACCGTGGTGGCGAAGCTCTTCCATCTGGTGGAGCCCGATGTCGCGATCTTCGGACGCAAGGACATTCAGCAGGCCGTCCTGATCCGGCAGATGGTGCGGGATCTCGACTGGCCGCTCGAAATCGTCGTCGCGGCGACGGTGCGCGAGCCCGACGGTCTTGCGCTGAGCAGCCGGAATGCGTACCTGGACCGCATGTCACGGCGCGAGGCCGTGGTGTTGAGCCGGGCGCTCGGGGTGGCGCACGAGGCGTTCCGCCGCGGGGAGCGCCGCGCAGTCGCCCTCGAGGCGGCCATGCGCCACGTCCTCGAGCAGGAACCGGCCGTGGCGGTGGACTACATCGCGATCGCGGAGCCCAGCGCGCTCGCGCCGGTTGCCGCGGTGGACGAGCACACCATCGTGGCGATCGCGGCGCGGGTCGGCGGGACCCGGCTCATCGACAACATCATTCTGGGGCAGGGTCTCGGGTGACCGCGGTCTCCGACGGCGGCCTGCCCCCGTGGGCCACGGCCTCGCGCACCAGGGTGGCGCACATCGAGCGCGTCGCCGAGACGGCCGCCGGGTGGGCCGATGCCATGCGAGTCTCGCCTGGGGAGCGGCGCCGCTGGCTCCGCGCGGTGTGGCTGCACGATGCCCTGCGCGATGCGGACGACGCGACCCTGGCGCACTGGGCGCCCGACGCGTCGGGGTCGCGCGAGCTTCGGCATGGGCCGGCCAGCGCGGCTCGCGCGCAGGCCGAGGGCGAGGCCGATCAGGGCATCCTCAATGCCGTGCGGTACCACTCGGTGGGGTACGCCGGATGGGACATGGTGGGACGCGTGCTGTATTGCGCGGACTATCTGGAGCCCGGGCGCGACCACGGGCGGGAGCGGCGGGCCGAGCTGGTGGCGAGCTTTCCTGCTGATCCGGCGAGCGTGCTGCTCGAGGTGGCCACCGATCGGCTCGCCCACCTGATTCGCTCCCGCTGGCCACTCATCGAACCGACGGTGGACTTCTGGAACCATCTCGTCGCGTCGTCCGGGCCGCGGTAGTCGCGGCCGCGGCATTCGCGTTGACCGGTACGGTGGCGCTCTTGCTCCAGCCGAGGCGCGAGCAGCTGCCGGGACACGCGTATGCGATTCCCGCGCCGGGGAAGCGGATCCGCGTCGAGGTACTGAACGGGACCCGGCGGGCGGGCTTCGCTCGCACGGCAACCCGGGCGCTCAGGGCCCAGGGTCTCGACGTCGTGTTCTTCGGGACCGGGCCGCCGTCGGACTCGACGCGGATTTTCGTTCGGCGGGGCGACTCGGCGCAGGGCCGCGATGTCGCGGAAGCCTTGGGTGCGGGCAGCATCCTGGTGCAGCCGGATACGCTCCGCCGGGTCGACGTGAGTGTGCTGTTGGGGAGCGACTGGCGGCCGAAGCTGCCGGTGCATCCCTGACCAGGATGGCAGGCTGGTGCCCAGGACAAGACGCTGAGCGGCGGAGAAGCGGAAGGACCGAGGGGCGGATACGAAGGCCAACGTGGATCTCTCTCCGCCCGCCTTTCCGTCGGTTGCCAAGCAAGGCTCCTTCGCTGCGCCGTGGCCGCGCTCGTGCCTGCCTTGCCCTTCCGACCCTGAGAAGATCTCTCAGACGATTCCGATCACCACATCCATCACATTCGTGCCGGTGAGCCCGACCTTGATGAGCGCCCCGGCGGCGTCGAGCGACCGGTAGGCGTCGTGCGCCGCGAGGTCGCGCCCGGGGTCACGCCCGGCCTCACTCGCGGCCTGCCAGGTCCGGCCATCGACGATGGCGCCAGCCGCGTCGGTCGGTCCATCGCGGCCGTCGGTTCCGGCCGCCATCAGCGCGACGCCAGGGCGAACTCCGGCGAGCTCTCGGGCCGCGGCGAGGGCGAGTTCCTGGCAGCGGCCGCCCAGCCCCGGCGGTGCGTGGCCCAGTGTCACCGTCGTCTCGCCCCCCCAGATGAAGCAGCGGGTTGCGCGCTCCGGTTGCGGGAAGTCTGAGCGACCGCAATGTTCTACCAAGGTCGCGGCTATGCGCGTCCCGGCCGACCACGCCTCCCCGGCAAGCGGCGTGTCCGCCACTTCCGGCGCGAGGCCAAGCGTAGCTGCCCGCCCGGCCGCCGCTTCGAGGGCCAGCCTGTTACTGGCGATCAGTTCGAGGGTAACCCGCGCGAAGGCTCGATCTCCGGGCTTTGGCGTTTCCGATGTTTCCCCCGACTCCGACGCCAGCAGCAGCCGACGGGCGGCCGGAGGGACGCGATCCCACAGGCTGGTGCGCGCGAGCAGCTCGTGCAGCTCCGCCGCGGTCGTGGGGTCGGGCACGAGGGGACCGGAACCGATGGCGGCGAGGTCGTCGCCGATGACGTCGGACACCACGAACGCGCGTACGCGGGCCGGCGCGAGTGCGGCGGCGAGCCGCCCGCCGCCCCAGCGGGAAAACCGCTTCCGGATGCGGTTCATCGCGGCGATATCGAGTCCCGATCCGAGCAGCAGCGTGTAGAGCGCGCGGAGCTCAGGCGCGGATAGCCCGTCCACGGGTGCCGCGAGCAGACTCGAGGCGCCGCCCGAGAGCAGGACCCAGACCTCGTCGTCCGGCTCGATCCGACGTGCGACGTGGCCGAGCGCTTCGGCGGCGGCGAGCGATCCGGCGCCGGGCTCGGGATGGTCGCCGCG
>JBQCGH010000114.1:0-17648 GCA_051955835.1 Gemmatimonadales bacterium
GGCGCCGGTCCGCTCGGCGCAACGGCAGGTGCCGCTGATGCCGGCCCAGCCTCGATGTAGTTGAGGATGTCGTTCTTGGTCACCCGGCCCGCCAGTCCGGTTCCCGGGATGGCGCTCAGATCGAGATTGTGCTCGGCCGCCATCTTCCGCACCAGCGGGGTCGATTTCCGATGCAGCCGGTCTTCGGCGGTCTCCATGCCGTTCCCCGCTACCGCGTCCCCGGCCCGACCGGCGCCGGCTTCCGCGGCCACGCGCGCGGGCGCGGCAGGCGCGGGCGCGGACGGGGCCGCCGGAGGCCGTGGCGGGCTCGCGGCGGCGGGAGCGGCCGCGGGTGCGCTCGGGCCCGAGGGGCGGGCCGGCGACGCGGCCGGGCCCGGCGCAGGTGACGCGGGCGCCGATGACGTGGCGGCGGTCGCGGCGCCCGCCTCGGTCTCGATCTTCGCCACGACCGTCTGCACGGCGACGGTCTGCCCTTCCGCCACCAGGATCTCGGCGAGCACGCCGGCCGCGGGCGAAGGAATCTCCGCGTCCACCTTGTCGGTTGAGATCTCGAAGATCGGCTCGTCCCGCTTGACCGCCTCGCCCACCTTCTTGATCCAGCGGGACAGGGTGCCCTCGGCGATGGACTCGCCCATCTGCGGCATGATCACGTCAATCTTGGCCATGGTCGCTCTCCAGCTAGTACGCCGCGAGCCAGCGCGCGGCCCGCACGATGTCCAGTGTCTGCGGCAGCACGAAGTCCTCGAGCGGCGGCGCGTACGGCAGCGGTACGTCGTGCGCCGCCACCCGGCGCACCGGCGCATCAAGCCATTCGAAGGCGAGCTCGTTGATCCGCGCAGTGATCTCGCCCGCGATGCCTCCGGTCACGGTATCCTCGTGCACGACCAACACACGATTCGTCTTCTGCACGGTGGCGACGATCGCCTCATCGTCCATCGGGAGCAGCGAGCGCAGGTCGAGGACCTCGACCGACAGCCCATCCTCCCGCTCGAGCTGCTCGGCGGCCTCGAGCGCCTTCCACACGGTGGCCGCGTAGGTGATGATGCTGAGGTCCCGCCCCTCGCGCGCCAGCCTCGCCTTGCCGATGGGGACGACGTGATCCCCTTCGGGCAGCGTTTCCTTGATCCGGCGGTAGAGATATTTGTGCTCGAAGAAGAGCACGCAATCGTCGTCGCGGATGGCGCTCTTGAGCAGGCCTTTCGCGTCGGAGGCGGTGGCCGGGTAGACGATCTTGAGGCCGGGCGTGTGGAGGAACGCCGCCTCGGGGTTCTGCGAGTGGAACGGACCGCCGCGGACGTACCCGCCGCTGGGCCCGCGGACGACCATGGGACACGCGAGCATCGCGCGATAGCGCGCGGTGGCCACGTAGTTGGTGAGGATGCTGTAGGCGCACGACACGAAGTCGATGAACTGCATCTCGCACACCGGCCGCATGCCCATGTGCGCGGCCCCGGCGGCGGCGCCGACGAAGCCGGTCTCGCTGATCGGCGTGTCGATCACCCGATCGGCGCCGAAGCGATCCAGCAGCCCTTCGGTGACCTTGAACGCGCCGCCGTAGGCCCCGATGTCCTCGCCCAGGCAGAACACGCTCGGGTCGCGCTCCATCTCCTCGAGCAGCCCCTGGCGGATCGCCTCGAGATACGTCGCCTCAGCCATCGTGCGTCCCCCAGCTCGCCGGGCGCTCGTGTCGCTCGACCGCGCTCCGAATACCCTCGCGGTACCAGAGGGCCGGGGCGGCGGGCGGATCCGCGTAGATCCCGACGAGGCAATCGCGCGGCTCGGGCGGCGGTGACTGCTCCGCGATGTCGGTCGCCTCGTCCACCTCGGCGCGCACGCGGGTGTCGATCGCCTCGAGCTCGCTCCGGTCCACCCCCTCCGCGCCGGTGAGCCTCGCGACGTAGCGATCGAGCGGGTCGTTCTCCCGCGCCCAGCGGTCGATCTCGCCGTCGGGCACGTAGGACTGGTTGTCATGCTCGGCGTGGCCTTTCCGCCGGTAGGTCATGAGCTCGATCAGCGTCACGCCTTCCCCGCGGCGGGCGCGGGCCACGGCGTCGCGGGTCACCTCGTACACGGCCACCACGTCGTTGCCGTCCGCCCGAACGCCGGGAATGCCATAGCCCGCCGCCTTGTCGGCCAGCCGTTCGGCGGCGCACTGTTTCTCGGTGGGCGTGGAGTAGGCGTAGCGGTTGTTTTCGACGACGACCACCAGCGGACAGCGCTGGACCGCCGCGAAGTTAATTCCCTCGTGGAAGGCGCCGGTGGAGGTGGCGCCATCGCCCACGTAAACCAGCCCGACCCGCGGCTCCTTCCGCATCCGGAACGACAGCGTCACGCCGGCCATGACCGGCACCATGTCGCCCAGGTGCGAGATCTGGCCGACGAAGTTCCGCTCCTCAACGTCGCCGAAATGGATGTTGAGCTCGCGCCCGCGGGTGGGCGAATCGCCCTTGGCCATATACTGGCGCAGCACTTCGACGGGGGTTGCGCCCTTCACCAGCATCGAGCCGAGGTTCCGAATGAGCGGCGACAGCACGTCCTCCCGACGCAACGCGTACGCGCTCCCGACCGCACAGGCCTCCTGGCCCAGCGAGCGGAAGAGGCCCCCCACCACCTTGGTCTGCCGATACAGGTTCACCAGTCGCTCCTCGAGGGAGCGGGTCAGGCGCATCCAGTAGTAGAGATCGAGGAGCTGGTCCCGCGACAAATCCGCCCGGGCGGCCGGATCGGAGGCGAGAGTACTGGTGACGGCCATGCAGTTCCCGGGTGGAGGAGGCGTGTTCCGGGGTGGAAAATCCTCGGACGCGGGAGGAGAGTCAAGCGAGCGTGGGCGCGAAGGTTGGCGCCTTTCGGTGCATAGTTATCTGCTCGAACGCATAGGCCAGCCGGATCAGCAGGGGCTCGCTCCAGGCCCGGCCGAAGAACGACAGGTTAACCGGCAAGCCCATGACGAAGCCCATGGGCACGCTGACGCTGGGATACCGCGCGACGGCGGCGGGCGTGGAGCTCGACCCGGTGAAGTGATCGCCGTTTACCAGGTCGGTCGGCCACGCCGGATTGCCGGTCGGCGCGACGATCGCATCGAGCCGGTGCGTCCGCATGACCGCGTCGAGGCCCTCGGTGCGCGCCAGACGTCCGCACGTTGCCAGCGCCTTCTTGTACTTCGGATCGCCGAGACCACCGGTGGCCTGCGCCTGGACGAAGAGCTCCTGCCCGAAGTAGGGCATCTCGCGATCGCGGTCGCGCTCGTTGAACGCGATGACATCGGCCAGCGTGCGGACCGGCGCGGCGGGGCCGAGCCCTTTGAGATACGCGTTGAGATCCGCCTTGAACTCGAAGAGAAGGACGTCGAGCTCCGCGGCATCGTATTCGCCGGCGTGCGGGATGTTCGCCGGATCCACCAGCACGGCGCCTTCCTTCTTCAGCACCTCGAGCGCGGCCCCCGCGAGCGTGTCCGTCGCCTGGCTGTAGCCGAAGAACTTGGCGCGGGCCACACCGATGCGCGCACCCCGGAGCCCGCCCTTCACCAGGAACTTGGTATAGTCGGGCTGGAGGTGGCCGACCGCGGCGCGGGTGGCCGGGTCGCGGGGGTCCACGCCGACCATCGCCGTGAGCAGTGCCGCCGCATCGGCCACGGTTCGGCAGAGCGGGCCCGCCGTGTCCTGCGTGTGGGAGATGGGGATGATTCCGGCCCGACTCACCAGGCCCACCGTGGGCTTGATTCCGACGACGCCGTTGGCCGAGGCCGGGCAGACGATGGAGCCGTCCGTCTCCGTCCCGACGGCGACCGCGGCGAAATTGGCCGACACCGCCGACGCCGAGCCGGAGCTCGAGCCACACGGATTCCGGTCCAGCACGAAGGGGTTGCGGCACTGGCCGCCCCGGCCGCTCCAGCCGCTGGATGAGTGGTTCGACCGGATGTTGGCCCACTCGCTCAGATTGGCCTTGGCGAGGAGCACCGCGCCGGCGGCCCGCAGCCGCTCGGCGACGTGCGAGTCGCGCGGCGCGATCGAGCCCTCGAGCGCGAGCGAGCCGGCGGTGGTCGTCATCTTGTCGGCGGTGTCGATGTTGTCCTTGAGGATGACGGGCACGCCGTGGAGCGGGCCGCGGGCCCCTTTCTCGGCCCGCTCCTGGTCGAGCGCCGAGGCCAGCGCGAGCGCGTCCGGGTTGGTCTCGAGGATGGAATGGAGCCCGGGCCCGGCCTGGTCCATGGCAGCGATGCGGGCCAGATACTGCTCCACGATCGCCCGCGAGGTGAGGCGCCCCGCCGCCATGCGCGTCTGCAGCTGGACGAGCGTCACTTCTTCCAGGTCGAACGGCGGCGCGTCGAACGCCCTCGCCGGGCCATGGTTGGCCGCGGCCTCCGATGCCGCCGCGACGGGTGACAGCGGCAGGCCGCCGGCGGCGGCCGCGCCCAGCACGGCGGCGTGGGTCAGGAACGCTCGGCGGTCGAGCGGCTCGCGGCGATCGGACATCGGGCTCTCCGGGAAGGCGCGCTGGCTGGATGACGTCCAAGATATCACACAGGGGACACGGCGGCCGCACCGCGGCGCCGTGCCCCCTGTGACCCGAGCGTGGGCCGGCGCGGGCGCTAGACCTTGACCGCGACCGCCTGCCCGGCCGTCACTTCGGCCGCCGGCGACTCGATCCGCATCCCGTAGAACGACCGGTACGCGAAATACAGCGCGATCGCCAGGAAGAGCGCCGCCAGGATGTGGCTCAGGCCCGAGCCCTGCTCGCTGGTGAGCGAGACCGCGAGCTCGACCGCCAGGAGCCCGAACAGCGTGGTGAACTTGATGATCGGGTTGAGCGCCACCGACGACGTATCCTTGAACGGGTCGCCGACCGTGTCGCCGACCACCGTGGCCGCGTGGAGGTCAGTGCCCTTCGCCTTGAGCTCGGTCTCCACGATCTTCTTCGCGTTGTCCCAGGCGCCGCCGGCGTTGGCCATGAAGATGGCCTGGTACAGCCCGAACAACGCGATTGAGATCAGATAGCCGATGAAGTAGTACGGCTCGACGAAGGCGAAGGCGAGCGTGGCGAAGAAGACCACGAGGAAGATGTTGAACATGCCCTTCTGCGCGTACTGGGTGCAGATCGCCACGACCTTCTTGCTGTCCGACACGGAGGCCTTAGTCGCCCCCTCGAGCCGGATGTTGGCCTTGATGAACTCGACCGCGCGGTAGGCCCCGGTGGTCACCGCCTGGGTGGACGCACCGGTGAACCAGTAGATGATGGCGCCGCCCGTGATGAGCCCGAGCAGGAACGGCGGGTGCAGGATTGACAGGTTCGACAGCAGCTCGGGCTGGAGCCCCTGGGTCAGCGCCAGGATGATCGAGAAGATGAGCGTGGTGGCCCCGACGACGGCGGTGCCGATGAGCACCGGCTTGGCCGTGGCCTTGAAGGTGTTGCCCGCCCCGTCGTTTTCCTCGAGGTGCTGCTTGGCCGCCTCGAACTCGGGACGGAACCCGTAGTCGCGCTGGATTTCCGCTGCGATCCCGGGGAGCTGCTCGATGGTCGAGAGCTCGTACACCGACTGCGCGTTGTCGGTCACCGGGCCGTAGGAGTCGACCGCGATCGTCACCGGGCCCATGCCGAGGAACCCGAACGCCACGAGACCGAACGCGAAGACGGCCGGCGCCAGCATGAGGCTGTCCAGGCCCATCGTGCTCACCCCGTAGCCGATCCCCATCAGCACGACGATGGCGAGGCCGAGCCAGAGCGCACTGAAGTTGCCGGCGACGAACCCGCTCAGGATGTTGAGCGAGGCGCCCCCCTCGCGCGAGCTGGTCACCACCTCGCGCACGTGCCGGCTCTCCACCGAGGTGAAGACTTTGACCAGCTCGGGGATGATCGCACCCGCGAGCGTGCCGCAGGTGATCACGGTCGAGAGCTTCCACCAGAGGGAGCTGTCGCCGCCGACCGCCGGGATGAGCAGGTAGGAGACCAGATAGGTCAAGGCCACCGAGATGAGCGAGGTGAGCCACACCAGCGACGTGAGCGGCGCCTCGTAGTTCATGTGCTCGGCCGACTCGTACTTGCCGCGGGCCACCGCCTCGTTCACGAAGTAGGACAGCGCCGCCGCCACGATCATCATGATGCGCATGGCGAAGATCCAGACCAGGAGCTGGATCTGGACGCCCGGCTCGCGCACCGCCAGCAGGATGAAGGTGATGAGCGCGACGCCGGTGACGCCGTAGGTCTCGAAGCCGTCGGCCGAAGGGCCCACCGAGTCGCCGGCGTTGTCGCCGGTGCAGTCGGCGATCACGCCCGGATTCCGCGCGTCGTCCTCCTTGATCCGGAAGACGATCTTCATGAGGTCGGCGCCGATGTCCGCGATCTTGGTGAAGATGCCGCCGGCCACGCGGAGCACCGCGGCGCCGAGCGACTCGCCGATGGCGAAGCCGATGAAGCAGGGCCCGGCGTAGGCGCCCGGGATGAACAGCAGGATGCAGAGCATCATCACCAGCTCGACGCTGATGAGCAGCATGCCGATGCTCATGCCCGCCTTGAGCGGAATGGCGTAGCAGGGATACGGCTTCCCCCGGAGACTGGCGAACGCCGTGCGCGAGTTGGCGAACGTGTTGACCCGGATGCCGAACCAGGCCACGCCGTAGCTGCCCGCCATGCCGATCAGACTGAACAGCAGGATGATGGCGACACGGCCGGCCGGGAATCCGTGCACCTCGGTGCCGGTCGTCGGATCGGGATAGGTCGCCAGCTTGCCGAAGTAGAACGCCACCGCGATGCCGATGAACACCCAAAGCACGAGCAGGAACCGCCCCTGCGTCTGCAGGTAGGTCTTGCACGTCTCGTAGATCAGCTCCGACACCTCGAGCATCGAGCGGTGCACGGCCATGGTCTTGAGCTGACGGTAGATCATGAGCCCGAACAGGAAGCCGAGCGCGCACACCACGAGCCCCCACACGAGCAGGGTATGGCCGTTGATCCCGCCGAGGAAGGTGGCCTGTCTCAGATCCGGGAGCACGAGGGCCGCCTCGCCGCCGCCGGCGTGGTGCCCGGCCGACTCCTGCGCGGCGACTCGGGCGGCCGCGAGCGGCACGGCGACGAGCGCTAGGAGCAGCGGGGACAGAACGGGAACGGCACGGCGAAGCGCCGAGCGCAATCGGGTCATCGGGGAACGCCTCCTGAGTGGAACGGTCATGCCTGCGCGGACATCAATAGGCACCGATGGCTCGGTGCGTCGGCTCCGCCATCGTGTGGACCTCCGTGAGAAAGCGCTTCGCCAGCTTGTCGATCTCGCTCTCGCCCACCTGGTTCGTGTCCACCGTGACGAGGATGTAGTGGCCTCCACCATCGGCCTGCACCGTCACGCTCACCTGCCCGATCGCCCCGGTGAACCGGCGGCGGCGCGGCTGCTCCTCGGCCGGCGTGAGCCGGGCGCCGAAGAACGCCGTCGCGCGCGCCAGGACGTCGTCGGGCGCGACCGACGTGCGATGGAAGTACTTCATCGCCCGGCCGCCACCTCTTCCTGGTAGTACTCCATCCCGAGATGGGTGATCTGCTCCTCGCCCATGAGGTAGCGGAGCGTGTTCTTGAGCTTGGTCTGCTGGATGAAGAGGTCGTGCTCGGGGTAGAGACCCGGCGCCACCTGCGGGCTCTTGAAGTAGAAGGAGAGCCACTCCTGGATACCGCTGAGTCCGGCGCGCTGCGCCAGGTCGAAGAACAGCGCCAGGTCGAGCACGAGCGGGGCCGCCAGGATCGAGTCGCGGCAGAGGAAATCGACCTTGATCTGCATCGGGTAGCCCAGCCACCCGAAGATGTCGATGTTGTCCCACCCTTCCTTGTTGTCGCCGCGGGGCGGATAGTAGTTGATCCGCACCTTGTGGTACATCTCCCCGTAGAGCTCCGGGTAGAGCTGCGGCTGCAGGATGTACTCCAGCACGCCGAGCTTGGACTCCTCCTTCGTCTTGAAGCTCTCGGGATCGTCCAGGACCTCGCCGTCCCGGTTGCCCAGGATGTTGGTCGAGTACCAGCCCGAGACGCCCAGCATGCGCGCTTTGAACATCGGCGAGAGCACGGTTTTCACCATCGTCTGGCCCGTCTTGAAGTCCTTGCCGCCGATGGGCACGTTCTTCTCCTTCGCCAGCGTCTCCATCGCCGGGAAGTCGCAGGTCAGGTTGGGCGCGCCGTTGGCGAACGGGACGCCTTCCTGGATGGCCGCGTAGGCATAGAGCATGGAGGGAGCGATGGTCGGATCGTTCGCGTCCATCGCCTTCTCGAACGCGTCCAGCGTCCAGTGCGCCGGCCCCGGGCTGATGAAGATCTCGGTCGAGGCGCACCACACCATGACCAGCCGGTCGCAATGGTGCTTCGCCTTGAAATCCCGGATGTCCTTGCGGAGCGCCTCGGCCAGGTCGCGCTTGGTCTTCCCGGTCTTGACGTTCTTGCCCTCGAGCCGCTTCACGTAATTATGATCGAACACCGCGGGCATCGGCTTGATGCCCTTGAGAAACTCGGCGATCGGCTCGAGATGTTCGTGACGGTCGAGCACCCCCGCGTGGCGAGCGGCGGCGTGGGCGTCATCGGGCACGGGATCCCACGCGCCGAACACCAGATCGGTGAGATCGGCCAGCGGAACGAAATCCCGAATGAGGGGGGCCCGGCCCTCGGTGCGCTTGCCCAGCCGGATCGTGCCCATCTGCGTCAGCGAGCCGATCGGCTTCGCCGCTCCCCGCCGGATGTTCTCCACGCCGGCGATGAACGTCGTCGCCACAGCGCCGAGCCCCACACAGAGGACTCCGAGCTTCCCCTGGGCCGGCGCGATGGACCGGGCTATCTGATCACCCACGACTACCGTCCTTTCGCGAAAGTATCGAGCGACACGCCGGCGTCCCGCAGCGGCGACGCCTCCTTGGGCGCGTCTGCATGCCGGAACACGTAGACGAATCGCTGCACGACCGTCACAACCGAGGCGGCCGCGAGCAGGGTCACGATGGCCTCGAGCAGGAGCGCGTGCGGCCCCGCGCCGACCAGCAGCGAGCACACCCCGACCAGCAGGATCCGCTCGGCCCGCTGGGCGATGCCGACCTTGCACTCGATGCCCAGTCCCTCGGCCCGCGCGCGGGCATAGCTCACGAGCAGCGAGCTCAGGATGGCCACCATGCAGGCGATCGCGGCCGGCACCCGCCAGGCCACGTCCGCCGCGGTCAGAAAGAAAGCCCCGATCCCGATGAAGGTGGCGCCGTCACCCACGCGGTCCAGCGTGGAGTCGTAGAAGGCGCCGAACTTCGTCACCATGGCCCCGCCGCGTGCCACCTGCCCGTCGAGCGTGTCGGCGATGCCGCTCACCAGCAGGAGCAGGCCGCCCAACCGGATGTGCCCGAGCCCGAAGGCGAGCGCGGACAGCAGGACGAGGCCAGTGCCGATCGTGGTGATGGTGTTCGGCCGCACGCCGGACCGGATCAGCCGGGCCACCAGCGGGTCCACCGCCGCGTAGAACGGCTTCTCCAGCGCACCCAGCAGCTTCACGTCGTCTCGGTCCCCCGGAGGAGCGTGTCGATGGCCGGTCCCCGGGCGGGCGGCCGGGCGAAAGGATAATCGTGAGAACCGCTTAGAGCAATCGGACGAACGCGTGACTCGGGCGAGGAGCCCGGGTCGACATGAGCAATGAAGGATGGGGATTTCCGGGTTGCACGCGCCGACGTCCGAACGTGAGCGCCCTATTCCGGATACACCAGAAACGGGCGCCGCCGCTCCCGGAACCGGCGCAGGTCGGCGGTCCACTGGGCCACGATGGCCGACGCCGGCGCGCCGTGCTCGAGCTGGTCGCGGAGGCGCGGGCCACCCGCCAGGCGGTCGAAGTGCGCGGGAATCCACTGGAATGCGGCTGGACTGACGGCCCGAACGGCGGCCAGCAGGGTCACGGCCGTCACGGTCGGATCGTAGCGGCGCCGATCGGTGAGCTCGAGGCGAATGCCGCTCACCGCCGTGTCGGCGTACTTGCCGTCGCCGGGCGACCGCGGCGTGAAGCGCACCGCCGCGAACCGAACGCCGGGAAGCCCGGCGGCGCGCACACGCGCGAGCACCGCGGAGGTGTCGAGCCACGGCGCCCCGATCTGCTCGAAGGGCGTATCGCTGCCACGGCCCACGCTCAGGTTGGTTCCCTCGAAGAGGCACAGCCCCGGATAGTGGTACAACGCGTCGAGTCGGCGCAGGTTCGGGCTTGGTGGCACGAACGGCAGCCCCGTGGCGTCGAGGGACTCATCCCGCCGCCATCCGGCGACCGGCACGATGCGAAGGTCGGTCGTGAGTCCCAGGTCGGCGCGGGCCAGACGGGCCAACTCGCCGAGGGTCATGCCGTAGCGCATCGGCACGGCGAGTTGCCCGACCGGCGTGCGGAACGCCGTATCGAGCACGTTCCCCTGCACGGCCCCGCCGATCGGGTCCGGCCGATCCAGGACGACCACCGCCACGCCCCGATGAGCCGCGGCCCGCATGATTTCGATGGTGGTGAAGAGGTAGGTATAGTACCGCGCGCCCGCGTCTTGCAGGTCGACCAGCAGCACATCGACGCCCGCCAGCATCTCGTCGGTTGGCGCGGTCGTTCGACCGTAAAGGCTGTAGATTGGAAGTCCGGTGGCCGAATCGATGGATGAGGCGACCGCCGCCCCCGGGTCCGCGGCGCCCCTGAACCCGTGCTCGGGGCTGAACAGCGCCACCAGCTGGACCCCGGCCGCCTGCAACCGCGCCACGTCACCGTTCCCCTGCGCATCCACGCCCGCCTGGTTGGTCACCAGACCGACGCGGCGGCCGCGCACGAGCGCGAGGCTGTCGGTCACGAGCACATCGATGCCGGGTCGTACGCGCGCCCCAGCCGCCGGGCCGGCCGCTGGCCCGGCGGGCGCGCACGCGAGCGCCAGCCCCAACGACCATCCCAAGAGTCCGACGAGCGATCTGTGCACGCCAAGCGCCTTGTCGCGATAGTGATGCTGGTGGGGGCCTGCGGGCGGCCGGCGGGCGTTCCGTCGCCGCCTCCGATTCCGACGGCCGGCGCGGTCGGACCCGAGACCAGTGTCGAGGCCTTGCTCGGCACGCTCTCGGTGCGCGACAAGATCGCCCAACTCGTGATCCCGTGGATCCCGGGCACCTATGCCGCGTACGACGACGACGGCTTCGCGCGTGCCGAGGCCTGGGTGGACTCGCTTCACGTCGGCGGCGTGATCGTGTCGGTCGGCTCGCCGCTCGACGTGGCCGCCAAGCTCAACCGGCTGCAGCAGCGTTCTCCGCTGCCGCTGCTGGTCGGCTCGGATTTCGAGGGCGGTACGAGCCTCAGGCTCAACGGGGGCACCCTCTTCCCCCCCAATATGGGTGTGGGCGCGACCGGCAGCGACAGCGCGGCCTACGACATCGGTCGGATCACGGCGCTCGAGGGCCGCGCCGTGGGCGTCCAGCTCTGCTTCGCGCCCGTGGCCGACGTCAACAACAATCCCGCCAACCCGATCATCAATACCCGCGCGTTCGGCGAGGATCCCGCGCAGGTCGGCCGCATGGTGGCGGCGGAGGTGCGCGGGCTCCAGGACCACGGGATGCTGGCGACGGCGAAGCATTTTCCAGGGCACGGCGATACGGAGACCGATTCGCACCTCTCGCTGCCCGTGATTCCGTCCTCGTGGGGACGACTCGATTCGGTGGAGCTGGTGCCGTTCCGGGCCGCGATCGCCGCGGGGGTCGATGTTGTGATGTCGGCGCACATCGCGCTCCCCGCCCTCGACTCGGGCCGGGTGCGGCCGGGTACCGTGGTGCCCAGCATCCTGACCGGATTGCTCCGCGACTCACTCGGCTTCCACGGGCTGATCGTCACCGACGCACTCAATATGGCCGGCGTGGCCGACGCCTACGGCGCCGAGGCAGGGGTCCGGGCCTTCCTGGCGGGCGCGGACCTGCTGCTCCAGCCGGCCGATCCCGGCGCGGCGATCGAGGCCATGGCCCGGGCCGTCGCCCGCGGCGACATCACGCCGGAGCGGCTCGATCGGTCGGTGCGCCGGGTGCTCAATGCGAAGAAAGCACTGGGCCTGTTCGCCCGGCGAACGGTTTCGCTCGACAGCGTTCCCGTGATCGTCGGCAACGCGGCCTTCCAGGCCGACGCGGCGCTCATCGCGCAGCGGTCGATCGTGATGGTGAAGGACTCGGCCGGCGTCATCCACGGGCTGGCGCGCGCCCGACCGGCCCTGACGCTCGTGACCTACGCTGAAGAGGAGAACCGCACGGTGGGTCTCGCCCTCGCGGCGGAGCTACGGGCGCGCGGGTTCGGGGTCACGCTGGCCCGGCTCTGGCCCGCGAGCGGCCCCGCGAGCTATGACTCCGCCGCCTCGGCGCTGCAGCAGAACAGCACGGCGGTGTTCGCCACCGCGGACCGGCCCATCGCTGGCCGAGGCTCGATCGGGCTGCCGACCGCGCTCGGCGGCCTCATCGCGCACACCGCGCGCGACCGGCCCACGGTGCTGGTGTCGCTGGGCAACCCGTACGAGCTGGCCGGACTGCCGGAGGTCGGCTCGTACCTCATCGGGTGGCGGTCAAACGCGGTGACTGAGCGCGCCGTCGCCCGGGCCCTGGCGGGCGTCGCACCGATTACTGGGCGGCTGCCGATCGCGCTGCCGCCGACCTTCGCGCGCGGGTGGGGATTGCAGCTGCGAGTGCCGTAACCACGATGGGATGAACCTGACACAAACGACACCAGCGGTCTCCGTTCGCCTCGCGACTCGCCCTCGCTAGGCTGAGTTCCACCCTGACCCGAGACGCCGATGCATCTCGCCTTCTCCGATTGGCTGATCATCCTGCTCTACTTCGCCGTGTCTGCCGCGATCGGACTGGCATACGTGCGCAAGGCGAGCGAGTCGCTCGACGAGTATTTCGTCTCCGGACGGGCGCTCCCCTGGTGGCTGGCCGGAACCTCCATGGTGGCGACGACCTTCTCCGCCGATACGCCCCTGGTCGTCTCGGGGCTCGTGGCCCGGTACGGAGTCGCCGGCAACTGGCTGTGGTGGAACGGCGCGATCTCGGGCATCCTGACCGTCTTCTTCTTTGCCCGCCTCTGGCGCCGGGCGGGGGTGCTCACCGACCTCGAGTTCGCCGAGCTGCGCTATGGCGGCACGCCCGCGGCCGCGCTGCGCGGATTCCGCGCCCTGTACCTCGCGCTGCCGATCAATCTCATCATCATGGGCTGGGTCACCCGGGCGATGGTGACGGTGCTCCAGATCTCGCTCAACATCGACCCGTGGAAGGCGGCCATCCTGCTCTTCGCGATCACCGCGATCTATACGATCTTCTCCGGCCTCTGGGGCGTCGTGGTGACCGACACCTTTCAGTTCGTTGTGAAGATGGGCGGCGTGATCGTCCTCGCCATCATCGCCGTGAAGTCGGTGGGCGGCCTCGACGCTCTGGCCCGCGCCTCGGAGCAGCACTTCGGGTCGCGCGCCGCGGCATTCGGCGTCATTCCCCCGACCGACAAGGCCTGGCTGCCGGTGTCCACGCTGCTCGTGTTCCTCGCCGTACAATGGTGGGCCGCCTGGTATCCGGGCGCGGAGCCCGGCGGCGGCGGGTACGTGGCCCAGCGCATCCTCGCGGCCAAGGACGAGCGCCACGGACTGCTCGCGACCTTGTGGTTCAACATCGCCCACTACGCGCTCCGGCCCTGGCCATGGATCGTCGTCGGCTTCGTGGCCCTGATCCGCTATCCGCACCTGCAGAATCCGGAGGAAGGCTACGTCCGCGTCATGGTGGACGTGCTGCCGTCTCCGCTCCGAGGGCTGCTCGTGGCCACGTTCGCGGCGGCGTACATGAGCACCATCGGTACGCATCTCAACTGGGGTGCGTCCTACCTGGTCAACGACGTGTATCTGCGCTTCCTCAAACCCGGCGCGAGCGACCGCGCCCGGGTCATCGCCTCGCGTGTCGCTACCGTGGTGCTGATGCTGCTCTCCCTGGTGGTCATGGCGTACCTCAAGAGTGTCGAGCAGGGCTGGAAGCTGCTGATCGGCCTGG
The DNA here is from genome assembly GCA_051955835.1 of Gemmatimonadales bacterium. Taxonomy (GTDB): domain Bacteria; phylum Gemmatimonadota; class Gemmatimonadetes; order Gemmatimonadales; family GWC2-71-9; genus CAVVWJ01. The sequence goes on from JBQCGH010000114.1 coordinate 14,002, forward strand.
GGGCCGGGACCGGCCTCGTCTTCATCCTCCGCTGGTACTGGTGGCGCATCAACGCATGGTCCGAGATTAGCGCGATGGCAGCTTCGTTCATTACCTCCATGGCGCTTCACCTGTCACATGTCGACGCCAGCGACACCTCGAGTGGCGACTACGCCCGGGCGATGTTGATCACGACGGCGGTGACGACGGCGGTGTGGCTGGGGGTCACCCTGTGCACGCGGCCCGAGCCCGACGCCGTCCTCGAGCGGTTCTATCGGCGAGTCCGCCCCGGGGGACCGGGGTGGCGTCGGGTCGCACGGCGGCTGGGCTACGCGGACGATCGGATCCCGGGCGGTGCGCTCAGCTGGGTCAACTGGGTCGCGGGGGTCATGGCGGTCTATGCCTCGGTCTTCGCCGTGGGCGAATTCCTGACCGGGAGCACCCGTTTGGGATGGCTCGAATCGGCCGTCGCGGTGGTGGCTTTCTTGTTGATTCACCGCAACTTGCGCGTCGATGATGGGCTGTCGGGCGGCGTTGACACCGTCGTTCGCGCACGGTTAGGTTTCGAGCCGGGAGATTGAGGGTTACCAGCCGATTCACAGAAGGAGCAACGCATGAGCATCGACCAGCAGGCCCCGGCGGGCGGGTTCGCGATGACCCTGACCGAGAGGGCGGCTGAAGAGGTGCAGAAGTTCATCGCCCAGGAGCAGGTGCCGGTCGAGACGGCCGGGCTCCGGGTCAGCGTGCTGCCGGGGGGTTGCTCGGGGTTCAAGTACAGCCTCAACATCGAGGAGCGCGCGCTGGACGACGACCTGGTGAGCGAAATCAACGGCGTGCGCGTGTTTGTCGACGGGTTCAGCGCGCAGTATCTCACCGGGGTCACGATCGATTACGTGAGCTCCATGCAGGGCTCCGGCTTCACCTTCAATAACCCCAACGCCACGGGCGGGTGCGGGTGCGGCAGCAGCTTCACGGCCTAGATCCGGGATGGCGCGTGAGTCATCCTGAGTAGAGCGAAGGGGGCATGATCGACATCATGCCCCCTTCGTTGCGCCCGGGATGATTCGTTCGCGCCATCGTATACGCTTACCCTCAGCCCAACTTCGCCCCTGCACGCACTCGACCTCGCAGTCGTCGTGCTCTACTTCGCGTTCACGCTGGGCGTGGGCCTCTGGGTCTCGCGTCACCAGCGGAGTGCCGCCGATTACTTCCTCGGCGCCCGCGATCTCCCGGCCTGGGCGATTCTCTTCTCCATCGTCGCGACCGAGACCTCCGCGCTGACGGTGATCTCCGTCCCGGGCATCGGCGCCCGCGGCGACCTGACCTTCCTTCAGCTCAGCTTCGGATATCTGATCGGGCGCATTGGCGTCGCGGCGTGGCTCCTGCCGGGGTATTTCCGCGGTGAGCAGGAGACCGCGTACGCGCGGCTCGAATCCCGCTTCGGGGTCGGCACCCGGCGGCTCATTTCGCTCATCTTTCTCGTGTCCCGCTTCCTCGGCGACGCCGTGCGGGTGTTCGCGAGCGCGATCCCGCTCGCGCTGGTGACCGGCTGGAGCGTGCCGAGCGCCATCGTGGCGATGGGGATCGTCACGATGGTCTATACCTGGTTCGGCGGCTTCAAGGCCGTGGTGTGGACCGACGTGCTTCAGCTCGGGGTGTACCTGGCCGGTGGGGTCGGCGCGCTGCTGGTCGCCTGGCACCTGGCGGGCGGCGTCGACCATGCGCTCAGCGCGGCGGGCGCCGCGGGCAAGCTCCGGGTGCTGGACCTCCAACCCAGCCTGACCCATACCTACACGTTGCTGAGCGGTCTGGTCGGGGGCGCGCTGCTCTCGGCGGCGTCGCACGGGACAGATCACCTGATTGTGCAGCGCCTGCTCGCCACTCGCTCGCTGGCCGACGCGCGGGTGGCCCTCGTGGGCTCCGGCCTGATGGTCATCCTGCAATTCAGCCTGTTTCTGCTGGTCGGGTCGGCGATCTGGGCCGCGGGCCTCGCCCCCGGCTCCGTCTCAGGTGACGAGCTGTTTCCAGCGTTCGTCCTGAATCACCTCCCAGCCGGCCTCGCGGGGCTCGTGATCGCAGGCATCCTCGCGGCCGCGATGGGCACCCACAGCTCGGCGATCAACTCGCTCGCCTCCTCGGCCACGCACGACCTCTACGCGTCCTGGACCGGGCGCCGGAATCCCGTGCACCTGCTCCGGGTGGGTCGCATCATCTCCGCCGCCTGGGCGCTCGGACTGATCGCGGGCGCGCTCTTTTTCCACTGGACCGCGGGTGGCGGGCAAACGCCCGTCGTGGTACTGGCCCTGTCGATCGCCTCCATCACCTACGGCCCGTTGCTCGGCACCTACGTGCTCGCCGGGCGCTGGCCACGGGCGCGCGGTCGCGACATCGTCGGCGCGGTCGCCATCACGGTGGCCGTCATGCTGGTCGTGATCTTTGCCAAACGGCTCGCCACGTCGCCCGCGCTCGGCTGGCTCGCCCCGGTCGGCCGCCTCGCGTGGCCGTGGTACGTGCCGCTCGGCACGCTGCTCGCGGTCGGCAGCGGCATCGCGCTGAGCTATCTTCCCGGGCGTGCGTCCCTTTCCCCCGCGCGCGTGAGCGCCCAGTGAGCCGGATCCTCGTCGGCGCCGATGTCGGCGGCAGCAAGACGGCGGTGGGCGTGTCCGACGGTGCGACGATCCTCGCCCGCGCCGACGGCGCCGGCGCGGCGGTCCGCCCGGGCCGGGCACTCATCTCGTCGTCGGTCATCGCGGAGGTCGTGCGTCAGGCGCTCGCCGCGGCGGGACGATTGAGCGGCGATGTGCTCTACGTGGGCGCCGCCGGTGCGGGCCGGCAGCCCGAGCGCGAGGAGCTCCACAAGGCGCTTCGAGGTGAGAACCTCGCGACCAAGGTCGTGGTCTCCACCGACATCGAGATCGCGCTGGCCGCCGCCTTCGACGCGGGATCCGGGATCGTGGTCAGCGCCGGGACGGGGAGTGTCGCCGTGGGACGCGACCGTACGGGCAAGCAGCATCGCATCGGCGGGTACGGCTGGCAGATGGGTGACGAGGGCAGCGGCTACGCCATCGGGCGCGCGTCGCTCGGCGCGGTCAGCCGGGCGGCCGATGGCCGGAGCCCGCGCACCGCGCTGAGCGAACGCGTGCTGGCCGCCACGCGCAGTGCCGGCTTCGACGACCTCGTGCGCTGGGCCGCGGGTGCCTCGCCGGCGGAGGTGGCCTCGCTCGCGCCTCACGTGCTGGACGTCGCGGCCCACGGTGACCCGCTGGCGCAGGGCATCCTCGACTACGCCGCGCGGGAGCTCACCCAGCTCGCCATCTGCCTCGTGCCGATGATGGACATCGCGCCGCCCGTCGGCGTTGCCGTGACCGGGGGGCTGCTCTCTTCCGATAGCGCGCTGCGCCGGAGTGTGCTCGCGCGCCTCGGCAGCGAGGCTTCTCTCCGGCCGGTCGAGACGAGGGTGGACCCGGTGGAGGGAGCGCTCAGGCTGGCCGCGCGCGTCGGCGACGCGGGGTAGGCCGGGAGAATGGGCGTGGGGGCGCCGCAGACGGGACGGTAAGCGGTAAGCGGGTCGGGCACCCCCAAACACACCAAAGTGCCCCGCCCCCGTACCCCCCACCCCACAACCTCCCGGTTTGGGGGCACCCCCCCCCAACCCGCCCCCCCCCCCC
>JBQCGH010000115.1:0-29968 GCA_051955835.1 Gemmatimonadales bacterium
CCGAATCGCCGGAATGGATGCCCGCATCCTCGATGTGCTGCATCACGCCGCCGATGACGCAGCGCGTGCCGTCGGCAATCGCGTCCACGTCGGCCTCGAGGGCGTCCTCGAGGAAGCTGTCGATCAGCACCGGGTGCTCGGGCGCGACGCGCGCCGCACGGTCGAAGTAGCTCCGGAGCGAGGTGTCGTCGTAGACGATTTCCATGGCCCGGCCACCCAGCACGTAGGACGGCCGCACCAGCACGGGGTATCCCACCCGCGCGGCGACGGACACCGCTTCCTCCACGGAGAACGCGATGCCGTTGGTCGGCTGCGCCACGCCGAGCTCACGGGTGACCCCCTCGAACCGGCCGCGGTCCTCGGCTAAGTCGATTGCCTCGGGCGACGTGCCCAGGATCCGCACGCCCTCGCGCTCCAGCCCGCGCGCCAGCCGGAGCGGAGTCTGACCCCCGAGCTGCACCACCACGCCGAGCGGCTGCTCGACATGCACGATCTCGAGCACGTCCTCCAGCGTGGGCGGCTCGAAGTAGAGCGCATCGGAGATGTCGAAGTCGGTGGAGACCGTCTCGGGATTGGAGTTGACCATGACGGTCCGGTACCCCAGCTCCCGGAACGTCATCGCCGCGCGCACGCAGCAGTAGTCGAACTCGACACCCTGACCGATGCGATTGGGCCCGCTGCCCAGGATGACGATCGTGCGGTCGCCGCTGGCCCGGGCCTCGTTCTCCTCGTCATAGCTCGAGTACAGGTACGGCGTGGAGGAGGGGAACTCGCCCGCGCAGGTGTCCACCGTCTTGTAGGCGGGTCGGAGGCCCAGGCGGTGGCGCAGCGTTCGGACCTCGTCCTCCTTGACGTTCCAGAGATCGCCCAGTTGCCGGTCGGAAAAGCCCATCCGCTTCATCCGACGCAGCAGCGTTCGACGCTCGTCGTCGCCCACCACACGCTCGCCCGTGGGGCCGATGGCGCGCCATGCGGTCTCCGCCGCGAGGAGATCGGCGAGCTGGTGGAGGAACCAGGGGTCGATGCGGGTGCGCTCCGCCACGGCCTCGACGGGGGCCCCCAGCCGAAGCGCGCGCTTGATCTGGAACACCCGCTCGGGGGTTGGCGTCCGGAGCGCGGCGAGGACCGTCGCGAGATCGTCGCCGGGCACCCGGTCGTCCGCGGGCGTCGCGCCTTCGACCCAGCCGGTGCGGTCGGCCTCGAGCCCACGGAGCCCCTTCTGGAATGCCTCCTTGAAGGTGCGCCCGATCGCCATGGCCTCGCCGACCGACTTCATCTGCGTGGTGAGCGTCGGATCGGCGGCGGGGAACTTCTCGAACGCGAACCGCGGGATCTTGACGACGACGTAGTCGAGCACCGGCTCGAAGGAGGCAGGCGTCACCCGCGTGATGTCGTTCGGCAGCTCATCCAGCCGGTAGCCCACCGCGACCTTGGTGCCGATGCGGGCGATGGGAAACCCGGTGGCCTTGGAGGCCAGCGCCGAGGAGCGGGACACCCGTGGATTCATCTCGATCACGAGCTGCTCGCCGGTGGCCGGGTCGACCGCGAACTGGATGTTGCAGCCGCCGGCCGCGACACCGATCTCGCGGATGATCCGGATGGCGGCGTCGCGCATCGTCTGGTACTCGCGGTCCGTGAGCGTCATCGCCGGCGCGACGGTGATCGAGTCGCCCGTGTGGACGCCCATCGGATCGAAGTTCTCGATCGAACACACGATCACGACGTTGTCCGCGCCGTCGCGCATCACCTCGAGCTCGAACTCCTTCCACCCGATGATGCTGCGCTCGACCAGCACCGAGCCCACCGGGGACAGCTCGAGCCCGCGCCGGATCAGGGTCTCGAACTCCTCGAGATTGTAGGCGATGCCACCGCCGGTCCCGCCCAGTGTGAACGAGGGGCGCAGGATCGCCGGATAGCCGGTCTGCTCCACCGCCTCCAGCGCCTCGTCGAGTGACCGCACCGTGCGGCCCTGGGGGGTCGCGAGCCCGATGCGCCGCATGGCCTGGGCGAACTCTTCACGGTCCTCCGCCAGCCGGATGGCCCGCTCGTTCGCGCCGATCAGCTCGACGTGGTAGCGCTCCAGCGTGCCGTCGCGCTGGAGCGCCATGGCGACATTGAGCGCGGTCTGGCCGCCCATCGTTGGCAGGAGGGCGTCCGGCCGCTCGCGCTCGATCACCTTGGCCACCCATTCGGGCGTGACCGGCTCGATGTAGGTCCGGTCGGCCAGCTCCGGGTCGGTCATGATCGTGGCAGGATTGGAATTGACCAGGACGACGCGGTAGCCCTCTTCCTTGAGCGCTCGCACAGCCTGCGTGCCGGAGTAGTCGAACTCGGCCCCCTGTCCGATGACGATGGGGCCGGATCCGATGAGAAGAATCGTCTGGAGGTCAGTCCGCTTCGGCATCCACCAGCCCCTGAAGAGTCTGCGCGAATGAGATCATCGGCGCCCAGCCCGTCGCGCGCCGCAGCTTGGTTGCATCGCCCACAAGGTGCGCGATGTCCACGCGACGGGTGAGCGCGGCTTCCGCCACCGGCTGCGCGTCCACGCCGATCAGCACCGCGAGACGCCGGAACAGTTCGGCCAGCGACGCGCCCTCGCCCCGGGCCACGTTGTACGCCTCCCCTGGCTCGGCCGACAGCAGCAGCCGATAGGCCGCCACGACGTCCCGCACGTCGAGCAGGTCACGCACCGGGGTCAGGTTGCCCGTCGGGACGGTCATTGCGCCTTGGGCCCGAGCCGCGCGTAAGCGCGCGACGAATGCGGGCACCACATAGTCCCGCGGCTGCCCCGGCCCCGTGTGCGGAAACGGGCGGGCGATCATCACGCGGAGGCCAGTCCGGCGCCAGGCTTCGAGCGCCGCGATCTCCGCGCCCAGCTTGCTCGCCGCGTAGACCGACACCGGGAGCAGCGGGTCCGTCTCTCGTCGCGCCACCGCACGGCCTGACTCCCCGAATCCGTAGACCTCGGCGGAGGAGACCACCAGGACCCCCGGATCGAGCCGACCGGCCTCCCGCCGGGCACCTGCCGCCGCGGTCAGTCGCGCCGTGCCCGCCGCGTTCACCGTCCACGCCTCGCCCGGGTGCTCGCGCGACTGCCGGACCGAGGCGATCGCCGCCAGATGCACGATGGCATCGGGGGTCCAGTCGAGCGCGGCCATGACCGAGGCATCGTCGGTGATCTCGAGGGGCAGCGCCTCGAACCGCGCTCCCGCCGGCGCGCCGCGCGACCAGTCGACCGATGGACCTCCCGGCCGGCACCCCGCCGCCACCTCGTCGCCCGCGCCAAGCAGATGCCGGACCAGGTGCCGCCCGACAAAGCCGTCGGCCCCGGTGACCAGCACCCTCACCGGCAGGCCGTCATCGGCAGCTGCCGCTCACCGCGAGGCGCGCGCCGCCAGCGGCGCGCTCGCGCCGAGCCGCTCCAGGTCGGCATCCACCATCATCGCGACCAGGTCGGCGAAGCCGACCTTCGGCGCCCATCCCAGCTCGCGCCGCGCCTTCGCCGGATCGGCCAGGAGAAAGTCCACCTCGGCCGGCCGGTAGTATCGCGGATCGCTCACCACATGCTTGCGGTAGTCGAGGCCGACATGGGAGAAGGCCAGGTCCACCAGCTCGCGCACGCTGTGCGTCTCGCCACTGCCGATGACGTAGTCCTGTGGCCGATCTTGCTGCAGCATCCGCCACATGGCCTCGACGTAGTCGCCCGCGTACCCCCAGTCCCGGCGCGCATCGAGGTTCCCGAGACGGAGCTCGGACGCGAGGCCCAGCTTGATGCGCGCGACACCGTCGGTGACCTTCCGGGTCACGAACTCGATACCGCGCCGCGGTGACTCGTGGTTGAACAGGATGCCGCTCACCGTGTACAGCCCGTACGATTCGCGGTAGTTCACGGTGATCCAGTGCCCGTACACCTTGGCCACTCCGTAGGGCGACCGCGGGTAGAACGCGGTGGTTTCTCGCTGCGGCGTCTCGGTGACCTTGCCGAACATCTCCGACGAGCTGGCCTGATAGAACCGCGCCGACGGGTGCACGAGCCGGATCGCCTCGAGGATGCGGGTGACGCCGAGGGCGGTGAACTCGCCGGTGAGCACGGGCTGCGACCACGACGTGGGCACGTACGACTGAGCCGCCAGGTTGTACACCTCGTCGGGCCGGGTATCCTGGAGCACGACTGTGAGGGAGTGCTGGTCGAGCAGGTCGGCCGCGACGATGTCCACCCGGTCGAGCAGGTGTTCGATCCGTTCGTAGCTGTGGTGGCTGGTCCGACGGACCACGCCGACGACGTCGTACCCCTTCTCCAGCAACAGCTCGGCCAGGTACGAGCCGTCCTGACCCGTGATCCCGGTGATGAGGGCCTTAGGCATCGGCGGCGATCCCAGGTTGATTCATCGGCAATCGTCCATTAGGTTTACGGGCTTCCGGCGATCAGGCCGCCGGCGCCGACCATCAACGTACAGCAGAAAACCCACGGTCCGAGCCCCTGACGTCCGCCGCTCCGCGGGGACCGGGACCGTCCGTCTCACTCGAAGGTGGAGCTTATGGCACGGGTGTGCTCCGTGTGCGGCAAGGGGCCGGTCACCGGCAACAATGTCAGCCACGCCAACAATCGAACCAAGCGGCGCTGGTACCCGAATCTGCAGACGGTACGGGTCCTGGTCGAGGGCGCGCCCAAGCGGATCCGGGTGTGCACGCAGTGCCTGAAGAGTAACCGCATCACCAAGGCGCCCCGGGCGGCCGCCGCGGTCTGACGCATCGCCGTGACCGGCCATGAAAAAGGGGACCTCAGGGTCCCCTTTCTTGTGGTCGGGCGTCGCCGCGCCGGTCACTCGGAGAGAAGCTCGATGCGGGCCACATCCGCGCCGTCGCCGTCGCGATGACCCAGCTTGAGAATCCGGGTGTAGCCGCCGGGGCGCGCGGCGAACCGCGGACCGATTTCGCTGAACAGACGCGAGAGCGTCTCCCGACTCTTGATCTTTCGCTCGACCAGACGCCGGGCGTGGAGATCGCCCCGCCGCGCCAGGGTGATGAGCTTCTCGGCGAACGGCCGAAGCTCCTTCGCCTTGGCCTCGGTGGTGACCACCCGGCCGTGCTCGAACAGGCTCGTCGCCATGTTGTTCAGCAGCGCGCGGCGATGACTCGACGTGCGGCTGAGCTGGCGACCCTTGGCGCGGTGACGCATTACTGGGCCTCTCCGGCCGCGGCGGGCGGATGCGCCATCGGCGGAGTGCCGGGGCGAAGCACGCGGAGCTCGCCGTCGGTTTCCTCGAACGCCATCCCGAAGTTGAGCCCCTCACGCTGGAGCAGCTCCGCGATCTCGCTCAGTGCCTTCTCGCCCACGTTCTTGACCTTGAGCAGGTCGTCCTCGGTGAACTCCACCAGATCCTTGAGCGTCCGGATGTTGGAGTTCTTGAGCGAATTGAGCGAGCGGACCGTGAGGCCGAAGTCGTCGATCGGCCGCGCGAGACGCTGCCGCAGATTGGCGGAGCCACCAGCCGCGCCCGCGGCGCCGCTGTCGCGCATGGTCGGGACCTTGCCGAAATACACGAAATACTGGAAGTGGACCTGCGCCAGGGCCGCCGCATAGGCGATGGCGTCTTCCGGCGTGATGGTGCCGTTAGTCTCGACCTGGACCGTCAGGCGATCGTAATCGGTGCGCTGCCCGACGCGGGTTTCCGCCACGGCGAAGTTGGCGCGCCGAACCGGATTGTAGATGGCGTCGATGCGGACGAGATCGACCGGCAGCGACCGGTCGGCCGGATGCATCTCGGCCTCGACATAGCCTCGGCCCTTGTTCACGTACAGCTCCATGGTGACGTCGCGGTCGTCCTGGAGCGTGAACAGCAGATGGTCGGGGTTCTTGATGGTGACCGCACCGTGCTCCTGAATGTCGCGGGCGTAGACCGGGCCCGCGCCATCCCGCCGGATGTGGAGCACGGCCTCGTCGACGTCTTCGTTCAGGACCAGCGTCAGTGCCTTGAGGCGCTGCACGATCTGGTGCACGTCCTCGAGCACACCCTGGACGGTCTGGTGCTCGTGCACCACGCCGTCGAGGCGGAAGCCCCAGACCGCGCTGCCGCGAAGCGAGGACAGCAGCAGGCGGCGAAGCGAGTTGCCGAGCGTGTAGCCGAAGCCCCGCTCCAGCGGCTGGAGGCGGAACTCGGCGGCGTTGGGATTGTCGTCCCGCTTCGTCATTTCGACGAGATGGGGGCGGACCAACCCGGTCAGGTCAATGGTCATGGTCACTTCGAGTAGAGCTCGACGATGAGCTGTTCCTGTGCATTGATCGGGATCGCCTCGCGTGCCGGCCGCTCCGTCATGCGGCCGGCCGCCTTGTCGGCGTCCACTGAAAGCCAGGCCACCGGCTGCCCGCGGGCGGCCGATTCCTGGGCCTGCTTGACGGCCACCAGCTCACGGCTGGCCGGCGCCATCCGGACTTCCTCGCCCGGTGCCACCCGGTACGCCGGGATGTCGACCCGGCGGCCGTTCACTTCCACGTGCCCGTGCGTGATGAGCTGGCGGGCGGCCTTGCGGCTCGACGCGAAGCCCATCCGATGCACGATGTTGTCCAGCCGGCTCTCGAGCGCGACGAGCAGGTTCGTTCCCTTGACGCCTGGCTCGCGCGAGACCGCGGCGAAGGTGTTACGGAACTGCCGCTCGCTCAGGCCATACATGCGCCGGACCTTCTGCTTCTCCCGCATCTGCTTGGCGTATTCAGACGCCTTGCGCGGACGGCCACCCGTCTGGCCATGCTGGCCGGGTGGGTAGTCGCGCCGCTCGACCGGGCATTTCTCGGTGAGGCACTTCGTGCCCTTGAGAAAGAGCTTGGTGGTCTCGCGCCGGCACAGCCGGCAGCTCGGCCCCACGTACCGCGACATCAGACCCGCCGCTTCTTGGGGGGGCGGCAGCCGTTGTGCGGAATGGGCGTGACGTCACGGATGGATACGACGCGGAGCCCGACCGACGCCAGCGCCTGGATGGCCGACTCGCGGCCGCTGCCCGGGCCCTGGACTCGCACGTGCACCCGGCGCAGGCCCAGGTTCATGGCCTCGCGCCCGCAGTTCTCGGCCGCCACGGTGGCCGCGAACGGCGTGGACTTCTTGGAGCCCTTGAAGCCGGCCTTGCCCGCCGAACCCCACGCGAGGGCGTTGCCCTTCATGTCGGTGATCGTGATGAGCAGGTTGTTGAATGTCGCCGAGATGTGGGCCACGCCCTCGGACTCGACCACCTTCTTGCCGCGCTTGGGCGCCGGCGCCTTCGCAGGAGTCGGTGCGGTCATTTACTTCTTCGTCACTTTCTTTTTGCCGGCAATGGCCCGACGCGGGCCCTTCTTGGTCCGGGCGTTGGTGTGGGTGCGCTGGCCGCGGACGGGCAGCCCGCGGCGATGGCGAATGCCCCGGTAGCTCCCGATGTCCATCAAGCGCTTGATGTTCATCGCAACTTCGGTGCGAAGCGCGCCCTCGACCTTGACCGAGCGTTCGATGATCTGCCGCAGCCGGGCAACCTCGGCGTCCGAGAGATCGCGCACCCGGGTGTCCGGGTTCACGCCCGTCTCGCTGAGGAGCCGCCCGCTGGTGGGCCGGCCGATGCCGAAGATGTAGGTGAGGGCGATCTCGACCCGCTTCTCGCGCGGAAGGTCCACGCCTGCGATACGCGCCATGATCAGCCCTGCCGCTGCTTGTGCTTGGGATTGCGCTTGCAGATGATGCGGGTCACGCCCTGTCGCTTGACGACTTTGCAGTGCTCGCAGATCGGCTTGACGCTCGAACGAACCTTCACAGTCTCTCCAGGCCGGTTTGGGACTAGCTTTCGAATATACCTGAGCCCGGAAACTCATGCAAGGTGGTGAGTTCGCTCCCCGCTGGCTCAGCCGACCACTCGAAGCTCCACCAGGCTCCAACCCGTCCGGCTCCGACGATAGCCCAGCAGCAGTCCCTGGACCCGGACCTCCTGGGTCCCCGCAATTCGATAGCGCCGCTGCAGCTCCACATACCCGCGCCCGGGCTCCGTCTCCCTGGCCGCCCGCACCACCGTCTGGACCTCCTGCCCGCTCGAGAGGAAGTCCTTGAGAAGCGCCGTGGCCTGTTCGGGCCCGAGCGCCATGGAGGGATCTGCGCCAGGGAGCTGAAGCAGAAGCCGCGGGCTCCCCGACACCAGCGCGGCCGCATCATGCGCGAACCAGGCCCGGCGCGCGTGTTCAGCGGCCGCATCCAGGCCCCGGTCGTGCTGCTGGGCGCGCAGCGTGAGAGGCAGTGCCAGAGCCAGCAAGGTCAGGAGCCGGTACACCGTGCCTCCTCGACGAAATTCCGGAAAGCTGCCGATGGATCCGGCGCCTGAATGATCGGTCGGCCGACCACCAGATGGGTGGCGCCGGCAGCGGCGGCCTTTCCGGCCGTTGCGACGCGGGTCTGGTCCCCCCGGGCATCGCCGCGGCCGCGGATGCCGGGCACGACGATCCAGGCCGACGGGCCGACGGCTCGCCGCACCAGAGCCACCTCATGCGGAGAGCAGACGATTCCGGCGAGGCCTGCCCGCACCGCTTCCTCGCTCTGCCGCTCGACCTCACGCGCGAGATCGACCTCGCGCCGACCCACCGCCCGAGCGTATGAGGCGGCGTCGTGCGAAGTCAGGACCGTGACGCCCACGAGAGCGCACCGACCGCCCGCCGCCCGTACGGCCGCTTCCATCATGGCGAGTCCGCCCAGCGCGTGGACGGTCGCCATCGCCACCCCGAGACCGCTCGCCGCCACCACCGCTTCGGCCACCGTGTTCGGAATGTCGTGCCACTTGAGGTCGAGGAACACCTTGAGCCCGCGCTCGACCAGGACCCGAACCAGCTCCGGCCCTTCCCGGGTCATGAGAATGGACCCCACCTTGACCCACTGCGCGTCGGGCAGCCGATCGAGCAGGCGGATGGCCTCCGGACCCGACGGCAGGTCGAGCGCGACGATCACCTCACTCATGACCACGCTCCAGATTCCGCACGATGCGCTCCGGCAGCCTCGGGTCGGCCAGCGCGGCCGTGCCGATGGCGACGAGCGCGGCCCCCACGCCGAGATACTGCCGGACGTCGGCTGCCGAGCGGACCCCGCCCACGCCAATGACCGGCATGCCCCCGGTTCGTTCGACGACTCGGGCAGCCGCCAGCACGCCGATCGGCAACAGCACCGGACCGCTCACGCCACCGTGACCGTGACCGAGGCGCGACGCGCCGACCTCTGCAAGGAGGAGGCCGGGAAGCGTGTTCACCACCGAGATCGCGTCCGCGCCCGCGTCCCTCGCGACGACGGCCATCCCGGCGATGTCCGGCAGCAGCGGGGACAGCTTGGCCGAGAGCGGGCGGTCCGTACTCCGGCGACAGGCGGAAACGATCCGCCGAACGCATTCAGGGTCCGCCCCGAACTCGATGCCGCCCGCGCTGGTGTTGGGACAGGAAAGGTTGAGCTCGAATCCGTCGACCCCCGCCACTCCATCGAGGCCGGCGACCACCCGGGCGTATTCCTCGACCGCGAACCCCACCACGTTGACCAGTACGCGCGCCTGCCGGAGCCGGGCGGCCGCCCATGGCAGCATTTCCTTGCGAACGCGGTCGAGCCCCGGATTGGCCAATCCAATCGAGTTGAGCATGCCCCCTCGGAACTCCGCGACCCGGGGTGGCGCGTTCCCGTGCCGCGGCTCGAGAGACACCGCCTTCGTCACCAGCCCGCCAAGACGCTCGAGGTCCATGACGCCATCGAGTTCCCGGCCGAAGCCGGCGGTCCCTGCGGCAAGGAGGAGAGGATTCTGAAATTGGAGACCGAGGACGGTCCGGGAGAGGGCGCTCGCGGCGGCGCTCACTGCTCGACGTGGCGCCGATTGCCCGGGGTCGCCTCGACCGGCTGCGGCGCTCGACCCTGGCCCCGCAGTGGGACCAGGTCCTCCCTGGGCGTCGTGACAGGCGTGGTGCGTCGGCCGTTTGCACTCGGCTGCCGGGCCGCGAACGCCTTGAGGGAGTCTTCCAGCACCCGGTATCCCGGAGCCTCTTCTCCTCGGACCAGGGCGAGGTACGGGCTGTCGTGGTAGAGGCTGTCGAGCCGTGAGGGGGCGCTATCGAGATTGCCCGGCTCGAGGAGTTGAGCGGCCAGCAGTGCCTTGGGCGTGTAGGGCGACCCAGACCAATCGCTGCCGAGCCGCCGGAACAGGGCGGCCGCGAGCACCGGAGCACGGAGGCTGTCTCGGGCCCCTTCGGCGCCGAGAAACAGGCGCAGATCGCCCTGGGGTATGTTCGGCGCCGCCGAGTCGACGAGCTGGCGGAGGCGCGCGATCTCGCCGCGGAGGGCGGTGGCTTCGGCGGCGGCGGAGCTGACCTGCCGACTGAGCAGCGCGAGGGAATCGGACACGGGAGTGAGATCGCCGAGGCTGGTCGCGGCCGCCATCATCTCCCGCACCAGATGGAGCCGCGCCCGGGTGGCGCTTTCGGTGGCGCCGGTCATGCCTGAGACCTGGCGGTACCGCGCGTTCGCCGCGGCGGAATCCACCGGCTCCAGCCGGACCGCGTCATCGTAGAGGCGGCGGGCTCGGAACTCGGGGGGTGCCTTGGGATCATCGCCCAGGCGAGTCACGAGCGAGGAGGCCGCCCGAGGGTCTTCCCGCCCGAGTGCCGCGACCACGCTGTCCCACACGATCGAGGAATCGTGCGTGGCGACGATCGAGTCCGCGAGCCCGAGCGCCTCCTTGACCCTGCCCGTTCCTGCGAGCGAGAGGAGCAGGTCCTCGTGCCCCCTCGGGTCCCGGCTGTCCCGCAGCAGCGCCAGGGCTTCGTCGTAGCGGCCGGTCAGCCGAAGCGCACGTGCATGCCGGTAGCGCGCCTCCCGGCGTCGGCTGGAGTCCGCGCTGTTGATCACTCGGGTGAACGCCAGGTCCGCCAGCTGCGCGTCGCCGAGCTCGAGCTGGCAACGTCCGAGCGCGAGGGCCGCCTCCTCGGTCAGGTCGGCCGAGAGCTGCACGTTGTTCATCCGCCCGAGCGGGGCCAAGGCGTCGGGGCACTGGTTGAGACGCGCGAGGGCGAGACCCCGGATCACACTGGCCTGGTCGGCGTACTTGCTGCGCGGGTGGCGCACGATCAGGGAGTCGGCACGGGTGACGACCTGCCCCCACAACCCCTGAGCCTCGGACGGCCGGCCGTCGCGCTCCGCCTTGCGGGCCGACTTGGCCAGCCGGTTCGTGTTGTACATCCCGTTGTAATAGACGCAGCCGGCCAACAGCATAGCGCCCGCCCGCAGGACCGGTCGACCTTTCCGTCGGCGACCGGTCACGGCGCGGCCCCCGAATCGGGGTTGGCCCCGGTCTTTCGCTCGTACTCGAGGAGGTACTCCACGATGGCGTCGGCTATCGACGAGGCCATGGCCTTCTGACTGCTCCGGGTGGTGAGGAAACGTCCGTCCTGCGGGTTCGTGCTATAGCCGAGCTCGACGAGAATCGCCGGACGTCGGGCCGTGGTGAGCACCATGAACCCCGCCTGTTTGACGCCCCGACTGTCTCCGGTATGCACGCTGCCAAGCTCGTGTTGCACCAACTCCGCGAGCCGGGCCGATTCGCGCAGGTGCTCGTTGAGCTGAAGATCCTTCAGGATGAAGTCCAGGCCGCCGACAGTGCCCACCGCGTCCTGCTGGGTCTCGAAGCGCACCGCGTCGTTCTCCATCTTGGCTACCCTCGCGGCGTCCTCGGTCCTCGCCTCGGCGAGGAAATAGGTCTCGAACCCGCGGATGTCCGTATAGCCCGCCCGGCGCGCGAGCGAGTTGATATGAAGGCTGACGAACAGATCGCAGGCCTCGGTACAATAGCCCCCGCGATCGCCGAGAGCGATGAGCGTATCGGTGGTGCGCGTCATGCGGACGCCGATGCCGCGGCGCTTGAGCTCATCGCGGAGGAGCAAGCCGACCTGCAAGGTGACGTCCTTCTCGTGGATGCCGCGCGGGAAGAAGGTGCCCGGGTTCCCGGGGTCGACCCCACCATGGCCAGGGTCGACCGTCACCACGTGGCCGGGACGAAGCCCGTTCGGGAGGCGCGCGCCCCCGGGCGCGCCGGCGCGCGCCGCCAGTGAGGTCGTCCGGCCACGCAGCTCCTCGAGCCGCGCGCGGCGGGCGTCCCAGCGGTACTGATCCGCGAGGTAGTACGGAATGATCTCAGCCACGAACTGATAGGGAAGGTACAGTGAGTCTCCCGCCAGGCTGGCCGGACCCGCCAGGGGCCGGATGGTGCTGCTGAACTGATAGAGCGGCGCGCCGAGCAGGAATCGGAACGGCTGGCGGGCCACCACGACGTCGGCCCAGCCGGAATCCACGTGCAGCTCGCCGCCAAGAGCGGTCAGCAGCGTCATGGCGGAGACGACGGGAAAGCCGGACGCGTCGCGGCGAACCGGGACGTGCGTCTCGCCGCGGAGCGACATGACCAAGATCTCGCGCGGAACCGCCGAGTGGCTACCCAGGAGCGAGACCGCGAGCAATGCGCCGGCGATCACTGGCGGCCTCGCACCGAGACGGTGCGCGCCGTCTCCCGCTCGATGGCCCGCCGCTTGAGATCCTCGCGTTTGTCGTACTGTTTCTTGCCGCGTCCGAGCGCCAGGGCGACCTTGGCCCGGCCGTTCCGGAAGTACAGCTCGAGCGGCACCAGCGTGAGACCCTTCTGCTCGACCGCGCCGATGAGCTTCTCGATCTCTTTGCGGTGCAGCAGCAGCTTGCGCGTGCGCACGGGATCGTGATTGTAGCGGTTGCCTTGCTCGTAGGGCGTGATGTTCATGCCGTCGAGGAAGACCTCGCCGTTCCGGACCCTGGCATACGCTTCCTTGATGGAGGCTTTGCCGCCTCGCAGCGACTTGACCTCGGGGCCGGTGAGCACGACGCCGCATTCCCAGGTTTCGAGAATGTGATAGTCGTGGGTCGCCTTGGGATTGCGGGCGACGCTCTGCTTGCGCTCGGCTGGCGGGGAAGAATCGCGGCTCACGTCACCATTCCTAAGCAAAGGATAGGCCACCACTTCGGAGGGGTCAACCCGAAGTGCGCCGGTGTCGCGACCGGCTCGCCACCGCGCGGCGGGTCTCGACCATCGCGCGCTGCGCTCGCGCCCGCGCGCGAGGCACCATCGGGCGTTGACCCTGCCATTCCAGCGCACTAGGTTTGCCGCTTCGCCGAAGTGGTGGAACTGGTAGACGCGCTGCGTTCAGGGCGCAGTGGGCGCAAGCCCGTGCGGGTTCGAGTCCCGCCTTCGGCATCCAGCAGGCGGTCAGGCCAGCGGGCGAGCAGGCGGTCGGAAAAAGAGCGGGCGGATCGGAGACCATCCCGAGCCGCCCGCCGTCTTTTGCACATCCGACCGCCCGCTGGCCTGACCGCCTGCCCTCAGTACCTGGCCATCCCCGGCTCGATCCGCTCGGCCCAGGCATCGATGCCGCCGGCGAGGCTCCGAACCTTGTTGAACCCGGCGCCGCGCAGAATCTCGAGCGCTTTGAGCGAGCGCGAGCCATGGTGGCACTGCGTGACGATCTCGGCGTGGCCGTCGAGCTCGCCCAGCCGATCGGGAAGCTGGCTCAGCGGGATGAGACGAGCACCCTCGATGTGAACGATGTCCCACTCGTGGGGCTCGCGGACGTCGACCAGGATCAGATCGTCACCCTTGGTGTCGCGTTCGCTGCGGAGGTCCTCCACGCCGATCTCCAGGCCCTCGTACTGGGGTTCGGCGCCGATTCCGCAGAACGCCTGATAGTCGATGAGCTCGTGAATCGTGGGGTGCTCGCCGCAGATCGGGCAGTCCGGGTCCTTGCGCAGCTTGAGCTCGCGAAACCGCAGCTTGAGCGCGTCGAACAGGACGAGCCGGCCCACGAGCGAGTCGCCGGCCCCGATGATCCACTTGATCGTCTCCAGCGCCTGCAGGCTGCCGATGATGCCCGGCAGCACGCCCAGCACGCCGCCCTCGGCGCAGCTCGGCACCAGTCCGGGAGGCGGCGGCTCGGAGTAGAGGCATCGGTAGCACGGCCCCTCCTTCGCGTAGAACAGCGAGGCCTGTCCCTCGAAGCGGAAGATGCTGCCGTAGACGTTCGGCTTGCTCAGAAGCACGCAGGCGTCGTTCACCAGGTATCGCGTGGGGAAGTTGTCGGTCCCGTCCACGACGATATCGTAGTCCTGGATGATGTCGAGCGCATTCTCGGACGTGAGTCGTGCCTCATGCCCGATCACCTCGATGTTCGGGTTCAGGTCGAGGAGCCGCGCCTTAGCCGATTCCAGCTTCGGGTGGCCGAGCGTCGACGTGCCGTGCACGATCTGCCGCTGCAGGTTGGTCAAATCGACCTGATCGAAGTCGACGATGCCGATCGTTCCGACACCCGCGGCCGCGAGGTAGAGGGAAAGGGGCGAGCCCAGGCCACCGGCGCCGATGGTGAGCACACGAGCCGCCTTGAGCCTTCGCTGCCCTTCGAGGCCGACCTCGGGCAGCAGCAGGTGCCGGGAGTAGCGGAGCACTTCGGCGTGACTCAGCTTGGGCAGCGCGGTGTCCGTGGCAGGGCTGCCGCCCGCGATGCTGGGCACGATCGTGAGCACATCCCCCGCACGCACGGGGGTGCGAGTCGACTCGAGCTGGCGGATGTCGGTGTCGTTCAGGTAGAGGTTCACGAACGTCCGGAGCCGCCCGTCGTCCTGGACCAGATGGCGCTTGAGCCCCGTGTGTTCGGAGAGCAGCCCGTCGAGCACCTCGCCGACCGTGGCGCCGGGGACGTCGACCGCGTCACGTCCGCCGGTGAAGTTGCGAAGGGGCGTGGGAATGGCAACGGTTACGGACATCGTCACACCTCGCTGAAGACGTCGAGCGATTCAGGGTGCATCACCGGGGCCTCGTCGTCGAGCGTCCAACTCGCCAGCTCGGTCCCGCGGCCGTGGTCCACCCGCACGATCAGGTAGCTGTACCACGGCCAGGCGTGGTCGGCGTCGAACCGGGACGGCGCGGCCGGATGGTCGGGGTGGGAGTGATAGTAGCCCACGATCTCGAGCCCCTCCGTCCGCACGCCCCGCTCGAGCCGCCGAAGATCATCGGGCGCGATGAGGTACCGGTGGGGATCGTCCGTCCGACGGTTCACCGCGGGCGCGAGCCGAACGACTTCCTTGTCCACGCCCACCGCGCGCCCGATCAGGGCGCCGCAGCACTCCGCAGGATACGCCGCTTCGCCGTGACTGCGTATCTCGTCGGCGAGCGGACCAGGCAGTCGCAGGGTCACGGCTCGACCCATCGGTGCGGCTCGCTCAGATAGCGGGCGCCGGTATCGCAGCCGATGGCCACGACGCACGCATCCGGCTCTGCCCTGGCGAGGTCGATCGCCGTGGCGACCGCCGCGCCGGCCGACCACCCGACGAGCAGTCCGGTGGTCCGCGCCAGCCAGCGCGCGTGACGGTCGGCCGTTTCGGTCGGAATTTCCGCCACGCGGTCGGGCAGGCCGGGATCGTACAGGGCCGGTGGCTCGCTGGTGGTTGCGAGGTGCTTCAGGCCCTCGAGGCCGTGGTAAGGCGAGTCGGGCTGCACGCCGACGAGCGTCACGGCCGGGTTTCGGTCCTTCAAGTACCCGCCTGTGCCCATCATGGTTCCCGTCGTTCCCATGGCCGCCACGAAGTGGGTGATGCGTCCGCTGGTCTGGGCCCAGACCTCGGGACCGGTGGTGTCGCGGTGCGCCTGCGGGTTGGCCGGATTGCCGTACTGATCCGCGTAGTAGTACCGGTCGGGGTCGGCCTCCGCCAGCGCACGGGCCCGGCGCGCCGCTCCCTCGGTCCCCTCCATCCGGTCGGTGACCACCACGTCGGCTCCGTACGCCTCGAGCAGCGCCCGCCGCTCGGGACTCGCGTTGGCCGGCAAGCAGACGGTGACACCGATTCCCGCCGCCGCGCCGAGCATCGCGTAGGCAACGCCGGTGTTGCCGCTCGAGGCGTCGAGCAGGCGGCGCCCCGGCAGCAGCCCGCGGCGAAGCCCGTCGCGGAGGATCGCGCGGGCGGCACGGTCCTTCACGCTGCCGCCGGGATTGAGCCACTCGGCCTTGAGCCAGAAGCGTCCCGTGCCTTCCGGCAGCGTGACGCGGAGGAGCGGGGTGTTGCCCACCGCCTGCCACAGCGCCGGTTCCCTGATGATCGTGCGTTGCTCGACTGCCGTCATCCCGCGTCTCCCATCCCTACAAATGAAAAACCCGACCGGAGAGTCGGGTTGCGTGCCGCCACCGCGGGCGAACTCAGCTCGCGGACGAGATCCCGACCAACTCCTGGACTTGCGGCTCCTGCTTCATCAGGTCGGCGAGCGAAATACTCGCCAGCAGCTCGTCCACGCGCTGCTGGAGTGCGTGCCAGACGGGCCGGATGCTGCAGGTCGAGTCCGGGCTACATCGTGCGGCGTCCACGGGATGGGTGTCGCAGTTCACTTCGAAGGTCTGATGCTCGGAGGCGGTCATGACGTCTCGAACCGAGATGGCCGCCGGCTCCTTCGCCAGGAAGTACCCGCCCTTGGCCCCGCGTACGCTTTCCACCAGCCCAGCGCGGCGGAGGCGAAGCAGGATCTGCTCCACGTAATCGGCCGGCAGGCGTTCGGCGTCGGCCAGCTCGCGCGCGGCGACCGGGCCACCGCCGGTGCGACCGCGGCGCGCGAGGTGGATGGAGATGATCAGGCTGTACTCGGTCCAGGTTGTGACCCGCATGGCTGGAATATGGACGTCCGGCAGGCCGTATTCAATGGCGGCCGCCGCCGGTGGTTACTTCTTGTCTGCGGACGTCCATCGCGCGACTTCCTCGGCCGTCAGCGAGCCGTGCGGCCGGATGCGCGCGTCCCGGAAGCTGCCGCCGAAGACATCCCCCAGGTACTGCGACCACGACAGCAGGGTGCCATAGCATACCGGCTCCTCGGCGTCCGGCGCCTCGAGCTCGGGCGCGAGCCGGTCGAGCAGCTCGCGCATGACCCACGCGGGCACGCGTGACCGCGCGCTCGGGAAGATGAAGCCGAACAGGATCAGGTGCGCGAGCAGGATGCGCCAGTGCGGGCCGAAGCGGTCCACCAACCGTCGCCAGTCGAGCCGGTCGCCGTAGGCCAGGATGATGTGGACCACGTCGGCACCATCGAACCGCTCGCGTTCCATGACGAACGCCTTCGACCAGACCGTTTCTTCCGCGGGAGCGACCAGAACGGTGAGGCCGAGGACATTCTGCTCGGTGGCGTGCTCGAACCAGTGCTCGTCGACGACCGCCACGCCGTTGCCCGAGCTGAAGATGACATCCACAAACGAGTCGCCCGAGCGGACCTTGGCGAGCCAGTGGGAGAACACCAGCTCGGCCTCGTAGCCCGCCGCGGCGCAGACCTCGAGCAGTCGGTGCACGTCGCACGGACGGACGAACAGGTCCAGGTCCTTGGTCGACCGGTCGATGCCGGCTTGATGCACGAACGCGAACGCGCCCCCGACGAGAAAGGGCACGTCGCCGCGCCGCAATACTTCCATGGCCTGTCGGTAGAAGGCGCGCGAAGGGGTATCGACGAGCGACTGGGTAGGCGCAAGGGCCATGCGCTGCCTCCTGGAACAGCAATCATATCCCCCGCCCTGCCAGCCGGTTGTGCCGGGGATCACCGCTCGGGGCACCCTGGGCGGCTTTGTTTTGACCCCATGGCCAAGACTCCTGGCACGTTGCGCATCGCCGCGGTGGCGGACCTCCACTTCGGCCGACTCGACGGGCCGCCGCTCCGAAACCTGTTCGACGGGCTGAGCGAGCGCGCCGACGTGCTGGCCCTCTGCGGGGACCTGACCGATACCGGTCTGCCGGAGGAGGCGCGCGGCCTCGCGCGGGTGCTCGGGGCGGCCGCGGTGCCGACGGTGGCCGTGCTCGGGAACCATGACTACGAATCGGGGAAAACGGGGGAACTCAACCGGATCCTGTGCGATGCCGGGGTGCACATGCTCGACGGCAGCACCTTCGAGATGCATGGAGTCGGGTTCGCCGGAGTGAAAGGCTTCGCCGGAGGGTTCGGACGGCGCGCGCTGGGCCCGTGGGGCGAGGAGGTCATCAAGCAGTTCGTGCAGGAGGCGCTCAACGAAGCGCTCAAGCTCGAGACGGCGCTCGCCCGCATCCGGTCCGAGCGCCGAGTGGTGCTCCTGCATTATTCGCCGGTCGAGGGAACCGTCGAGGGCGAGCCGAAGGAGATCTATCCGTACTTGGGATCCAGCCGCCTGGAAGAGCCGTTCACCCGGTACCCGGTCGATGCGGTGTTCCACGGGCACGCGCACCATGGGACGCCGGAAGGGCGAACCAAGACCGGTGTCCCGGTGTACAACGTGTCCATCAACCTGCTGCAGCACCTCCAGCCCGAGCGCTGGCCGGTGCGGATTCTTGAATTGCCCGCGAACGGCGCCCCCTCCGACTGATCAGCCGCCGGCGGGGACGCCCTTCCCGCCGGGCACGCCGAGCTCGGTCATCGCCCGCAGGTCCAGCACCTCCTCCAGCTCGGCGCCCTCGAGCAGGCGCTTCTTCATCACCAGCTCCTTCACCGTGAGTCCGGTCGCGAGCGCCTCCTTCGCGAGCTTCGCGGCCTCGGCGTACCCGATCTTGGGCGCAAGCGCCGTGACCAGGGCCGGGCTCCGCTCGAGCCAGTAGGCGCACTGGCGCTCGTCGGCCTCGATCCCGTCCACGCAGCGTTCCGCGAGCACCCGCGTGGCGTTCCCGACGATCTGGAGCGCGAACACGATGTTGTGGGTGATGACCGGCATCATCACGTTGAGCTCCAGTTGCCCCGCCTCGGCCGCCAGCGCGACGGTGGTGTCGAGTCCCAGCGCCTGGAAGCAGACCTGATTCACCATCTCGGCAATGGAGGGGTTCACCTTGCCGGGCATGATGCTGCTGCCCGGCTGCACGGCCGGAAGCACGATCTCGGCCAGCCCGGTGCGCGGCCCTGAGGCAAGCAGCCGGAGGTCGTTGGCAATCTTGTTGAGGTCGAGGACGTAGGCCCGGAACGCACCGCTCAGCGTGGCCACGTCGCCCATGCTCTGCATCAGCTGAATGCGGTCCCGGCCTTCGCGCAGCTCGAGTCCGCTGACCTGCCGCAGGTACTTGACCATCAGCGCCGGATAGTCTCGCTCGGCGTTGAGCCCGGTGCCCACGGCCGTGCCCCCGATGTTCATCTCGCGCAGCCAGTCGGCGGCCTGCAGCAGTTTCTCACGGTGGCGCTCCACCGTGTGTCCGTAGGCGGTGAACTCCTGCCCCAGGCGGATCGGCGTGGCGTCCTGCAGGTGGGTCCGGCCCGACTTCATCACCTGATCGAACGCCGTCCCCTTGGCCACGAGCGACGCGCCGAGGCGGTCGAGCGCGCCGAGCATGGCGGGCAGCGTCGCGAGCACCGCAAGACGCATCGCCGTGGGGATGACGTCGTTCGTGCTCTGGGCCATGTTCACGTGATCGTTCGGGTGCACCGGCGCGTACACTCCGCGCGACTTGCCGAGCAGCTCGTTGGCCCGGTTCGCGAGCACCTCGTTCACGTTCATGTTGTGACTGGTGCCCGCGCCAGCCTGATACACGTCGACGATGAACTGGTCGCGATGCTTCCCTCCGAGGACCTCGTCAGCCGCCTTCACGATCGCGTCCGCGAGGGGTGCCTCGAGCCGGCCCGTCTCCCGGTGGGTCAAAGCCGCCGAGCGCTTGATCCATACCACCGCGTCAACGAACGCCGGAAGCGGGCGGAGGCCGGAGATCGGGAAGTTCTCCGCGGCGCGCAGCGTCTGGATGCCGTAGAGCGCTTCGGCGGGCACCGCCTTTTCGCCGAGGGGATCGCGTTCGATACGAGGGCTGGTCATGGTCGGAGGCGGGTCCTGTGCAGGCGTGGAACCGGGCCGTTGGGGAGCGACTGAGGAACGCGGAATGATATCGGAGCGCGCGGAGGGCGACAACCGGCGCGCGAGCGGTTGGCGGGAGGTGTCGAGCGGCCAGTGCCGACGCTGGCGGGGCCGCGCTCGGCGTCCGCGCGGGTAGCGGCTAGTGGGGATCGCTCCAGCGCCCCGCGAGCTGGCGCAGGGCCGGCCAGCCGTACGCCTGCGCCGCCAGCGCGACGCCGAGGATCACGCCGACGCCGTTGGTGTAGAACCGCCACGCGAGCAAGAGCCAACCCTCGTCCCCGCCGAGGTCTCCTGCCGCGCCGCCCAGGAATCCGAGCTCGACCGCGCCTGCCCCCGACGGCGTGGGAAGGATGAGCTGGCTGTACAGCAGCGCGAACGACCCCAGCACCAGCGGTCCCATCGGTGGCGGGCTCGGCAGCGCGAGTGCGAGCACGGGGAGGATTGCGACGCGGGTCGCGAGGTTGACGAAGCTCAGCGGAACGCTCGCGAGCAGCGGCCAGCGGGGCATCCGCCGCCAATAGACCATGGCCCGCTTGATCGGGCGCTGAAGCTGGCGTACCGCGGGCGAGCCAACCGTGCGTCGCGCCATGCGCCAGGCGAGTAGACTCAGAATCACGACCGCGAGCACCCAAGGCCACGCCCGCTCGGCGGCTGTCGTGAGCCGTGGCCCGACTTCCGCCCACCAGGCCGGCGCGTAGCGCCACGCGAGCCATCCTGCCGCCACGATGATGACGGGCCATGCTGCAAGCACCTCGAGGCTGATGGCAACGAAGGCGGCCGGGGCCGGCACCCGGCTCCGCAGCATGCCCGCGAGTCGGGCCGGCTCCCCGCCCAGGCGCAGCGGCGTGAGCGCGCAGGCCGCATCGCCGAACGCATTGAGGACGAAGGAATCCCAGAAGGACACGCGGCGGCCGAGGCCCTGCACGATCCACTGAATGCGCCACGCGCGCGCCACCAGGTCCGCGCCCACCAGCCCGACGCAGAGCAGATGCGCTTGAAGATCCGTCATCCGGCCAAGGCGGCGTAGGTCAGGAGACGGTGCCGCGCCAGCCAGCGATCGAGGGTCGGTGCGATGCTCCGGGCGGTGGCCCGGTGCCCGAGGTCCTGCGGGTGCAGGGCAATCCGCGCGAGCGGCACGCGACCCTGCAGCGTCCAGCGCGCCCGCGCGACCGCGACCGACCCCCACGCCCGAAGCGGGCCGCGGGCGCTCCAGCGCACGACCGGCGCCGGGATCCGGCGCCCCGATGGATGGAGGTGCACGGCGTGATCGTCCTCGCTGAATGCCAGCCCATTGCGACCCGCCGCGCGGTGGCCTGCGGGGCGCGCGAGCCATGCGGGGGGCACGAACCCGACGGGCTCGAGACCGAGCGCGGCCAGACGGGCCCGGCCACGCGCGATCCGGTCGTGCGCTGCGGGTTCGTCGAGGGTCAGGAACTCGCCCTCGGCCGCGGTGCGGCCCCACGCGCGGAGCTCGTCGCCCAGACCGCGGGGGAGCCCGGCCTCGTCGTGCCGCTCTCCGTGCAGCACGATCTCGCCCCCCTCGGACACGCGAGCCCGAAGCCAGCCGACGAAGCCGGGGTACGCCTCGAGGGGCCACTGGCCGTGCCAGTCGGGCACCACCAGCAGCGCCGGCCTGACGCCACGCTCGGCGCAGAGCGTCCAGAGGCGCTCGACGCCCTCGGCGAGCGCCGGCGTCACGTCATGGATGGAGACGAGCAGGCTCACGGGGAGAGGATGTCGCGATAGACGTCGAACAGCCGGGTGAGCACGGCGTCCCAGCCGTGGTGCGCCTCGGCGTAGCGGCGGCCGGCGGCGCCGAGCGTCCGGAGATCGCCACCGAAGAGCCGAACCGCCTCCTCGACCAGCGACGCCGCCTCGCCCGACTCAAAGGTAGCGCCCGCTCCTGAACGCCCCACGGTTTCCGCGACGCCGCCGCGGTCGGCGGACAGGAGCGGCGTGCCGCTGGCGAGCGCCTCCAGCGCGGAGAGCCCGAACGTCTCGATGGAGCACGGCGACACCGCGAGATCCACCGCCGCGAGGAGGTCCGCGAGACGATCCCGGTCGTGCTGGAAGGGCAGCCAGAAGCACCGCTCGCTGCCGGCGCGGCGTTGTAGCCGGCGGCGGGCGGGCCCGTCGCCGACGAGCGCCAGGCGGGCGCCGGTGCGGCGCTCCACTTCCGCCCAGGCGGTGAGCAGCAGCGCGACCTCCTTCTCCGCGGCGAGTCGCCCGACATAGATCGCGAGCGGCCCGTCGGGGAGACCGTGGCGCCGTCGCGTGGCCGCCGCGTCCTCCCGGCGTCGGGGATGGAAGCGGTCGAGGTCGACGCCGAGCGAGACGCGGACCACGCGCTCCACTCCCGCGCGCGCGAGCTCAGCCGCAACGAAATCCGAGGGCGCGAGCGTTGCCCGCACCATGCGACCGTGTCGCCGTACGTAGCGCCAGGCCAGCTCGGCCGCGCGGCGCCGCGCGGCGCTCGCGCGTTCCGGCCAGGGCGCCACCACGCGAGGGAAATTGCTGTGATAGAACCAGGCCACCGGCACAACGGCACGCCGGGTCGCCAGGTGCACGAGCCAAGGCGCGAACCAGGTGCTCCCGACCTCAATCAGGTCGGGACGTTCGTGCGCAACGATGCGGCTCGTCGACCGCGTGGCGAGCATGAAGCGATACGGCTTCTGGGTGGGAACGGCCGGGCCGTGCAGCCGGTAGCAGCGGACGCCATCCGCTTCCAGAATTTCGTCGCGGGCGCCGGGCACCACGATCGCCTGGCGAAGCTCGGGCCGGCGTTGGACGTAGCGGGCCTTCTGCAGGAGGTACGTGCGTACGCCGCCGGTCGTGTCGCCGAAGAACTCGGTGATGTCGAGCACGCCGACGCCGGCGCCGGGACGGAGGCGCGGCGGCAGCTCCAGACGCGCGATGTCCAGCGAGCCGCGGGCGCCGGCGGGCGCGACCACCTCGAGGTCGAGCATCCCCCCAGCCGTCGCGTCAATCAGAGCAGTCCCCGAGCGGATAGATCGTGCCGCAGTTCGGGCAGGGGTTCTTGCAGCCCCAGGCCCGGAGCGGCACTTCGAAGTGGCAGCGGTTGCAACGCGGACGATCAGACCGTCGGCCGGCCGGGTCGACCGGGCGTCGGTCGTTCCCATGGTCGCCCGAAAAAACGTCGGGGCCGCGTGCCGGCGGGCTTGCCGGATCACTGGTCGAGAGGGCCGACCGTCGGCCCGTCCGATAGTCCACCGGCCCGGCCGTTAGACCGTCTCGGCGGTCAGCCTGCCCGCCTGACGAGCCAACCATCCGGCCGTCAGCCAATGGGAAACGCCCCGCTGAGGAAAGGATTGGTCAAGCGCTCGACGCCGATGGTCGTGTCGGGACCGTGGCCGCTGTGGACGACCGTCGAATCCGGCAGCGAGAGAAATTGCGACTGAATGGTGGTCATCAGGATGGCGTAGTCGCCGCCAGGCAGATCGGTGCGTCCAATCGAGCCGTTAAACAGGACGTCGCCGCCGAACACGCGGTCGTGACCCACAAAGCTCACGCTTCCGGGCGAGTGTCCGGGCGTGAAACGCACCTCGAACTCGAACCGGCCCACCCGCAGCACACCGCCCGGCTCGAGCGCCACGTCGGGGGGCGGCGGTGCTTCGAGCGTCACGCCCACCCACGCGCCGAACTGCGGCAGCGCGTCGTAGATCGGGCGATCGAGCGGATGGAGATGAATCGGGGCGCCCGTGGCGCGACGCACCGCGCCCACACCCATGATGTGATCGACGTGGGCGTGGGTGAGCCAGATGCCGCGGAGCTGCCAGGCCCGCGTGTCGAGCTCGGCCAGGAACATCGTCGGCTCCTCGCCGGGATCGATGATGACAGCCTCTCGCGTCCCGCGATCGGCCACCAGATAGCAGTTTTGAGCGAACTGGCCGTTCGGCAGCGAGACCACTTCCAGGTCAGACACCGACCTGCGCCCCCAGAACGCCGCTCCGCCGATCCTTGAGGAACTTCTCGACCGCGATGGCCGCGGTGGTGGCATCGCCGACGGCGGTCGTCACCTGGCGGGTGAGCTGCACCCGCAGGTCGCCGGCGGCGAACAGACCGGGGATGGACGTCATCATCCGGTCGTCAGTAATCAGGTACCCGCTGGCGTCGTGTGCCACGTGCTGCTTGATCAGACCGGAATTGGGACTGAAGCCGATGAAGATGAAGCAACCGGTGGCCGCCAGCGACTGACGCTCGCCGGTGACGGTGTCCTCGAGCTCCAGATGCCGGAGTCCCGCCGGGCCGCCCACGAGCTCGAGTACGCGGCGGTTCCAGATCACCTCGATCTTCGGATTGGCGAAGAGACGCTCCTGGAGGATCTTGGAGGCCCGGAACTCGTCTCGCCGATGGATCACGTACACCTTCTCCGCGTAGCGCGTGAGATAGTCGGCCTCCTCCACCGCGGCGTCACCGCCGCCCACGACCGCGATGGTCTCGCCCTTGAAGAACGCGCCATCGCACACCGCACAGTACGAGACCCCGCGGCCGGCATACTCCAGCTCGCCCGGGACGCCGAGCTTGGTGGGTGTGCCGCCGGCCGTGAGGATCACGCTAGGTGCCTCGTAGGTAGTCCCCAGACTGGTGACCACCTCGAAGATGCCGTCGTCGCGGCGCACGATCGACTCGACGTTTTCCTGGCGGATGTCCGCGCCGAACGCCATCGCGTGGGCGGCCATCTTGTGCGCGAGGTCGCGACCGAGGACGTGCTCGAAGCCGGGGTAGTCGTCGATCCATTCGGTGTTGAGCAGCTCGCCCCCCGGCACGCCACGCTCGAGCACCACTGCCCGGAGCATGCCCCGCCCGGCGTACATGGCGGCGCACAGGCCGGCCGGCCCGCCGCCGACGATGATCAGCTCGAAATCCTCGATACTGCGGCTCATCGCATCCCCGTCGATTAGATGGTCAAATATAGAACGCCCGGGGGTTCCCGTGAGCGGGCGTTCAGTCAGGCGGACACGCGAGCCGGCGGGCAGGCGGTCAGGTCAAGTACACGGGGATCAAACGGGCGTCAGCGGTAGGCGGCCGGCCAACGGCAGCATGCTCCATTCCCCGGCAACGAAGGACATTGGCGAGCCGCGTTCAAACGTCTTCGCGCAAGCTGCCTCCGTGCGCTCGGAAGGAAGGGCCTGCCCGCGGTGCCCTTCCCTGCCTGGTACTTCGGTCAGCGCGTGACGCTCACCGTTGTTCGTCTGACCGCGGGCCTCCCGAGCGCCCGAGATGCAACAGACTTGCCGCGCCGTGGCACCCCGAAATCGTCCCCACCAGAACGTCCGTCGCCGCGCCCGAGGCGCCGGCCCGCTCCACGACCGCATCGCCCCCCAGCACGGTGGCGACGTCGAACATTCCCACGCCATAGACGCGATGACGACAGACGAACAGCACGGGCCCGGCGGTCGGGCGCTGGCGGTCGAGCCGGGCGGCGAGGGCCTCCATGCCATCGGCCATGTCCCAGGTTCTCGGCGCGCGGATGACCGGACAGATGGCCGGCTCGATGCAATGCGTGGGGCACAGCCAATCGGCGTAGGAGACGTAGCGGGTGCCGTCCGGCGCCGCGACGTCGTAGGGGGTGCCCGGTCCAAGTGGGACCGGCCGGCTCTCGATCAGACGGTCGGGCCACCGCGCGTGCGCTCGGCGGACCAGCCACTCGTACATGAGGTGGGGCATGAGTGGTGAAGGAACGATCGTGTCGGGGGGATCCGACTGGGCAGGCGCCGAGGCGAAGTAGCGGTCGAAGAAGGCGCTCCACTCCTCGACGACGAGGTCGACGCCCGACCAGAGCCCGAGTTCCCGCGCCACTTGGCAGGAGGGATCGCGATCCACGACGAGCAGTCGCCGCCAGTTCGCGGCACGCCGCTCCCGGGCACGCAGGAGCTGCCCGGCGTAGAACCGTCCGTAGCAGCCGCCGCCCACGATCACGACGTCGCCGAGCGCGACGCTAGGCGATGTGACGCCCGCCATCCACCGCCAGCACTTCGCCGGTGACGAAGTCGCCGCCCTCGAGCAGGTAGAGCAGCGCCGCCGTCACGTCGGAGGGCGAGCCGAGTCGACGGAGCGGCGCCCCGCGCGCCAGCCGCGCGCGCTCCTCGGCGTCGTATTCCTCGGGCACCAGGACCGCGCCGGGCGCGAGCGCGTTGACCGTCACCTCGGGCGCGAGCGCGCGGGCGAGCACTCGGGTGAGCATCACGACCCCGGCCTTGCTCACCGAATGCGCGGCGAACCCGGGCCATGCTTCGAGGCCGGCGAGGTCGGCCATGTTCACGACCTTCCCGCGGGCCGCGCGGAGCGCGGGCGCCGCGCCCTGGGTGCAGAAGAAGACCGACCGCAGGTTGAGATCCAGAATAGCATCGTAGTCGGCGGGGGTGGTCGTCTCGAACGAGAGGTGCCGCATGATGGCGGCCGAGTTCACGAGCACGTCCAGTCGCCCGAACTCGGTCGCTACGCGGCGTGGGAGCGCGACCGCCGCCTCGGGATCGGCCAGGTCCGCCGCGAAGCAGGCGGCGCGGCCGCCCGCGGCCACGACCTCGTCGCGTAATGCGGCGGCGCCCCTCGCCGAAGCGTGATGGTGGATCGCGATCGTCATGCCCCGGCCGACCAGTGCGCGCGCCATGGCCTCGCCGAGGCGGCGGCCGGCGCCGGTCACCAGGGCGACGCGGCCGCTGAGCTCCATCAGTCGCCGCGCGGCGCGATCGGTCGGATCTCGCCCGTGGGCGCGCCGGGAAGGTCGGCCGCCAACGCCATCACGCCCTGCGTGACATCCTCGAGCTCGACATACGCGGCCTTCGCACCGACCGCCGCGACGTTGTCGGTCGTGCGCGTCATGCCCGGCGCAACCGCGTTCACGCGAATTTTTCGATCGGCCAGCTCCAGCGCGAGACTCCGCGTGAAGCCCACGACAGCGGCCTTGGCCGCCACATACACGGCCATCGGGCTCTGCGGCTCGAAATACGCGATCGACGCGAAGTTGACGATGCAGCCCCGCGTGGCGGCCAGCGCGGTGATGGCCGCCTGGCTCACCAGCACCGTGGTCTTGAGGTTGATCGCGAGCTCGCGGTCAATGTCCGCCGCGCTCAATCGCTCCAGCGGCCCGTAGGTCGTGAGGCCGCCGGCCAGGTTGATGACGACGTCGAGCCGCCCGAAGTGCCGGAGCGCGGTCTCCACGGCCAGATCCGCGATGTCGGGCTGGGTGAGGTCGCCCGCGACCGGGCGGGCGTCGACCCCCAGGGCCGCGAACTCGCGCACCCGCTCGGCCACGCCGACCGCGTTGAGATCGCACGCCACGATGCGAGCGCCCGCGCGGCCGAACGCGAGCGCCACCGCGTTGCCGATCTGCCCTGCGCGCCCCACGCCCGTCACCAGCACCACCTTGCCACCGAAGTCGAACGCGGGCGCGCTCATGCTCCCCTCACGGCTTCGAGGACGATCTCGGCACCGGGCGCGCCGGCCTGGCTGTAGGCCACCGACCCATCCCGCCCAACCACGACCACGGAGCGCGCGATGGTGAGTCCATCGGGCCGGACGGCGCCGTAGGCCCGGGCGATGGCGAGCTCAGGATCGGACAGCAGGGGGAATGGGAGTCGGAGCCGCGCGGCGTAGCCGGCGTGGCTTTCCGCGGCGGCCGGGTTCACCCCGAACGGACGAATCTGATGCTCACGGTAGAGCGGGAGGTCATCGCGCACGGCGGACAGTTGTCGGTTTCAGCCCGGGGTATCGTTGCCCGGATAGAAGGCGAGGAGCACGCGGGATTCCCCCAGGAGCTCGCGCAGCGAATATCGCCGGCCATCCGACGCCTCCGCAGTGAAGTCGGGCGCCCGCGCGCCGACCGTGATGAGGGTGGTCACGACACCGACGCCGCGCGTCCCCCGCGCGCCTCCTCCAATCGGTCGAGCCAGGCGAGCGGCACCGCCTGCGACCCGAGTGCGCCATGGGTCTCGCCGGGCTCGGGGTCGCCGTGCCAGTCACTGCCACCGGTGGGAAGCAAGCCGAGCCGGACCGCCAGCGCCGCGAGCCGGCCACAGAGGTCGGGATCATGACTCGGGTGACGCACCTCCAGCGCGTCGAGCCCCTCCTGCTTGAGCCGCTCGAGAAACGAGCGGGAGCCGCGCTCCTTGATGTGAGCCAGCGACACCATGCCATGCATGGCGTGCACGGCGGTCGCGACATCCCGAAACGACGGCAGCACCTTTTCGACGAATGCCGGTCGCCCGCGGCCGATGAACCGATCGAATGCCTCGCCGACGTCCACTGCGCCACCCTGCCGCACGATGGCCCGTGCGACGTGCGGCCGGCCGACCGCTCCGCCCTTCGATTGGCGCAGCACGTCGTCGAACTCGAGCGCCACGCCAAGCCCCTGCAGCCGGGCCACCATCTCCCGCCCGCGGCGCAGCCGGTCCTCGCGGCGGTCTTCGAGAAAGCGCTCGAGCTCGGGCGAGTGAGGCGGCAGGAAGTACCCCAGCACGTGCATCTCGCCCCACGGCGCAGCGCAACTGAACTCGCAGCCTCCCACGACCCGCAGGCCGGCCCGCTCGCCCGCCTCCACGGCCGCAGGTACGCCCCCCACCGTATCGTGGTCGGTCAGGGCGATGGCCGCGAGACCAGCTTGGCGGGCTCGCTCCACCACGGCCTCCGGCGGGAGCCCGCCGTCGGACGCGGTCGAGTGGACGTGCAGGTCCACCAGGGGGGCGGGAGCGGGAGCAGTCAGCGGCGGTATCCGGTTTCTGGCGAGGTCCACGACGGCTGTGAGTGGGTCAGCAAGTCGCGCAGGTCCTGATCGCTCAGCTGATGCAGCGACAACTCACGGGTCTTGGCCCCGAGCGGTGTGTAGCGCGCCACCCGCTGCTCGCGATCGCGCCCGCTGCCGCGGGTGAACACCAGCCCGAATTCGTCCTTCGTGTACTGGGTCACCCGGCCGCTGACCGCCACCTCCCAGGGCTCCCCGTTCACTTCGATGATCCGTCTCGGCATCGGTCAGTCGCTCCTCACTTCTTCCCACAGGTCCCAGGCGCCGTCCTCGTAGTCGGCCACGGCACGCAGCCGGTCCTCCAGGCGGCGCTCGTCCTCCGCGGGAACAGCCACCGCGCGATGGCTCCGACCGTCCCGGCTCTCGCTGCACTCCAGGAACTCGCCGGCGCGACCGGCGCGTCGGAATACCCACAGCCGCCGCCCGCGGTCTTCGTGCAGCGCCGCCAGCTCCCGCAACGCCGAGAGGTACTCCACCTCACGCCCCGCGCGCACGCGCACCCGCGAGACGGTCAGCGTGCGCGGCATGTCAGGCCGCGCTTTCCGGAAACTCCTGCAGCGTCCGTTTCACATCGGCCATGAACCGGTCCGCGTCGGCGCCGTCCACGATGCGGTGATCGAAGGCCAGCGAGAGCATCCCCTTGGTCCGGATGGCAATCGAGTCCGTCCCGTCCACGGTGATGACGGCGGGCTGCTTTTCGATGGCGCCGACGCACAGAATGGCGGCCTGGGGCTGGTTGATGATCGGCGTGCCGATCACCGACCCGAACACGCCGGGATTGGTGATGGTGAACGTCCCGCGCTGCACGTCATCGGGACTCAGCCGCTTGGCCCGGGCCCGCTCGCCCAGGTCATTGATCGCGCGGGCGAGGCCGATGAGCGACAGCTCGTCCGCGTGCTTGATCACCGGCACGATGAGTCCCCAGTCCAGCGCCACCGCGATGCCGAGATTGATGTCGCGCCGGAAGATGGTGCTGTCGCCGCCGACCGCGGAGTTCACGACGGGGTGCTTCCGCAAGCCGTCGGCGATCGCTTTCGCGATGAACGCCAGGAAGGTCAGGTTCACGCCGCGCTCGGCGTATTCCCGCTTCAGCTTGGCCCGGATCTGCGCGACTCTCGTGTAGTCGACCTCGAAAATCGTGTTGACGTGCGGCGACACGCGCCGCGACATCACCATGTGATCCGCCGTGAGCTTGCGGATGCGGGACCAGGGCTCGACCCGGTCGCCGGGCCACGCCTCGACGACCGGCGCGCCGGGCTGCGCCGCGGGCGCGCTCGTCGGCGCCGCCGCGGGGGCCATCGCTGGCCGGGGCGCGCCCGGCTCGGGAGGCGCGGCCGGCGCCGACG
>JBQCGH010000116.1:0-13373 GCA_051955835.1 Gemmatimonadales bacterium
GACCTCCACAATCACATGGTTCCCGGCGTCGACGACGGCTGCGCCACCGTGGCAGAGTCGCTCGAAGCGCTGCGCACCCTGTATGCGGAGGGGGTTCGCACCCTGGTGGCCACCCCGCATCTCCTTGTCCCGCGACTCGGCACCCAGTCCGCGCTGGAGCGCGAGCTGGAGATGCAGCGGCGTGCGTTCGACCGTCTGGCCGACGCGGCCGCCCAGCACCGGGACCTACCGGTGCTGGGCCTAGGCCAGGAGATCTGGGCGCCCGACGCGGACTCGGTCCGGCGGGTCGCGGGGCGGGCCGACGTGGGGCTCGACGGGTCACGCACGATGCTGATCGAGTTCGGCTTCGAGCTACAAGGGACGCACGACGATGTGGTAGGTGCCGTCGCCGCCGCCGGCCGGAGGATCATTATCGCCCACCCCGAACGGTATCGGTATCCGGCCGGTCGAGACGCTCTGGCCGTGATGCGCCGCTGGCGCGAGATGGGGGCGCTCCTGCAGGTCAATGCGGGCAGCTTCACTGGACACTACCGGGACCATCGGCCGGAATCGGAGGCGCGCGCGTGGGCGATGATGGCAGAGGGGCTGGTCGACATCGTGGGGACCGATCACCACGGCCCCAGGCGGGTGGGCGTGTCGCCGCTCGAAGCCTACGAGGCGCTGTGCGCGCGAGGAGAGCAGGCCGCTGCCGAGCGGGCGATGGTGGAGCGGCCGGGCATGGTCCTCCGCGACGAGCCGATCGAAGAGCCTGACGCGGTGGTCAGGTCCCGATCGGCAAATGAGTAGAGCCGATCGCCTCGAGCAGGTATCCCATCGGTCCTGGCTGGTCGGCCCCACCCTTGGCCTTCGCCGAATCCAGCGTGCCGAGAATCCGCTCGCGGAGCACCATGTACTCGCGAGCTGCCCCCGGATCCTCGAAGTGGATCGCGTTCCTCGTGAGACGATAGGTTCCCGCCTGCGCATCAAGCACACCTAGCAGGCTGTCGATCCCCTGAATCAGCGACGAGGTAAGGCCGGCCATGGCGGGCCCCTCGAGGCGTGACCGGCGACCGTTCCAGGTCTGCGCGTCAGCCGGGGTCCAGCCATTGGTCTTGGCGGCCAGCGCGTACGAATCCTGGAAGCGCCGGTCGATCGTCGCCTGCTGCTGGCGATAGATCCGGACGAAGTTGGCCACGCCAGCCAGGTTCATCCGCGTTTCGGTCACACCCCCGTCAGGACTCAGACGGTCAGTCGCGAAGAGATTGTCGAGCCGGGCCACGCGCATCCCGCTTTCGAGCCGGCTGAGGGCCGAGTCCTGCGCGGCGGACCACCGCTGCAGAAACCCGAGCACGCTCCGGCCATTCGCCGGCGGCTTGGCGATCGCCGGCGTGATGGCGCCGAGGAGCGCCTTGGGCCGAAGAATCGGCGCGGCGGGGAGCCGACTTCTCGTCGGAGTGGCCGGGGCCGACGCGACGGTTTCGGCATCGCCAGAGGCGACGTATCCCCGGTTGAGCTCGGTCCAGCTTGCGCCGGCAGTCACGAGCGAGATCGTCGGCGAGGCCTCGGGGGCCGGGGCCGGACTGGGCGGCAATGCGGCCGACGAGACGCCCTCGGGGGCAGGGGCGCGCACGGGCGCGGGCGCCGCAGCCGGACGGACCGTCTCCGGCGGTGCCCGATGACCCTCCGTCGACGACCACGGCGGCTTCGGCCCCGACGCAGCGAGCTGGAGACCGAGGATCAGCAGAGCGCCAGTGATGCTGAGCGCGAGGGGACGACGCCAGGGGTGGTTTGGATCCCCGTCGTGTCCGTCGCCTTGATCGTCCTTGTCGGGGTCCTGCGCGCCGGCGAGTGAATCCGCCGCATCGTTGAAGAAGGTCCAGTTGGTCCGCAGCGGCGGTGCCGCGGGCGGGAGCGGCGTCCGCTCGGAGACGATCGCCTTGTACTGCGGGTGCAGCGTGACCGAGATCCACTTCGACGTCGCCCGGTGGTAGATCCGCGACTGCGCGTCGACGTCCCCGCTCCGGATAGCCGCGGCAAGCTCCTCGGTCGTCCGATACAGCTCTTCCTTGCCCGGCCTCAGCTCGACGAGGTACATGGGACGGCTCGATTCCGTTCGGGCCGACGGCCCGAGGTCCACGGGGGTCAGTCAAGTGTAATGAGTAGGCGGGAAACCGGCTGCCGACCGGGTGATGAACCAGCCAAATCCGTGCTCTCCGGGCGAGCGGGCTCAGGGTTTGGATCACCAGTGGTGGGACAAGCGGCCAACTACTTACATGATAATGGTTTGAGATCCAGCCTGGCCATCGGTCTACCCGGCGGATTAAGGGACGGACTGCCCTTGGCGGACAGCCGACCGGGTGCGTTTTTCGGGATGCGCTGGTGGAATGCAAGATGTTTCGCTTCCCCCCGGGATTGATTAGAGTGCGACATGTGCCTGCCCCAGCGGGATCGGGGCTCCCTCCACGACACCTACGCATCGGCCCCCGGGGCCGCGGTTGGAGGCTACATGAGCGCGGAAGATCGGAGAGAAACTCGGAGCGGCGGCCGGCTCGGCACGGCCGTCCTGGCCACCATGCTTGGCGTCGGAGTCGGTCTGTTGGCCGCTCCACAGCCGGGGACGGATACCCGGCGGGTCCTGCGCAAGCGTCTTGCGGCGGCACGGGCGGGCCTCGAGAGCGGGCTCGAGGATCTCGAGGAGCGGAGCCGGCCGGCCCGTCGTGCGGTGCGTGCGCGAGCCGAAGACCTGGGCCGCAAGGGCCGCAAGCGCTACGAGCAGGCGATCGAAGAGCTCGAAGCGCAGTTGGAGGCGTACCAGGAGGACGCGGAGGAAGACGAGGAGGAAGGCAGCAGCCTGTCTACCATGCTCGCCATCGGGGCAGGTCTCGCGGCCGCCGCGTACTTCATCCCCCGCGAGCGCGCCGCGCCGGCGCGGGAGCGTGTCCGCGAAGCCGCGGCGACGGTGCGGGACGAGGCCGAGGCGCGGTGGGATCAGTTCCAGCGTCGCCGCGGCAATGGTCAGCCCACGACCGACGCGGGCACCCGGATCGATTCCCCCGGATCCGCGCCGCAAACCAGCTGAAGCTTTCCCTTCCCTCCGGGCGCCGCGTCGGTCTCGCGGCGCTCGCCCTGCTGGCCCTCTTCATCATCGTGGCGGGCAGTTGGACCGTGACCTGCGGGTTCGCGGGTTGCCCGTCCGTCGCCGACATCCAGGCCTTCCGCCCGAGCCAGGGCGGCCGCGTGCTCGACCGCGGCGGGGTCCCGCTGGGCCGCCTGACATTTGTCCGGCGAGTAAATGTGCCGCTCGCGCGCGTGCCGCGTCACGTGCGCGCCGCGTTCATCGCGGTCGAGGATCGCCGGTTTTTCTTTCACCATGGGGTGGACTGGCGAAGCGCGGCCCGTGCGCTGGTGCGGAACATCTCGCGCGGCGACGTGAGCGAGGGCTTCAGCACGATCACGATGCAGGTCGTGCGCAACGCGTTCGTGCCGCAGCTCGCGCAGGAGCGCACGCTGCGGCGCAAGCTCATCGAGATTTACCTCGCGCGGCGGCTCGAGCGCTCGCTGACCAAGCAGCAGATTCTCGCGCTCTATCTCAACGTGATTTATCTGGGCAACGGCGCATACGGCGTCGAGGCCGCGAGCCGCGACCTCTTCGGGAAGGATGTGGACCAGCTCACCGTCGCCGAGGGCGCCACCCTGGCGGCACTCGTGCGCGGACCGTCGGTCTACTCGCCACGACGGCACCCCGACCGCGCGCTCGCCCGCCGCAACCTGGTGCTGACCGTGATGGCGCGGGAGCACTACCTGCCCGATGCGCTGGCTGCGCGCGCGGGGGGTCAGCCGCTGGTGCTGTCGCCGGCGGAGTGGCGGCCGCGGGAAGACCGGTCGTTTGCGCTCGACCCGGTCCGCGCCGCCGTCGATTCGCTCCTGGGCGACGCGCAGCTCGGCGATCTCATCGTGTACACGACGCTGGACGCTCGCGCGCAGCGCGCGGCGGAGACCGCGGTGCGCCGCCAGGCCGACGCGATCGACCGCGTTGTCTCGCCCAACCGCGACACGCTGCAGGGGGCGCTGGTGGCACTCGATCCGAGGAGCGGCGAGATCCGCGCGATCGTCGGTGGTCGCCGCTATGTGCCCGGCGGCTTCAACCGTGCGCTCGGCGCACACCGACAGCCCGGGTCCGCGTTCAAGCCGTTCGTGTACGCGGCGGCGCTCGCCCGGGGGATGACGCCAGCTGCCGTCGTCATGGATACGCCGGTCGAGCTCTCGCGCCACGGTCAGGTCTGGCGACCCGTGAACTTCGACGGCCGATACGCCGGCCCGCTGACGCTCCGTCGGGCGCTCATGCGATCGGCCAACGCGGCGACGGTGCGCCTGGGGGAATCGGTCGGCGAAAGGAGCGTCGCCGCGCTCGCGCGGCGGGCCGGCATCCGCAGCCCGCTGGACCCGGTGCCCGCCCTCGCGTTGGGCGCTGGGGCGGTTACCCCGCTCGAGCTGGTCAGCGCTTATGCGCCGTTCGCCAACGGCGGGCTGCGGGTGACACCCTCGCTCATTCGCCGGATCGAGGCGGGTGACGGCACCGTGCTCTGGCGCGCGCCCCCACGACGACCTGAGCGCGTGCTAGGCGCCGCCGAAGCGTTCCAGATTACTTCGATGCTGGAGTCGGTGGTGGACGGTGGAACCGGACGGGCGGTGCGTGACCGGGGCGTGCGGGGCGCGGTGGCGGGCAAGACTGGAACGACGAACGACGGCACCGACGTCTGGTTCGTCGGCTATACGCCGACCGTCGTGGCGGCGGTGTGGTTCGGCTACGACACCCCGCGCCCGATCGCGCCTTCGGCGTCGGGGGGCCGACTCGCCGCCCCGGCCTGGGCCACATTCTACCTGGACGGCTGGTTCGAGCGGAATCCCGACGATTGGGAGCCACCGCCGGGCATGGTGCGCCGCGAGATCGACGCCTTCAACGGAATGCTGGCGAACCAATGGTGTCCGGTGACGCAGCAGGAGTACTTCCGCGCGGGCAGCGAGCCCACGAGGATCTGCACGGAACATCAGGCACCGCTC
Organism: Gemmatimonadales bacterium; assembly: GCA_051955835.1. Taxonomy (GTDB): domain Bacteria; phylum Gemmatimonadota; class Gemmatimonadetes; order Gemmatimonadales; family GWC2-71-9; genus CAVVWJ01. The sequence continues at coordinate 5,041 of JBQCGH010000116.1, forward strand.
ATGACCCGGCTCGGCGAGGTGGCGCGGAAGGTCGGTGAGGCGGTCGGCGAGGCACTGCGGGCGCTGCTCAAGAGCGGCGATCGGTAAGCGCGACGCGGATCGCGCCTGATCACCGCGTTCCGCTGTCCGGGTACTGCAGCAAGTCCCGCCGGACCTGGTGGGCGGCGCGAAACACCTTCGCCGGATAGCGATGACAATTCGGGGTGTTCGCGCTCACGACGCAGCCGTTGTAGCGCAGCAGCGCGAGGTGCACGTCGCCGGTGCGCTTGAGATAGCTGCCGAGCACCCGGGCGCCATGGCAGATGTTCGCTTCGACATTCAGCAGATCGTCCGACGCGCAGTCGAATTCGCCGGCGTGAAAGTGCATGACCTGCATCAGACCGATGGCGCCCTGGCTGCTCACGCTCCCGGTATCGAGCGGTGGGTTTTCGGTCAGCAGCACGCCGGTCAGCAGGCTCGGCGCCACCTCGAGCCGTCTGGCCTCTTTCACAATCGCGCGTGCGATCCGTGTGGCGGTCACCGCATCGCCAGTGCGGCGCCCCAACAGTCGCGCGAGCGGCCGATAGCTGTAGCGCGACACCACTTCACGCTCAAGCACCGAGCTGTCGACCGCCTCGGCGGGGGACGCCGTCATCACGCTCAGCCCGCTCGTGGTCGTGGCTCCCGCGACCACCAGCGCCGAAAGAGGCGGTGTCTCCACGGCCCCGGACGGCGTGAACTCGACAGCCGCTAGAAGCGCCGTGGCCGCAAGCGCAACGAGGAACGGCCGGCGTGGCATGTGGCTTCGGACGAGACGGTCAGGGGGCGGCGGATCGTGTTCCATGCGTCGCTCCCGGCGTGGGCGGAGGGATCAGGGGGACCGGGACCCGCGCTGCAAGAAGTGCGCACACGATCGAAGTGCGCCCCAACGGACATTTTTCTTCGCGGCGGCTGACACCGGCCCCTGCCTGCGATGCTGGTTCAGATCGCCCGACTCATCTTCCGAAGGGGTCATGGCTTCCACACTCGCCCAGGGATCCACGCAGGCTCTGGAGACACCGGGACGGCAATCCGGGCTGAGCGGCCGACTTGAAAAACATCCCACAGCCACGCTCCCGCATCCGGAGACACAGTCAGGCGGGGCGCCCGACCGGTCCCCGCCTCAGCGCGCGCCGAGCTCCTGGAGCAGCGCGACCATGCGCACATCCCAGGGGTCCGGGGACGCATCGTCGTCCACCGGCTCCGGACGCGCCTGCGGAGTCTCGAGGATGAGCGGCACCCCGCGGCTGCGCGGGTCGGCGAGCAGCCACGCGAACGGCTCGCGTCCGATTCTCCCTTCACCAATCAGCATGTGCCGATCCTTGTTCGAGCCAAGGCCGCCTTCGCTGTCGTTCAGGTGAAAGAACGCAGGCGGCTCGCCGGCGGCTGCCTGGAATTCGTCGAGCACGCGCGTAAGCGTCGCCTGCGATTTGCTGATGTCGTGCCCTGCGGAGTAGAGGTGGCAGGTATCGAGGCCGTAGCCGGCCCGGGTGCGGAACTCCTCCGGCAGCGCCGCGAGGATGGCGCCGACTTCGTCGGGGGTACGCCCGATCGTGGTGCCGGCGCCGGCGGTGTTCTCGACGAAGAGCCTGGTCCCGCCGGGCACCCGCTCGAACGCGTCCGCCATGGCGCGGGCCACCCTGAGGACCGCCGCGAGACGATTGCCGTCCATTGCAGCCCCGGGGTGAAAGCACACGCCACCCGCACCGACCGCCGACGAGCGCTCGAGCTCCTTGGCGAGTCCGGCTGCCGCTCGGCCCCACTTGACCTCGTCGTCGGTCGCGACGTTGAGCACGTATGCCGCGTGAACGATGACGCGCTCCGGCGCAATCCCCACGGCCTTTAGCGCCGCGTGGAACCGGGCGACGCGCTCCGGCCGAATCGACGACTTGTCCCCGTAGTACTTGGGAATGGCCGTGAAGATCTGGAGCGCCGAGGCACCCGCCGCGGCGGCGCGCCGCGCCGCCATATCGATGCCGCCGGCGTCGACTGCGTGAATTCCGATGTAGTGGGTCATGCGGTGCGCATCTCCCTGGCGTTGGCCAGTCCCGAGCCGGCCCGCGAATCTGATCGACGGGCCGGGTCCCCTCAGGCGTATTGGCATCGAGGTCTCGCCCAGCGAAAAGGGGGCACGCCTGATCGCATGCCCCCCTTTTCGCGGTCGACCACGAGGCGGAGCTACTGGCTATTACCGCCGGCCGCCATCTGCGCCTGATAGAGGTCGAGCCGACGCTTCGCGATATCCTGGTCGCGAGAAGCCACGTCCTTGGCCGCATCGGCGCGCTCCCGCTGAGCCTCGAGCGTCTTGCGCTCGAGCTCGCGGATCACCTCATCCTGCCTCAGGGCCGCCGTCGGGTCGTTACCCGCCACGTGGCTCCGGTCGAGCCGACGCGCGGCGAGCTGCATCTCGAGGTCAAGCGCCTTCTGCTCCGACTGCGCCAGGCGCTTGGCAGCCTTGGCCTGATCCTGCTCGGCAGCGTGCAGCGCCTCACGGCGGTCGAGGAACTGCTTCTGGCGCTCGGCCACCTTCTTTTCCGCGGTGAGCGCGGTCTTGTCGGCGTCGTTCTTCTGCTTGTCCGCCAGCTTGATGCGCGCGTCGAGGGTGGACATCTCCTGCTTCTTGACATCGGCCATCGCCTTGGTCTCTGCCCGTTGCGAGCCCGACTCAGCGATCCTGGCGTCGGCTTCCCGCTCCGCCGCCCGTGCGGCCGCGAGCTCGTTCTGGATCCGATCCGTGCTTCGCACCGGGATGACATCGATGAAGCCCAGCGCTTCTGCGATGCTCTTCCCTGCCGTCGGCGAGGTCGGAACGGCCGAGGGCGTGGCAGGCGCCGCCCGCGCCGCTGCCGGCGCGGTTGCGGCTGGAGCTGGGGCTGCTGCCGGTGCGGCTGAGGGAGCGGGCGTCGGGGCCGGCGCGGGGGCAGCAGCGGGGGGCGTTGCCGCCGGCGGGGTCGTGGCTGCCGGCGCAGGGGCGGTCGTCGGTGCGGGCGGGGTGGGCGCAGGCGCCGTGGGGGCATAGCCCTGGGCGGAACTATCGGTCGTCTGCTGGGCGGCGAGGGGGAGCGCTGCCGCCATCAGCACGGCAAGAGCGAGGCACTCACGACGGACGTTCACGGCCTCATCCTCCACGAAGAAAGTACGCGAATGTGGGCGGGGGTCTCCGGGCCAACTTACCGCTGATTTTCACGCTGGGGAATACCCCCGGCCGGGGCCGTATCGACCCAGCGCGTGAGCTCGGCGGCGGGCCGGCGGCGGCGCGGGAGATCCGCGGTCGCCGGGTACCCCAGACTCACCAGCCCTACGATGCGGAAGCCCTGTTCCAGCGCGACGATAGACTCGAGCTCGGGGTCCCGCATGAGGCCGCCGGTGCGCAGGTAGGTGCCGAGGCCCAGCGACTCCGCGGCGATCAGGAGATTGGCCGTCGCCATCATGGCCGCGGCGAAGTCCTCCTCCCGGGTTCTCTCATCCGAATTCACGGCGCAGCTGATCACCACGATGGCCGGGGTCTCCTCGGTTTCCACCCGCATCTTCTCCGCCGCTGATCGGGCCTCGTGACTGTCTGGATCGCTGAATCGCTTGAGCCGGTTGCGCGCACGCAACACTGCGAACCAGTCCCGAGCGGATCCGGTGAGCACGGCGAACCGCCAGGGTTCCGTGAGCTTGTGATTGGGGGCGCGCACCGCGCAGTCGAGCAGGGTTTCGATGATGTCGCGCGGCACGGGATCGGGACGGAAACGGCGGACCGAGGTCCGCCGCCGTATGGCTGTGATGGCGTCCATCATCACAATTTATCCCACCCATGGCGCGCCCGCCGGGCGTGCGAGCACCGCGAAGGTCGCGCCTTGCGGATCGTCCACCACCGCGACTCGTCCGACGCCGGCTCGATCGCTCGGCGGGACGCGCACACGTCCGCCGAGCGATTGCACCAGCGCGGTCTGGCCGTCACAATCGCGCACACAGAAGTAGACCAGCCATCGGGCCGCACTGGTCCCGCTCGGCGGATGCGCCGTCCGCATCCCCGCGCGCGGTTCGCCATTGCCAACGAACGTCGCGTGCACGGCCGCCTCTTCATTGCCAACTGCCCAGCCGAAGAGGCCCCCATAAAAGCACTGTGCGAGGTCGGGACGCGGCGTCACCAGTTCGTTCCAGCACATGGTGTCGGGCTCGCCGACGACAGTCGCGCCTGCGTGCCGCCTGGGTTCCCAGAGGGCGAAGACGGCGCCGGCGGGATCTCCCAATATGGCCATGCGCCCGACATCCAGGACGTCGAACGGCTCGACCATGACGCTGCCGCCGAGCTCACGCGCGCGCTGGGCTGCGTCGGCCGCGCTCGCCACCGAGATGTAGCTGAGCCAATGCGGCGGGTTGCCCGCGAGGCCGGGCTCCTGCGCGTAGAGGGCTGCGACCGACTCTCCATCGCGAAGCAACATGGTGTAGGTGGTGTCGGGCCCGGCGCGGCGGTCGTCGGCAGCCCACCCGAAGAGCGCGGTATAGAACCGTCGGGCATCGGAAGCGTCGGGGGTGCCGAGATCGGCCCAACAGAACGTGCCGGGAGTGTACGCGTGCATCAGGGGCATGCGAGTCCTCCTGGAGGGTGTCGGGGGAAGGCCGGCGGCCCCGGGCCTTGTCTACAGGACGGACGAAGGTGGGGTGTCTTTCACGCCCAGGAGGAGATGAAGCGCGACGAGATCGTACAACGCGTGGGTGAGGATCGGGACGAGCAGATTGTCACAGGCGAGCTGGAGGCCGCCGAGGTACGCGCCCATCAGCGTCGCGAGCACGGCATACGTCGCGGTCAGCGCGTGGGCGAGGCCGAACAGCAGCGCGGTGAGTCCAACGGCAGCCCAGCTCGGGACCCGCCCGAGCAGCGCCGCCTGCACCACGCCGCGGAAGAGCGCCTCCTCGCCGACGCCCGCGCAGACGGCCACGAGCAGGAGCTCGCCGCTGGTGGCGCCGGCGAGCCAGGGCCCCAGGCGCGCCTCGACCAGCCGCACGAGGCGTGCAATCGGGCCGCGCCGCGTCCGCCGACACCACCACAGTCCCAAGAGCGGAGGGGCCGTGGCCGCGATTCCCGCAGCCAGGGCCCCCATCGTCCAAGCGAACGTCGCGAACGGCGCCAGGCGCAGCCACCAGCCGGCGGCCAGCGCGACGAGGACGAGTCCCCCTTCGGCTAGCGCGAGAAGACCGATCAGGCGCCGCCGACGTGCTACTTGGCGCGCTCCAGGTAAACGCCCTCGCGGGGGTTGACCCGCACCCGCTCGCCTTCGCCGATGAACTCGGGCACCTGGATGGTGACGCCGTTGCTCAGCTTGGCGGGCTTGGTGCTGGCCGTCTTGGTCGCCGTCTTCATGATCGGCGCGGTCTCCACCACCTCCAGCTCGGCGGTGGCGGGCAGCATGATCGCGATGGGCCGCCCGTTGAGCCACTCGGCCTGAAAGGTCATGCCCGGCTCGAGCCACTGCCCCTGGTCGCCGGTGATCTCGTCGTCCAGCGTGTACTGCTCGTAGCTCTGCCCATCCATGACGTGCGTGCCGTTGGCATCGCGGTACATGACCTGCATTTCCTTGGTATCGAGCCGCGCGTCCTCGACGAACTCGGTAGCGCTGAGCCGCGTGTCGAAGGTGTTGCCGGACGTGAGATTCCTCAGGCGTACCTGAACGAACGCACGCAGGTTGCCGGGGGTGCGGTGCTGGAAGTCCATCACCCGGCAGGGCTGGCCGTCGATGATGAGGACGTGGCCGCGGCGGATGTCGCTTGCCTTCATCGGTCTGATGCTCCGGAGGACGGTCGCTCGGCGACGCCGGGGTGGCGCCGCGGAGGTGGAAAATACACGGAGGCGGGGAATGCGACAGGCGCCGGTGACCAGAGTCACGGCCTGCGTGACCGGGTCCGCCCTACGTTCCGCCGGACCGCGGGCGCGGTGATCCACGCGTGCCGACCTCAGCACACGAGAGCAGCCATGACCGACAGGGATGCGCCTTCCCCTGCCCCCGCCTCGATTGCGGCAGCAGCCCGCCACCGGCCGACCCGACCGGGCAGCGTGCGATGACGAGCGTGGCAGCGGTGAACTATCCAGCCGGCGTCCCGACGGCGCCCTGGCGCGGCCTCGAAGGACGCGATCGGCTGGAAGCCTGGCGCGCGAACGTCGGGCCCTCGGTGTCGATCGACGTCACGCGCTCGGCGCCGGTACCCGCGAGCGACCGCCTCGTCGTCCTGAGCTGGACCCTGTGGATCGGACGGGGGCGTCTGGCGGACGTCATTGCCGAAGTGCGGCGGCGCTGCGATTCACCGCTGGTCGTGCTGGTGCAGGAGGCGTTTCGCGCCGGCACGGTGGTGCCAGCGCGGCCGGCCGGCCGCGCCGCTCGGCGCGCCGCCGGCGCATTCCCTCCGCGCGCGCATCCTCGCGGCGACATCGTGGAGATCGCCGAGCGGCTCGGCCTCAGCCTGCGCTACGTGCCGTCCATGCGGAACGGCACGTCCCGGAGCGATCGGGGGAATGCCATCCTGTCGGACCTGCCAATCACCGACGCGCACGCATTCGAGCTGCCGCTCGTGCTCCAGCGTCGGGTGCCGCTAGCCGCGACGGTCCGACTCGCGTCCGGGCCCGTGCGGGTCGTGAGTGCCCATCTCGACCCCCGTGGGCCGCCGGGCGGAGAGTGGCTGGGCGGCGCGGGGCGAGCGCGGCAGACGACCTACCTGCTCGAGCGCCTGCCGGAGGGCGTTGTCATCCTCGGCGCCGATCTCAACCTCGGGCGAGGACGCCGCGAGCGGAGCTGGCGTCTGCTGGCTGATGCCGGCTTCACGATGGGTGTGCCCCCGACGCCCACCCGCTGGCGGCATACCTTCCATGCCCTGCCGCGTCTCATTCTCGACTACCTGCTCGTGCGCGACGCCGATGGCCGCCTTGCCCGGGTCCGAGTCGAGCGGATCGACGAGCATCCCCGAGACCGCGGCCCGACGGTCTTCGGCTCGGACCATCACCCGCTTCTCGCCGACCTGGCCCTCCGCGTCCCCGGGGAGCCGGCGTGACCGGCCTCTTCGCGGCGACGCTCCCGTGGTACGGCTGGGCGCTCATGGTGATCGGCGCGATCGCGGTCGTGAGCGTGCTCGGCGCGCTGTTCCTTCCCGACTGGAAAGAGCCGGAGTTCTCGCTCGGCGAGCTGCCGGAGCCCGGCTCGGACGCGTTCGTCACCGCCATCGGCGCGTTCCTCGGTACCCCGATTGCCCGGGGCGGGAGCATCGAGCTGCTGCAGAACGGCGATCGGTTCTATCCAGCGATGCTCGACGCCATCCGCGCCGCGCGGGACACGGTCAACTTCGAGGTCTACATCTTCGAGCCGGACGAGATCGGGCGGCAGTTTCTCGACGCTTTCATCGAGCGCTCCCGTGCGGGCATCGAGGTGCGCGTGCTGGTCGACGGTTTCGGCTCGTTCAAGCTCAAGAAACGCTACCGCCGCGAGCTGCAGCAGGCGGGCGTCAAGATCGAGCGCTTCCGGCCGTTTGGCCTCAACAACCTGGTGCGCGTGTATCGGCGCTGCCATCGGCGCGCCATCGTGATCGACGGTCGTGTGGCCTTCACCGGCGGCGCCGCGATCTCGAAGAAATGGGCCGGCGACGTGCGCACCAAACACGAGTGGCGGGACAGCATGGCGCGGATTACGGGGCCCCTCGTCGGCGGCATCCAGGCGGCGTTCGCCGAGAACTGGGTCTACTGCACCGGCGAGATGCTCGCGGGCGAGCGCTTCTTCCCCACGACGACGCCGTCGGCGGGGCCGTGCAGCCTGTCGGTCCTCAGCTCGCCGTCGGACGCGCAGCAGCCGATTCGCATGCTCTACTGGCTGACGATGGCCAACGCCCGGCGGCGGCTCTGGATCTGCAACTCGTACTTCATCCCGGACCCGCGGCTGCGCACGGCCGTGGTCGACCGGGCGCGCCAGGGCGTGGACGTCCGCATTCTGGTGCCGGGCAATCACACCGACGCGGTACCCGTGCAGCTCGCGGGCCACAGCTACTACGAGGAGCTGCTCGAGGCCGGGGTCCGGATCTTCGAGTTCCAGCCGGCGATGATGCACGCCAAGACCATCGTGGCCGACGACACCTGGACCGTGCTCGGGTCCGCCAACATGGACGAGCGGAGCATGGAGCTCAACGAGGAGAACCTGGTGGGCGTCGCCGACGAGGCGCTCGCCCGCGCGGTCACGGAGGGAAACGAGCGTGATTTCAAGCGCTCGCGGGAGGTCACGCTGGAGGAGTGGCGGAAGCGGCCTCCGTGGCAGCGCGGGCTCGAGGCCATCGCGAAGGTGCTGATCGAGCAG
>JBQCGH010000117.1:0-2896 GCA_051955835.1 Gemmatimonadales bacterium
CCCTCCACCAGCTTCTTGAACCGCGGCTGGTTTCTGATCGGATCGAAGGTGGGATCGATCCGGAGCCAGCCGGGCGAGAGATAGTATGGCCTCTTGAGCAGCGGCTCGAGCTGGTCGAGCGCCTTCTCCGGCTCGCCCACCAGCAGGTAGATCCGGACGAGCTGGAGCTGGATGTACGGGCCGGTCAACGCATCCCGGCTGACCGGCAGCAGCTCCACCCCCCGCAAGCCCTCCTGCACCGCCTCCGCCTTGCGCCCCAGGTAGGCCAGAGACAGGCCGAGGAACACGTGGCGCTGCGCATCAGCGGGCGCCGCGCGGCTCTGTTCCGCGAAGGCGATCCGCGCGGAATCGGCATAGATCGCCGTCCGATTCCGGTCACCCCGAAGGTGATAGATCTGGGTCAGGACGATGCTGCGGTTCGCCGGGTCGTTGTCGAATGCGCTCAGCGGCGAGGCAAGCACCTGGCGCTGCTGTGCGTCGTCCAGCACCCAGTAGAGATCCTGGTAGGTCGCGAAGTAGAGCAGGAGCACGCCCGGATCGATCTGTCGGGCCGCCGCGCGAATCACCGAACGAGCACTATCGAGATCGCCCCGGGCCAGGGTATTCAGCACCTTCTGCCATGGTGCGATGAGATTGGTCGGAGCGAGCGCGAGGGCGTGGTCCGCGGCGGAGTCGGCCGCCGCGTACTGCCGGAGCTGCGTGCGCACGTCCGCCAGGTTGAGGGCACCCTGAGCCGAGCGTGGGTCGAGCTGGGCTGCGCGGGCAGTTCGAGCCGCGGCGCTGTCCCACTGACCCTTGGCTTCCTCCCTCGACGCGAGGGCGCCGAGGAGACCGACGTCGTTCGGAGCGAGTCGGACGACTTCCTGGTACTCCGCGATCCCGCGATCGAGGTCGGTCGGGCTCACCGAGACGTAGTACGCCCCCAAGGCGCGGTGCACCAACGGCTCGTTGGGCTTGAGTTGGAGCGCGCGCTCCGCGGCGAGCCGCGCCTGCTCGCCGAGCGAAGGATCGGGAATGCTGTTCTGGTAGAGACGGGTACGGGCGCGGGAGAGCTCTGCCCAGGCGACCGCGAAGGTGGAGTCGAGGGCGACCGCGTGTTGGTAAAAGTCGATCGCGCGACGGAGCGACGGAGGATCGTTCACGGTCATCGCCTGGGATGCCGCCTCGCCCTTCAGGAACTCGTCATAGGCCTCCAGGTTCTCGGTCGGCTTCGCCGTCACTTCGCGGCGCGCGCTGTCGGCCAGCGCCACGCCGAGCGCGTCCGCCACCTTGGTCGCGATGTCGCCCTGGACCTGAAACACATCGGTGAGCGACGCGTCGAACTGCTCGCTCCACTTCGAGCGAGCCGGCTGACCCGGCCGCGCATCCACCAGCTCCGGCGCGACCCGCACGCGACTGGTGCCGCCGGATTTCTCCCACCGCACCGTTCCGGTCAGCAGGTAGTCCGCCCCGAGCTCGTGGGCGATCTCGCTGGGCCGCTTGGAGGAGTGTCGGTACTCGAGCGAGCTGCCGCGCGCGATCACCTCGATGCTCCCGACCTTGCCGAGCCGGGTGCGCACCTCGTCGCTCACCCCGTCGGCGAAGTAGGCGTCGGCCGAGTCACCCAGGTTGTCGAAGGGGAGCACGGCGACGATGCGGGTGCCGCCGGCGGGCTCGGTGCCGGCGCCGTTGTGGCGCCAGGCGAAGAGGAGGCCGCCGCCGATGAGGAGGCCCGCCGTCAACGCAATCGCGGCGACCGGAACCTGACGACGGGCTGACGGCACCGGGGCCGCCGAGGGCGCGGCTCGCGCGGATTCCGCTACCTGCGACGGGACGGTCTCGGCCGCGGGCGGCGGGGCCACGGCGGGCGACGGCATGGTCGCGGGCGACGGCACGGTCGCGGCAGATGCGGTTCCGCTTGGCGCGGAGGCTTGCAGGGCATGCGCGAAGTGGCCCGCCGTCGCGAACCGGTCGGCCGGCACCGGAGCCAGTGCCCGGCGGATCGCCTCGTCCACGCCGGCTGGGACCGTGGGCCTCAGCGTCCGCACGCTCGGCGCAGCCTCGGTGAGACGCCGGACGGCGATGGCCTGGGCAGTCGCACCGGTGAACGGCGGCTCGCCGGCGAGCATCTCGTAGAGCACCGAGGCGAGCGAGTAGAGATCGGTGCGCGGGTCGAGGCCCTTGTCGCCCGCGGACTGCTCGGGGCTCATGTACGCGGGTGTGCCCACCGCGAAGCCGGTCTGGGTGAGCCCTTCGTCCACGCCGCCGAGTGCCCGGGCAATGCCGAAGTCGGCCACGAGGGTCGAGCCATCCTTGGCGAGCAGGATGTTCTCCGGCTTGATGTCGCGGTGGACGACGCCGTGCTGGTGGGCGTAGTCGAGCGCGCGGGCGGCCTCATCGGCGATGCGGAGCGCGTCGTGCACCGGAAGCTGGCGCTCGCGCCGCAGGCGGTCGCGAAGACTCTCGCCCTCGACGAACGGCATGGTGAACCAGAGCCGGCCGGTGGCCTCGCCCGAATCCAGCACCGTCAGGATGTGCGGGTGCTGGAGGCGAGCAGCGAAGCGGATTTCGCGCTGGAAGCGGTCGGGGCCGAGGCTCGCCGCGAGCTCGGGGAGGAGCAGCTTGAGGGCGACCGGACGCTCGTGGCGGAGGTCCTGGGCGAGATACACGACGGCCATGCCGCCGCGCCCGAGCTCGCGCTCGATCGCGTAGCGATCGGCGAGGGCCTCGCGCAGTCCATCCGGCACGCCCATGGGGTCTCCGGTGCTTGGGCCAACGAGTTGGGTGGGAGTGCTTGCCGGGGACGGAGTTAAGTAAATGCCCGGGAAGCCTGGACGCCAGCGACGGGGGCTCGGGGCGGCGCCCGCACGGTAACGGGCGCCGCGCCGGGCTTCCCTTCCTTATATGTAGCAGCCAG
>JBQCGH010000118.1:0-8077 GCA_051955835.1 Gemmatimonadales bacterium
CAGGCCATCATCCTCGAGAGCACGACGTATCCCGGCACCACCCGCGAGATCCTGCTGCCGGCCCTGGAGAGCACCGGCCTCAGGGTGGGCGAGGATTTCTTTCTCGCGTTCAGCCCCGAGCGCGTGGACCCCGGGAACCCGACCTATGGGACGCGCAACACGCCGATGGTGGTCGGCGGGATCACCGAAGACTGCAGCCGAGTGGCGGCGGCGCTGTATCAGCCGGCCATCGAGCGCCTGGTGCCCGTGTCCACCACTGAAGCGGCCGAGCTGGTCAAGTTGCTCGAGAACACGTTCCGCAGCGTCAATATCGGGCTGGTGAACGAGATGGCCATCGTGTGTGACAAGCTCGGCGTGGACGTCTGGGAAGTCATCGACGCGGCAGCTACCAAGCCGTTCGGCTTCATGAAGTTCCTGCCGGGCCCGGGCCTCGGCGGCCACTGCATCCCGATCGATCCGCACTATCTCGCGTGGAAGATGCGCGGGCTCAACTACAAGACCCGCTTCATCGACCTGGCCGGCGAGCTCAACACGGAGATGCCGCTGTTCTGGGTCCGCAAGGTGGCCGAGGCCCTGAACGAACAGGGGAAGGCCGTGCGGGGCGCGTCGGTGCTGGTGTTGGGCGTGGCCTACAAGCGCGACATCGACGACCTGCGGGAGAGTCCCGCCCTCGACATCATCCGGCTCCTGGAAGGTCAGGGGGCACGGGTGACCTACCATGATCCCCACGTGCCCTCGTTCGAGGAGGACGGGCACGAGTTTCGCTCGGTGCCGCTCGATCCGGCGACGGTGACTGCAGCGGATTGCATCATGATCGTCACCGATCATTCGTCGATCGACTACCGCATGATCAAGCGGAACGCGAAGCTCGTGGTCGACACTCGCAACGCAATGCCGAAAGAGGATTGACATGCACGTGGCGGTGATCGGGAGCGGCTACGTCGGCCTGGTGGCTGGCGCCTGCCTGGCGGAGACCGGCAACGACGTGGTCTGCGTGGATAAGGACGCGGAGAAGATCGCACGGCTGCAGAAAAACGAGATCCCGATCTACGAGCCCGGGCTCGAGCCGATGGTGCAGCGCAATCAGGCCGAGGGCCGGCTCACCTTTACCACCGACATCGGGGCGGCCGTCCGCTCGGCGCGGGTCGTGTTCATCGCGGTCGGCACGCCGCCCGGCGAAGACGGCTCGGCCGACCTGCAGCACGTGCTCGCGGTGGCGAAGGAGATCGGGCGCCACATGAACGGCCACAAGGTCGTGGTGACCAAGTCCACAGTGCCGGTGGGGACGGCGGAGAAGGTGCGGGCCGCCATCCGGGCGGAGACCGACCAGGCGTTCGCGATGTGCTCCAACCCCGAGTTCCTCAAGGAAGGGGCGGCCATCGACGACTTCATGAAGCCGGACCGCGTGGTGGTCGGGGTCGACGATCAGGAGGCCGAGGCGGTGATGGGCGAGCTGTACGCGCCGTTCACACGCCAGGGCGGCAACCGAATCCTGTTCATGGACATCGCCTCGGCGGAAGTGACCAAGTACGCCGCCAATGCGATGCTCGCAACGCGCATCTCGTTCATGAACCAGATGGCCCAGTTCTGCGAGCTGGTGGGCGCCGACGTGCACCACGTGCGGTTGGGCATCGGATCGGACCAACGGATCGGGCGGGCGTTCCTCTATCCGGGCCCCGGCTACGGGGGCTCGTGCTTCCCCAAGGACGTGAAGGCCATCATTCGGACCGCCCAGTCGCTCGGGCTGTCGCTCGAGGTGCTCAAGTCGGTCGAAGCCGTGAACGAGGCGCAGAAGCGGGTGGTGCTGCACAAGACGTTCAAGCATCTGGGCAAGGATCTCACAGGCAAGATCGTCGGCATCTGGGGCCTGGCGTTCAAGGCCGAGACCGACGACATGCGCGAGAGTCCGACCATCCCCCTCATCGAGGGGCTGCTCGAGGCGGGGGCGCGGGTCCAGACCCACGACCCCAAGGCCACCGATTCCGCGCGCGCCATCTTCGGGGACCGCGTGATGTACGCGGCGGATCCTTACAGCGCGGCGCATGGCGCTGACGCCCTCCTGGTCATGACCGAGTGGCTGGTCTACCGTAACCCCGATTTCGAGCGCGTCCGCAAGCTGCTCCGCCGACCGCTCCTGATCGACGGCCGCAACCTGTACGACCCGAGCAGGATGACCGCCCTCGGCTTCGAGTATCACGGGATCGGCCGGGGACGGCGGTGACCCGAGTTCTGGTCACGGGGGCCGCCGGCTTCATCGGCTCCCATGTGGTCGAGGCACTCGTCCGGCGAGGCGACACCGTCGTGGGGATCGACAACTTCGACGCGTTCTATCCGCGGGATGCGAAGGAGCGGAACCTGCGGGAGCTGGGCCAGCCCGCCGGCTTTACCTTCTACGAGCAGGACATGCTCGATGTGGAGGCGCTCCAGCCTCGCCTCACACCCGACACGGTCATCGTTCACCTCGCGGCCAAGGCAGGCGTGCGCCCCTCGTTCGCCGACCCGGTGGGCTATGCGCACGCGAACGTCACGGGCACGGCGGCCGTGCTCGAGGCCGCGCGGCGGGCGGGAGTGTCGCGCATCGCGTTCGGATCCTCGTCCTCCGTCTATGGCGACGCGACACCGGTGCCCTTCCGCGAGGATGCGCCCGCCATCGCGCCGCTGTCGGTCTACGCCGCCACGAAGCGGGCCGCTGAGCTCCTCCTCGCGTCCGTCGCGCCGATCTACGGCTTTCGGTGCGCCTCGCTACGGTTCTTCACCGTGTACGGGCCACGCCAGCGGCCCGACCTCGCGATCCATGCCTTCGCGCGGCGAATGAGTCGCGGCGAGGCGATCACGCTGTTCGGCGATGGCACGCAGGCGCGCGACTACACCTATTGCCATGATATCGTTGCCGGTGTGCTGGCCGCCGTCGATTGGACCGCCAAGGCACCGATCGGCGTGGAAACATTCAATCTGGGCGGGAGTCAGCCAGTCCGCACCGGCGATATGGTCGCCGAGATCGGCCGCGCGCTCGGTCTGACGCCGGTCGTTCAGTGGGGCCCAATGCAGCCGGGCGACGTGCAGCGCACCGCCGCCGACCTCACCAAGTCGGGCGCCATGCTCGGTTACGCGCCCCGCACGCCGTTTCCCGACGGCATCCGGAAGTTCGTCGCGTGGTTCCGGGAGGTATATGGCCAGTCAGACTGAGCGCCTGCTGGCGCGCGCGCGTGACCGGTTTGCGGTGCAGGACTACTACGGTGCGATCTACCTGCTCGAGGAGATCGTCGCCTCGGGACGGGCATTCGCCGACGTCCACCACCTGATCGGCGTCAGCCTGTCGCTGCTCGGTCGCTCCGAGGAGGCGCTGACGCAGTTCAACCGGGCGCTGGAGCTCAATCCGCGCTACCTCGAGGCGCTGATTCATCAGGGTTTGGTTCTCAACGAGATGGGGCGCGCGCGGGAATCCGAAGAGTCCTTCCGTCGCGCCTCCGAGAGTGTGGCGTCGCCCTCGGCCGGGCTGCCGGCGCCGGTGGCCGCCCGGCTGGCCAACCAGCACGCCGAGCTGGCCGATGCGTACGCCGAGGCCGGCGCGCTGGGGCGTGCGATCGAGCAGTACGAGCATGCGCTGGAGCTGGGGCCGGCGTTCCACGACCTGCGCTACCGCATGGCGCGCGTCATGCTCGAGGCGGGACGCGCGCTCGACGCGCGCGAGGCGCTGGAGCAGGTGCTCCGCGCCCGCCCGAACTTCGTGGACGCGGAGGCGGCGCTGGGGCTCGCGCACTTCCTCGCCGGCGACGGCGTCGGGGCGCGCGAGGTGTGGCGCTCCTGCCTGGCGCGTCGTCCTGAGAACGCGCGGGTCGAGGCCTATCTGTCCATGCTGGGACGCACGGGGGCGTGAGCCGATGGCTCGCCGCCGGCGTCGAAGTCCTGGCGCTCGCGGCGATCGGCGGCGCCGGGGCGTGCGGCGGGATGCCCAGCCATGAGCGGCTGGGCGACCAAGCATACGCCGAAAACCGCTATGGCGATGCGCTCGGGGAGTATCTGGCGGCAGCCAAGGCGCGGAGCACGGCTGGGGTGTGGGCCAAGGTGGGAGCCGCGGCGCTCCACGCCGGCGAGCTGCGCCAGAGCCTCGAGGCCTATCTGCGCCTCGCCGAAGACGATCCGACCCGCCGTGACGAGGCAGCTGAAGGGCTCGACGGTGTCGCCCGTGCCGCCGAGGGGCAGCACAACGAGGACGTGCTGCAGGAAGTCGTGACGGGTTTGCACGCGTTGGCGCCGGGGCAAGGTACCGGACGCTATGCTTTGGCTCTCGTGCAGCAGACCGACGCGGATACTGCCGACCTGGTGGCGCTCCTCCCGGTGGCGCTCGCGGCCGCCGGCGAGCCAGGCCAGGTGGATTCGCTGCTCACGCGTTACGGCCAGGTCCTCGAGGCAACAGCCGGCTGCGGCCAGGCATTGCTCCAGTTCCGGGCCGTGCTGCGCCGGAGCCGGGACAGCAGCACGAGGGCTCCGGCACGCCAAGGCGCCGCGGACTGCGCGTACACTCTCGGACGGGCCGCCGATTCCGCCGGCCGCACCCAGGAGGCGGCGCTATGGTATGCCGAGGCGGCGCGGGTCGACTCTACGACCCCCACCGGGCGAGCCGCGCTAGTACGCTACGGCGTGGCCCGGCTGGCGCAGGGCGATACGATCGCTGCGGCCATGGCATTCCAGACGGTCGCCGCCGGCGGAACGGCGGACTCGGCGGGCCAGGCGGCTACGGAGCATTTGCGTGGCCTCGGCACGTCCGACGCAGACAGCAGTGGACCACGAGCGCGGTGACGGGAGAGCGATGATTCGACGCAGTCTCTGGATACTTCCGCTGGGGCTCGCGGCATGCGGCGGATCCACCCCGCGGCCCCGCGCCACACCCACGCCCGTCTCGAAGGTGCAGGAGTCTGCGAGTCCCCAAGAGATCAACCGGATCTGGGAGCAGGCGCGCACGGCGGTGCGTCACGGCAAGTGGGCCCGCGTCATCAAGGAGCTCGATCGCGCGCTGCTGGAGTTTTCTCCGGGCGACCCGCGGATCACGCAGGCGCACATGTGGGAGGGCGAGGCCCAATTCGCCTTGGGGAGCAACCTCGAGGCCGCGCGTGAGTTCCGAAAGGCGTCGGACGACACGCCCAACGATCCGCTCGCCCCCGAGGCGCTGCTCCGGGTGGGCGACGTGTACGCGGATCTGTGGCGACGCCCCGAGCTCGACCCGTCGTACGGCCAGACCGCGCTCGCGACGTACCAGGAGCTGCTCAACCGCTACCCCGGGACGACGGCGGCCACGCGTGCGCAGCAGCGGATCAACGACCTGCAGGAGCGCTTTGCCTACAAGGAGTACAAAGCGGCGCTCTACTACATGCGCCTCAAGGCCTACGATTCGGCCATCCTCTATCTCAAGGACCTGGTGGCGACGTATCCACGCTCCTCGGTTGCGCCCGATGCGCTCCTGCGGCTGGTGCAGGCCTATCGTACGCTGGGCTACAAGGAGGATGTCCAGGAGACCTGCGGGTACATCCGGCGGTTCCACGCCAGCGCGCCCGGCGTAGGAAAAGCCTGCCCGGAAGGAGCGGAGCCGTCGTGAGCCACCCGACTCGGCCGCACGCCACGTCGTCAGGTCGAGCGCCGCGAGGGACCTGTTTGCCGGATCCGGAGTCGTGCCGGGAGCCGGGGGTCGCCGAAGGTTCATCGTTGCGCTCGGGATGACGGCGACCTCCTCCATGCCTGCCGTCGGTCTCTTCGGCGGCTCCTTCGATCCCATCCACCATGGTCATCTGATCGTCGCTCGGGCGGCCGTCGAGGCGCTCGGACTGGACGAGCTGCGCTTCGTGCCCGCGCGCGAGCAGCCATTCAAGCAGGGCCGCCACGGGGCGGCTCCCGCGGACCGCGCGGTGATGCTCGAGCTGGCCGTGGCCGGGAGCCCGGGGCTTTCGGTGGAGCGGATCGAGCTCGAGCGTCCCGGCCCGTCCTACACGGTGGATACGCTCGAAGCACTCCGTGCGCGCGAGCCCGGCGCTGCGTTCACCCTCCTTATCGGCGCCGATGCGGCTGCGGAGCTGGATGCCTGGCACCGCGCCAAGGATCTCCCCGCGCTGGCGCGCATCGTGGTGTTCGGCCGGGCGGGCGCGCCGGTGCCTTCCTCGCCGCTCATCGCCGGGTCCATCGAGGTGCCGGCCATCGATATTTCCGCCACCCAGATCCGCCGACGTGCCCGAGCCGGGGCGCCCGTGCGCTATTGGGTGCCCGATGCGGTCGCTGAGTATATGGCCCGGCACCGCTTATATTTGGACCCAGAATGATCAAGAATCTTGTGACCGCGGTCTTCGGGACGCGGTTCGACCGGGAACGGCGGCGGATCCAGCCGACGCTGGACGCCATTCACGCCCAAGAGGAGCGTCTCGGCGGTCTGAGCGAGGAAGAGCTCAAGGCGCAGACCAGCCGCTTTCGCGCGCTGCTCGCCGAGCGGACGGGCGCCCTCAAGTCCGAGCTGGACGAGGTGCGCGCGGCCAAGCACGGCTGCGCGGACCCGACCGAGCGCGCGCGGCTGGAGGGGAAGGCGCATGAACTCGAGACCGAGTACAAGAAAACGCTGGCTGCCGGTCTCGACGAGATCCTCCCCGAAGCGTACGCCACCGTCCGCGAGGCCTGCCGCCGCCTGCTCGGTACCACGGTGCAGGTGACCGGGCACGAGCTCACCTGGGACATGGTGCCGTACGACGTCCAGCTCATCGGCGGCATCGTGCTGCACCAGGGGAAGATCGCCGAGATGGCTACCGGCGAGGGCAAGACGCTGGTCGCCACCCTGCCGCTGTATCTCAACGCCCTGACGGGCCGCGGGGCGCACCTGGTCACGGTCAACAACTACCTGGCGCGCCGCGACTCGCAGTGGATGGGGCACGTGTTCACGTATCTCGGCCTCACCGTGGCGTGTCTCGACGATACCGAGCCGTCCTCGCCCGAGCGCCGCGCCGCCTACCTGGCCGACATCACCTACGGCACCAACAACGAGTACGGCTTCGATTACCTGCGCGACAACATGGTGTTCTCGCTGGAGCAGCGGGTGCAGCGGGAGCACGCCTACGCCATCATCGACGAGGTGGACTCGATCCTCATCGACGAGGCGCGGACGCCGCTCATCATCAGCGGCCCGGTAGGCAACGAGGCGGACGACAAGTACGCCCAGTTCAATCGCCAGGTGGGCGAGCTGGTGCGGAAGCAGACCGGCGTGGTGAACACGCTGCTGGCCGAGGCCGAGCGGCTGCTCGAGGACGAGAAAACCCGGCAGGAGGCGGCGCTCAAGCTGTATCAGGCCCAGCTCGGGATGCCGAAGAACAAGCGGTTGCTCAAGATGCTGAACGAGCCGGGGATCAAGCAGCTGGTCCAGCGGATGGAGCTCGACGCGATTGCCGACCGCAAGCTGCCGCTCAAGCAGCAGCGCATGCGTGATCTCGAGGACACGCTCTATTTCGTGCTGGACGAGAAGGGCCACTCGGTGCACCTGACCGACCGGGGCGCGCAGGCCATGTCGCCCAACGACCCGGAGCTGTTCATCGTCCCCGACATCTCCGAGATCATCCATCGGATCGATCACGATCCGGAGCTCGGCTCGCACGACCGCCTGGAGCGGCGCCGGGAGGTCGAAGCCGAGTACGCGCTCAAGAGCGAGAAGCTCCACATCATCCACAAGCTCCTGCAGGCGCACGCCCTGTACGAAAAGGAAGTGGACTACCTGGTGCAGGATGGCCAGGTGCTGATCGTGGACGAGTTCACCGGCCGCATCATGACCGGCCGGCGCTGGTCGGATGGCCTTCACCAGGCGGTCGAGGCCAAGGAAGGCGTGCAGGTGAAGGGCGAGACGCAGACCTTCGCCACGATCACGATCCAGAACTACTTCCGGATGTACGACAAGCTGGCGGGCATGACCGGCACCGCCGAGACCGAGGAGACCGAGTTCGACCAGATCTACGGGCTCGAGGTCAGCGTCATCCCGACCAACAAGCCAGTCCGCCGCGACGATCGGCAGGATCGGATCTACAAGACCCGCCGCGAGAAGTACAACGCCATCCTC
>JBQCGH010000119.1:0-40602 GCA_051955835.1 Gemmatimonadales bacterium
GACAGGAGCCGGGCCTCCACGCCCGTCGGGGCTGTGGCCCGGCTCCTGTCCTACCCACCCCACTCGCACTCGGAACTCCGGGCGCTCCCAGCAACCCCGGTGTCGAGACGGCGGCTCGCTCGCACTTCACGCTTACTACTGGTCTGCCAGCCTGCGATCAGTTGGCTCTGCTGTCTCGCCCCGTCCAATCCGGTGTGACGCTCGGCGGTTCGGCCCGCGCCACGCCGGCAGCGCTACGGCTCCGGCAGCCGCACCTCCAGACCCCACGTGCGCTCGGCACCCGGTTCCAGCGTGGGCGCGCTCCGCCAACGCACGACGGCGTCCTCCAGCCGGTCGGGCGCGCCGATACAGGGCTCGAGCCCCAGGTTGTAGTACGGCCTCCGGCCGGGCGGCGCCCAGCCACCGACGTTGATCCAGACACCCACCTGGGGGACCTCGGCCGGGCTCGCCGTGATCTCGAGGCGCTCGCCGATGCGTGGATCGGTGACCACGAGTGGGCCATCGGCCGGCATGTCGCCGAACAGCTTCACCGCCCAGCCGGCGGCCTCGGGACACGTGAACACATCGGCCATGCCGCCGATCGCGCCGGGCCAGCTCACGACGTCGTCGGGCTGGAGGTCCTGCCGGCCGTGCAGGTGAGCGAGCTTGACCTGGCTTACCCCGGCGAGCGAGAGCGTGGCGCCCGGCTGGACGTTGAGCAGCGGATGCGACGACCAGAGCCAGGGGAACGCCTCGGCGCCGGTGTGCCGGAGCCGGTAACGAAAGCGGACCACCGGCGCGTCGCGCACCAGTGTGACCTCGCGCTCGAACTCGTAGGCGAGGCGGCGCCCCCGCGCGGCGCTCGCTAGCGTGGTGCCATCGGTGTGCTCGTACACCGAGCTGGTCCACTCCGCGCTCCAGAGCTCACCATGGTCCGGCAGCGGCGGCGTTCCTTGGGGCGCGCCGGGTACCGGTGACCGCGCGACGGTCGGGAAGCACTCGTCCCAGCCTCCGCTATCGGCCGTCTCCACGTACGATGCGTCCTGCCGTGGCAGTCCGAGCGGCAGCTGATCGTTGCGCCAGAGCCACTCGCGTCCCCGCAGTCGCCGCAGGTGGGTGATCCGCATGCCGGCCGCCGGGACGGCGACGAGCTCGAGCTCATCGGACCGGAGGGCGACGGCGGGAAACCCGGAGACGGTGGTCTGACGATAGGACATGGTGGACGGATGGATGGTGGGCACCGCTCGGGATGAACGATCTCTACAGCTCGGCGAACGCCCGCACCGGCCAGCTACCGAATCCGGCCACCTTCGCCGGAACCGCCGAGAAATGGAATCCCGACTCCGGCAATGGACCGAGCCGACACAGATGCTCCACGATGGGGATGTCGGCGCCGAGCAGGAGCGAGTGCACCGGCCGATCGAGATCCTCGATGGCGTCGATGTTGAGTGAATCGATGCCGACGAGCGCCGCGCCTTCGGCGACGAGATGCTCGGCGGCGTCCTTCGTGAGAAACGGATTGCCCGCGAGATAGGCGGGCGTGCCCCAGTGCACGTCCCACCCCGTGCGGATGAGGACCGCCTTCCCGCCGAGCGCCAGGCCGCGGAACGCCTCGCGCCGCACGGCCCGGCCAGTCGCGCCCCGGACCACCACCGCATGCAGTCCGGCGAGCGACTCGAGCGGCAACTCGGCGATGTCCATCCTGCCGGCGTAGCGATGGAACGGCGCGTCAACGTAGGTGCCGGTGTTGGCCACCATGTCGATCCGGCCGATCTGGAACTCGACACCCGGCGCGTAGCGCGCGCGCGAAGCCTCGCGGCTGAGGAAGTCGCAGACGACCGGTCCGGGCAAGCCCGGGTAGGTGGTCATGCCATGCTCGATCGTGTGGCTGAGATCCAGGAAGCGCATGTGGCGGCGGTGTCGGTCGCGCGGTCAGGCGGTTCGGGCGCGAAGCTCCTCGCCGACTCCGGCCAGCGCGCAGATCCGGGCGATCGTCTCGCCGACCTTGTTGTTGGGCGTCGAGGCGCCGGCCGTGATCCCGATGACTCGCGCGTCGCCGAGCCAGCCATCAGTCGTGACTTCCTGGCGGGTCCCGATCGGCTGGTGGCGGATGGTGCCCGCCTCGGGGTGCACCCCCTCGGCGTCCTCGATGTGAAAGGTCCGCACGCCCTCCGACTGCACCAGGGCGGCCCGATGGCAGGTGTTGCTGGAGTTGTACCCGCCCACGACCACCATCACATCGAGCGGCTCGCGGATGAGCGCGAGCACCGCGTCCTGACGTTCCTGCGTTGCGGAGCAGATGGTGTCGAACGAGCGGAAGTGATCGGCGACCGCTGCGGTGCCGTACCGCCGCTCGACGCTCCGGCGGATCTCCTCCGCGATGGCGAGCGACTCGCCCGAGAGCATGGTCGTCTGGTTGGCGATACCCACCCGCTGGAGGTCCTGGGTGAAGTCGAATCCGGGCGAGACCGCCTTCGCGAAGCGGCGCTCCATCGTCGCCACGTCGCCCTCACCCTCGATGAAGTCGCATACCGCGCGCGCCTCCTCCATGTTGAGCACCACGAGATAGCGGCCGCCGGGGTACTTCATCACCTGACTCGCGGTGGCCTTGGTCTCCTCGTGGTAGTGCTTGCCGTGGATGACGGCCGTGTATCCATCGCGCGCGTAGCTCTCGACCCGCTTCCAGACGTTGAGCACCGAGCCGCACGTGGTGTCCACCAGGACGCACCCGAGCGCGCGCAGCCGCTCGAAATCGCCGATGGTCACGCCGAACGCGGGCAGGATGACCACGTCCTCCGAGCGGACCTCGCCGAAGTCGAAGCCGCCGTCCTCACCCCGGGCCAGAAAGCGCACGCCCATGTCGGACAGCTTCCGGTTCACGTGCGGGTTGTGGATGATCTCGCCGACCAGGTAGAGCCGCCGGTCGGGGAATTTCCGGCGAGTCTCGTAGGCATAGTCCACCGCGCGGTCCACGCCGTAGCAGAAGCCGAACTCTCGCGCGAGCCGGAAGCTGAGCGGCCCCACGTCGAGGCGGTAGTCGCCCGTGCGGAGCGCCTCGACCACGGTGCTGTGGTAATCGGCGGTGAGCTGGCTTTCGATCTCCGACTTGAGGCCGAAGCCGTGGCGGAAGTAGGTGCTCTCCATGGCGCTTTAATCTACACCGTCGCTCGTGTCCCCGGCCTCGTCGCCGGGCCCGGCCCGCATGGTGTCGGCGTGCGGAGTTCCCGCGCAGCTCCTGGGTGCGCGCGCCTCCCGCAGGCCCTCGAACGAGCCGGCGATCGCAAGCCTGAGCGAGATGGGCAGACCGTGCCCGGTGGCGTGGAACCGGCCGTCGAGGGAACCATCCGGCGCCCGGGTGAGCGTTACGACCCCGCTCTCCGCCTGAAAGCCCTGCACCGCCGTGGCGGACAGCCACCGTGCCGCGAGCGCCGCGGCCGGCGGGCTCACGCTGTCGGCCTCCTCGGGCGGGCGGACGGGGTACTCGCCAGGCTGCATGCGCGGGCCGGGATACAACACGATGGCGACGCCGGTATCGCCTTTGATCGACCGAACCTGCAGCATGCGGAGCGAGTCGCACCACTCGGCCGCGGCCCCGGCCGTGAACGCCAGCATCGCGGCCGTGTCGCGCCGGGCCCGTGGCGGGCCCGTGTCGTGGTGCGGCACACGCGCGGTATCGCGACGACCCGCGCCGGTGTCGACACGACCCGCGGCGGAGCTGTCGCGTCCCGGACGGGGGGCCGCTGTCTCGTCGCGCCCCGTCAGCCGCACGGAGAGCTGGCCGCCTCGCGGCGCGGCGGCGTCGTGGCGACACGCGGCCACGAACACGAGGCCGAGCGCGAACGCGAGCCCACGTCGAGCCGAGACCGACCTCATCGTGGCGCCTGCACGACGACGTCGAACCGCACCTTGCCTCCGGTATCGGGCGTGAGCGGGTGACTCAGGTCGAACCGCAGCACCCCACCGAACAGCGATACGCCCGCGCCGCCCCCGGCGAGGACCGTGCTCGAGAACAGATCGCCCGGGTCGGCAGTCTGTCCCGCATCGACGAAGGCGATGGGCTGGAGCCGCCCTCCGAACGGCGAAACGTCGAGCTGGGCCGCCCAGAACGACTGCCCGCGGCGAGCCCCGTAGTCGAACCCACGCACGGTCGCCTGACCACCGAGCCGAAACAGGCTCTGCGGGAGCGTCGGGCTGGTGGCGACTCCCGCCTTGAGGCGGAGCGTGCCACCGACGGCCCCGCCCGCGTCGAGTTTGACGTCGCCGTACAACCGTCCGGTCGTGTGATCGCCGTTTCCGAGCAGGTCGGCGGCCACATCCCAGCGCACCGCGCCCACCCGCACCAGCCGCACGGACGCGCCTCCATAGGTACCCTCGGACACCGGCGGATTGGGCGGGAAGTTCCCGTCCCCGCCGAGGAAGTCGTTTACCGCCGAACGGGCCTCCCCGCCCACGCTGGTTTCGCGCTCCACCCGCAGGCTCGCGATCAGATCGAGACCGCTTTGGAGTGAGGTCTGATACTCCACCGCACCACCCTGCGCCAGGAGATAGTCCGCATCGTCGTGCGCCACGAATAATGCGTCGAGCGTGTTGCCGAGCGTGTGGCCGGCTGAGAACGGATCCACCCCGGCGATGTCGCGATAGCCACCGACCGTCCACCGACTCTCGGGTCCATCGCGCACCAGGGTGAGGCGACCGGTGACGCGCTCATCACTCAGGCCGTAGCGCAGCGTCCCGTACAGGCTCGCGAAGCGAATGCCGGGCATCCGCACGCGGTACCCGAGTCCGAACGAAAGTCCCTGGACCCGGTCGTAACGGAGCGCGTCGGACAGGTTCTCGTAGGCGAACCCATGATCGGACCGTCCGGTCACCGAGTCGGGCAGGCCCTCGCTCAGCGTCGCCAGTTCGGTCTGGGTTTCGCGAATCCTGCGTGACTCGGCGGGATCGAGCTCGAGCGACAGCGAGTCGGGCCACCGGTCGTAGCGATCGAGCGTGGCGTTGGGCGGTCGGTGGAGCTCGAAGCGGCCACCATGCCAGCGGCCGGCGTAATCCCAGGCCCGAAGACTGTCCGCCACGCGCCCGAGCTGTCCACGGCGTGCCGCCCGGAGCGAGTCGAGCCGCGCCCGCCGGAGCTTCCGCACCGAGTCGCGGCTCAGGCCCATCTCGTCGAGCAGCGGCAGGGTGAAAACGATCGGCCGGCCGGCGTTGATGGTGTAGTCCTCGAAGGTCGTGGTGGCCTGGAAGGGGATCACCAGGTCGCTCACGAGCGGAATCCTCACCAGGCCCGCGATCACCTGGCGATAGGGCATCCAGTAGCGTCCCTCCTGCAGGCCGTACTCCAGATCAGCATCGACGCTCACAATGCGGTTGACCATGGAGTTCATGCGGCGCGCCTTGGCCGAATCCGCGTTTCGGCCTGCGTCCTCGGGCCGCACCCAGAGCGCCGTCCCCAGATATCGGAAGGCGAGGCGCACGACCTCCGCCGAGGCGGAGTCGATCCACATCTGCCCGACGATGAGCGCGGGACCGCTGCGCCGAGGCGTGACCTGCACCCGGAACAGACGCAACGGGGCCGCACCGCCGCCGGGCGTGACCGTGAGGTCGCCGGTGATCGCGTACCGGTACCACGACGGTCCCGCGGAGGCCAACGGGTGAAGCGCGCCGGTGGCGGGGAACCGGTTGCTGAAGATGCGCACCGAATCGTCCACCCCTCTCGGCACGAACCAGGGCCGCGCCCAGATGCTCGAGAGCTCGAGGTCCCGGCGGCGCGAGCGGAACCGGCGGCCGAGCACGTCGATGCGGAGATCGTTCGGCCGTTGCCACTGCACCCGCGCGATCTGCTCCTCGATGGCCGTCGCCGGCACTTTCGACCAGAGCCCGTGCCCGACCGCGACCGACAGACGGTAGCGGATCGTCGCCTGGTAGTCGGCGACGGCCGAATCGTTCTCGTGGCGGCGCGCCATGGCGCGCTCCACGAGATGCTGCACGGCGGGATTGGCGAAGGGTGGGACGGTGTCGGGCTGGGGAGACTGGAGAACGGTCGTGGACAACAACAGCGCTAAGAAGTTTGCGCCCATTTGCTCCGGCCGTCTCGGTGTAGCCCATACGCCTTGAGACGGCGCCAGAGGGTGGTCCGGCTGATGCCGAGGTGCTTGGCCGTCTCCGCGAGCTTCCAGTTGTTCGCGTCGAGCGTCTTCACGATAGCCTCCTTTTCCCGTGCCGCCAACGTCGTGGGACCCTCGATACCCGGGATGAACATCGCTTCCCCGAGCTCGATGGCGCCGACACGGAGGGGGCGGAGCCGCCCGCCCAGCGCGGCGAGGCGCGGCATCAGATCCGGGGCGTGCTCGCTCAGGTCCATGCCGGTCAGCGCTTCGCGGGCCTGCTGATTGGCGTACAGGAGGCGCCCTTCGACATCGAAGACGACCACTCCCTCGCTGAACCCGTCGAGGAGGGCCTTGGCGAGGGGAGAGAAGACAGAGGGGAGCGAGTTCAGGGGCGATGCGTCCGGCATGGGCATGATAGAAGGATACGACACTCTGAATCCTGGGGTTTCAAAGGTGGACGCCGGTAACTGCCTCTGGAGCTTCGACCTGGCCTTTCCTTGTCATTCATGACGACGGCCAAGGCCGGAGGTGCACAATGGAGCGTCCGGACCCGGGTGGCCTTCAGCGGCGGCCCGGGCGGTGCCTCCGATGGCCGGGCGGCCCGCCGCGCGGCCCCCCGCCCCGGGGCCCCCGGCCTCGCCTCCGGCCCCGGGCTCGGTCACCCTCGTCGTCCTCCAGGTCTCGCGGGGCGCGCCGGGCGGCCGCGTGAAGCTCCGCCACGGTTTCGGCCCGCACAGGCGCATGCCGACCCCGCACCAGCGCAAACCGAAGCGGCCGATCGAGCGGTGGCCAGTCACCCTCGCGGAGTCGCTTTGCCTGACCCTCCCGCAGCCGCACCCGCGCGATGCCTTGCCCGTCGGCCACCTCGTAGTCGAGCGGTGCCGCGTCCCCGCGAACGCGAATCGTCGATGGCAGCGCATCGAGCGTTGCTCGGGTCGTATCGTCAACGAGCATCGCGGGGTCGAGCGCAATGCGAGTGCGAAGAAACTCCTCCCAGCTCCCCACACCGTCGAGCTGCACGCGAACCAGGGCGCGCACCGCGCGGGGCGAGGCGGCATCGAGCGTTCCGCCCGAGCGCCGCCACAGCTCGTCGAGCGTCTCGGCGGCCCGCCGGATCCGGCCCTGATCGGGGTGTGCCGTCTCGCCGGCCAGCACCGCGTCGGCCAGCACGTCGCGCACGGGCGATTGGAGTTGGGCGGAGATCGTGCCGCGAATCGGCTCGACCTCGGGGCCGAGATCGAAGCCGGCGTAGGCCAGCCGGCGCTCGACCGCGAGCCCCTGGTGCTTGCGCGGGCCGATCAGCACGACGCGCGGCGGCCCGAGCGCCGCGTGCTCACGCACGAGATCGTACGACAGCGTGGTCCCTTCGATGGACGCGCGAGGAACGCCGAACCGGTCGGCGAAGTACCGCAGGGTGCCGGCCACCGCGCCCCAGCTTCCGGCCACCGACGTCTTGGAGACGCGGGCTTCCTGGCCGTCCGCGGTGTGCTCGTCGATCACCAGGTCGAAGGGCATGAACCGCGCGAGCAGCTCGCTCCACGCCTGCCGGAGCTCCTTCGAGGCATACGGCAGGCTCTTGGGCAGCGGCAGCTCGAGCGAGCGGTAGACCGAGGCCGTGCCGAGCGCCGTGTCCTCGATGGCCTTTACCAGCACGCCGCGGCGCTCCGCCCATTCCTCCAGCCCGTCCTCGAACAGATGCCGCGGGAGCCCATACACTTCGCCCAGGTAGCCGTGCTGGTTCACCGCTTCGGCGTAGAGGTTGTACGCGGTGAGATGGTCGCTGCCGTTGGCGACCACTCCGTGCAGGTCGCGCTCCTCGCGGGTCATGCGATGGAGCGACTCGATGTTGGAGCACACCGCGACCATCGGCGTGAGCTCGGGACTCGCGTGGACCAGCAGTTCGCCCCAGGCCCGCTCGACCGGCATGGCCTCGACCTCGCGGCCATAGGCGGTGAGCCGGCCCTGGTCGACCAGACCGCGTGAGGTGAGCAGCGCGATCGCGCGGCGGTAGGCCGTCCGGTCGAGCGGCACCGGCAGGTCGAGCTCGCTCGCGTCGACGCCGATAGCCGCGCAGGTGATCGCGACCCGCTCGGCATCGCCGGCGAGCTGGAACTCCGGCGGCGTCGGGCGGAGCCGCTCAAAGACGAGATCGCGGTCGCTCAGGATCACCACCTCTCCGCCGGCCACCCGGCCATGCACCCGCCCGGCCATCTGCAGGATCTCGTTCGCCCCGAGATAGAGACGGTGAAGGACGTTGCGCCCCCGCTCCACGACGTTTCCGTAGCGGGCGTCGTAGATCACCACCGTGTCGAGCCCCGGAACATTGATGGCCGACTGCCCCGCGGCGGTCATCGCGAGCAGGAACGGCCGGTCTACTTCGCCCTCGAGAAAAGGGCGGATGACCCGGATGGGCTCGCCGCCGTGATAGAATGCCGTCGTCAGCCGCTTCCACTGCTCGCCGAGCTCCACGCCGAGCCGCTCGACCTCGGCCCGCGTCGGCAGGAAGACGGCGACCCCGCGCCGCTCCTTGATGATGTGGCGGATGTAGCGCTCGTTCAGGAACTCGTCGGGCTGCTGCGGCACCACCTGCACCCTGGCCTTGCGCTGGGGATCGAAGGCGGTCGTCTCGAGCACCTCGGCGCTGTCGAGATAGCGGGCGTAGAACGCGGGGTCTACCGTCGCGCTGAGCCAGATGAACCGGCAGCCCGCCCGTTTCCCCAACGCGAGGCAGAGCTCCAGCTCGGCCGAGGTCTGGTGGATCTCGTCGACGATGATGGTGTCGCGGGCGGTGATGAGGTCGTCCTGAAACCACCGCCGCGCGATTCCCGTGGTCACGATGACGACGTTCCACCCGGGGGTCTCCGGTGTCGCCTCGCGCTCACGATTGACCACCCCGACGGCGAGCCGCTCGGCCAGGATCGCTTCGGCCATCGGCCGGATCGCGAGCGTCTTGCCGGTTCCAGTGCCGGCGACGATCCCGAACCCCTTGCCGGAGCCCGCGAGCGCGCGGATCTCGGCGCCGTGCTCGCGCTCGAGCAGGGTACCGAGATGGAGCCCCAGGGCGAGCTCGATCGTCTCGCAAGCGGCCCGGGTCGGCGCGATGACGATGATGCGGCCCGTGGGATGTGGCGCGTGACGGTAGGCGTCGGGATCGGGCGGGAGATGATGGTCGCGGGCCGGGTGCATGAGGGAATGAAGGGCCGGCCGGGAGGGAATGCAAACGGTCAGTGACGCGCGGTCAGAAGCCTTCCTGCAGGTTGATCTCCCAGACGAGGTTCTTGTCGGGACGCTCGAACGGATGGACCATGTTGAACTCGAGCACGGCGAAGCCGAACAGATTGAATCGAAGCCCGGCGCCCGCACTATAGACGGCCGTGCGGTCGGTGGCCGAGGAGGTCGAGACCGTGGGGGTCTCGCCGCTGTTCCAGGCCACCCCGCCGTCCCCGAAGACGGTGAAATCGATCGGCAACGCGCCGTAATAGCCAGACCCGACGCCCAGGACCCCGAACAGCGGGAAGCGCAGTTCGAGGTTGGCGACGATCATCCGACTGCCGAGCAGGCGGTCGAAGACGGGGCAGCCGTTCGGATCGCTGGCGCTGGGGTGGCACTCGGACGCGCCGAATGAGCCCACCCGGTAGCCGCGCACCAGGCCTGGCCAGCCGAGGAAGAGCGGCTGGAGGCGCGGGTCCTCGCCGTCGGAGCCGTATCGACCGTAGTGCATGACCCTGGCCGCCAGGGTGAATGGGCGGACCGGCATGAAGTACCGCCGATAATCCGCCAGCACGCTGGTGAAGTTGAGCGACCCGACCGTGGGGCTCGCCTGCAGCCGGTAGCGCTGACCGAGGATCGGACCGGTGGCGCCGAGGAACGAGTTGTCGTACACCAACGCCGCACTGGCGACGCCCAGGTTGAGTGCCCTGCCCGCCGGAAGGTTCTGCGTGTTGTGGAGGACCTGGTCGCCGGTCGTCGGCAGGAAGCCGTCCGTCTGGAGCTCGTTGTCGAACGAGATGTTGCTGTATCCGGCCGAGAGCTCCACGCGCTGCGCCGTGTTGAACGGGTACGAGACGAAGCCCTGGAGGTCGCGGTTGGTTTGCCGCTGCAGCAGCTGCTGCTCGACGTAGAGCGTCTGTCCGTTCACGTTGGCGAGGCCGGCGGAGAACTGCCCAGTCAGATAGGGCACTTGCTGGATCACGGCACCCCAGTTGAGCCGGTGACCCATGTTCTGGTAGGCCACGATGCCGGTGATGTCCTTGAGCCCGCCGTTCACCTGGAGGCCGGTGATCAGATTGCGGTTCCCCAGCTCGTCGGTCCAGTAGAGCGACACTCCCCCGCCAACATAGGTGCCGAACTCGCTCGAGCCCGCGATGAGCGAGGGCTGACCCACCGCCGTGAGCCCGAGCCCCGGCTTGTAGGCCGAGGTGGTGAAAGCGGTATCGCGCGGGAGTCCGGTCCGCGGGTCGTTCAGCAAGTTCGCGAGCGTCGCGCTCTCGCGCTGGGCCGGCGGGAGCACTGCCGCGTACGGCTGGGGCGCCGGCGTGACCGGGGTGCCGGCCAGGACCTCGGGGGATTCCGCGGCGTAGATCTCATACCCGTTGGTGCGGAACACACTGTAGACCAGGCGACCACTCCGTGCCGCCACGCTGATCGCCGGGCTCGTCTCGGTAATGCCGCTCACGCCGGTGAACAGGTTGGTCACCTGCCGCAGCTCGCCGCTCGCCAGCTGGACCCGATAGATGTTCGAGATACCGCCCGGGTCGGCGATGAAATAGAGGCTCGCGCCGTCGGGCGACCACTGCGGGTTCAGGTGCTTGGCGCCCTGGAATCCCGGTACGCGGGTGATCTGTCCGGTGGCGCGATCGAGCATGGCGAGCGAATACGGGCCGATCGCGAGGTCGCTGAGATCGGTGGTGAAGCGGTCGGTCACGAAGGCCAGCCGCGTCCCATCGGGCGACCAGGAGGGCTGCAGGTCCGAATACACGTCGTTGGTGAGCCGGTGGAGCGAGTCGCTCTTCAGGTCATACACGAAGAGATCGCTCAAGCCGCCGACCAGCGCCGAAAAGGCGATCTCGCGCCCGTCGGGCGACCAGCTCGGATTGAGGATGTCGCCCAGCTTGGGGAGCTTGATCTGCCGATCGATCTTTCCGCGATCCAGATCGTAGATGTTGAGGTTGGGGCGCCCGCTTTCGATGCCGGCGAACACGAATCGCTTGCCGTCAGCCGACCAGCTTCCCGCCGACTGGATGAACTGCAGGCTCTCGAGATGCGGGTCCACCGCGGTGCGGGTGATCTGCTTCTCCACCTTGC
The DNA here is from genome assembly GCA_051955835.1 of Gemmatimonadales bacterium. GTDB lineage: Bacteria > Gemmatimonadota > Gemmatimonadetes > Gemmatimonadales > GWC2-71-9 > CAVVWJ01. Next base: position 11,388 of record JBQCGH010000119.1, read on the forward strand.
CGGTTCGCGCATCCGCCAGGTACAGATCGACGCTGAAGAGGCCGCGGTCCGAGAAGTACATCATCCGAGTGCCGTCCGGACTGAGCGATGGCGACAGATTGTACTGGCCGACATCTCCGCCGCGCACCGCGACCAGCCGCGGGCCGTAGCGATCGGGCACTTCGGTGCGGCTCCGGATCGAGTCGTAGGCGGCGTGCGTGGCCTGATGCCACCGCGCCACCAGCTGGTCCGGGGTCATACTCAGCACCCCGCGAATGGCCTGGTCGACGCCTCGCGTACGGCCCGCCCCGCGGAGCAGCTCGCCGATGCGATCGTCGCCGTACTCGCCACCCACGTAGGCCAAGAGGGCCTGGCCGTAGCGATAGGGGAAGAACCGCGGGTCATCGAGCTGGCGGAAGCTGGGGAGCGAGTCACCGACGGTGTCCTGGACGGCGCCACGCATCCACATGGCCGTGAGCGGGGCGACCGGACCCAGGGACATGTATTCCGCCATGCCCTCGACGAACCAGAGCGGCATGTTCTCCGCGGCCGGCGCGGCCCCGGCCCGGCTGGTCCCCCCGGTGATGTCGTACTGGAAGGCGTGGGTCAGCTCGTGGCCGATCACGTGGTTGAAGTCGCCCAGGGTGCCGCCGGTGGGAAGAACGATCCGGCGCCGGAGCGCCTCGGTGACGCCGCCGGTCCCCTCTCCGATCCCCTGCACCACATTGGTCTGCTCGAACTGCGCCTGGGTGGCGTACAAGATGAGCGGTTGCCGTCCGGACAGCTCATGATGAAACATGGTGCTGAGTCGCGAGTACCAGCGCTCCGCCATTCGGCTCGCGAGGTCTGCCGCCGGCCGCTCCTCGGGGTAGTAATAGATGTCAAAGTGCGGCGTATGGAGGATCTTGAAGTCGAAGCTCTGGTACTGGACCTTGTTGTGTCCGAAGTACTGGGCCTGAGCAGGGGTGGTGAGCGGCGGCGCCGCGATGCCGGCGAGCACCGCGAGGCTCAGAGCTGTGATAACAGACGTCCCGGATCGATACACGCGCGGCATCTCCCTTCGAGACCTAGATGCCCGCCGCCGCGGGGCCGTCGCAGTGATGGAGCGCACAACGGCCACGGCGGGCCGTGCGCCAGAGGTTCGCCAGGTCCGTAGACCCACGGGCCTCAACGCAAATTCCTGCGAGCGAACGCAAACATCCCCGCGAGCGCGGGGATGTCTGGTCCTGCCACTGACCCGGATCTGGGCGATCAGGCGCCGGAAGGCGCCGGGCAGGTCAGTCGCGGTCGCGGTCGTTGTCCCAGCGCCGCGGACCGTCGTAGCGGTCGTGGCTCCAATCCCTGCCGTCGCACTCCTGGTAGTAACGCCCTGCGTGCTCGTACACCACGACCTCGCGCACGTCCGGGCCACGCACCGCACGGTCGTAATAGCGGCCATCGCGGTAGTAGAGGACGACCCGGTGATACCCCTGACGCTGCCACCGCCGGGCCCGGCCAGGATGGCGCGTGTACACCCGCTCCACCACGATGACCCGCGCCGGCGCCGGGCGGTACGCGACCGGCCGACGATACGTCGAATACTCCGGGCCGACGACGACATGACCGGCGACCGGTCCGCTCCGCACCACCACGGCCGCCGCCACCTGTTGGGCGTGAAGCGGCGCCACGAGCGTGAGACCGGCGAGCAGCGACCGCGCGATGATGCTGGTCCTCATACGATCCTCGACTTGGAATGGGTTGCCTGCGGTGAATCGAAGGCGCGAGGGTCGTGCCAGACGGTAAGTCATTGGGCTTGCTTGTTCGACCGTAAGCCGGGGCAGGCTCGGTGTCCTCTGGAGAGGACGCCGAGTCTCGAATTCAGGACGCTGCAGATGCTTGCGGTAGGTGAGTCCCTGCGCTGACTTCTTCGGCGTCCACCCACTCACAGACGACGCGGAAGGCGGTTTCGCGATCGAGCTCGAAGGCATGCATCAGGTATGGAATGGCGCCGTACATGTTGCTGCGGCCGCCGGCGCGGAGGCGCTTGAGGAACGTATGGAAGCGGTTGGCGCGCGGGCGATCCACCCGAACGGCCGGGGGGTGCCCTGGCGTGTTTCGTCCCGCTTTCTTGGAGTGTAAACGCTTTTGCATTAACCAGTTGTGTGGCTTTCAGGGTATGCCGAATATACACCGAAACTGGTGCCGGAGCAACCACCTGGCGCGGGGTCCTGAGGGATGTGAGTGACTCCTTGACAGGTTTTTGGGTCAGGTCCATACTATTGCCCTCTACGCACGGACTTGCGTCGCCAAGACGAGCTACCCGCTTCGGCGGGATTGCGTGGCCCCGGTCCATCCCACGTCGCTCCACTGCCGGCTCACTTTCGCCTCGTCGAGCTGCGTATGTTTCGCCAAATCCTCTCGCTCTTCACCAAATCGCACATGGAGGCAGGTATGGCCGCGGATTTCTTCATCGGTGAATCGCTCGTCGGCGATGGCAACGAGATCGCGCACATCGACCTGATCATCGGGTCGAAGTCGGGGCCGACCGGAGCGGCGTTCACCCAGGCGCTCTCCCGCAATACCGACGGCTTCACCACCCTGCTGGCGGTCGTCACGCCCAACCTGCCCTGCAAGCCGGACACGGTGCTCTTCAACAAGGTCACGATCAAGGGCGCGAAGCAGGCGGTCCAGATGTTCGGCCCGGCGCAGGCCGCGGTCGCGCGCGCGGTCATGGATTCGGTGAACGAGGGCGTCATCTCGAAGACGCAGGCCAACGACCTCTGCATCCTGGTGGGCGTGTTTATCCACTGGCAGGCCGAAGACGACAAGAAGATCTACCAGTTCAACTACCAGGCGGTGAAGGAGTCGATCGCCCGGGCGCTGCAGGGCAAGCCGACGGTGGACGACGTGCTGGGCAAGTACAAGGCCGCCCGGCATCCGTTCGCGTCCGGCGCCGAGGGCTGATCGTACAGTCCCGCACCATCGGTGTTTCCACGAGGGGCGCCCGAGCATCGGGCCGCCCCTCGTATTTTTCCAGGATGTCTGATCCACGAGGATGAGTCCCGCGATGCGCAAGCTCCTGCTCCAGCTCGACAGCTCCCGTTTGCCCAGCGTGTTCGATCAGGTCGTCGCCTACGACGCCGGGGCCGACGCCATCATGAGCTACGGCGGCGTGACCGAAGGCGACGTCCGCGACCTGATCCACGGCTGCATCTTCACGCGGGCGCCCAAGGACCTGCACAACACCGCGGTGTGGATCGGCGGAAACAACATGACGGCCGGCGAGCAGCTCCTCGCGATGGCGCAGGACGCGTTGTTCGCCCCCTTCTGCGTGTCCATCATGCTCGACTCCAACGGGTCGAACACGACGGCCGTGGCCGCCGTCGTGAAGATCGAGGAAGCGCTGGGCGATCTTCGCGGCAAGAAGGTGCTCATCCTGGCCGGCACCGGCCCAGTGGGCCAGCGGGCCGCAGGTCTCCTCGCGAAGGACGGCGCCGATGTCACCATCACCTCGCGGAAACCGGAGCAGGGCGACAAGGCCCGGCAATTCATCGACGCACGGTTCAACGTCGGGGTGAAATCCGTGGCCATGAACGATCCCGCCAAGCTGCCCGAGCTGCTCGACGGGGTGGAGATCCTGCTCAACTCCGGCCCGGCCGGCGTGCAGATGGTGCCCAAGGCAGCCTGGACCGCCGCCAAGTCGGTGAAGATCGCGGTGGACCTCAACGCGGTGCCGCCGCTCGGGATCGAAGGCGTGGAGGTCAACGACGCCGGAGCCACGCGGAACGGGGTGAGCGCGTTCGGCGCCTTCGGCGTGGGGAACTTCAAGACGAAACTGCACAAGGCCTGCGTGGCGAAGCTCTTCACCAAGAACGACCTGGTGCTCGACGCCGAGGCCATCGCCGACGTGGCGAGGACGATGGTGAAACACAAGCCGGAGCCGGCCACGCGGTAGGCCCGGTGCCGCGCGTCGCGGGAATCGATGCAGGCACGCTGAGTTTGGACGCGTGCGGCCTCGACCACGGGCGCGTATTTCTCGACGCGAGCTGGCCGACTGCCGAGCTGCTCCGCGACCCGACCCCGCTGCTGGAGGCGCTGCTCGGAGGCGGCACGCTCGATCTGGTAGTCGGTCCGTCCGGCTACGGCCTGCCGCTTCGCCCCGCGCGCGACGCGAGCGACGAGGAGTTGCGGCTCGCGTTCCTGGCACCCCCGGGCGAGCCGGGAGGGATCGGTGGGCTCCGAGCGCTGACGCGAGGGCTCCAGGCGGCGGGCGTGCCGTTGGTGTTCACACCGGGCGTGCTGCACCTGGAAACGGTGCCACGGCACCGGAAGCTCAATCGGATCGACCTGGGCACGGCGGACAAGGTGTGCATCGCCGCGCTCGGCATCGTGGACCAAGGGCGCCGCCGCGGCCGTGCGGCCGAGGACGCCTCCTTCGTGATTCTGGAGCTCGGGGGGGCGTTCACCGGGGGCCTCGCGGTCGAGCGGGGACAGATCGTCGACGGACTGGGCGGCTCGAGCGGCCCGATCGGCTGGCGCGCCGCGGGGGCGCTCGACGGCGAGGTCGCGTTCCTGGCGGGGGAGGTCACCAAAGCGATCATCTTCGACGGCGGCGTCGATCGGATTGTCCGCGAGGAGCCCGGGCTCCGCGCCGTGGCCGTCGAGGCCTACATCGAAGGCGCCGCGCGCGCAGCGCGGCAGCTATTGGGCGCGGCGGCCAACGCGGACGAGATCCTGCTGTCGGGCCGCCACGCGGCCGATTCGGAGGTCCGCGGCCGCCTGGCGGCCGCGCTCGAGGACGTGGCTGAGGTGTGACTGCTCGAAGGTTTCTCCGCGACGGCCAAGCAGGGTGCCCAGGGCGCGGCCATCATGGCCGATGGACTGGCGGGCGGCCGTTACGGCGCGCTGGTCGATCGGCTCGGGATCAGGGAGGCGAAAGGGACGGTGCTGGATCATCTGTTCGTCATCTCCCTGGCCGCGGCGCGCCGCCGATTGGGCTTCGATCGTGTCTGATCGCGGCCACGTGCTTATTGCCGGCGTGGCGACGCGGGCGCTGGCGGCGTCGGCCGCCCGCGCAGGATACCGAGTCACTGCCGCGGACGCGTTCGGCGACGCGGACCTGCGAGCCGTTGCGGACCTGGTCCCGCTTCCGCGTGAGCCGGGCCGTCCGTTCGGCGCCATAGACGCGGCCCGCGCCGCGCGCGACATCCACGCCGAGCTCGCCGCCTACACCTCGAACTTCGAGAATCATCCCAGGGCCGTGGCCGCGCTCGCGTGCGGGCGCCGTCTGCTCGGCAACGACGCCCCGACGCTCCTCCGGGTTCGCGATCCGCTTGCGCTCGCCCACGCGCTCAGGACACGAGGGTTCGCGGTGCCCGTCGCGCGAGCGAGCGCGCCGCCGCGGCGTGGGCGTGGCCGGTGGCTGCTCAAGCCCCGGCGCTCCGGCGGGGGCCACGGCACGGTCGCCTGGCGCCGTGGAAGGCCGGTGCCGCGACGGGCGTACCTCCAGGAACGGATCGAGGGCCTGCCGGGCTCGATCGTCTTCGCGGCAGACGGACGGCAGGCGGTTCCACTGGGGTTGACGCGCCAGCTCGTGGGCGAGCCAGCCCTCGGGGCGAGCGGGTTTCGCTACTGCGGGAGCCTGCTGGCCGGCGACGTCCCGCTGTTTCCCCGCCAGGCCGAGCTGTACGAGCGCGCGATGGCCTTGGCTGAAGCGGTGACCGAGGTCTTCGGGCTTCGCGGCCTCAACACGGTCGACTTCATCGCACGGCGGGGTGTTCCGTTTCCGATCGAGGTGAATCCCCGTTACTCCGCCTCGATGGAGCTGGTGGAGCGCGCCACTGGCCTCTCTCTCTTTCAGGTCCACCTCGAGGCGAGCGCCGGCCGGCTCCCGTCACGGCGTGCCACGGCGCACGCGGTGTTCGGAAAAGCGGTCGTCTTTGCCCGCCGCACCTTCGTCGTCGACGACCCCGGCGCCTGGCGCGTGGATCTCGCGGACATCCCCCACCACGGAGAGCGCATCGCGCGCGGCCGTCCCATCTGTACCGTCTTCGCCGAGCGTCGCACGGGCCAGGCGTGCCGTGCCGCACTGCTTGCGGCGGCGAGCGCGGTGTACGGCCCGAGCCGAGCGTCGACGCGAGGCGCCGCGTGAGTTCAGTCGAGCGGGCCTCGGTCACCTGCCTGGGCTGCGGCTGCGGCTGCGACGACCTGCGCGTCGTAGTGGCGGACCGCCGCATCGTGGACTTCACCCCGCCGTGTCCGCTCGCGCGCACCTGGTTCGGCGATGGGAGCGTGCCGTCGGTGGTACGAGTGGGTGGGCGCGAGGCGAGTCTCGACGATGCAGTCGACGAGGCCGGCAAGCTGCTGGCGGCCGCGGCCGGCCGGGCACTGGTCGTACTGGCGCCCGGCATCAGCGTCCAGGCGCAGCGGGCCGCCCTGGCTCTGGCCGACCGCCTGGGGGCCGCGGTGGACGCTGCGACCTCGGAGGCGGCCGCGGCAGGGCTCCTGGCCGCCCAGCGTCGGGGCCGCGCAGCGGCCACGCTCGGCGAAATTCGCAACCGAGCCGACGTGGTGCTGTTCTGGGCGGTGGACCCCGGGCCGCGCTACCCGCGGTACTGGTCGCGCTACGCGCCCGAGCCCGAGGGGACGCACGTGCCGACCGGACGCGCCGGGCGCACGGTGGTGTCGGTGAGCGTGGGCGCGGACCGTGGTCCCGGGGCAGCGGACGCCGAGCTCACCCTGTTGCCCGACCAGGAAATTCCGGCGCTGTCGGTCATGCGCGCCGTTGCGCTGGGGAACACGCTCGGCGAGCTGCCGGCCCCACTCGACGCGGCGGCGGCCATCGCAGCCCGGCTCACGAAGGCCAAGTACGTCGCCGTGGTGCACGAGGCCGAGCCCGGTCAGGAACCAGCGCGCGACCGTTATCGGGCCGAGGGACTGCTCGGCCTTGCGGAAGCGCTCAACGGGCCGACGCGCGCGGCGCTCAGCTCGCTCCGCGCCGGTGGCAACCGTTCGGGGGCAGAGGCGGCGCTCACCTGGCAGACGGGCTATCCGATGTCGGTGACCTTCGAGCCGGGCTCGCCGGCGTACACGCCGGATCGTCGAGGGCTCGCGAGCGCTGCGGCTATGAGCGCCATTCTCGTGGCAGGGTCCCCACGACCCGTTGCGACCGCGCTGGCGCCCGCCGCAGCAATGGTCCCGATCGTCATCGTGGGCCCCCGCGCGACCGAGGCGCCCTTCCCGGCTCGCGTCGCGATCGACACCGGGGTCGCCGGCATTCACGAGGGCGGCACCGCGTACCGCATGGACGAGGTGCCGCTGCCGCTCCGGCCGCCGCTCGCCGACGCGGGAGCGCGAAACACGGTGGAGACGCTCACGGCGCTGCTGGCAGCGGTCCGCGTCCGGCCTGCGGGGAGAACGGCGTGAGCGGGCCGACGCGCCTTCGGATCACGGGCGGGGCGGTCCACGACCCCGCGAGCGGTGTCGACGGCGAAGTGCGCGACGTCTGCATCGAGGACGGGCGGATCGTCGCCGACGTTCCCGCCGGCACGCCGACCCTCGACGCGCGGGGGATGGTGATCATGCCGGGCGGCGTCGACATCCATTCGCACTTCGCCAGCTCGAGCTGCAACCACGCGCGCCGCTTGATTCCCGACGAGCACGCCGCGGACCCGGTGCCCGCCCCGCGGCTCGCCGACGATCTGCCGGCACGGTCCGGCACCGGCGGCACGGTGCCGAGCACCTTCACGACCGGGTACCGGTACGCGGGATTGGGCTACACCACGGCCTTCGACGCCGCGGTCGCCCCGCTCACCGCCCGTCACAGTCACGCGGAGCTCGATGACACCCCGTGCGTGGACGGCGGCATCTTCGTGCTGATGGGGAACGACGAGTACCTGCTTCGGCAGGTGGCGTCCGGCGAGCGGGACCGCGCGCGCGACTACGCGGCCTGGCTGCTCCGCGCCACCGGCGGCTACGCGATCAAGATCGTGAACCCCGGCGGGGTCGAGGCGTGGAAAGCGGGCCAGCGCAACGTCGCGACGATCGACGACCAGGTCGACGGGCGCGCCGCGACGCCGCGCACGATACTCGAGACGCTCACCGACGCCGCCAACGCGCTCCGGCTGCCCCACCCGGTGCACATCCACTGCAACAACCTCGGGGTGGCGGGCAACGTCGCCACGACGCTCGCGAGCATGGATGCCGTGGCGGGCCGGCGGGCCCACTTCACCCACCTGCAGGTCCACTGCTACGGCGGAGGCGGCGGCCAGCCCTGGAGCTCCGCCGGGGCCAAGGTCATCGAGCACGTCAACGCCCATCCCGAGGTGAGCGTAGACGTGGGCCAGGTGATGTTCGGGCCCGCGATGACCATCACGGCGGACGCGCCCGTCGAGTACCTGCTCCACAAGAGCAGCGGCCGCCGGTGGACGAACATCGACATCGAGCTCGAGACCGGCTGCGGGCTGGTGCCGCTGACCTATAAGGACAAGGCGGCGGTGAGCGCGCTGCAGTGGGCGATCGGCCTGGAGCTCTTCCTGCTGAGCCAGGACCCCTGGCGAGTGGTGCTTTCGACCGACCATCCGAACGGCGGATCGTTCCTGTCGTACCCCGCGCTGATCCAGCTCCTGATGGACCGCAGCGTGCGCGACGACCGGCTCAAGCAGGTGAACCCCAAGCTGCTCGCCGGCAGCGCGCTCGCCGACGGGCTCGCGCGCGAGTACACGCTGAACGAGGTCGCGATCATCACGCGCGCGGGCCCGGCGCGACTGCTCGGACTCCACGCCAAGGGGCACCTCGGCGCCGGGGCCGATGCCGACGTGACGATCTACAGCCGCGATCAGGATCTCGCGAAGATGTTCTCGACCCCTCGCTACGTCATCAAGGATGGCATGCTGATCGTGGAGGAAGGTCAGCTCAGGCGGGCACCGGCCGGCCGCCGGCTTCGGGTGGCGCCCGGCTACGACGATGCCGTGCTCCCCGATCTCCGACGCCACTTCGAGCGGTACTCGACGGTCGCATTCGACAACTATCCGGTGGCCGACCTGCCAGGCGAGCCGCTGGCGGTCGGGTGAGACAGCGATGAACATCCGCGGCGTCTTCATCGAGGAGACCTTCGCCGAGGCGTTCACCATGCGGGTGGCGCGGATCATCATTACGGCGCGGAGCCGACGCTGGGCCCGCGAGGCCGTGCTCAAGCTCACGGGCTTCGCGACCTCGGTGATCGGGTGCAAGGTGGAGGCCGGCATCGAGCGCGAGCTGGCAGAGGACGACACGCCCGACGGCCGCCCCGGCACGAGCGTGCTCATGATGACGATGAGCAAGGATGATCTGCCCAAGCGCCTCATCGAGCGGGTCGGCCAAACGGTGCTCACCTGCCCGACCACGGCCTGCTTCGACGGGCTACCCGGGGCGCCCGACCGGCTCGGCGTGGGCTCGGCGCTTCGGTTCTTCGGCGATGGGTTCCAGGCGAGCAAGGTCATCGCCGGCGAGCGCTTCTGGCGCATCCCGGTGATGGAAGGCGAGTTCCTGGTGCAGGAAAAGTTCGGGATGGTGAAGGGGGTCGGCGGCGGAAACTTCCTCATCCTCGCTCGGAGCGCTGACGCGGCGCTCGCGGCCGCCGAGGCGGCGGCGGACGCAATGGCGGGGCACGCCGGCGTGATCATGCCGTTTCCGGGCGGGGTGGTGCGGAGTGGGAGCAAGGTGGGCTCGCGACGGATCAAGAGCATGATCGCCTCGACCAACGACGCGTTCTGCCCGACGCTTCGGGCGATCACGCCCACCGCGCTGCCGGACGGCGTGAACTCGGTGCTGGAGATCGTGATCAACGGCACGGATGCCGAGTCGATCGCGGGCGCGATGCGAATCGGCATCGGCGCGGCGTGCCGGGACGGGATCGTCTCGATCTCCGCCGGTAACTACGGCGGCAAGCTGGGGCCGCACCACTTCCACCTGCGGAAGATCATGGAGGGTGCGGCGTGAGCGTCGAGGTCCGCCTCCGCGCGCCACTCGGTGCCGCGGCCGACTGCTCGGCGGTCCTAGCGGGCGGGTGGGCGGCGGTTCCCGCCGAGGAGCTCGCGCGCCGGCCCGTGCGGCTCGACGGGCGCGTCGTTCCGCTGGGCGAGCTGTGCGCGGTCTCGGGCACGCCCGACGGCACGATCCGCTTCACCGGCGATTGGGGCCGCGCGGGCCGCCTTGGCGCGGGCCTCAGCGAGGGCGCGGTCTCGGTCGAAAGCGACGTGGGCGATGAGGTCGGGCTCGGCATGGCCGGGGGCAGCATCGAGGTGCGGGGCCGAGCGGGGGCGCGGGCCGGAGCCGCAGCGACCGACGCACGACGCGGCATGCTCGGCGGCGAGCTGGTGATCCATGGGGCGGCGGGACCCGAGACGGGCGCGCTCATGCGGCGCGGGCTCATCGCGGTCGGCGGCCCGACGGCCGACCACGCCGGCGCCGGAATGATCGCCGGCACCATCGTCGTGTTCGGCACGACCGGCGCGGCCCCGGGCCTCTGGTCGAAGCGCGGATCGCTGGTCGCGCTGGGAGACGTCGCCATTCCGTCCACGTATCGGTACGCGTGCACCTACCGCCCGCCCCACCTGCCGCTCGTGCTGCGGCGCCTCGAGGACCGCTATCGGCTGCCGGTCGAGGCGCGGCACCTCACGGGCTCGTACCGCCGCTACAGCGGCGATCTGGCCGAACTCGGCAAGGGAGAGATCCTCGCATGGACAGCGTCATGACCACCGGGCTCCAGATGAACGAGCTCGCCAGCGAAATCGCGGACCACATGGAGGAGAACGCCGCGGCGCTTCGCGTCCGGACGCAGATCCTTCCGACCGGCGCACGGGTGATCGACGCGGGCATCGAGGTCGACGGCGGGTATGACGCCGGGCTCGCCTTGGGCGAGATCTGCATGGGCGGCCTGGGGAACGTGGCCTACTCCCCGATCCAGATTGGCGGCGAGGCATGGCCGGGGGTCACGGTCTGGACCGATCATCCCGCGGTGTCGTGCATGGCCTCGCAATACGCCGGCTGGGCGATCTCCGTCGACAAGTTCTTCGCGATGGGATCCGGGCCGCTCCGCGCGCACGCCCGTGTGGAGCGAGAGCTGTTCGAGAAGCTCGATTACGCCGAGGAGGCGGCGCGCGGCGTCCTGGTGCTCGAAGGGCGGGCGCTGCCGACCGACGCGGTAGCCGCATGGGTGGCGCAGAAGGCGCGACTTCAGCCGTCGCAGCTCACCTTCGTCGTGGCGCCCACGGCGAGCCTCGCGGGCGGTGTGCAGATCTCGGCCCGGATTCTCGAGACCGGACTGCACAAGATGGAGACGCTGGGCTTCGATGTCCGGCGCATCGTGAGCGGGATCGGCACGGCGCCGCTCCCGCCCGTGGCGAAAAACGACCTCCGCGCGATCGGCCGGACGAACGACTGCATTCTGTATGGCGGGCAGGCCCGCTACACCGTGCGTGCCAGCGACGCGGAGCTGGCCGAACTGGCACCCAAGGTGCCCGCCTCGGCCTCCCGGGACTACGGCACGCCGTTCTACGAGATCTTCCAGCGCTACGAGGGCGATTTCTATAAGATCGACCCCTTGCTGTTCAGCCCGGCCGAAGTCTGGCTCACGAGCGTCGAGAGCGGCCGGACGTTTCACGCGGGACATCTGAATTCCGAGATCCTTGCGGCATCGTGTTACGAGACGGCAACCGGTAAGCGGTAAGCCACCCGCGGCAAGTGGTCAGCGGCACCGGGAACGACGCCGGAGCAGGAAGGTGCGTCCTCCCGGTTGCCGCTCACCGCTCAGCGATTCCCCAAACCCCAGGAGCGAGCAATGCGACGGTTCCCGATGTGGCTGGCGTCTTCGTTGGCACTCACGGCGTGCGGCAAGACAGCCGACAAGGCCGCCAATGCGCCCGCGGCGGATACGGCCTCGATGGCGGCCCCCGCCGAGTCCACCGCGGCCGCGCCGGCCGCACCGGCCGGCCCTCAGGCGATCGTCACCGTGATCTACAAGCAACCGAAGAGCCCGGCGGCGTTCGAGAAGTACTACTCGGAGAAGCACCTCCCGCTCGTGACCTCCAAGCAGCAGGAGATCGGCTTCACCAAGGCCGAGCTGACGAAGTTCACCAGCACGCTCGATGGAAAGAAGCCGACGTTCTATCGGCAGGCCGAGCTCTACTTCGACAACATGGACGCGCTCAAGAAGGGGGTCGCGACGCCAGGCTTCAAGGCGGTCGGCGACGATCTCAAGAACTTTGCGACCGGCGGGCTCATCGGGCTGATCGCGGTCGAGACCGGCGACAAGGGCACGGCGGCGTGTCCGGCGCTGGCGACCGTCATCTACAACACGCCCAAGGACACGGCGAAGTTCGAGTCGTACTATTCCTCCAAGCACCTGCCGCTGGTGACCTCGGTGCAGCAGGAGATCGGCTTCACCCGGGCCGACCTCACCCGGTTCGAGTCCAACCTCGACGGGTCCAAGCCGGCGAAGTATCGCCAGGCCGAGCTGTGCTTCGGCTCGATGGACGAGCTGAAGAAGGGTCTCGCCACCCCCGGCTTCAAGAAAGTAGGCGGCGACCTCAAGAACTTCGCCACCGGCGGCCTCACCGGCCTCATCGGCGAGCAGCAGTAGCCTGCATCTCGTCATTCTCGCCGCCCGCGAGGGCTGGCACACCCGGGAGCTGACCCGCGCGCTCGAGGCGCGCGGGCACACCGGCGTGGTGGTGCCCTATGAGGGACTGGTGGCCGGGATTGGCCGCCAGTCGGGCCTTCGGAGCCGCGCGACCGATCTCGATCGCGCGGACGCGGTGCTCGCCCGCATCATTCCCTCAGGCTCGCTCGAGCAGATCATTTACCGGGTCGACGCCCTGCACCGGCTGGAGGACCGCGGCATCCGGGTGATGAACTCGGCGCGCGCGATCGAGCGGAGCGTCGACAAGTTCTGGACCTCCGCGCTGCTCGTGCAGTGCGGGCTCCCCACGCCCGACACCATCGTCTGCGAAACGCCCGAGGAGGCCTTCGCCGGCCTTCGCGCGCTGGGCGGCGACGTCATCGTGAAGCCGCTGTTCGGGTCGATGGGGCTCGGCATGGTGCGGGTGAGCGACGAGGAGATGGCCTTCCGGGTCTTCAAGACGATCGAGACCATCCGCGGGGTGTACTACCTGCAGCGCGCCATCGAGCACGAGGGGCGTGACGTGCGGGCGTTCGTGATCGGGGGCCGGGTGTTCGCGGCCATCGAGCGGGCATCGCCGGGCTGGCGCACCAACCTCTCGCGGGGCGGGACGGCGCGACCCATCCAGCTGCCGGACGCCTGGAGCGCCCTCGCGGTTCGCGCCGCGGTGGCCGTGGGAGCGGAATACGCCGGCGTGGATCTGCTGCCGGCGAGCGACGGCATCGTGTACGTGCTCGAGGTGAACGGGATTCCCGGCTGGGAAGGGCTTCAGGCGGCGACCGGGCTGGATGTGGCGGGTGCAGTCATCGACCGGCTCGTGGCGCCGCGGACATGAGGACGCCAGAGGCGGTGGCTGCGGCGGGGCAACTGGCCTGCCTGCTCGAGGTCAGCGCCGCCAAGCCCGGCAACGTTTCGCCCGAGCGCCACTTTCACGACACTCGCTACGAGGATTTTCTGGCGAGTGCCGTCGCGATCGGGCCGGCGCTCGCCGCCGCAGGCGAACGCCCGCTCGGCGCAACCATCTTCGCCGCCGTGGACGCGACCACGCGGTGGACCAGCTCGAACACGAATCTCGGCATCATCCTGTTGCTGGCGCCGTTGGCCCGGGCGGCGCGCCACACCACGGGCCCGCTCCGCCCCGCCGTGCGCGAGGTGCTCGCCTCGACCACGGTCGCGGACGCCGGCGACGTCTATGCCGCGATCCGGCTTGCCGACCCCGGCGGTCTCGGCTCGTCGGACAGCGAGGACGTGGGTGCGGTTCCCACCGTCGTGCTGCGCGAGACGATGGCCCTCGCCGCCGAGCGCGACAGCGTCGCCAGGGAATACGTGACCGATTTCGCCATCACGTTCGAGATCGGCGCGCCCGCGCTTCGCGCCGCCCGCAAGGATGGCCTCGGCTGGAGCGACGCCACGGTGGAAGCCTACCTTTACCTGCTTGCGGCATTGCCTGATACGCACATCGCGCGCAAGCTGGGGCGGGAAGAGGCGGAGGCGATCTCGCGCGGGGCGCGGGAGGCGGTCACGGCCGGCGGCGTTCGGAGCGAGGCCGGCCACCGCGCGCTCGCATCCTTGGACCGGGCCCTCCGCGATCCCGCGAATGCCCGCAATCCGGGCACGACGGCGGACCTCACCTGCGCCGCGTTGTTCGTCGTTATACTAGAGGACGGCTGGAACCCCTGAGGAGATCGTCGTGCGGAGCCGTTTCCGGGTGCAAGTCAGCAAGGACTATCTGGTGTTCGCCTCGGCCCACTTCATCACGTTCCGGGGCCACCAGTGCGAGACGCTGCACGGACACAACTACCGCGTCGGTGTCGCCGTGGAAGGCTCGGTGGACGCCGAGGCGTTCTTCGTGCTCGACTTCAGCATTCTCAAGCAGCTCACGCGCCGGTTCGTGGATGAGATCGACCACAAGGTGCTGCTGCCGACGCAGAACCCCAAGCTCTCCTACCACGAGGATGGCGACCGGCTGCGGGTCGATTACTTCGGCCGCCCGACGTACGTGTTTCCCACGCGCGACTGCGCGCTCCTGCCGATCCAGAACAGTACGGCGGAGATGCTGGCGCAGTATCTGGGCTCCCAGGTGCGGGACGAGCTCGGCCGGGGCGGCTATACGCACTTGACGTTGCTGGAGCTGGAGGTCGAGGAGAACTACGGCCAGTCGGCCACCTACCGCGAGACGCTGGGCGACTGAGCGCCGACCGGTTCCGCGGCCAGGTCGGCCAGATCGGCCGCGGTGATGGTGCCGGCGTGGATGGCGCTGGCGACCAGCGCGCCATCGCAGCCTGCGTCCCGCATCCGGTCGAGATCGCGCCGCGCGAGCACGCCGCCGCCCGCGAGCAGGCGCACCAGCGGGAAGCCCTTCCGCAACGCCTCGAGCAGCCCCAGGTCCGTTCCGCAGCCCGTGCCGATCCGCGCCAGATCCAGCACCACCATCGTGCCGACGCCGCTCTCCATTGCCTGGCCGGCGAGGCTCAACGCGTCGGGCGTGGCGCCCTGAGCGTCGTGCATGGCAGGATGGAGGATGGGACTGCCCATCCGGAGATCGAGGCTGAAGACCACCCGGGAATCCCCCGCCACGCGAACAATGTCCCGGAGGTCGGTGAAGGCGCGAAGCGTCTCGAGGCCGATCACGACCTCGCTCGCGCCGGTGGCGAGCACCACGAAGGTGCTCTCTGGCGTGTGCGCGCCGGCGTCCACCAGGATGGCGCCGGCGAAGCCGGTCTCGAGCTGCGCCAGCTCGCGCAGCATGGTCCGCTGCACCGCGCCGCCCTGAATGGCATCGAGATCGGCCACGTAGCACGCACTCGCGCCAAGACGGCTGCGAAACGCCCGCATGATGGCGACCGGCTCGCCCGCGGCATCGGGAGCGAGCGCGGACGCGACGGGCTCGTAGCGCGAGCGGTCGCCCGCCTGCGCCCGTACCGCCAGCCCGCGCGCCAGGTCGAGAACCGGGATGATGTCCATGCCGCAAACTTATGCGCGAACGAAGCAGGATGACCAGCGCTGAGTC
The DNA here is from genome assembly GCA_051955835.1 of Gemmatimonadales bacterium. Taxonomy (GTDB): domain Bacteria; phylum Gemmatimonadota; class Gemmatimonadetes; order Gemmatimonadales; family GWC2-71-9; genus CAVVWJ01. The sequence continues at coordinate 27,014 of JBQCGH010000119.1, forward strand.
CGCCCGCGGCGCCGTGCTGGGCTGGGACATCGGCGGCGTGAACACCAAAGCCGTCCTGGCCATGCCACGCGACGGCGGAGCGCCGTCGCTGATGCCTGCGGTGACGGCGTTCGAGATCCAGCGTGACCCGTCGGCGCTCGGGGCCGTCCTCACCGCCCTGGCCGACCGGCTGGGCCGAAGGGGCCGCGCCGTCCACGCGGTCACGATGACCGCCGAGCTCTCGCAGGCGTTCCGCACGAAACGTGAAGGGGTGGGGTTCGTGCTCGACGCGGTCGCGGCGGCATTCCCGGCGGAGGAGGTGCGGGTCTTCACCACCGACGCGAGTTTCGTGAGCCCGGCGGCGGCGCGAGCGCGTCCCTGGGACGTGGGCGCCTCGAACTGGGTAGCGACAGCAACCTTGCTCAGCCGCTTCGTGTCGGATGCGCTCCTGGTGGACATCGGCTCGACCTCGACCGACATCATTCCAATCGTCGCGGGACAGGTGGCCGCGCGGGGCCGAACCGATCCCGCGCGCCTGCTCAGCGGCGAGCTGGTCTACACGGGCACGGTGCGCACGCCGGCGGAGGCGCTGGTGCGGGAGGTGCCGCTGTGGGACGGCTGTGCGCTGGTGTCCGCCGAGGGGTTCGCGACCGTTGGGGATGCGCACGTGTGGCTGGCGAGGTTGACGCCCTCGCAGTACACGGCCCCCACTGCCGACGGCCGCCCCGCGACCCGCGAGTACGCGGGCGAGCGGCTGGCGCGGCTGGTGTGCGGCGATCGCGAGATGGTTGCCAGCGCGGAGATCGACCGGATCGCGCGGGCGATCGCAGAGGCGCAGCTCGACTTGGTTGGCGCGGGAATCCGCCGGGTGTGGGCGACGGCGCCGGCGGCGAACACGGCGGTCGTGACCGGTCTCGGCGCGTTCATCGCCACCGAGGCGGCGCGCCGGGAAGGGCTCGAGCCCGTGCCGCTCGCGCGCTGGCTCGGAGAAGCCGCTGAGGTGGCCCCGGCCGCCGCCGCTGCCTGGCTGCTTGCCGAAGAGCTCGCCCAGCGGTGACCGCGCCGCTCGCGGTGGTCAAGGTGGGCGGCGGTCTCAGCGCCACGCCGGGCGCCCTCGACACGGTCGGCCGTGCGCTGGCCCAGGCCGGGCACCGCTACCGCATCCTGGTCGTGCCGGGGGGAGGACCTTTCGCCGACCAGGTGCGAGCCTTCCAGCAACGCGATCGCCTGTCCGCCGATGCGGCGCACTGGATGGCGATCCTCGCCATGGATCAGTATGCGCACGTGCTGGTCGAGCGCATTCCCGGCGCGGTTCTGGTGGAGGCACCCGGCGCGATCGCGGGGGGGATCGGTCCGGCAGGAGTGGCGGTGCTCGCGCCCTACCAATGGATGCGCTCGGCGGACGTGCTGCCGCATGCCTGGGGAGCCACCAGCGACAGCGTGGCGGCGTTCGTTGCCGGAGCGCTCGATGCGGCGCAGATCATCCTGGTGAAACCGGTCGATGGCGCGGCGCCCGAGCTCACCGATGCCTGTTTCGACTCGGTGAAGCCGGTTGGACTGCGCTGCGCCGTGTTCGGATGGCAACGAATCGGCGAGCTGGAATGGGTGCTGGAGCGCGGCTGACGACGGCAATCACGACCGTTCCGTCATCCCACGCTTGCTACGCGCTTCTGAGCCGCCGCGTTGCCCGACCGGGCTTTGGTGCCTTGGCCAGGAACGCCTCAAACTGCTCCGCCGGGACCGGCCGGCTGAACAGGTAGCCCTGCATGGCGTCGCAGCCCTGTTCCCGCAGCACGGCGCGCTGTGCCTCGGTTTCGATTCCCTCACCCACCACCTCGAGCTCGAGCGCGTGAGCCATCGCGATGATCGCGGTGGTGATCGCCGCGTCGTCGGGTGAGATAGTGACCTCGCGGACGAACGAGCGGTCGATCTTGAGCGCGTCCAGCGGGAGGTGTTTGAGATAGCTGAACGAGGAGTAGCCGGTGCCGAAGTCGTCCACCGCGAGGTGCAGGCCCATGGCCCGGAGGTCGTGCAGCGTCTCGGTGTCCTCCCGGTGGTGCTTCACGAGCAGGCTCTCGGTGAGCTCGAGACCGAGGAAGCGCGACTCGAGCCCGGTGGTCTGGAGCGTCCGCGCCACGATGTCCGGCAGTGTCCGACGCAACTGGCGGGACGAGAGGTTCACGACGACGCGGATGCGCGGCAGCCCGCGCTTCTGCCAGGCGAGGTTCTGGCGGCAGGCCTCCTGCAGCACCCACTCGCCCAGCGGCATGATGAGGCCGTTTTCTTCGGCGAGGGGCACGAACTCCGAGGGCAGCAGGAGGCCCAGGTCGGGGTGGCGCCACCGGATCAGCGCTTCCGCGCCGACCGGCGCGCCGGAGCGCGCCTCCACAATCGGCTGGTAATGGAGCTCGAACTCGTTGCGCTCGAGGGCCCGGCGCAGCGCGTTCTCCAGCGTGAGCTGCTGCAGTGCCTGCGCGTTCATGGTCCGCGAGTAGGTCCGATAGCTGTTGCCACCCTGCTCCTTCGCCTTATACATGGCCGTGTCGGCGTGCATCAGCAGCGTCTCGAGGTCCTCGCCATCGTCCGGGAAGATGGCGATGCCGATGCTGGCCGTGACGAAGATCTCCTGCCCCGACACGGGGATCGGATGGGCCATGCTGCTGAGGATTCGACGCGCGAGCTTGCCGGCGTCGTCCGCGCGCGCGAGGCCCGGCATGATCACGGTGAACTCGTCCCCACCCAGTCGCGCGACGTCGGTGCCCGCCTGCTGCGCCGGTCCCACCTCATCTTCTCGATCCCGGCACGAAGCCCGGAGCCGGAGCGCCACCTGCTGTAGCAACTGGTCACCCGCTTCGTGGCCGAGCGTGTCGTTGATGCGGCTGAAATGGTCAAGGTCGATGAAGAACGCGGCGACGAGCTTGCCGCCGCGCCGCGCCTGCTCGAGTGCCTGGGCAAGCCGTTCCTTGTACGAGAGCCGGTTGGGGAGTCCGGTGAGGCTGTCGAAGTACGCCAGCGACTTCACCTGCTCAAGCATCTGCACGTTGGCGAGCGCCACCGCCACCTGGTCGGCCAGGCGGCGGATCTGGACCTGCTCGTCGGCGCCTGCGGGCTCGCCCGTACGTTCTCCCAGCACGAGAATACCGACGAGCTGGCGCCGGAAGCGGAGCGGGAGCACCAGCATGGAGCGGGGTCCCAGCCGCGCCATGGGCACCAGGTAGGCCGGCAGCCGGGCCTCGGACGGCTCGAAGCGCATGAGGTCGGGTCCATCCAGCAGGTCCTGCACGTCCTCGGAGCGCAGCTCGACCCGCGTCGTATGACGCATCTCGTCGCAATAGTCGTAAAGGACGCCGCTCAACGACTTGCCGCCGTCGGGCGCCACCAGGGTGACCCCGACGACGTGGCAGGGGAAGACGTCGCGGGTCCGGGCCAGCAGGGTATCGACGATAGAAGCGATGTCGGTCGCCGACAGGACCGCCCGATCGAGCTCGGCCGCAGTCGAGAGCGCCTGGAACTGGCGGCCGAGCTGCATGGCCATAGCGTTGAACGCGAACGCCAGCTCCTCGAACTCGTCCCGGCTCGTGACCGTCACGCGGCTGGCAAAGTCGCGATGGGCAATCCGCCGGGTCCCCTCTCGCAGCGCCACCAGCGGAACCAGGCTGCGGCGGATTTGACTGCCACTCAGCAGCATCACCGCCAGACCGGAGATCACGATCACCCAGGCGAACAGCCGGGTGAACCGGGCGAGGGGCCCGAGGACCTCGTCCTCCGACTCGCTCAGCGTGAGGGTCCAGGTCGGCGCGGAGAAGACTTCATCGAGCAGGAGCGGCGAGGATGAGGTTACATAGGGCCGCTCTGCCGAGTCGGCGGGGATGGATCGGTCCGAGGGCAGCGGCGCCGCTTCGTTGATCGGGTCCGACTGACTGACCAGATCGGCCTGGGTGGAACGGAACAGGATGCGCGAGGCTTCGTCCGTCACCGCGATCAGCGTATTGGGCGAGGGCAGGCTCGCGGCCAGGGAACCCCAGAGAAAATCGGGGCTGACCTCGCCGACGAGCGTGCCGTGCACCTCATCGCCATGGTCGAGGCGCCGCAGCAGGAACGTACGAGTAACCGCGGTACCGTTCGGGACGCTGCGAATCAACGGAAGGTTGGCGCGTAGATCGTCGCGGTCGTCGCTGGTGAGCGACGGCCGAACGTCGAGCCGCCCGAACACCGGCACTGGGTGGCCGTCATCGGCGTCGAACTCGAGCGAGAGGAACCGGCGGCTCGTGAGGAGGTCGAGACCCAGCGCGAGCAGACGTCGCTCGTCGGCTTCGCCGTGGCCGCGCCGCTGCTCGAGCACGACGTCCGGCGGCAGACTCTTGAGGGTAGCATCCAGCAGCAGAAGGCGCTCGTACAGCGCAAGGCCCATGGCAATGTTGGCCTGGTGCAGCCGGCGCTCGCTCTGGCCGCGCAGCTCGCGCGTGATGTGCCCGTAGGACACCGCGGCCACCAGCGCAACCGGGAGCACCGCGCAGCCCACGAAGAGCAGGAGGAGCCTACGCCCGAACCTGCTCTGCAGGGGTGCCGGCGCTAGTGTCACGAGATTGGCTCTTCAGGGCGGAGGTAAACCAGAGGCCGACGGTCGCGCAGACATCTGCGCGCCGGAACGGCTCGGCTTGTCGGCAAGGGATGTGCCTCCGAAAAGCCATGCGGAAGCGATTGTCGTGACTGGAGTTGGGAGAGCCTCAACCCTCGGCGCCGGAGGGGGACTCCGGCAAATCGCCTCAGGCGGCGATCGGGCGGTTCCTCAACGTGTCCACCAGCCCCCGCAGCGCGCTCAGGACGCGCTCGTCACCCTCGCGAAGCAGGGCCGCGAGAATGTGCTTGCAGAGCTGGTCGCGCCACAGGTGGTCGCCGCAGTCGCAGCGGGGAATCCCGGAGGTGTACAGGTCGACCCAGTGCGCCTGCTCGCCGCCGGCGACCTGGTAGCGGCCGGCGCCAGTGCGGAGGGCCCGAAGCTTGAGACAGCGCTCCAGCCGAGCGAGGTCCACCCCGATCAAATCGAAGTTGATGGCTGGTTCCGACATACCCCAAATATAGGCCGAAACCGGCCTCCGGCAAGCCTTCTGCCATGCCGCCCAAGGCGTTGCCGGGCAAAGGCTTAGATCACAGTTGCGTCGACACTCGCCGCGTCGATCGCTTCGGCAAGCACCCTCACCCGCGTCCCCTCTACCCGCCCACCCCGGCCGCCCACGCAGGCCGCCCCGCGCACCCCGACCATGTCGACCGGCAACCTCGCCGCACGGACCACGCTTTCTGCCGACAGACTCCCAGCCACCGCGACGAGAAGCCCGGACTCCCGCGCGCTCATGGCCCAGGCTATCAGCGCCGGTTCGGCGAGATTCGCGAACAGGTCGCGCCCCACCTTGTGCCAGGTGTCCAGCAGCACGCCGTGCGCGCCGAACTCCGCCGCCAAACGCGCCACCATCGCGGGCCGGGGCCCGACCCCGTCGGCGTAGGCCACCGGCACCAACGCCGGCTCGAGAGGCGACGAGTCCGCGAGCGAGGTCGCCTGCCGGAGCAGCGACCGCGCTTCGGCGGTATTCCGCGCGTGCGCCAAGCCCAGTTTTACGAAGAGGGGTCGATCACCGTCGAGCACTTCGAGCAACGACCATGCGTCGATCAGCGCATGCTCGTCCGCCGGATCGCCCAACGCCACGCTGAGCGGGAGGTCCGGGGGTAGCGCTCGGTAGATACCCCTCAACGCGTCGAGCCCGACCGGGCCGAGGGCGCCACGGGCCGGCTCCTTTGCATCGACGATATCCGCGCCACCCGCGGCCGCCGCCGCGACCTCCACGGCCGACCGCACGCTCACCAACAGGCGCATCCCACGCTCCCTTGTGACTTGGCAAGCCCCTGATATGTTGGGACTCTTGAAGTTAGCGGAGCCGAACGGGGGAGGCGAGACCGGTGAGACTCGCGGAAAAGATCGTGCTGGTCACCGGCGCGTCGAGCGGCATCGGCCGAGCCATCGCGCTCGGGTGCGCTCGCGAGGGGGCCGACCTCGCCTTGACCTATCGCGGAAACGCCGAGGGCGCCGCCCAGGCCGCGCGCGACATTCGCGGGCTCGGCCGTCGAGCCGAGGTGATTCAGGCCGACCTTCGACAGGATGCCGACGTCGCGGCGCTCGCGCGCGCCATGTCTGATCGGTTCGGCCGGGTGGACGTGTGGATCAACAACGCCGGCGCCGACATTCTCACGGGCGCCGGCGCGCGGCTTTCCCGGCTCGAGAAGCTGGACCAGGTTCTCGCCGTTGACCTGCGCGGGACCATTCTGGCCTCGTGGGCGGCGGTGGAGGCGATGCGCGAGCGCGGCGGCGCCATCATCAACATGTCGTGGGACCACGTGAGCCTCGGCATGGCGGGTGAGAACCCGGTGCTCTATGCTGCGGCCAAGGGCGGGATCGCCAGCTTCAGCCGGTCGCTCGCCCGGGAGGTCGCTCCGGCGATCCGGGTCAACATCCTGGCGCCGGGCTTCATCGAGACGGCGTTCGGCGAACAGGCGAAAGACGAGTGGCACCGCCGCGTCGAGGCGCTGACGCCCCTCCGGCGGTGGGGACGGCCGGAGGACCTGGTGGGGGCCGCGGTATTTCTGGCCTCGGACGAATCCGCGTTCGTGACGGGACAAATGATCATGGTCAACGGCGGTGTGGTGATGTAACGGCATACGACAGACATGGAAGGAGTGACACAATGCCCGCAACCAAAGAACGGACCTATAACGACGCCGAGATCGGCGAGCGGCTCAAGGCGCTGCCCGGCTGGTATTACGAGGACGGCTGGATCCGCCGGGTGTTCAAGACCGATGGCTGGCCCACGACGCTCATGCTGGTGAACGCGGTGGGGTACCTGGCGGAGGCCGCCTACCACCACCCGGACCTCACGGTGACCTGGGGCCGCCTCACGGTGAAGCTCCAGAACCACGCGGCCGGCGGGATCACCGACAAGGACTTCGAGCTCGCCAAGAAAATTGAAGAGGTCACGCTCTGGCGGCCCTCGGGTGGGGCGCTCGAGGGCACGCCGAACAAATGGGTGCGCCCGGGGGATCCACGGTAGCACCCGACGAGACGCCCCGGAAAGTCCTGTTCGTCACCGGGCGCCTGGCCGAGCCGGCGCTCCGGCGCGTGCTCGATGCGATGCAGCCGCCTTTCGAGACCGCCGTCGCGGTCATGAAGATCACAGTGGCGGCACTCATGACGACGCCATGGATCGCGCGGTTCCTCGAGGTCCCGGCGGGCACCGATCTGGTGCTGCTGCCGGGACTGGTCGAGGGCGACACTGCCGAGCTGAGCCGGCGCTACGGCGCCCGGGTGGAGAAAGGCCCCAAGGACCTCCGCGAAATCCCCCGCTACTTCGGCCAGGCCGCGGCCGCCGCGGACTACGGTGCGTACGACATCGAGATCCTGGCCGAGATCAACAATGCTCCCAAGCTGACGTCCGAAGCCGTGCGCGCCGCGGCCGATTATTTCCGCGCGAGCGGCGCCGACATCATCGACCTCGGCTGCACGCCCGGCGTAGCCTTTCCCGCGCTCGGCAGTCTGGTGCGCGAGCTCCGCTCGGCGGGCCTGCGAATCAGCGTGGACAGCTTCGATCCCGCGGAGATCCGTACCGCGGTCGAGGCCGGTGCTGAGCTGGTGCTCAGCGTCAACGGCTCGAACCTGGAGGTCGCGCGCGAGCTCGCGGGCGGCTCCGCCCGGGTCGTGGCGATCCCGGATTTCGGCGCGGGACTCGATACCCTGACCCCCACGCTGGAGGCGCTCGAGCGCTGGCGCGTGGGGTATCTGATCGACCCGATCATCGAGCCGATCGGGTTCGGCTTCACCGCGTCGCTGGAGCGGTACGCCGAGATCCATCGGCGCTACCCGGATGCCGGGCAGATGATGGGGATCGGGAACATCACGGAGCTCACCAGCGCGGACACCACCGGCGTGCACGCGGTGCTGCTCGCCATTTGTCAGGAGACCGGGGTGCGCGCGGTGCTCACGACCGAAGTCATCCCATGGGCGCGCGGCGCCGTTCGGGAGATCGACGTGGCGCGGCGGCTCATGTACCACGCCGTCAATCACCGCACGCTGCCGAAGAACGTGGACGACCGCCTGGTCACGGTGAAGGATCCCGAGATCCTGGCCTACAACGAGGCTGAGCTGCGGGAGCTCCAGGCGGCCGTGAAGGACGCCAATTATCGGATCTTCACGGATCGCGATACGATCACCGTGTTCAACAGTGACATCTTCGTGCGCGGGACCGATATCCAGGAGATCTTCGGCCAACTGGGGGTGGACGAGGCGACGCACGCGTTCTATCTCGGCCGGGAGCTCGCGCGGGCCAAGTTGGCGATCACGCTCGGCAAGACCTATCGGCAGGAAGGCGCGCTGCGGTGGGGATATCTCACGCCGCCGGACGACGAGCGCGGGGAGCACGTGAAGCTCACCCAGCGCCGCCGCCGCGAAGCCCCGCGACAGTCCTCATGAGCGGCCGGGTCGTGCCGCTGGTGGAAAATTTGGGCGACGCGGGCGATCCGGTGGAGACGGTCGCCCGCTTCCTCGACCTTCCGTGGCTGGTATTCCTCGACAGCGCCACCGGCGCCTCCGAGCCGCACCCGCTGGGCCGCTACTCGTTTCTCACTGCCGATCCCGTCCGCGTAGTGCGGAGCAAGGGCCGCGTCACCGAGGTGGGCGGACCAGGCCAGGAGTGGCGGGCCGCCCAGACGGACCCGCTGCTGGCCATGCGCGAGCTGCTGGCGCCGTTCGCCGCGGACCCGGTGCCGGGGCTCCCGCCATTTCAAGGTGGGGCGGCCGGGTATGTCGGCTATGACTACGGTGCGGTACTCGAGCGTCTTCCCGCTCCGCGGTTCGACGATCTCTCGATCCCCGACGTCGTGTTGGGCCTGTACGACTGGGTGATCGCCTGGGACCACCGGGTAGGCACCTGGTGGATCGTCTCGACCGGGCTACCCGACACGGGCGCGGCGCGGCTGGCCAAAGCTCGCGAGCGGCTCGCCATGGTGCGGGCTCGGCTCGTGGGATCCGATCGCCAGGGGGCTTCACGGGCCCGGGCCGTAGCGCGCTCCGACGCCGAGGCGCCCTCGTACCCGGTGCAGGGCGTGGACAGCGCCGCGGCGATCGAGCTTCGCTCGACCTTCACCCATCGGGGCTACCTGGACGCGGTGACGCGGGTGCGGGACTACATCGTCGCGGGCGACATCTTCCAGGCCAACCTTTCCCAGCGATTTCAAGCCCCGCTCACCGAGCCTGCGTTCGCGCTGTATCGCCGGCTTCGTCAGCGCAATCCGGCCGCCTTCGCCGCCTACCTCGACACGGGCGAGCTGCAGGTGATGAGCGCATCGCCCGAGCGGTTCCTCCGGCTGGAGGAGCCGGGGCGGCAGGTCGAGACTCGACCGATCAAAGGCACCCGGCCGCGGGGCCTGGGGCCCATGCACGACGCCGCCCTGGGGCGTGCCCTGACCGAAAGCGACAAGGATCGGGCGGAGAACGTGATGATCGTCGATCTGCTACGGAACGATCTCTCGCGGGTCTGCCGAGCCGGGACGGTGCGGGTCCCCGAGCTGTTCGCGCTCGAGCAGCATCCGACGGTCCATCACCTCGTCTCCACCGTCGTGGGAGAGCTGGACGCGTCGGCCGACGCGGTGGACCTGCTCCGGGCGGCGTTCCCGGGCGGCTCGATCACCGGGGCGCCCAAGGTGCGGGCCATGGAGATCATCGCGGAGCTCGAGCCCACCCGGCGTGGCGTGTATTGCGGATCGATCGGGTACCTGTCGACCACCGGCGCCCTGGACACCAGCATCGTCATCCGCACCTATCTGGCTCTCAGGGGACAGGTATACTTCCAGGCGGGCGGGGGCATCGTGGCAGACTCCGATCCCGAGCTCGAGTACCGCGAAACTCTGGACAAGGCGCGCGCGCTCATCGCCGCGCTGGCTCGCGCATGATCCTGCTGCTCGACAACTACGATTCCTTCGTCTACAACCTGGCGCGCTACGTCCGCGAGCTCGGCGAGACGCCGGTGGTGCATCGGCACGACGCGCTCACGGTGGACGACGTGGCAGCCATGGCGCCCTCGCACATCATCATCTCGCCGGGGCCATGCTCGCCGTCCGAGGCGGGAATCTCGACCGAGCTGGTGCGGCGCCTGGGTGCCACAGTGCCGATGCTGGGCGTCTGCCTCGGCCACCAGTGCATCGGGGCCGCCTACGGCGGAGAGATCGTGCGCGCCAACCGCCCGATGCACGGCAAGACGTCGCTGATCCATCATCGGGGGTCGGGCCTGTTCCACGGACTGCCCAACCCGTTCCGGGCGACGCGCTACCACTCGCTCGTCATCGCACCTGCCTCGGTCCCGCCCGAGCTCGAGGTGCTCGCGACGTCGGAGGACGGCGAGATCATGGCCGTTCGCCACGTGCGGCACCCGGTGCATGGCGTCCAGTTCCACCCGGAGTCGGTGCTGACCGAGCACGGTTACCGGCTGGTGGACCACTTCCTCCATGGCGTGCCGCGCACGCCACGGGCGGTGCCGGTGGCAGCGGACGGCGCGCTGGTACCTGCGGGCCCCGTCATGAGCACGCTGGCGTCGAACCCGCCGCCGGCGGATCTGGTGCGGTGATCGTCGAATCCATCGTGACCACCATGGCTTCCGATGGCGCCATCAACTTCGCGCCGATGGGAGTCGAGTGGGGCGACGAGGTCGTCGTGCTCAAACCGTTCCTCGAGACCACCACCTTCCGCAACGTGCGAGGGTCGGGGGTCGCGGTGCTCAATCTCACCGACGACGTGATGCTGTTCGCGCAAGGCGCCATCTCGAGCCCGCAATTTCCGTGGTTACCGGCGACGGCGGTGCAGGGCGCGGTGCTCGAGGCGGCCTGCTCCTGGCGGGAGCTCGAGGTCGTTGCGATCGACGACACGCCGCCCCGCTCGAGGATCGAGACCAGGGTGGTCTACCGGGGGACCCGGCGGGAGTTCATCGGCTTCAACCGGGCCCGTCACGCGGTCCTCGAGGCGGCGATCCTGGCGACTCGGACACATCTCATCCCGGCAGAAGAGATCGAGGCGGAGTTCCGGCGACTCCAGGTGATCGTGGACAAGACCGCCGGGCCGCGCGAGCAGGAAGCCATGGCCTTTCTCACCGAGCATGTCCGTTCCCGGTAGCGTCTTCGTCGAGGCAGGAGCCCGGCTTCATTTCGGCGTACTGGATCTCCGGGGAACGCTGGGCCGGCGGTTCGGGGGTCTGGGCGCCGCCGTTCCCGCGCCGTCGCTGCTGCTCGAAGCGGCGGCGGACCGTACCGTCACCGCCAAGGGGCCGGATGCCGAGCGGGCCGCGGCATTCGCGGCCCGTTTCCTGGCCGCTACCGGTCTGACGGGCGGCGTCCGGCTCACGATTCACCGCGCGATTCCGGCCCACAGTGGCCTGGGCTCCGGCACCCAGCTGGGGCTGGCAGTGGGACGGGCCCTGGCCGAGCTATACGGAATCACGGCGGCGCCCGCCGCGCTTGCCCAGGCGGTGGACCGCGGGCGGCGGTCAGCGATCGGTACCTGGACATTCGCGCTGGGCGGGTTCATCGTCGAAGGGGGGCGCCGTCCCGGTGTGGACGGCATCGCCCCGCTCCTCGCCCGATTCGCGATGCCCGATCGGTGGCGCTGCGTCGTCGCGGTCCCGGACGGCGCGCCAGGATTGAGCGGCGACGCCGAGGCTGCGGCATTCGAGCAAATGCCGGCGCCGCCCGAGCGCGAGGTCGAGCGTGTCGCGCACCTCGTGCTAATGCAGCTGCTGCCGGGACTCGCCGAGGCGGATCTGGCGAGTTTCGGGGCGGCGCTGACCGAGATACAGCGGATTACCGGCGCCTGGTTCTCGAGCGCGCAAGGCGGCGCGTTCGCGCCGGGTCTCTCAGCGACGCTGGTGCGACGGATGGCCGAGTGGGGGGCGGCCGGGGTGGGCCAGAGCTCCTGGGGGCCGGCAGTCTATGCGATCGTTTCGGATGCGGACGAAGGGCGCGAGCTCGCCCGGCGGGCCGCGGAACTCCTGGGGGACGCGGGCCGGGTTTTCGAGGGTGGATTTGCGCACGCGGGGGCGCGGGTCTGGCGTGCCGAAATGGTTGGAATTCGTGATTGACAGTTCATTTTGCACGATGTATACTGGCCCCTCTAAGCCTCCCGCAGTCGGCGACTTGGCTGACCTTGACGACCGTAGTGCCGCGCCCGACTGATCCGGGACGGTCCCGGGCTTCCCGGGGCGGAGATTGAAAAATTATTCAGGCGGCGGAATAAGTTGGCCGCTTCCCCAACTGCAGTTCTTTAACAAGCACAACGTGGGTCAGCGGCAACGCTGAGGGGTGAGATGGGCTTGTTCCCGTTCGCTTCCACGGTTGGCACGATGTCGTATTCCCAGGCGGTCGCTCCAGGCGCACGCCGGCCCTCCGGGGCCTGGCGTCTGGGGGCGACGGGCTGGTGGTGCGACCAGGTCTCGCCGGCCGGCCCCGCCGTGCCCCGCACTCCTTTCCGCAGTTCGTTCGGTCCATTCCATCCACCTTCCAGTTTTGCCTCGTGCCTGAGGACAGCCCGGTGCCCTGACGCCGTGGCGCGCCCCGTGGGCATCCGCGGCGGCGTCTCGAGGCGTACTTCAGGGCAAACCTTCTCCCGCAGCGAGCGTGGGAACCGCGCGATGGCCGAGCGGAGTCCGCCCGCACCGCTCCGGCGCCCTGCTAGTGGGTAGGTCGCGTCACCGGTCAGCATGAGCGTGACTCGAGCCCAGTCACCGTCTCCGCCATCCGGCTCGCGCAGCATGCGAGGGCAGCATGCATCGGCAGCACGCGTCATCGGCAGCACGGTCCGCACGTGGCAACGGAATGCAGTAGAGCAGTAGAACCACCCTTCATCCTGAGGTCAGTTATGAACCGCTTTACGCAGAAGGTGCTGTCCGGCGGCATCGCAGCGGGGCTCAGTTTGGCCGTTGCTGCGTCCGTCAGCGCCCAGGCAGCGCGGTCAGGGGCGTGGACCCTGAACGCGAAAGAGGGCGAGTGGACGATGACCGGGCGCGATTACAGCTTGCAGCGCTTCAGCCCGCTCAAGCAGATCACGACCTCGAACGTCGCCGAGCTGCGGCCCGTCTGGTCCTTCTCGACCGGCACGCTGCGCGGCCATGAGGGCAATCCGCTCGTCGTCGGGAACGTGATGTACGTCAACACGTCGTTCCCGAACATCGTGTATGCGCTCGATCTCTCGAAGCCGGGCGCCCCGCAGATCTGGAAGTACGTGCCCAACCAGTCGCCCGACGCGATTCCAATCGCCTGCTGCGACCTGGTGAACCGTGGCACGGCCTACAGCCCGAGCGGGAAGATCTACATCGAGGCGCTGCAGGGTGAGCTCATCGCCCTCGACGCCAAGACGGGCAAGGAGCTGTGGAAGGCCAAGCACCCGGATCATTCGAACGCCGGCGTCGAGGCCAACGGCTACAAGCAGGGCGCCACGATGACCAACGCCCCCATCTACATCAAGACCAAGTCGGGCAAGGAAGTCGTGATCGCCGGCATCTCGGGCGGCGAGTTCGGCGTGCGCGGCC
>JBQCGH010000120.1:0-71640 GCA_051955835.1 Gemmatimonadales bacterium
GCCGCCCACCACGACCACGTCGCCCAGGTCCAGCCGGTCCTCGACGAAGCCGTTCCACCGGATGGGCTTCTCGATGTAGGCGTCGCTGAAGAACTTGCTGGCCAGGAAGAAGGAGTAGCTGTCGATGTTGTAGCGGGTGAACTCGCCGCCGAACTTGAGGCGGTTGTACCGGTCGGCCTGCCAGTCCAGATTGGCCCGCCCGATGTAGCGCTTCTCCTGATACATGTTGAGCGACGACGTGCCGCCCGGGTTGTTCCCCGGCCCGCCGCCCTCGGCGAAGATCCAGGTGTCGAGGTTCAGCGTGTTGGCGAAGCCCTGGAACGCGCCGTAGAGGCCGTAGGCGTCGTTGCGGATGTTGTCGATCAGGCTGTAGGCGCCGCCGTTGTTGGCGTCGAACGGCGTGATGCGACCCTGGTTCAGCCGGACGTTGTTGATCAACTCGTCATTGATCGGGAAGTTGTCCCGGTCGAACAGGAAGTGCAGCGGGCTGATGATGAACCCGCCGAACGGATCCTGCGTGCTGAGCGCGGACTGCGGATCGAGCGGCGCCTGGATGTTGCGGTCAATCTGGTACGATAGCGCCACGTCGAGGGCCAGCGCCCGCTCGGTGCTCTTCGACAGGTTCTGGGTCCAGTTGAAGGTGGAGACCCAGTTCCGCTGGCTGAAGCCCTGCTCGGACGGCAGGTACGACAGGTTGTTCAGGTAGCGGATGATGAAGGGGAAGCGGTGGCCCTGGTTCCGGCTGGTGGAAACGCTGAGCGAGACGCGCGAGCCGGTGCCGTAGGTGTAGTTGAGCTTGCCCGACCCGGTGTAGAGCGTCGTCGCGGTGGCCGGGAGCCGGACACCGTTGCAGCTCAGCCCGTAGTTGTTGCGGATGCCGTTGATGGCCGTGGCGTCGTTGCCGCTGAGCCCGTCGGCGCCGGCGGTGCTGAACTGGTCGCAGTTGCCGCGCGAGATCGCATACTTGTACACCGGCACCTGGGTGGTGTCGGCGGTGAGGGACTCATCCTCCGGCGTGTTGGGATCGTCCAGCTTGCTGACCTGCGATACGGTCGTGTCGAGGCCGGCCGCGACGAAGATCGGCACGCTCTGGCTGTTGAAGCCCTCTTCGACCGACTGATGGCCCTCGAGGGTGCCGCTCAGCGCAAAGGTGAGCCGGCCGGCGAGCGGCCCGCTGAAGGCACCTTCGAGCTTGTTGAAGCCGGGGCCGTGGTTCACGCCGAACGGCGCGTCCGACTCGGCCGAGAACGAGCCCACGTAGTCGGGGCCGCCGGTCTTGGTGACGATGTTGATGATGCCCGACTTGGCGTTGCCGAACTCGGCCGAGGAGGAGCCGGTGGTGACCGAGGCCTCTTCGAACGAGTTGGTGCCGAGCACGAGCTGGGTGGCCGCCGCGCCGGCGAAGCGATCGCCGCGGTAGCCGGCCTGGACCGGCACGCCGTCCACGTAGGTGGCCGCTTCGTTGTTGCGGCCGCCGCGGATGGACAGGTTGCCGAAGTTGTCCTGGGTGACGCCCGGCTGGAGCTTGAGCACGTCGTTGATCCGGTCCACCGGGAGCGCGTCGGCGAACTGGCCGTCGATGCGCTGCTTGGTGGTGACCTCGTCGCGCGGCACCAGCGGCTGGGTCTCCTGGACGACCGTGATCTCCTGCAGCTGGACGGCCGACTGCTCCATCTGGATGTCCACCGTCAGGGTCTGCCCGGCGAGCACCTTCACGCCTTCGACCTGGGTGGACTTGTAGCCGATGAAGTTGGCGCGGACCGCCACGGTCGACGCCGGGATGTTGTTGATGAAGTAGTAGCCCGTCTGGTTGGTGAGGGCGTTGAACGCCGTCCCCACCACGAATACCTGGGCGTTGGCAATGGGCGCGCCCGCCTGGTCGCGCACCCTGCCTTCGATCTTACCAGTCGATCCCTGGGCGAGGAGCGAGCCGGCCCCCAGTCCAAGTGCGACTGCCGCGCACGCGATGCCTCGCGCAACGCGTGCGAAGGCGCTGACACGGCAATGCTTCATGGATACGTCCTCCAAAGGCGTGAACCTGCACGACCGACCGACCGTGAGTGGGGAGCGCAAATGGTCCCCGAGGCTCCGTGGCCACCTTCGATATGCGCCTGCTGTGGGAGTACGTCCTACGTCGGATGCGGGGAGCGCGATGCCGGTTCCGTACATCGCGTGCGACGACCGCGGCCCGGTCGGCGCAGCCTAATATTGTGCGCGTAAAATTTCGTGTCAAGCAAACGTCACGCGGCGCGGCCCGCCACGAAACGTCGCCGTAACTCTCTGAAACCGTACCAGTTGCCTTGTGAAACACCTCGGGTCTTCACGCGTCGCGGCGGTGCGGGTGCGCTGGCGGGATGGACGAGCCATCGGGGGCGCGAAACGAACGACGACGACGCGGTGCGGAACGAGATGGGACGGGAAAATTTCGACGGACGCGATGATAATGCGGGGAATCGGGTTTGGGAAGAGGGGAGAGGTTCAGGCGGTCGGGCGTACAGGCGAACAGGCGTTCAGGTGGGCGGTCGGACGGTCAGGCAGCGAATGTGTTAGTCGAGCGAAGTGTCCACTATGCCCCTCCTGCACGACCGTCCGCCTGACCGCCCACCCGTCCGCCTGTTCGCCTGTACGCCCGACCGCCCTACTTCACTATCAGCTCGGTCTGCGGCCTCCGCGGCGTCACCTCGGGCCCCTCGGGCCCGACATGGACATTGACCTCGCTCCGCACCCCGAACTCACCGGGCAGATAGATCCCCGGTTCCACGGAAAAGCCGACTCCCGGGATCAGTCTTCGGTCGTCGTGGGTCTCGTAGTCGTCGAGGTGGGGGCCCGAGCCGTGGAGGTCGCGGTCGATGGAGTGGCCGGTGCGGTGGACGAAGCGGTCGCCGAAGCCCGCGGCCTCGATGACGCCGCGGGCGGCGCGGTCCGCCTCGTAGCCGGCGACCGGCCGGCCCGCGGCGGCCGCGTCCCGGACAGTCGCCACCGCCGCGTCACGCGCGTCGCGCACGGTCGTCCATACCTTCGCCACCTTGTCCGGCACCCGCTCGCCGGCGAAGCCCATCCAGGTCTGGTCGGCGAACACCGTCGTGCGCCGGCGGCCGGCCCAGAGGTCGAGCAGCACCACGTCGCCCTCGCGGAGCGCCGCGTCCTTCCCGGCGTGGGGCTCGTAGTGGGGGTTGGCCGAGTTGGGACCGAAGCCGACGATCGGCAGGGTGTCGAAGGCGAGGCCACGGGCCTCCGCGGCCTGGACCACCCGCGCCTGCAGGGCGGTCTCGGTGAGCCCGGAGCCTCCCTCGCGCACCGCGCGCGCGAGCTCGGCCTGCGCCACGTCCGCCAGGATCTCCGCCGCGAAGCGGTGGTCCTCGGTCTCGACCTCGGTCCACGCGGACGCGAAGCGGCTCACCAGGGCACCCGAGGGCACGATGGTGGCGCCGAGTCGCCGGAGCAGCTCGATCACGCCGTAGGGCACCCGGTCGAGGTACGGCACCGCGTCTTCGGGCGAGATCTCCATCGCCACCCGTTTCCCGGCCACGACCGAGGCGAGCGCCGCGTGCAGCTCCTCCCAGCGCGCGTAGGGAAGGACCTTGCCGGGAAAACCGGCCAGCGGACCGAGCTCGATCCGGTGCGCCACGGCGACCGGGTCGCCATCGCGCGGGAGGAGCACGAAGAGGCGGCGGGTGTTGAGCCCCTCGATCTCGAGCACGCGGGTGGCGACCGGGTTCAACCCATGGAAGGCGTAGAGCAGCCAGGCGTCGGCGCCGGCGGCGGCCAGGGCCTCACGCAGCGCGGTGCGATCGGGGATCACTCGTAGACCTCGGCGGCGGCGGTCTGCCATACGCAGGCGTCGTCGCCCCGCGAGCGGCAGCTCGCGTGGAGCATGGCGCCCTCGAAGGCGGTGAGACAGCGGAGCAGCTCGCCGTAGGCCGAGCCGTAGAAGGCGCAGGCGGCGCCGTCCGGCACGGCGAGGATCGAGAGCGGGTCGGCCATCCGCACCTCGGTGCCCTGCGCGGGCGCTCGGAGCTCGCCGCCGAACACCTTGCGCGCCAGCCGGGCGGCCGCCCGGAGCGACACCCGACGCGCCATGCCCGACGGCGACACGCGGACGAGCGTGCGCGAGGAGCGGCTGCGCGAGCGGGCGGCGTAGCGGGCGGCGCGGCGCCCCGCGTCGGCGAAGACCAGCGGGGCGTCGGGCCGGCGGCTCACCAGCCGCAGCACGCTCACCACTTCGTCGAGCTCGACGCTGCCTTGCTTCTCGGCGGCGGCCCGGTAGCGCTGGATCTGCGCCGCGACCGTCGGGCTCAGCCCGAGCCGGCGCACGACGATCTCCTCCGCCAGCTCGTCGAGGCCGTCTTCGACGGGCGTGTCGAGGTTCCGGAGGGCCTCGAGCAGGCTGAGCGGTACGATAGCGGGCACGGCGGCAGGTGTGGGCACGGTGCGATGCTGGGCAAGGTAATGAGGTGAGAGGTGAGAGGTGAGAGGGACCAGCACACCTGCCTGTTCCGGTGTGCCGGTTCCTCTCACCGCTCACCTCCCACCTCTCACCTTCGCCTCCCTGGGTCCCATTAGATTGGGTCATGGCCGAGCCGACCACCGCCGGGCCCCAGTTCGACGCCGAGGCGCTGCCGCATCTCGATGCGCTGTACCGCGTCGCGCTTCGGCTCACCGGTGATCCGAGCCAGGCCGAGGACCTGGTCCAGGACACGATGCTCAAGGCGTACCGCGCCTGGCGGCAGTACCGGCCGGGCACCAACGCCCGGGGCTGGCTCCTCACCATCCTGCGCAACACGTTCATCAACGACTACCGCCGCCGGAAGCTCGAGCCGGTGGCGACCGATCTCGAGGCGGTCGAGCCGCACGCGCTCTACCGGCACGTCGAAGACGTGGACCCCGAGGGCGCCTTCTTCTCCCAGATCGTGGACGAGAAGGTGCTCGAGGCGGTAGACGCGCTGCCGCCCGACTTCCGCGAGGTGCTGGTGCTGAGCGACATGGAAGGCCTGAGCTACGGCGAGATCGCGGAGACGCTCCACATCCCGGTCGGCACGGTGAAGTCCCGGCTGTTCCGGGGGCGGCGGCAGCTCCAGACCGCGCTCTACCAGTACGCCGTCGAGACGGGCATCATCCCGGCCCGGGAGACGCACCCATGAGTGACTCGATCGACTGTCGCGAGGCGCATGCCCGGCTGCAGGACTACCTCAAGCAGGAGCTCACGCCCGAGCTGGCCAAGGCGATGCGGGCGCACCTGGAGAAGTGCCGCCCCTGCTTCAAGGAAGCCCGGTTCGAGCAGCGCTTCCTCCTCATGCTCTCGACCACATCGAAGAAGACCTGCTGCCCGAACGCGCTGCGCGAGCGGATCCTCCTGGCGCTCCGCACCGAGATGGAGCGCGACTGAGCGGGCCGGCGCCCCCGGGCGCCGCGATCCTGGCCGCGCTGGTGGCGCTGCTCGCCTGGCGCGCGCGGGCGCTGACGGCGGGGGGCGCGCTGGCTGCGGCGGCGGTGGGTACCGTGGTCCTGCTCGGGACCGGATGGGCGGGCGGCGCGGTGCTGGCCGCCTTTTTCGTCTCCAGCACACTGATCGGGCGCCTGACCCCGGCGCGCCCGCGCCTGGACGAAAAGGGCGAGCAGCGCGACGCGGGCCAAGTCCTCGCCAACGGCGGTCCGGCCGCGCTCGCAGCGCTGGCGGCGATGCTCGGAATAAACCGACCCGATCTCGGGGTCTGGATGGTGACCGGCAGCCTCGCCGCCGCGGCGTCCGATACGTGGGCGACGAGTGTGGGCGGACTGAGCCGCGCGGGGCCACGCCGGCTCTTCTTCGGCGCGGCGGTACCGCCCGGCACCAACGGCGGGATGACGGCGGCCGGCAACATCGGGGGCGTGGCGGGGGCGGCGCTGGTCGCCGGCGTCGGCGCATTGGCGCTCGGGGCGGCGGGTCTTGCGCCGCTCGGCACGCTAGTAGGTTTCGCCGGGATGGTGCTGGACTCCGCGCTCGGCGCGCTCCTGCAGGGGCGATTCCACTGTCCGGCGTGCGAGGTCGCGAGCGAGTGGCGGCTGCACCGCTGCGGCGCCCGCACCGTCCGGATTGGAGGGTTCGCGTGGCTGGACAACGACGGCGTGAACCTCGCGGCCACCGCGCTGGCGGCGGTGCTCGCGGCGGGCGCATGGAGGGTATGGGCGGCATGAGCGAGCGGGCAGCGGGGTTCCGAGTCGTGCGCGTGGCGAGACGTCGTCCGGCCAAGCACGCGACAGGACACCCGACGCGATGAATGACGCGCCGGTGGACGTGCTGGTGGTCGGCGGGGGTCCGGGCGGAAGTGCCACGGCCGCGCTCCTCGCCCGGCAGGGCTACCGCGTCCGCCTGGTGGATCGCGCGGCCTTTCCGCGCGACAAGGCGTGCAGCGAATACATGAGCCCGGAGACCGTGCGGCTGCTCGACCACCTCGGCGTCGTGGGGGCTCTCGAGGCCGCGGGCGCCATGCCGCTCGACGGCACCACCGTCATCGCCCCACGCGGCGGGCGGCTGCTCGGACGGTTCACCGGCGCGGAGGCGCCCTCCCGCGCGACCGGGCTCGCCGTGTCGCGGCGGACGCTGGACCATGCGCTGCTGGAGGCCGCGCGCGCGGCCGGCGCGGAGGTCTCGGAACGAACGGTGGTCGAGGAGCTGCTGTACGATGGCGGCGCGGTCGCGGGGGTGGTGGCGCGAGACGGCGCGGGGCGGCGGCACGCGGTGCGCGCCCGGCTCACCGTGGGCGCGGATGGGCTTCGGTCGGTGGTGGCGCGGCGCATCGGGCGCCGGCGGCATGGGCGGCTCCGGCGGCTCGCGTTCGTGGCCCACGTGGAGGGCGTGCGCGAAATGGAGCGGATGGCAGAGCTGCACGTGGGGCCGCGCGGCTACGTCGGGCTCAACCGCATCGGCGGCGGTCGGACCAACGTGGCGGTGGTGGTGCCCGCCGAGCGCGGCGCGGGGGCGAAAGGCCGGGCGGAGGCGTTCTTCCTCGAGGCGATCGAGGCGTTCCCCGGCGTCGCCCGGCGGGTGAGCGGGGGCGCGCTCGCGCGAAAGGTGCTCGCAACCGGACCGTTCGATGCGTGGTCGGGCCGGATCGTGACCGACGGCGCCGCGCTGGTCGGTGACGCCGCCGACTTCTTCGATCCGTTCACTGGCGAGGGGATCTACAGCGCGCTCCGGGGCGCGGAGCTGCTCGCCGAGTCGGCGGGCGCAGCGCTGGCGGACGGCGAGCCCGCGACGGCGGCCCGGCTCGCGGGCTACCGGCGCACGCGCCGGCGCGCGTTCGCCGGCAAGTGGGCGATCGAGCGGATCATCGGCTACGCAATGCTGTGTCCGCCGCTCTTCGACCGTGCGGTGGCCCGCATCGGGCGCCGGCCCGGGATGGCGGACACGCTGATCGGCGTCACCGGCGACCTCCTGCCCGCGCGCCGGGTGCTCAACCCGCTCTACTTCGCGAGGATGCTGCTCTGAGCCAGACCGCCGTGGACTCCGCCCGCTTTCGCGAGCTGCTCGGCCGGTTCGCCACCGGGGTCACCGTGCTCACGGTGCGCGACCCCAAGGGCCGGCCCGCGGGGATGACCGCGAGCAGCCTCGCGTCGGTGTCGCTCGAGCCGCCCCTGGTCTCGGTGTGCGTGGAGCACACGGCCGACATGCACGACCTCATCGTCGCCGCGCCGGACTTCGTGGTGAACATCCTCGAGAGCCGGCAGGAGGAGCTGTCGCGCCGGTTCGCCGACCCGCACGACGACCGCTTCGCCGGCGTGGGCTACCACTTCGGCCCCGAGGGCCAGGTCCGGCTCGACGGCGCGCTGGCGCACATCGACTGCGCGCGGTTCGCGACCTATCCCGGCGGCGACCACACGATCATCATCGGGCGGGTGATCGGCGGCGGGGCGAACGACGGACACCCGCTGCTCTACTATCGCGGCGGCTACGCCGCGCTGTCGTGATGGCGATCGAGCCGCTGGCGCCGAGCCCGCGGGGCGTCGAGCTGCTGGACGACCCGGCCGCCGATCCGGCGGCCGTGGCCGAGTCGCTCCGGAACATCGCGCGGGCGAACCGGTGGTTCGGCGGCACCGCGGTGGTGCTTCACGGCCTCCGGCGCGCGCTCGCCGGCACGCGGCGCGGGAGCCGGGTCACGATCGCCGACCTCGGCACGGGCCTGGGCGACCTGCCGCACGCGGCCGCGCGCTGGGCGCGGCGGCACGGCTTCCAGCTGGAGCCCGTCGCGCTCGAGCGGAGCCCGGTGGCGGCGCGGCTCGCACGCCGCGGCGGGGTACCGTGCGCGGTGGGCTGCGCGGGCGCGCCGCCTTTCCGCGACAAATCTGTGGACATCGTGCTGGTGAGCCAGGTGGCGCACCATCTGGCGCACGAGTCGGCGGTGCGGCTGTTCCAGACCTGCGACCGCCTCGCCCGGCACGCGGTGGTGGTGGCCGATCTCCGCCGTGGCCGCCTCGGCCCGGCGGCGTTCTGGCTCGGCGCCAAGGGGCTCGGGTTCGACCAGAACACGGTGGCCGACGGGATGACCTCGCTCCGCCGCGGGTACACGACGGCGGAGCTGCGGGCGCTCGTGGCCCGCGCGGGCGTGCGCGCGACGGTGGAGCGGCGGCCGGGGTGGAGGTTGGTCGCGGTGTGGAGAACGGGGGACGCGTGAGGAAGGCGGCCAGGCGAGCGGGCGAGCGGGCGGTCAGGTGGGCGCTCAGGCGGTCGGGCGGTCGGGGGCGCCGGTGAAGACCATCGATCGTATTGCGATGCGCGCGCCGGTCGCACGGGTGCTGGACGCGGCCGTAAGCGTGGAACGGTGGCCCGAGTGGCTGCCGCACTACCGGTGGGTGCGGCGGCTCCGGCGGGACGGCGACGGCGGGCTGGTCGAGATGGCGGCCTGGCGACCGTTCGGGCCGGTGAAGTATCCCACGTGGTGGGTGTCGGAGATGTGGGTGGATCGGACGGCGCCCGCGGTCCATTACCGCCACGTGCGTGGGATCACGACGGGCATGGACGTGGTCTGGCAGATATCGTCGGCGGGTGACCAGACCGAGGTGACGATCGTGCACGACTGGACCGGGCCACGCTGGCCGCTCATCGGCGCCCCCGCGGCGTCGTGGGTCATTGGTCCGGTCTTTATCCATGGCATCGCATCGCGGACGCTGGCGGGCATCCGGCGGGCGGTAGAGAGGGCGACATGAGCGGGGCGCGTCGGGTGGTGGTCACGGGCATCGGGGCAATCACACCCATCGGGCTGGGGGTGGAGGGGCTGTGGACGGGCCTCCGCCGGCGGACCTCCGCGGTCCGCTGTATCACGCGATTCGATCCGACGGTGTTCAAGTCGCGCATTGCCGGCGAGGTCGTGGACTTCGTGCCGACCGACCACATCGAGGAGCGGCGGGCCAGGCGGCTGGATCGCTACTCGCAGTTCACCATCGCCGCGACCCGCATGGCCCTCGCCGACGCGGCGCTCGACCTCGCCCGCGAGGACCCCGACCGGGTGGGCGCGATGATGGGCACCGCGCTCGGCGGCGTCGCGCACGGCGAGAAGAACTACCACGCGTTCCTTACGGAGGGACCGCGGTCGGTGGATCCGGCGCTCGCGCTCACGGTGTTCGCCGGGGCGGCGAGCTGCAACATCGCGATCGAGTTCGGCTGCACCGGCCCCAACTCGACCAACGGGATGAGCTGCGCGTCGGGCGCCATCGCCATCGGCGATGGGTTTCGCGCGATCGTCCGCGGCGACGCCGACGTCATGCTCGCGGGCGGCGCGGAGGCGCCGCTCGCCCCGCTCTGCTTCGGTGCCTTCGCGATCATCCGCGCGATGTCCACCCGGAACGAGGACCCGGCGCACGCCAGCCGGCCGTTCGACGCGGGCCGCGACGGGTTCGTGATGGCCGAGGGCGCGGCGGTGCTGGTGCTGGAGGAGCGCGGGCGGGCGATCGCGCGCGGCGCGCCCATCTACGCGGAGATCTGCGGGTTCGGGCTGACCAACGACGCGCACCACATGACGGCGCCCCGGCCCGACGGGCGGCAGGCCGCCCGCGCGATGCGGAACGCGCTGGCGGAGGCCCACGTTGCGCCGGGCGAGGTCGGCTACATCAACGCGCACGGCTCGTCCACGCCGCTCAACGACCCCACGGAGACCTCCTCCATCAAGCAGGTGTTCGGCGAGTCGGCCTACCGGGTGCCGCTCAGCGGGACCAAGGGGTACTACGGCCACGCGCTCGGCGCGAGCGGCGCGATCGAGGCGGCCATCTGCTCGCTGGCCTCGCGGCGCGGCTGGCTGCCGCCGACGGTCAACCTCGAGACGCCCGATCCGGCCTGCGACCTGCCCCAGGTGGTGGGCGACGGCCAGGACCTCGCGCCCGAGGTGCTGCTCAGCAACTCGTTCGGCTTCGGGGGGATCAATGCGGCGCTGGTGTTTCGACGGGCGGACACCTAGATTCGCGCCCGTCCACACCCCGCCCCACCCGATAACGAGGATGGCTGATGAGCTCGCTGCTCCGACGCTCGATCGCGGAGTTGGTCGGTACGTTCGCGCTGGTCTTCATCGGCGTCGGCTCCGTCGCCGCCAAGTACTATCCGGACGCCAACTACGGGCTGTACGGGATCGCCACGGCGCACGCCATCGTGCTCGCCGTGATGATCACAGCGACGATGGCCATCTCGGGCGGGCACCTCAACCCGGCCGTGACGGTGGGCCTTCTGGTGGCGCGACGGACCACCGCCCGGACGGCGGGCGCCTACATCGTGGCGCAGCTCCTCGGCGGCGTGCTCGGCGCGCTCCTCATCAAGCTGATCTTTCCGGTGGGCGTGACCCGGCCGATCTCGCTCGGCACCCCGACGCTCGCCAACAACGTGCAGATCGGGCAGGCGATCGCGCTCGAGACGGTGCTGACGTTCTTCCTGGTGTCGGCGGTGTTCGGGACGTGCGTGAACGCAGAGGCTCCGAAGGTCGGTGGCTTCGCGGTCGGGCTGGTGCTGTGGTTCGACATCCTGGTGGGCGGGCCGCTCACGGGCGCGGCCATGAATCCGGCGCGCGCGTTCGGGCCGGCGCTGGTGGCGGGGCAGTGGGTGGCGCACATCGTGTACTGGGTTGGGCCTTTGCTGGGCGGGATCATCGCGGCGCTGCTGTGGGAGTACGTGCTGCTGCCGCCACGCGTGAGGTCGGCAGCGTAGCTACTTAGATCGGAGCACGGTGCGAGCGCCCGACCATCGGTGAGGAGTGACGCGCACTTCCCTGTCGCGCGGGGCTGGTCTTCTTTCTTTTGATCACGATGCTTGCGCTGGAGTCAGTGTGTGACGCCGAGATTGGCGCCGCTTCGCTGACACCAACCGTTCGTTTACTTCCCGCCATTGTTGCCCAGCGCCCGCCGGACCCTTCCGAGCAGCGTCAGCAGGTAGCCCACCAGGATCACCGGCGCGACGATGTAGGCCGCGACCATGTAGCCGCTGTTCTGGGGCGGCTCAACGGGCAGCATCGGCGGCCTCGTCGCGTGCTTCCTCGGCCAGGGCCAGGCCGTAGCGGAGCGTCACGAGTCCTACGTAGAGGACGGTGAAGACCAGCATGGAGATCAGCAGGGTGCGGAGCATCTCGGGCGGCAGGGAGGGCGCGCTCGGCTTGAGGACGATCGGCTGCGGGTGCAGGGTGCGGAACAGATAGACGCTCAGGTGGATGAACGGCACCAGCAGCATGCCGAGGATGCCGACCACTGCGCTGAAGCGGGCGCGCTCCTGCGGGTCCTGGACCGAGGCGCGGAGCGCGAGATAGCCGATGAAAAGGAAGAACAGGAACAGCGTGAGGGTGAGCCGCGCGTCCCAGGTCCACCACGTGCCCCAGATGGGCCTGGCCCAGATCGGGCCGGTGGTGAGCATGACCGCGCTGAACGCGACGCCCACTTCCGCCGACGCGGCCGCGAAGCGGTCGAGCCGGGGGTCCTGCAGCCAGAGATAGAGCACGCTGGTGATGCCCACCAGCGAGAACGCCATGAGCGCGCACCACGCGGCCGGCACGTGGAGATAGAAGATCTTCTGCGCCACGCCCTGCCGAGCCTCGACCGGCGTGTAGCGCAGTGCCAGCACTTACACCCCGATGAGCGCCACCAGGGCCGTCACGCTGATCCGGAGCCCGCGCCGGGTCAGCGCCCGCGCCGCCTCGGTCGGCGTCATTCGTCCACCACGGCCGCGAACGCCATCGTGCAGAGGGTCACGAACACCACGTCGTAAAGGGCCAAGAGTCTAAGCCATCCCAGCATCTCGCTCAACGGACGGCCGGCGAGGAGCCGTGCCGTCACCTGCACCGCGCCGATAATCGGCGGCACCATGAAGGGCAGCAGCAGCACCGGCAGCATCAGCTCGGCGAACCGGGTGCGCACGGCCATGGCGCTGAAGATGGTGCCCACCGACACGAAGCCTATCGTCGCCAGCGCCGTGACGCCCACAATGCCGGGCAGGGCGGCGGTCAGGTCCACGTTGAAGAAGAGTACAAAGAGCGGCAGCGTCACGGCCTCCACGATCCCGACGAAGGCCAGGTTCGCCAGCAGCTTGCCCAGAAACAGTGCGCCACGCGGCACCGGTGCGAGCAGGAGCCCGTCGAGCGCCCCGTGCTCGCGCTCGACGGTGAACGCGCGGTTGAGCGCGACCATCGCCGCGAGCGCGAAGGTCACCCACAGCACGCTGGGGGCGAGATCGGCCGCGGCGATGGCCGTGGGATCGCGCGCGAAGTTGAAGACCACCAGCACCAGCGCGGCGAACACCACCGCGGACAACAGCGCGGTCCGGCTCCGGAGCTCGGCCCGGATGTCCTTGCCCGCGACGGCGAGCGCGAGCCGGAGGCTCTCAGGCACCGATCCACTCACGGTAGCGGGGAAGGAACGCCTCGAGCGATCCGGCCCGCGCCTCCTCGGCGGCCCAGCGCCCATCGACCATGACCGCCACCCGGGTGGCAACGTCCCACACCTCGCCCAGATGATGGGTGACCACCAGAACGCCGAGCCCCTCGTTCCGGCGCTCGGCGAGCGTGGCGCGGAGCTGCTGCGCCGCGGCCGCGTCGAGCGCAGTGAACGGCTCGTCGAGCAGCAGCACGCGGGGCCCGTGCAGCAGCGCGCGGGCGATCGCCGCCCGCTGCAGCAGGCCGCGGCTCAGACGTCGGGGCTGGTGGTCCGCGCGATCGCCCAGGCCCGCGGCGGCGAGGGCGGCGCGCGCCGCCTCGGCTGGACGCGGCAGGCCATAGAGCCGGGCGGCGAAGGCGAGGTTCTCGGCCAGCGTCAGGTCGTCGTACAGCAGGCTCTGATGCGACAGGAGCCCGATGGTGCGGCGCGCCTCGGGATTGCCCGCAAGGCGGCGGCCTTCGATGCGCACCTCGCCGGCCGACGGACGGCTGAGTCCGGCCAGCACGCGGAGCAGCGTGCTCTTCCCCGCCCCATTGGGGCCGGCCACCGCGAGCAGGTCGCCGGCGGCGAGGGTCAGGTCGACGTCGCGCAACACCCTGAGCCGGCCGAACGACCGACGCAGACCTCGGGCGGCGAGCAGCGGCTCGCCGTCACGAGATGGCATCGATGCGTGCGCCGAGCTCGTCGAGGCGGAACGGTTTGACGATGTAGCCGGAGTGGGGGAGGTTGAGCACCTTGAGCTGGGGTTCGATGCTCATGTAGGCGGTAGTGATGAGGACCGGCAGGTCGGGCAGCGTGAGGCGGATGCGGCGGAGCAGCTCGACCCCGTCGGTGTCGGGCAGGCGCATGTCGAGCACGGCGACATCGAACCGGTGCTGCTCGAGCTGCTCCAGCGCCTCTTCCCCGGTCGAGGCGAAGGCCAGGTCGTAACGGGGCTGAAACGCCCGCTGGTAGCTGAGTCGCAACGCAGGCTCGTCCTCGACGATCAGGACGCGTCGGCGGCGCTGTGCCTGCGTCATTGCCTGGAACTCCGCGAGCCGGTGCCTTGGCGAACCCGATGTGAGAGTGGCCAGCGGCGTACACTAATCGGTTGCGGAGAGGCCGTCCATAGCACAGGCGCCCCGCCACGCGGCGGGGCGCTCGCTCAATCGTAACTGCTCTCGACGATGAAGAGGTCGTACAGCTTGGTGATCGTGAGGAGGAAGCGGATCTCCTCGCTCGGATTGCGCAGCACGACCGGCTGACGGCGCTCGGCGGCGAGGCGCTGGATCAGCATGAGCGCGCCGAGGCCCGCGGAGTCGACTTCCTTGGTGTGCGTGAGGTCGATGACCAGGCGACCGGCGCCTTCGGGCATCGCGTCGAGCAGTTGCTCCGCCGCCTGGCGGATCGCCACACGTGTCTCCAGGCCGAGCGTTTCGGGCGCGGCCAACCCACGTTCCAGCTCCTGCGGGGTCCTCATCGATACTCCTTCGGCACCGAGCTATCTCACCATCGATCGGTGAGACCTCTAGTTTTGCGGCCCCGG
This sequence comes from Gemmatimonadales bacterium, assembly GCA_051955835.1. GTDB lineage: Bacteria > Gemmatimonadota > Gemmatimonadetes > Gemmatimonadales > GWC2-71-9 > CAVVWJ01. The sequence continues at coordinate 14,402 of JBQCGH010000120.1, forward strand.
ATCACTCCGGGTGTGCTCTTATCGGGCGGATCGACGCCTTGCCGCAGGTTCGTATGCGGCTGCGCCCCCGAGAAAGGCCAGACTGGTGCCAGCGGCGGCAACGCTATGTAAATCGGTGACTTACAGAGGGGATACGAGCGCCTGATGCGACTGCTTGCGCAGCACTCCGCGGCATTCTACCGCAAAAGAGGCGGGGGCGTAAGAGGCGGGCGGGCGAGCAGGCGAGCAGGGCGAGAACAACCGTTGCAGAGAAAAGGAGGCCGGAGAATCAGCACGGAGGACACGGAGGGATGCAGCGCATTCGAGTACCGCGCCGGTCCCCGCCTCGCGCCGTCCGAGCGCCTGACCGTCCACCTGCTCGCCTGCTCGCCCGCCCGGCTGTCCGCCTGTTCAGAACTGTATCTGCGCTCCCAACTCGACCACCCGGTTGGGCGGGAGCCCGAAGAATGCGGTGGCGGACCGGGCATTCCGGGTCATCAGGATGAACAGCTTCTTGCGCCAGAGCGACATCCGGCCCATGCCGTCGCCCGGGTTGGCGCGGTGGGAGGCGCGGGTGGCAATGAGGGTCTCGCGGCCGAGGTAGAAGCTCGTATCCATCACTTTCACGCTGACCGGCTTGCCATCGGCGCCGGCCCGGCCCAGCGCATGGAGCACGGCCGGCACGTCGGGCGTTTCCATGAAGCCGTAGTGGGCCAGCACCTGGTAGAAGCCATCGCCCAGCTCCTTGCAGGTCACGCGGCCCTCGGCGTCCACCTGGGGAATCTCCTCCGTCACCACCGACATCAGCATCACCTTCTCGTGCAGCACCTTGTTGTGCTTGAGGTGGTGCAGCAGGACCGGCGGCGCGCCGGTGGCATCGGAGGTGAGGAACACGGCCGTGCCCGGCACTCGCGGCGGCTTCCGCCGGCCGACGTCGGCGAGGAAGAGGTCCATCGGGAGGGTGTTCTCGCGGACGATGGCGGCGAGCCGGGCGCGGCCGCGGTTCCAGGTGGTCATGAGCGTGTAGATGCCGATCGCCACGACCAGCGGGAACCACCCGCCCTGCCGGATCTTCACCGCGTTGGCGGCGAAGAAGGCGCCGTCGACCACGAGGAACAACGTGGTCAGGGCCCAGGCGCGCGGAGGGGGCCACCCCCACAGGTCGCGCGCCACCGTGTGGAACAGGAGCGTGGTGATGATCATGGTGCCGGTCACGGCGATGCCGTACGCGGCCGCGAGGTTGGTCGAGCTGCGGAAACCGATGACCAGCGCGAGGCAGCCCACCCAGAGCGCCTGATTCACCTCGGGGATATAGATCTGCCCCATCTCGGTCTTGGAGGTGTGCACGATCGTCACCCGCGGGCTGTACCCCAGCTGCACGGCCTGCCGGGTGAGCGAGAACGCGCCCGAGATCAGCGCCTGTGAGGCCACGATCGCGGCCGCGGTCGAGACCACGACCATCGGGTACAGCCCCCAGTCGGGCACCAGCGAGTAGAACGGGTTCACCGCCGCGGCCGGACGCTCGAGCAGCAGGGCCGCCTGCCCGAAGTAGTTGAGGAGCAGGCAGGGCAGCACCACGCCGAACCAGGTGAGCTTGATCGGCCGCCGTCCGAAGTGCCCCATGTCGGCGTAGAGGGCCTCGGCGCCAGTCATCACCAGCACGACCGAGCCCAGCACCAGGAAGCCCTGGACCCCGTCGCGGAGGAACAGGTTCACCGCGTGCGCCGGGTTGAGCGCGACGAGGATGCCGGGATGGATGAGGATGCCACGCACGCCGAGCCCCGCGATGCAGGCGAACCAGATGGCCATGATCGGCCCGAAGATGCGTCCCACGCCGGCCGTCCCGATCCGCTGAAACAGGAACAGCACGCTCAGGATCACGACTGCGATGGGCCAGACGAACCGGCTGAACGCGGGCGTCGCCACCCCGATGCCTTCCACGGCGCTCAGCACCGAGATCGCCGGGGTGATGACACCGTCGCCGTAGAGCAGCGCTGCGCCGAACAGTCCCAGGCTCAGGAGCGCCGCCCGCGCCCGGTCGGCCCGAGTGCGCGGCCGGACCAGGGCCAGCAGCGCCAGGATGCCCCCCTCGCCCCGGTTGCTGGCGCGGAGCACGAAGGTCACGTACTTGAACGAGACGACGAAGTTGATCGACCAGAAAACCAGCGACATCACGCCGATGACGTTTTTGTGGGTGGGCGGGATGCTGTGGTGCCCGCCGAAGCACTGCTGGAGCGCATACAGCGGGCTGGTCCCGATGTCGCCGTAGACCACGCCGAGCGTGGCGAGCGAGAGCGAGAGGAACGCGAGCCCCCTGGTGGGGGTCTGGCTCGGGCCGGTGGACACTTACGCCGATCCGGTGTCCCGCATCAGGGTGGCGGCCGCGGCGTGGCGCCGCTCGAGCAGCGCCACGACCAGGAGGCTCACGATGATCACCGCAGAACCGACGCACCAGCGGCAGACGGCATGGATGACGAAGAGCTCGAGGGAGGTGAGATACACGGTGAACAGGACGCCGCCCGCCGCCAGCGCGGTGAACAGCCGCATCGGCCCCGGGCGACCCTCGGCGGACTGGAGCGCCACCAGCGCCACGACGAGGAGCACTGCATAGCCGACCACGCCGACCAGCGATACCTCGACGCCCAGCACACGGCTCCAGGGACTGAGCTGCACGGTCTCGCAGCCGCCACTGCCGCAGGCGAGCGTCCCGATACGTCCGATCTTATAGAGGTAGAGGTAGGCGGACACGAAGAGCCCGACGAGGCTCAGGAGCGCCGCCCACATTCGGTAGATCATTTGGCGCTGGTCGTCTTCGGCGCGAGCGAGTCCACCAGCCGGGTGATGGCGTCGGAGTCGAGCCGGCCGCTGTACAGCCGCCCGCCGACCAGAAGCGTCGGGGTCGAGTTCACCCCTACGCGCACCGCTTCCTCATAGCTCGCCTGGATCCGGCCCGCGTGGGCATGGGACGACATGCAGGCGTCGTACTTGGCGAGGTCGAGCCCGTTCTCTCCAGCGTACTTGCGGAAGACCGACGCGGCGTCATGCGACTCCGCCCATTCCGCCTGGCCCTCGTAGAGCTTCTCATGCTGCTGCCAGAACTTTCCCTGATCGTCGGCGCAGGCCGCGGAGTGGGCGGCGAGCCGGGAGTACGAATGCTGCTGCAGCGGGAAGTCCTTGTAGCGCCAGCGCAACCTTCCGGTCTTGATCAGCCGCTCCTCGATGGTGGGCATCTGCAGGGTGGCGAAGGTCTGGCAGAAGGGGCACTGGTAGTCGGCGTACTCGGTGATCTCGACCGGCGCGCTGGCCTCACCTTTCACGTAGCCGTTGAAACCCGCCGTGTCCTTGGGCTGGACCGTGACGTTGGCCGGAATGCTCACCGTGGCGGGCCTCGAGAGCTGCCAGCCCAGCAAACCGATGCCCACCACGGCCACGGCACCGAGCAGGCCGTAGAAGCGCTTCATTCCGGGCGTTGCCGCCATGGCTCGTCGTCCTCCGAATCGTCGGCGTGAAACGGGTCTTGCCGCTGCGCCTCGTCCACGATGCGCCGGCTGTCGGCGACCTCGGGGGTGTCGTAGGTGGAGCGGACCTCGTAGTGGAACATCTCGCTGCGCGCATCGCCCATGAGGCGGAGAAGCTCGGGCACGCCTCGGAGCAGCTGCCCCGAGCGGTCCAGCTCCCGGATGCGCTCCGCCAGGGCGCGCAGCATCTCCGCGAGCCGGTCGGCCCGCGCGTCGTCGTACACTTCCTCGTGCTCTGCCATGGCCACCTCGAGGAGCGGCGGGACTCCTCGGTCAAGTTCATGTAAATGTTGCCGATAAACATAATCACCAGAGCGCGGGGCCAGCCAAATGGGCTGGTTTGCACCAAAAGGTGCAACCGGGTTAAATTCCGGTACGGGACAGCCCGTGAACCCCCGGAGACCCGACGCTCAAAGGACGGTGCATGAACAAGAAGAAGACCCGACGTGACCCTGAAGCGGTATCGTTTGCGCAGGCCCGTGACGAGATGTTCAGTCACATTCTCCGCTGTGGCGTGATCGACGCGCTGCCGGAGCACCAGAAGGACTGGTTCGACGACACGATGCTCTACCTGGCCGACCGGTACGAGGACCTGACCGAAGAGGAGCTGGCGCAGCTTCGCCAGTTGGGCGAGCGGTTCTGCCAGCCAGTCCAGCGGAAGGTGGAGACAGTCGAAAGCGGCGCGGCGTAAGCCGGCCGACTCGCAACACGCCGCCGCCCCGATGCGCCTTGTGTGCATCGGGGCGTTTTGTCAGGCGGACGGGCGAGCGGACGAGCCGGAAGGGCACACCCGACAAGTCCGTGGTGTCGGCCCGCCTGCTCGCCGGTCCGCCTGCTGAATCACTCGGGGGCCCAGTCCACCGGGAATGTGCGCCAGCGGTAGCCCAGGGCGAGGCGGGCGCCGCCGCCGACCCCGGCCTCGGCGAACCAGCCGGTGCGCGCGCCGGGACGCTGTTCGAGGCCGAGGGTGACCACCACATAGCCCTGGTCGACCGGACCGCCGGCGACGGCGACACCCCCGGCGCCGTAGAGGGCGGGGCCGCGGCGACGCGTGGGGTTGAGGAGAAAGTGGATCAGGGCCTCGCCGCGCCAGGCCGCCTCGCCCTCGCTCACGCCAGCGGCGAGGGCGAGCGAGCAACGGGTGCGGAGCGAGGTGCGGAGCGCCGCGAGCCCGCCGGCGAGGAACACGGCCGGATCAGCGGCCATGGCGATGCCCTGCACGCCGACTTCGAGCACGCGTTGGGCGGCAAGTGGCGGGGGCGCGAGCACGGCGCCGGCGACGAGCGCGACGGCGAGCGCACGCGATGTTCCGCTACTCCAAGGTGAGCCCATGCGTCACGCGGATATCGGGCGCGAGCGAGTGCAGCACGGAGCAGTATTTGGTAACGGACAGCTCGATCGCGCGGCTGGCCTTGGCCTCGTCGAGGCCATCACCGCGGAGATGGTACTCGAAGTGCAGCGAGGTATAGCGGCGCGGCTCCTGCTCGCGCCGTACGCCGCTGGCCTCTATGCGGAACGCGCGCAAGGTGACCCGCATCTTGGCCAGAATGCTCACCACGTCGGATGCGCTGCAGGATGCGGCGGCGAGCAGCAGCGTGAGCATGGGGCCGGGCGCCGCCACGTTGTCGCCGTCGACGGTGGTGACGGGGCCGCCAGGCTCGCCGCCCCGAAAGACGAAGTCCGACTGCCACGCCAGCGAGATCCGTTTGGTCTCTTCCGCCATTACGCCTCTCGGCCGCCCAGGCGCCGCTCGGCCCGCGGCGCCACCCGGTAATAGTCCCAGATCGCGTACAGCGCGACGGCCGTGGTCGCCCAGGCGAGCGGGCGAAGGCGCGGCGAGTCGGCCAGAAACGCGACCAGCGTGAGCACCTGCGCGACGGTCACGGCCTTGCCGCCGGCCCGCGCGGGAATCGCGCGCGGCCGGTGCGCGAACAGCGTCACCACGAAGGCCACCGTCGCCACGATGTCGCGGAGCAGCACACCAAGGATCTCGTACCACTCGAGCCGGCCGCTGAACGCGACGACCCCGAAGGCCGATGCCATGAACAGCTTGTCGGCCACGGGGTCGAGCACGGCACCGAGCGACGAGCTGCCGAACCGTCGGGCGATCTGCCCATCGAGCAGATCACTCGCCGCGGCGAGCGCCAGCAGCACGAGGCGCACGCCGTTCGACGCGAACGGGAACGCGATCGCGAGCGGGATGCGCACCGCGCTGAGCACGTCCGCGGTGCTCCACACCGCGCGGTCTTGCTCGCCCTCGCGGCGCGGACTAGGTTCGGACGCCATGGCCTGCAAGATACTCGCATGACGCTCGACGCCGCGGTCAGTCCCTGCGGCGGGCGCGGCGCCGCAGTGCATCGCATCGCGCGCCGGCTGCGTAGGGAGATTCTGCCGGTCGCGCCCGGCGGGCATCGGGTGGCCTTCGCCGTGTATCCTCCCCGCGCCTGAGCGATTCGCCCGCCGTGGACGCCGCGTTCAACTACCATCTCGACGAGCTCACCGGCATCAGCGGCACTCGGCTGGCCGATTCGGCCGGGCTCTGCGCGGTGCTCGTGGCCGCGGCGAGCGCGATCGGCATGTCGCCGCTGGGGCCGCCCATCTCGCGCGAAGGCGCGGGCGGCTCGTCGGTGGCGCTCCTCTGCCGGGACGGGCACATCGTGCTCCACACCGTGCCGCACGACGGCTTCTGCTTCGTCACGGTGGTGGCGCGCGCACCGGTGGACGCGGGGCGCGGCGTGGACGTCATTGCGCGGGCGCTGTCGAGAGAGTCGGGACGCGCTGCAACCTGATCTTTGTTCGTTCGGGGGTCAGCCGGAGTGATACGGGGCCGGAGCTCCGCCGGGCCCCGGCCCCGTCTCGCTCCGGCTGAGTTCTTAGTCAGAACTACGCTTCAGGGTTGGAGCTTTCCCTCTTCGGCTGGGAATATCACTTCAGGATGCAGCTTTCCTTTAGGACTGGAGCGCGGCGACCGGGGGTCTGACCGCGCCCCTGCCGCGAACCACGCCTTCCACCCGGCGTGCCGGATCGAGTGACGCGCGGGCTACCCGCAGCACATCGTCGGCCGTGACCGCGCGGTAGGCGGCCGCGGGATCGGCCAGCTCGCCCAGGCCGTTTCCGGCGATCCAAGCTTCCAGGATCTCCGCCGCGACGGCACCGCCGCTCTGGCGGCTTACCTCGGCCTGTCCGGCGAGGTAGTTCACCGCCTGGCGCAGCTCGGGCTCGGTCACGGGCTCCCGGGCGAAGCGGGCCAGCTCGCGCAGCATCTGGTCGCGCGCTTCCTCCTCGCGCTCGGGCGAGGTGGCGATATAGGTGACCAGCGCGCCCGCCCGCGCCTTGAGCCACGCGGAGGCGACCACGGTGTAGGCCAGGGAGCGCCGGTCCCGCAGCGCCTCGAACAGACGCCCGCCCAGGCCGCTCGCGATCGCCGCCCAGACCAGCGCGGCCGCGCGATCGGGCGACCGCCGCGAGAACCCGGGGAACACCATCGCCAGGGCCGCCTGCGCCTTGTCGCGGGGCACCACCCGCGCGGGCGGCTCACCGCTGTCGCCGGCCGACCAGTCGAGCGCGGGAAGCGGACCGCTGTCCGCGCGAGCCGGCGCGTCGCCGAAGATCCCGGCCAGCGCGGCGGACGCGCGCTCGGGCTCCAGATCGCCCACGGCGATCACGACCGGCCGCGTGCCGACCAGCGCGTGCGCCTGCCACGCGCGAACGTCGGGCGCGGTGATGGCGGGCAGCGTGTGGGGCAGTCCGGACACGGGCAGCCCGTACCCCACCCCGCCGAACGCTTCGGCAAAGGCGAGCTGGAACGGGAAGCGGAACATGTCGTCGGCCACCTGCTCCGCTTCGGCGATCATGATTCCGCGCTCACGCTCGACGTCGGCCGGGTCCAGTCTGGGCGAGGCAAAGACGAGCCGGAGCAGCTCGGCCGCGTCGCCCAGGTGCTCCGAGAGCACGGAGGTCGCAAAGCCGAGCCAGTCCACCGTGGCCGCGGGACTGAGGGTGCCCCCGAGCCGCTCGAAGGCGAAAGCGAGCGCCGCGGCGTCGAGGGCGCCGGCGCCGCGCACGGCGGCCCGCACGGTGAGCGCGCCGAGGCCAGCCTGCGCCGGCGGGTCCAGCTCGCGGCGCGGCACGTAAATGCCGAGATGGGCGAGCGGCACGCCCGCTTTCCTCCGCACCAGGAGGTCGACCCCGGCGAGCGCCGTGTGCCACACGTCGCCCTCGACTCGCCGAGCGGCGGGCGGTGACGGCGCCGCGACGGTGACCGGAGCCGCCGCGGGCGAGGGCGCCGTCGCGCGAAGCTCGGTGACGGCAAAGGCGCGGCCCAACGCGTCGGCGGTGAGGTCCTCGCCTTGGTCCTCCGGCAGGTACAGGACGGCCGAGACGGCGTCGGGCTGGAGATACCGCGCGGCGACCATGCGAACCTGGTCCGCCGTGACGGCGCTCAGCGCCTCGAATTCGCGATCCAGAAAGTCGTAGCCGTCGAGCGCCTCCGCCGCGGCCAGCGCCGCCGCGCGGCCTTCCATCGGCTCGAGGCGGCGGGCCCACCGCGCGCGGAGCAGTGTTCGCGCCCGCTCGAGATCCTCCGGCGGCGGACCCAGCAGCGCCAGCCGGCTCACCGTGCCCGCAATGGCGTCGAGCGCCGGCCGCACCCGCTCGGGCGAGAGCTCCGCGGCAATGCCGAAGACCCCGAGTTCGGTCGGGGCGTAGTAGTTGGCCGTGATCGACGTGACCAGGCCGGTCTCGCGGAGACCGCGGTACAGCCAGCTTCCGCGCCCGGCGCTCAGCACGGCGGCGGCGAGGTCGAGCGCGGGCGCCTCGGGCGAGAGCGGCGGGGCGGCGCGCCAGCCGAGCACGAGCTCGGCCTGGCTCACGTCGCCGCGGAGCGTGCGGGCGCGCACCTGGCGCCGTTCGGGCTCGTCAGGCGAGCGGTCGACCGCGCCGGGAGCGGCAGGCCAGTCGGCGTAGGCCTCGCGGGCCAAGGCGAGCGCCCGATCGGGATCGAGGTCGCCCACGATCGCGACGATGGCGCGCTCGGGGACGTAGCGCGAGGCGTAGTATCCGTGCACGTCGGCCCGCCGGAACCCGGCGAGCTCGGCTTCATGGCCGATGCGCCAGCGGCGGATCCGGTGCCGGTCGTACATGACCTCGTGCAGGGTCTCGTACGCGACCGCCGAGGGCGTGTCGAGCTTGCGCTTTGCTTCCTGGATAATGACCTGCAGCTCGCGGGCGAGCTCGGTCTCGTCGATGGCGGAGTGCCGGAGGGCGTCGGCCTGGATGTCGAGCGCCTGGGCGAGGCCGGACGCGGGGAGAACCGTGAAGTAGGTGGTGTGATCGTACGTGGTGCTGGCGTTGAGATAGCCGCCGGCGCTCTTGGTCTCGCGGGCGATGGCGCCCACGCCGCGGCGCGCCGTCCCTTTGAAGAACATGTGCTCGAGCACGTGGGAGATGCCGGCCCAGCGATCAGGCTCGTCAAAGAAGCCAGCCTCCACGTGGGTCACCACCGCCACGACCGGCGCCGAGTGGTCCGGCTGCACCAGCAGCCGGAGCCCGTTCGACAGCACCTCCCGGCGGACGCCGTCGGTCCAATGCGTCCGCGCCACGCGCTATTGGACGATGCGCAGCACGCCGGCCTCGGCGCTGCCGCGAATGAAGGCCTCCGCATCCGTGGTGGGGATGACGACGCCGGTCTCGGCCTGGCCTCGCCGCGCGAGGCTGGCCATGAAATCACTGAGCGATCCGGTGGCCCAGTCGCGGTCGGCGGCCTTCATCTGGGCGAGGATCTCGTCCCAGTCGCCGCGGATGGCCTGGCCCGCGAGGGTGACGATAAGGTGCGCGTCACCCTGGCCCGGCTTCTTCTGCATGGCGTGCAGCTCGCTCAGCAGCGTGCCGAACAGCTCGAGCTGGTGCGGATCGCGGATGCCGCCGTCGGCCTGCTGGGCCTCGACCTCCGCGAGCAGCATGTCGATGGCGTCGGGCTCGCCGGCCACCTCACCGAGGCGAGCGAGCCAGGGCGCGAGCTCGGGATCTTCATCGGGCAGCCGATACACGGATTTCTTGAGCTCGATGTGACGCCAGATGCCCAGCTCGTCGAAGTGATCTTCGGGCTGGGTGCGCTCGAGGTGGTGGAGCGCCGCCTCGGTCTCGCCGCGGTCGTAGAGCAGGTTGGCGAGATAGATACGCGCCTCGCTGTAGGAGGCGTCGAGTTCCAGGGCGCGCCGGAGCCAGTAGAGCGAGCCCGCGTCGTTGCCCAGCCGGTGCGACGCGTACCCGAGGCACGCCGCCGCGTCGGGCGACTCGGGATGGGCCGAGGCCGCCAGATCGAAGAAGCGGTGCGCCGGCGCAATGAGCCCTTCACGGAACAGCGCCCGCCCGACCTGGAGCATCAGCTCGTGGTCGTCCTGGAACCCGAGCTGGAGGATGCGCTCGAAGGTGCGCATGGCCCCGGCACGGTCGCCCAGCTTGAGCAGCGTCTCGCCCAGACCGGCCAAGCCGTCCTCGTGATCGGGGTCAAGACCGATGGCGTGCTCGAAGCTCCGCCGGGACCAGGCGAAATCCTCCCGGGCGAGCTGGGCATATGCTTTACCGATATGAAGTTCGATAGCGTGGGGGTACCGGGTGATCCCCTCCTGGAGGATCAGCAGCGCTTCATCGTAGCGGCCTTCGTTATAGAGTTGATGGGCTTGTTCGTCGAAGTCGTCGGAGCTGAGGAATGCATCCGACATCGGCGGTCCTCCGGCGGGTAGGTTGCTGCAAATTAGGGACTTGTGGGCCGTCCAGCAAGAAGCCTGGGGTGCGGCCTTGACTCGCTGGCGTGTTCTCATATTTTACTGACCGGTCAGTTAAATAGTGAGCGCGCCCATGACAAGTCACCCAAGCTCCTCCCCCTCGCGCCGCTGGCAGCGGCGGCCCGAGGCCCGCCCGGAGGAGATCCTGGACGCCGCCCTCGCCACCTTCTGCGAATCCGGCTTCGCCCGTGCCAAGATCGAGGACGTCGGCCGCCGGGCCGGGGTCAGCAAGGGCACCGTCTACTGCTACTTCGACTCCAAGGAATCGCTGTTCCGCGAAATGGTGCGCGGCAAGGTGGTGGCCAGCCTGGCCGAGGCGGAGGCGTTCGTCCGCACCTATGAGGGCAGCGCCCGCGGGCTGCTGATCGAGCTCATCCGCCGGATGTACTTCCGCATGCGCCGCGAGGAGATGATGCAGCTCGCCCGAGTGGTCCAGGGTGAGCTACCGCACTTCCCGGAACTGGCCCGGTTCTACTTTGACGAGGTCATCCTGCGGGCCCGACGGCTGGTCGCGCAGGTGCTCGAGCGCGGCGTGGCGTCGGGCGAATTCCGGCGGGGCGTGGAGGGTTTCGCGGCCCGCGGACTCTCGTCGCTCCTCGTCCACACGGCGCAAGTGCAGTGCTTCTTCCACCGCTTCGATCCGCAGGCGCTCACCGAAGAGCAGGCGGTCGAAGGGCTTGTGGACCTGTATCTCCACGGGGTGCTCGCGCACTCCGCGGAGCGGAGCTGAGACCCCGTCATGCATCGCTCGTCGTTCGCCCTCGCGTCGCTCGCGCTCGGTCTCGTGGCGCCGGCCGCGGCACAGCAGCCCACCGTGCCCACCGGGCCGATTACGCTGCTCCAGGCGATCGAGCTGGGCCGGACCCAGGGCGTCAACGCGGCCATCGCGCGGCTCGACGTGCGCACCGCGGAGGCCCGCGTGGGCGAGCGGCGGGCCGATCTGTTGCCGACGATCGCGGGCAACGCGGGCTACACCCACCAGACGCTCAACCTCTCGGAGTTCGGCCTCTCGCTGCCCGGATTTCCGGCGGTGACCGACCCGTTCAACATCTACCGGCTCCAGCTCCGCGGCTCGCAGACCGTGTTCGATGCCTCGGTGTTCGGCCGGCTCCGCGCCGCCAAGGACAGCGCCGTGGCGAGCGGCCTCGACGCGAAGGCCGCGGGTGAGATCTCGGGCGCCACGGCGGGGCTCGCCTACCTGCAGGCGCTCAGCGCCCTCGAGACCGTGCGGGCCCGCGAGGCGGACAGCTCGATCGCGGCCACGCTGCTGGACCAGGCGCGGCAGCTGGTGGCGGCTGGCGTGAGCCCCGCGATCGACCAGACGCGAAGTGAGGTGAGCTTCGCGGCCGTGCGCACGCAGCTCGAGGTGGCCCGCAACGGATCCGACCGCGCGAAGCTCGACCTGCTCCGCACGCTCGACCTCCCCTCCGGCACCAAGGTCGAGCTGGCCGACTCGCTCGGCCCGGCGGCCACGGAGCTGCCGCTCGATCCCGACTCCGCGGCCGCGTTCGCCCGCGAGCACCGGGCGGAGCTCGCCGCCGAGCGCGCACGGACCGAGGCGGCCCGCCGCTCGCTGGGCGCGGTGCGGGCGGAATACCTGCCGAGCCTCGGGCTCACGGGCCAGTATCAGCAGACCGGGCCCCAGACGAGCAACCTGAACGGCACCTACGCGGTGCAGTTGCAGCTCACGGTCCCGATCCTCGACGGCTTTCGTCGCCAGAACCGGGTCAAGGAAGAAAACATCCGGGTGCAGGTCCAGGAGATCCGGGAGCACGACCTGGTCAACCAGGTGGAGACCGAGGCCCGCCAGTCGGTGCTCGACGTGGCCTCCGCGCGGCAGCAGGTGGCCATCGCGGGCGAGCGCCTGCGGCTCGCCGAGCAGGAACTGGCGCAGGCCCAGCAGCGGTTTCAGGCGGGCGTGGCGGGGAGCGTGGAGACGACCAACGCCCAGAGCTCGGTCATCAGCGCGCGCGACGCCTTGATCCAGGCGAGGGTGAACTTCGGGACGGCGCGGGTGGGCGCGTATCGCGCGCTCGGCGTCATCGATCAACTGCATTAAGGAACGAGAACGACCATGGCAACCGACATCGCGATGGACGTGCCGGCGGCAGCGAAGCCCGAGCGGGCGACGCGCAGCTGGACCCGGCGGCTTCCGCTGATCATCGGCGTGATCCTGGCGATCGCGCTGGCGACCTGGGGCGTCCGTCGCTGGATCTTCAGCCGTCACCACGTCACCACCGACAACGCGCAGGTGGATGGGCACATCACCGCCATCGCGCCGCGGATCTCCGGGTTCATCGACCGGGTGCTGGTCGACGAGAACCAGCACGTGAAGGCGGGCGACACGCTCGTCGTGCTCGACCAGCGCGACCTGGTGAACAAGCTGGAGCAGGCCGAGGCCGATCTCCACAACGCCCAGGCGGCGGTGGGCTCCTGGCGGACGGCGGGGCAGGCCGAGGCGCAGCTCCAGGCCACGCGGGCGCAGGCGGCGTCGGCGCAGGCCTCGATCGCCGCCGCGCAGGCCAGCTATCGCCAGGCGAATGCGGACTACGAGCGCTACCGCGGGCTCGCCGCGACGAAGATCATCTCCGCGCAGCAGCTCGATGCCGCGCAGAGCGCGCGCGATGCGGCCGCCGCCAATCTCGAGGCGGCCAAGCGGCAGGCGGCGGCGGCGGGAAGCCAGGTGTCGGCGTCCGGAGCGGCGGTGCGCGCGGCCGACGCGCGGCTCGCCTCGGCACAGGCGGCGGTGGACAACGCGCGGCTTCAGCTCAGCTACGCAACCTTGCTTGCCCCGAACGACGGCGTCGTGGCCAAGCGCAACGCCGAGCCGGGCGCGCTGGTGCAGGTGGGACAGAACCTGCTGTCACTGGTGCCCGAGGAAGAGGTGTGGGTCACGGCCAACCTCAAGGAGACCCAGCTCACCAACGTGCGGGTGGGCGATGCCGCCGAGTTCAGCGTCGACGCGTACCCGGGACGGACCTTCCAGGGGAAGGTCGAGAGTCTGAGCCCCGCCACGGGCGCGCGCTTCTCCCTGCTGCCGCCGGACAACGCGACCGGCAACTTCACCAAGGTGGTGCAGCGGGTCCCGGTGCGGATCGCGGTCGACAACCGGGCGGACCCCGGCCATCCGCTGCGGCCCGGCATGTCGGTCGAAGTCACGATCACCACCGACTGAGCGCTGCCTCGTGACCACCCTGGCGCTGCCGGCCCGGCGGCCGGCCCTCCCGCGCGAGCTGGTGTATCGCTCGCGCTACCTGATCGCCTTCGCCGTGACGCTGGCGAGCGTGCTCGCTGGTGGACACCAGCATCGTGAACGTGGCGATCCCGCACATGATGGGCAATCTGGGCGCCACCCTCGACGAGGTGGCCTGGGTGAGCACGGGATACATCGTCGCGAACGTCATCGTCCTGCCGCTCACGAGCTGGCTGTCGGACCGCTTCGGCCGGCGCAACTACTACACGGGATCCATCCTCCTCTTCACCCTGGCATCGTTCTGCTGCGGCGCCGCGCGGTCGCTCGAGGGCCTGGTGCTCTGGCGCATCGTGCAGGGGATCGGCGGCGGCGCCCTCATCAGCACCGCGCAGGCCATCCTGTTCGATGTGTTTCCCCTCGCCGAGCGCGGCACCGCCATGTCCATCTTCGGCATGGGCGTCATGGTCGGGCCGACGCTCGGGCCGACGCTCGGCGGCTGGATCACCGACAACTACTCGTGGCCCTGGATCTTCTACATCAACGTGCCACTCGGGCTGCTCGCGGCCGTGCTCACCTGGCGCTCGGTCCCCGAGCCGGCGCATCTGGTGCGGCGGACGCGGGTGGACTGGCTGGGGCTCGCCCTGCTGATCGTAGGAATCGGCGCCTTGCAGATTCTGCTCGAGCGCGGCGAGAGCAAGGACTGGTTCGAGTCGCGGGAGATCGTGACCGAGGCGATCGCGGCCGGCGTGGGGCTGATCGCCTTCGTATGGCACGAGCTCCGGACTGCGAACCCGATTGTGGAGCTGCGGATTCTCCGGAACCGGCAGCTCGCCGGCGGCGTGGGATTCGCGGTGGTGCTGGGCTTCGCGCTCTACGCCAGCGTCTTCGCGCTGCCCGTCTTTCTCCAGAATCTCCTGGGCTACAGCGCGTGGGACACCGGCCGGGTGATCCTGCCCGGCGCGATTGCCAGCGCGTTCACGATGGCGCTCATGGGCCGGCTGAGCGCGCGCCTCGACGCGCGACTCCTGGTGACGATCGGGGTGCTGCTGTTCTTCTGGTCCATGTGGCTGCACTTCCACTTCACGACCGACATCGGCATGTCGGACCTGCTGCTGCCGATGGTGCTGCGCGGCGTGGGGCTGGGCTTCATCTTCGTGCCGCTCACCGGCGCCGCGGTGGCCGACCTCCGGCCCGACCAGCTCGCGCAGGGGACGGGGCTGTTCAACCTCTCGCGCCAGCTCGGCGGCAGCTTCGGGATCGCGGTCACGGCCACGCTGCTGACGCGGTTCACCGAGCAGAGCCGCGAGGCGCTGTTGCCACACCTGGCCGCCGGCACCCCGGCTGCGACGAGCTGGCTGGAGCAGGCAACCCGGCGCATGGTGACCCTCGGCTCGGCGGTGCCCGAGGCGCAGCATCGGGCTCAGGCCCTGCTCGACGCGGTGTTGCGCCAGCAGGCGTCGATGGTGGCGTTCGAGAAGGTGTTTCTGACGATGGGAATCGCCTTCGTGGCCGCATTGCCGCTGCTGGTGCTGTTCCGGACCGGGCGGGTGCGGGGAGGCGCGGCGGCTCATTAGGCGAGCAGGCGAGCGGCGGGCGGGGCGGCCATGGCTGGCGGTCACACGGCGAGGCATCCTGCCCGGGTAGTCCGAGCCACGTCCCCCCGTATCCCTCCCGGCGCTCGGGATGCACAACATCGGCTCGCTGTCGCCAGCTTCCCCGCCCTTCACTACGTCCTCCCTCCCCGCTTGTCGCCGGCCCTCTTACCGCCTCCTTCCGGCTGCCCGTATGTTTCGTTCGTGACCTTCCAGAGCAAGCTGCTGTTCGGTTTCTCGCTGATGGTCCTGCCTGCCCTCCTCGTGGGGGCGGAAGCCATCCGCAGCAACGCGCTCGAGCGGCGCGCGCTCACGGCGCTGGGTCAGAGCATGGCGAGGACCCGGACGTACGCCGAGCTCGAAACGGCAATGTTCGACCAGAACGAGCTGGTCTGGCGCTATCTGAGCGGCCTCGACGAGACGGCGCGGAAGGAATTCGTGCTTACCGGCCAGGTCGTCGACTATTGGCAGAACCGCTGGCGCGCGGAGCTGCACCCGGACGAGATGGGCATGGCTGACGGCGTGGCTGCCATTCAGCGCCAAATTGTGGCCGTGTCGGACAGCGTCTTCCACCTGGCCGACGAGGGCCACCGGGTCGAGGCCTACCGCCTGGCGCAGCGCGAGCTCAAGGGGCGACTTCAACCCGCCCTCACCGCCACCAACCGCGAGATCTATCGGCGCGCCCGGGAGTCGAGCGTGAAGGGCGCCTACGGCAGGCTGGAGGACATCCTGGCGGCCGAGGGACGGACGCTGGTGGCCATCATCGTGCTCGCGCTTGCGGCGGGACTCATGGCGAGCTGGCTCATTTCACGGAGTCTCGCCCGTCCCGTGGCCGATCTCACCCGCGCCATGGCCGTAGTGGGCTCGGGCGACCTCGACCATCCGGTCCATGCGACGTCGCGCGATGAGATCGGCGATCTGGCGCGCGCCCTGGAGCGCATGACCGGGCAGCTGCGCGAGTCGCGCGAGCAACTGGTGCAGGCTGGAAAGCTCGCCTCGATCGGAGAGATGTCGGCGGCGGTGGCGCACGGGCTCCGGAACCCGCTGGCGAGCCTCCGGGCCGCCGCGCAGCTCGTGCGGCGCCATCCCGGGTCGCCGTCCGCGACGGAGCACCTCGACGCCATCATCGAGGAGGTGGACCGGCTGGATCGGCGGATCAGCCATCTGCTCAGCTTCAGCCGGCCCGCCCCGTTTCATCCGGTGAGCGAGAGCGTACCGCGGTTGATTGACGAACTGCTGCCGGCCGTGGCCCAGCCGATCCGCGAGCAGCGCGTGGAGCTGGAGAAGGCCGTGCCGCCGTCACTGCCCCAGGTCCGGGTGGACCCGATGCAGATCGAGCAGGCGATCCTCGAGATCGTCTCCAACGCCCTCGACGCGATGCCGGGCGGCGGCCGGCTCCGGATCAACGCCTTCGTGGCCGATGGCACCGGACCCGGCTCGCCCACGCCGGCCTCGGTTGTGGTCGAGGTGAGCGACACCGGTGGCGGGATCCCCGAGCACGCGCTCGCGTCCGTGTGCGAGCCGTTCTTCACCACGCGGCAGGAGGGCACGGGGCTGGGCCTGGCGATCGCCAAGCGGTACATCGAGCAGAACGGTGGCCGGCTCGAGATCGCGTCCAGCCCGGGCCTGGGCACGACCGTGCGGGTGCGGCTGCCGACGGAGCAGGCGGCGTGACCGGCTCGACGGTGCTCATCGTGGACGATGAGCGCACCCTCGCCCGCGCGATCAAGGCGTTCCTCACCGAATCCGGCTACGAGGCCGAAGTGGCGGTCGACGCGGAGCAGGCGCTCCGGCTGCTCGAGACGATGCGGCCGGACGTGGTGTTCAGCGACGTGCGGCTGCCGGGCATGGACGGGATCGAGCTGCTGCGCCGGATCCGCGAGTTCGACGCGGCCATCCCCGTCATCATCATGACGGCGCACGGCACGATCGAGGGCGCGGTGGAGGCGGTGAAGCTCGGGGCCTTCGACTACCTCAAGAAGCCGGTGGATCTCGAGGAGCTCAGACTTCTCGCGGACCGAGCCCGCGAGAACTCGCAGCTTCGTCAGGAGCTCTCGTACTACCGGCGCCGGGATGCGGTCCGCGATGCGACCCTCGCAGGTGTGATCGGCGACTCGCCCGCGATTCGAGCGCTCCTGGACCAGGCCCGGCAGATCGCAACGCTGGATGAGACGCCGCCGGTGCTCATCACCGGCGAGACCGGGACCGGGAAGGGGCTGGTGGCCCGGACGATCCATGCGGCGAGCTCGCGTGCCGCGCGGCCCTTCATCGAGGTCAACTGCACCGCTCTTCCGGCGACGCTGATGGAAGCGGAGCTGTTCGGCCACGAGCGCGGCGCGTTCACCGACGCCAAGGAATCGCGAATGGGTCTGTTCGAGGCGGCCGAAGGTGGGTTCCTGTTTCTCGACGAAGTGGGCGACGTCGAGCTGTCGCTCCAGGGGAAGCTGCTCAAGGCGGTGGAGGAGCGAACGGTCCGCCGGGTCGGCGGCATCCGCGACCGACGGATCGACGTCCGCATCCTGGCCGCCACCAACCGCGATCTCGAGCGCGACGCCCAGCGCGACCAGTTCCGCCGCGACCTCTACTTCCGGCTGGCGGTGATCATCCTGCACCTGCCCCCGCTGCGGGAGCGTGGGAGCGACGTGCTGCTCCTCGCGCAGCACTATCTCGATCGATTCAACGCCAAGTACGACAAGCAGGTGCGGCATATCGACCCGCGCGCCCGGGAGTTGCTCCTGACTTATCCCTGGCCGGGCAACGTGCGAGAGCTGAGCCACGTGATCGAACGCGCGGTTCTGTGGAGTCGAGGCGCGACGCTGGATGTCGAGCACCTTTCGCTGGCAACCCCGGAAACCCGGGAAAGCGTGCCGGCGTCGCCGATCTCCACTTCAGTGCCGGCCGAAGCGGGCGTACCGAATGCGTCCGATCAGCTCCCGGCCGTCCACGGGCCGCCTGGAACCAATGGGCCCTCGCTCCCGCCTCCGGGGATGGACCTCGACGGCTGGGAGCGCTCCATGATTGAGCAGGCGCTGCGGGAGTGCGAAGGAAATCAGACCCGGGCGGCGCAGCGTCTGGGCATCAGCCGCGACACGCTTCGCTACCGGCTCAAGAAGTACGGATTGAGTGGGTGAGGTGACCCAAGCTGGGTGAGATGACCCAGGCCGGCGGCCGGGGGTAGGCGGGCGGGAAGACGGGAACGCGAGCCGCATCCGTTTGGCTTCTCATGATTTATGCCCTCGGCGATCGCCGATGCCAGGAACGGCACGGAGTCTGCATTTGAGCGGGCGTCGTCGGGTCAATCCAGGATCCGGCTGGGTGGGAACACCCAACGCAACGGGCCCTCGCGGCCCAGCCCTCACTCCCAGGAGGCTCCTAACCATGAAGTGGACCAAGCCCGAGGCCGAGGTCGTTGCCGTCACGATGGAAGTCACCGCGTACGTCGCGACGCTCTAAGGCGAACAGCTGATCCGAGGGGCTCGCGAAAGCGGGCCCCTCGATCTTTTCGGCCCTCCCCACCCCGTGCACATCGTTCTTCTGGGCACCGCCGCCGGCGGAGGCTTCCCCCAATGGAACTGCTGGTGCCCGACATGCCGCGTCGCCCGAAGCGCGCCGGACCAGGCACGTCCGCGCACCCAGTCGTCCGCCGCGGTGAGCGCGGACGGCGCCCGCTGGTTCCTGCTCAACGCCTCGCCCGATGTGCGCGAACAGCTGGGGACGCTCGGGCTGCCGGCGCCCACCGGCGTCCGGCACGTGCCGGTCGAGGGCGTCGTCTTCACCGACGCCGAGCTGGACCATACGCTCGGTCTGGCCCTGCTCAGGGAGGCGCGACACCTTCAGGTGTGGGCCACCGACGCGGTGCGGGACGTGATCGCGCATGATTCGCGGATCCTGCCGGTCACGCAGGCATTCGCCGAGGTTCGGGTCGAGGCGATGGTGCTCGAGCGGCGCACCGGCCTCTGCTATCACGACGGGAGCTCCAGCAGCCTCCGGGTGACCTGTTTTCCGGTGCCCGCGGGACCGCCCCGGTTCGCGAGCGAAGAGCGGCCGGGCCACACGGTCGGCCTCATCGTGCAGGACGAGCGCACGGGAGGGTCTTGCGCCTTCGTTCCTGGCTGCGGCGGGCTCGACGACGAGCTGCTCCGCCGCCTCGAAACGGTGAACCTCGTGCTGTTCGACGGCACGTTCTGGACGGACGACGAGCTGATCGGCCTTGGCATCGGCGAGCGCACCGCCCGTCAGATGGATCATCTGCCGGTATCCGGCGCGGACGGAAGCCTGGCACGTCTGGCCGGCCTTGTCGGTCGGCGGCGGGTCTACACGCACATCAACAACACCAATCCCATGCTGCTCGAGCACGGTCCGGAGCGGGCCGACGTCGAGCGGGCCGGCCTGATCGTCGGCGCCGACGGCATGCGGTTTACCCTGTGACGATCATGACCACGACCTTCGCCGCCTCGCAGCTCGCCTCACCGCCACGGCCGCCCATCCCCCCGCTCGAGCGTCCGCTGAGTCCTACGGAGCTCGAGGCGGCGCTCCGAACATTTCATGGGTCGTATTACGTGCAGCACCCGTTTCACCAGCGCATGTACGAGGGGAAGCTGACGCAGCGGCAGTTTCAGGGTTGGGCCGCGAACCGGCTCGCGTACCAGCGTGTGGTGCCGCGAAAGGACGCGGCCATCCTCTCCAACTGTCCCGACCCGGACGTGCGCCGGGAGTGGATCCAGCGCATCATCGACCACGACGGCACAGCGCCGCGCACGGGTGGGATCGAGATGTGGATCCGGCTCGGCATGGCCCTTGGCGTTCCGCGCGAGGAGATGGAGGACGAGCGGCACGTGCTGCCCGCGGTGCGGCTGATCTGCGAGTCGTACGTCACGTTCTGCCGGACCAAGCCCTGGCAGGAGGCGTGCGCCTCCTCGCTGACCGAGCTGTTCGCCCCCAAGATCCACCAGCAGCGCATCGAAGCGTTTCCGACCCACTATCCGTGGATTCCGCCTGAGGCGCTGGACTACTTCCGGAGCCGGCTGGTGCAGGCGCCGCGGGACGTGAGCCACGGACTGCGGATCGTGCGCGAGTGGGCCACGACGCCGGAACGGCAGCGCAAGGTGTTCGAGGCGCTGGCGTTCAAGCTCGAGATGCTGTGGGCGATGATCGACACGATCCACAATGCGTACCGCGAGGACGTCGCGTGACGCTCGCGCCCGACGCGGTCCCTCGACTCTGGCGACTGGCCCGCTTGGACTACGACCCGGCGCGCGACCGCCCCGTCCTGCTGTACCCCGAAGGCGCCGTCCTGCTCAACGACACCGGCAAGGCCATCCTGGAGCTGGTGAACGGGAGCCGCACCGTGGCCGAGATCGCCGCCACGCTGAGTGAACGCTACCAGACCGACGTGACCGCCGATGTGACCGAGTATCTGTCGCGGCTGGCGGAGAGAGAGCTGATCCAATGACCACCCAGGAACGCCCGACGACCCTGCTCGCGGAGCTGACGCACCGCTGCCCGCTGCACTGCCCCTACTGCTCGAACCCGCTCGACCTGCTCCGGGCCGACACTGAGATCGGCACCGAGGACTGGAAGCGCGTCTTCACCCAGGCGCGCGAGCTCGGTGTGCTGCAGCTCGGGCTCTCCGGCGGGGAGCCGCTGGTGCGCAAGGATCTCGAGGAGCTGGCCGTGCATGCCCGGAGTCTCGGCCTGTACACCACCCTCGTAACCTCGGGCCTCGGTCTCACCCGCAAGCGCGCCGAGGCGCTGCGGGCCGCCGGGCTCGAGCACATCCAGGTGTCGGTGCAGGATGCCGATCCGGCCGTGGCGGAGCGGATCGCGGGGGTGAGCTCGGTAAAACAGAAGCAGGCGGCCGTATCATTGGTGAAGGAGCTCGGCTTCGCGTTCTCGATCAACGTCGTGCTGCACCGCGCCAATCTCGATCGGATCGGCGAGATCATCGACCTCGCCGCCGAATACGGCGCGGATCGGCTGGAGCTTGCGAACACCCAGTACTACGGCTGGGGCCTCAAGAATCGCGCATCGCTCATGCCGACGCGGCGACAGGTGCTCGAAGCCAAGGAGATCGCCCAGGAGCGGATCCAGCGCTACAAGGGGCAGATGCAGATCACGTTCGTGCTCCCGGACTACTTCGAGGAGCTGCCGAAGGCGTGCTACGGCGGCTGGGGCCGGTACTACATCGTGGTCTCGCCGGATGGGCGCGCGCTTCCCTGCCATGGCGCGTACGCGATCCCCTCGCTCGACCTTCCCAACGTGCGCGACCATTCGGTGGGCTGGATCTGGCACGAATCACCCGCCTTCCAGGCCTTTCGGGGGGACGCGTGGATGCGCGAGCCCTGCCGGAGCTGCCCGCGGAAAGGGGTGGATTTCGGCGGCTGCCGCTGCCAGGCGCTGGCGCTCACCGGTGACGCCGCCAACGCCGATCCGGTCTGCGCCCTGAGCCCGCACCGTCACGTGATCGACCAGGCTTTGCGCGAGCAGGCCGACGAGTACGTCTACCGCGATTACGTCGAGCCGCAGCGCGCGTGAGCCATTCGGCTGCGCCCGGGGCCGGCGCGACACCGGCGATTCTCACCGAAGGGCTCGGGCGCGACTATGGCGGCGTCCGGGCCCTCGACGCATTGACTCTCGAGGTCGCGCGGGGCTCGCTGGTCGGCCTCCTCGGCCCGAACGGCGCGGGCAAGACGACCGCGATGCTGCTGCTGGCCACGCTGCTCGCGCCCACCCGCGGAGGCGCCCGCGTGCTCGGGCACGACGTCGTACGGGATCGCGCGGCGGCGCGACGGCGGCTCGGGCTCGTGTTCCAGGAGACCAGCATCGACGGCCTGCTCACGGTCGAGCAGAACCTGCGGTTCGCCGCCCGTCTCGCGGGGTTGGGTGGCCGGGAGCTTTCGGCGGCGGTCGCCGCGGCGATGGAGCGCGCGGGCCTCGGCCCACGTGCGGCACAGGCGGCGAGCCGCCTTTCCGGCGGTTGGCGCCGCCTGGTCGACGTCGCCCGCGCGACCCTTGCGGGCCCCGAGCTGCTCATTCTGGACGAGCCGACGGTCGGCCTCGATCCCGAGCACCGCGAGCTGATCTGGAGGCTGCTTGCCGCGGAGCGGCGGGAGCGTGGTACGACCGTCCTGTTCTCCACGCATTATCTCGCGGAGGCCGAGCCGGCCGACCGAGTCGTGCTGCTCTCGCGCGGGCGGGTCGTGGCGGACGATGCGCCCCGCGCCTTGCGCGCCGCGGTGGGAGCCGAAGTCGCCGAGATCGAAGGTCCAGGCGCCGAGCGCCTGGCGAGAGCGGTGCGCGGACTCGGCGCCGCGGCTACGGTGCTCCGAACGGAGCGAGGGTACCGCTTGGGCATCAGCGGCGAGCGGGAAGCGGTGATCGAACTGGCCACGGCCGCGACCGGCATCGAGCGGCTCGCGCTCCGGCCGCCGACCCTCGAGGACGTGTACTTCGCGCGGACCGTCGGGAGCGAGGCGTGAGCGCCTGGCACGCGGTCATCGGCATCGTCGCGCGCGATCTGACACGGGCAACGCGTCAGACGAGCCGCCTGCTGGGCGGTCTCGCCCGGCCGTTCATGTGGCTTATCCTGGTGGGCACCGGTTACAACGCCATCGCGCGGATCGACAACGGGCTGCCCTATCAGGCCTATGTGTTCCCCGGGGTCGTGGTGATGGCGGCGTTGTTCGGCGGGATGCTGACGGGCATCTCCACCGTGTACGACCGGGAGTTCGGCATGCTGCGCCTCATGCTCGCGAGTCCGGCCGGCTCGGCCGCCGTGCTGGCCGGCCGGGCGATCGCCGCGATGCTGGTGGGCGCGCTGCAAGGCGCGGTGGTGCTGGTGGTCGCGCCGCTCGTGGTGGACGCGGCCCCGGCGCGCTACCTGGCGGCGGCCGCGGCGCTTCTCGTCGTCGCGGCGATGAGCGCGACGTTGGGGCTGATGGTTGCCGCCCGGCTCCGGTCGGTCGAGAACTTCGCGGGAATCATCAACGTGGTCCTCTTTCCGCTCCTGTTCCTGAGCGGAGCGCTGTACCCCACGCGGGGCATGCCGCCGGCATTCCGGGCGGTGGCTCGAATCAACCCGGTGAGCTACGCCGTAGACCTCGTGCGCCACGCGCTGGGACAGCCGGCGGAGGCGTCGGCGCCGCTCGCGGCCGCCACCGTGATAGGAACGACCATCGCCGCATTCGTCATCGCCGTACTGGTGTTCGATCCGGAGCAGCGATTCGTGGGGCGCGCCAGACCGGCACGAACGGACACGCCCAGGACCGATGCCTCGCCCGCGGGTGAGCCACGCTGAACCAAGTGCACCGGCGTGCGCGGAGGGATGCACTGCTCGTTCGCGCCACTGCGCTCGCAGGCGAGCTCATCGAGACTCGGGCTCAGCTGCACAGAATCGTCCGCTCCGCGTGAGCGCTGCGTCCTGCTCCAGCCGGGATCGGAGCGGCAGCTTGAGCGGACCACCGGCAGGCACCGACGTCTCGACCACGATGTGACGCACCCGCCGCACCAGGCCCGACCTCGCGTCCCAGTCTATCTCACCCGTTTCGGTGGTCACCTGGCTCACCGTGAGTCCGGTCATGTCGCCTCGAATCGCAGCTTCGTTCGATTGCGATCGATCATGCAAGGCGAGCCTCCACAGTGACCGACCGTGGGCCACGCTGTCGGGCAGCCGGCGCAGCTCGAGGCCCGCGCCGTCGCTCCACGCATCACCGACCGTCAGCGCGCGGGGCGGGAGCGGTGGCAGGAGATCATCCAGGACGCGGCCGAGATCGGCGACCTCCGCAACGGCGTCGGGCACAAATGGCCGTGCGCGAGGCTCGTAGCGGCCCTCGGCCGACAGCGCACCGCGGTAGCGGCCTCCCAGCAGGCCGTCGGTGTCCGGGATGAGGGTGGTCTCGGGACTCACGCGCGAGACGGCGAGCGAATCGTACCAGGCCTCGAGGGCGATGCCCGAATCGGCGGCGCGAGCGCGGACACGGAGCACGCCGTCGCGGGAAAGCGTCTCGCGCCGGCGGCGGGCGCCGGTTTCGGCGTCGAGCCGTCCGGCCGCGTGATCCACGAAGGTGGCGCAGTCGAGCTGCGCCGCGGTGTATCGGAGTGAAGCAGGCGGACCTGCCGCGTACACGCCCACGCCAGCGACGAGCCACACGAGCAGCGCCGGGCGCCGCGCGCGGGTCACGGCGCCGATCAGATCACGCCTCCGTCATGAACGGGTAGCGGTAGTCGTGGGCCGGCGCGAGCGTCTCCTTGACGCTCCGGGGAGAGACCCAGCGCAGCAAGTTGAGCACCGAGCCCGCCTTGTCGTTCGTGCCGCTGGCCCGCGCACCGCCGAAGGGCTGCTGCCCGACCACCGCGCCGGTCGGCTTGTCGTTCACGTAGTAGTTGCCGGCGGCCTGACGCAGCACCCCGTCGGCCTCCGCCAGCGCCGCGCGGTCGCGCGCGAACACGGCGCCCGTGAGCGCGTAGGGGCCGGTGCGGTCCACCAGCTCGAGCGTCTCGCGCCACCGCGCGGCCGGATAGACATAGGTGGTGAGCACCGGGCCGAAAATCTCCTCGCGCATCGTGCGATAGCCGGGGTCCTCGACCTGAAGCAGTGTGGGCTGCACGAAGTAGCCGACGCTGTCGTCGGTCCCGCCGCCCGCCACGACGCGGACGCCGGGCGCTGTGCGGGCGGTGGCGAGATGGTCGCGGATGCGGGCGAAGGCGCGGTGATCGATGACGGCGCCCATGAAGTTGCGGAAATCGGCGACGTCGCCCATCCGGATGTCCTCGATCATCGCGACGACCCGGTCGCGTACCGCGGGCCACAGGGTGTCGGGGATATACGCCCGGGACGCCGCGCTGCATTTCTGACCCTGGTACTCGTATGCGCCACGAACGAGCGCGACGGCCAGCGCGTCGATGTCGGCGCTCGGGTGCGCGACGACGAAGTCCTTCCCGCCGGTCTCACCCACGATGCGCGGGTAGCTGCGATAGCGGTCGAGGTTCTCCCCGATCTCCTTCCACAGACTCCTGAACACGGTCGTCGAGCCGGTGAAGTGGATGCCCGCAAAGTGGGGGCTCGAGAGGAGCGTGCGGCTGACCGCGATCGGATCGCCCGGGAGGAAATTGATTACACCCGGCGGCAGCCCGGCCTCTTCGAGCAGCTTGTAGAAGTGCCAGTTGCTGAGCGCGGCCGTGTGCGCCGGCTTCCACACGACCGTATTCCCCATGAGCGCCGGTGCGGTGGGCAGGTTGCCGCCGATGGCGGTGAAGTTGAATGGCGTGATAGCGTACACGAAGCCTTCGAGCGGACGATGGTCCATCCGGTTCCATGCGCCGGCTGCCGACTGCGGCTGCTCCTGGTAGATGCGCTCGGCGAAGTGCACGTTGAAGCGGAGGAAGTCGATCAGCTCGCACGCGCTGTCGATCTCCGCCTGAAACGCGGTCTTGCTCTGGCCGAGCATGGTGGCCGCGTTGAGCCGCTGCCGGTGCACGCCGGCGAGCAGATCGGCCGCCTTGAGGAAGACCGCCGCGCGGTCCTCGAATCGCCAATGCGCCCAATCCTGCTGCGCCTCGACCGCCGCGGTGACCGCCGAGTCCATGGTGGCCTGGTCGGCCTGGTGAAGCGTGGCGAGGACCCGGGCGTGGCAATGCGGCGACAGGACGTTCTGCGTGGCGCCGCTCCGAAACTCGCGGCCGCCCACGACCGCCGGGATGTCGGGCCGCTCAGCACCCACGACGCCGAGGGCGCCTTTGAGCGCCGTGCGCTCGGCGGTCCCCGGGGCGTAGCTCAGGACTGGTTCGTTGTGAGGCTGGGGGATGTTCGGGGCACCGCTCATCGGAACGTCCGGGCTCGGGGAGGGAAGGAAAATAACCGGGGCAGGATGCCGATGGGCGACCCGCTGGAGGTCGCTAGAACGACGCCTGCCAGCCCAGCCCCGCGCCTTGTGGGCCCGCGATGAAGGATGGGGGATGCAGACGGAAAATCCGCCACCGGCCGGACGCGAGCTTGGCCGAGGTGATGCCGACGAGCGCGCCGGCGGCCACGTCGGTGAACCAGTGGCGGTTGTCGTTGATGCGGGACCAGCCGACCGCCGTCGACAGGCCATACAGACCCACGGCCGCCACTGGATTGTGGATGGCGTCAGCGAGCGAGGTGGCCAAGGCAAAGGCGGCGGCCGTATGCCCCGAGGGCATCGAGACCTGGCCCGAGAACGGTTCATAGCCGTCCGCGTCCAGGCTCTGCTCGGGACGCGGACGCCCCACGGCGACCTTGCCTACCTCGGTGGCGGCCCCGGCCAGGGCCATCGCCAGGGCCAGCCGGCCGCCGCTTCGGGTAATGTCGGGCCGCCCGGCGATCAGCCCAGTAGCGAGCATGCCGAGCGTCACGGTGACGTAGGCCTCTGGCTGCCCGAAATGACGGACCACCGAGGCGACGTTGTCGGCACCGGTGCCGCTGTTATGCCGAGCGTATCGTTGCACGGGATGGTCCAGCACCATCAGCGTCGAGAGCGCCCCGGCGACGGCCGCCCCATGCCACCAGCGAAGGACGTGCGGCGCAGGCGTCTCGATCGTGGCACGCGACTCGGAGAGGGAGTCGAGCCCCTGCGCCGCGACCCAGGCGGGACTGCCGAGCAGGACGAGCGACAGCACCGCCGAACGCGACATCTCCCGCCTCCTGCCGGCCGTGGCACCTTCACCCCGGCTGTGATTACCTTCGGACGTCTCCGACGGACGCCTTCAGCTCAGGGGTACCGATGATCCGACGCTTGGGGCTGTGCCTTGCCGCCATCGCTCTCGTCTCGTGCCGGGACTATCACTACAAGACGGGCATGTCCGACCAGCATGGTCTCACTCCGCCCGACCAGTTCGCACGCTACGGACATGATCAGGCGGAGGCCATCGCGATCGGCCGTGAGTTCGGCCGCACGGGTCGTGCCGACTCCGCCGCCGCGTATGCCAAGTCGCTCGGAGACGTCGAGGATGTAGTGACGGACACGCAGAGCTTCCGGTTGACGGTGCGGTTCAAGAGCGGCTGGCGGACGGGTATTCCCCCCATCAACGACGGCAAGCGCGGAAGCGATACGCCCGGCGTGGGCAAGGCGCA
The DNA here is from genome assembly GCA_051955835.1 of Gemmatimonadales bacterium. Classification (GTDB taxonomy): domain Bacteria; phylum Gemmatimonadota; class Gemmatimonadetes; order Gemmatimonadales; family GWC2-71-9; genus CAVVWJ01. The sequence continues at coordinate 41,557 of JBQCGH010000120.1, forward strand.
GCCCAAGTCCTAGGGGTCCTCAATATAGTGACGGCGCCGGACCGACCCGAGTGCTGGCAGGTCACCACCACCCTGCCCGACCGCCCCAGCGCCGACCGTATTGCCGCCGTGCTGGTCGAGGAGCGCTGGGCCGCCTGTGCCCAGGTCGTCGGGCCGATCGAGAGCACCTACCGCTGGCGCGGGGACGTGGCGCACGCGACCGAGTGGTACTGCCACCTCAAGACCTCTGCCGCGCGCGCGGCCGGGCTTCGCGACCGCCTCCGGGCGCTCCACCCCTACGAGATTCCCGAGATCATCGCCGTCCCGATCGTGGACGGCGACCCTGCCTACCTCCGCTGGGTGGAGGATTCGGTCGGCTAGGCTCGGCTCGGCCGGACCTCGGCCAGCAGGGTCGCGATCGCGTCCAACGGCAGTACATGGCCCGCGCCGCCGCGCTGAATCGCCGCGCGCGGCATCCCATATACCACGCAGCTCGACTCGCTCTCGGCGATCGTGGTGCCGCCTCCGGCGCGAATCGCCGTCATCCCGTCCGCCCCATCTTCACCCATCCCCGTGAGCAGGATGCCGAGCACCTTGCCGGGCCGAGCGCGCGCCGCCGAGCGCATCGTGACGTCGACGCTGGGGATGTGCTTGGCATCGGCCGGCTCGGGGGTGAGGATCGCCACCAGGTTGGGCGACACCCGGAGATGCGAGCCCGCCGGAGCGATCACCGCGGTGCCGGCCGCGAGGCGCATGCCGTCCTCGCCCTCAGCCACCTGCACGCGGCTGAGCGAGGCGAGCCGCTGCGCAAACGGCCGGGTGAATCCCGCCGGCATGTGCTGCACCACGACGACCGGCATCGGGAAGTGAGCGGGCAGCGTCTGGAGGATGCGTTGCACGGCGGCGGGGCCGCCGGTTGACGCGCCGATGACGCAGAGCTCGGCCCGCGAGAAATCCGGCCCGGGGGACGCCGGTCGGAGCCCGGCCGCGGGGTGCGTGGCGCGCTGCCCGGCCGGTGCGACAGCACGCATGCGGTCCACCACCTCGCGCCGGAGGTACTCGAGGTCCATCACATTGAAGGTGGTCTTGTCGATGAAGTCCACCGCGCCGGCGGCCAGCGCCGCGACGGTGGCCTCGGTGCCGTCACGGGTATGGGCCGAGATCATCAGCACCTTGAGTGACGGCTTCCATCGGAGCAGCGCGGGCAGCAGCTGCAACCCGTCCATCCCCGGCATCGCGACGTCGAGCGTGACGAGATCGGGGTCGGCCTCGGTGATTCGGGCGAGGGCCTCGCCGCCGCTCGCCGCCTCGCCGACGACCTGGAACTCGGGCTCGACCGCCAGCACGCGGGTGAGCGCGCGGCGAACGAAGGCCGAGTCGTCCACGAGGAAGACGCGGATCACGCGGCCGCCTTCCGGTAGACGACGGCGCCGCTTACCATCGCGGGTGCGAACGCGGTCTTGCGGTCGAGCAGGGACTCGGAGTGACCGAGGAACAGGTAGCCCCCGGGCAGCAGCGACCGGGCGAACAGCGCGATGAGGCTGGCGAACGCCTCCTCGCTCACATAAATGAGGAGGTTGCGGCAGAGAATGGCGTCGTACACCGACCAACCGAGACTGCCGTTCGGCGCGACCAGGTTGGCCTGAAAGCAGCGCACGCCCTGGCGGTACTTCTCACGGAGGCGGAAGCCGTCGGGCTCCTGGACGAAGTAGCGGCGGCGGGCGTCGGCGTCACAGGCTCGAAGCGAGCTTTCCGCGTACAGGGCGGCCTGCGCTCGGGCGATGCGCTCGGGGTTGAGATCGCACGCGTCGATCTCCCAGGTGATGCCGGTCAGCGCGAGCCCCGCGTTGTGCAGCGCGATCGACAGCGAATACGGCTCCTCCCCCGAGGAACACCCGGCGGAGAGGATCCGGAGGGGCCGGCCGCGCAGCACACTGCGGCGCTGGGGAATGACATACTGGAGCAGCATGTCGAACTGGTGGGTCTCGCGAAAGAAGTAGGTCTCGTTGTTCGTGACCATGGCGGGCAGGCGCGCGAGCTCGCTGTCGCGCTCGGGGTGGAAGCGGAGATATTGGTAGTAGTCGCGGACGCTGGTGAGATGCAGCTCCCGGAGCCGCGGTCGGAGCTTGGACTCCAGGATCTCGAGCCGAATGCCCTGGAAGGTCAGGCCGAACCGCTCCTCGATCAGATCGGTCAGGAGCTTGAGCTCGGCCTGCTCGAACCCGGTCACGCGGAGATCCGGACGGCCTCGGGCTGAAGCCGGTCGAGCGCGGCGCGGGCGGTGGCGGCCACCACCGGCTCCACATCGCGCGCGAGGGCCAGGAGGATATGGCGGGTGGCCGGCTTGGCGAGCCTGCCGAGGCCTCGGGCCGCTTCGTGCCGGATGCCCCAGTCCGGATCATCCGCGAGCGAGAGAAGGAGCGGCAGCTCGCGTTCCCCCGCCACGTCCGCCAGGCCCTGGGCAGCCACCCGACGCATCTCGTCCTCGGCGTCCCCCAGACGCTCCTGCAGGAAATCCACCAGCCATGGCGGGGCGATGCGGACCAGCGCGGCCACGATCTGGAGCTGCTCGTGCGGCCCGCACTCGCCGAAGATGCTTCGCAGCTGGGGGGCGGCGGCCGCCGCACGGCAGCGGCCGAGGGCGCGGATGATGTGGAAGCGAAGTGAGTCCGCGGTGCCGAGCATGGCGACGAGCACCGCGACCGAGCGGTCGCCGCCGCGGGCCACCAGCAGATCCAGCGCGTCCACCTGGGTGGCCTGCTGCCGATCGGCGAGCGCCCGGAGCAGGAGGACGTCGGTTCTCGAGCCCGCGAGACCGGCCGCCGCCCGGAGGCCGGCGCGGCGCACCTCGGGTCGCCGGTCTTCGGCGAGCTTGAGAACCGCCGGCTCGAACGCGGGCATCGGGCGCTCGGCCAGCACCCGGAGGGCGAGCACCAGGACCGCTCCGTCCGTCTCGGGGCGAAGACAGCTCTCGAGCTCGTGCAAGGCATCCACCGACAGGCGGCCGCGCGCCTCTGCTGCCGCCGCCTGCTCGATCGGGGCGCCGCGCCGAAGCCGCTCAGCGAGGAGCGGCGCGGTGCTGTCGAGCTCGAGCCGTCCCAGCGCGTAGCATGCGGCCGCGCGCACCTGTGCGTGCGTGTCTTCGAGGTGCTCGAACAGCTCGCCGACCTCGTCCTCCTCGAAGCGCGCCGCCCGGAGGGCGCCGCAGCGGACGTGGGGGTCGGCGTGCCCCAGGAGCTGCGCGCGCCGCGCGAGCAGCCCCGCGGGGAAGCGCCGAAAGAGCCCCTCGATCCACCCGTTCTCGGGCTCTGTTGCAAGCCGGGCGAGCAACGCGGGCTCCAGCGGGTCGAGGCCGGCGGCCGCGACCAGCGTGGCGGCGGCCCGGCGGAGGCTGTCGCCGTCGCCTTCCCCGTCGGCCGCCGGCGCGGTCAGCACGCCAACCAGGTATTCGAGCACGTGCGCCGATCCGGTGAGCGCCGGCCCGGCCGCCTCGAGCAGCGGGGCGGGATCCGGGTGGAGGTCGATGATGACACCGATCGCCAGGAGCAGAGGGTCGCGAAGCGCGCGCTCGCGCACCGCCGGCATCAGCGAGAGCAGGGTCTCGAGCGATTCTGGCGCCGCGATGCTCCGGAGCGCCTGCACGGCCGGCTCGGCGAGGACCGAGTCCGGCACCAGGGCCATGAGCGGCCCCACGGCCTCGGGCGCGCCGATGGCGCCGAGGGCGTTGATCGCGGCGAGCTGGAGCCACAGTTCCCCGTTGACCAGCTCGAGCAACGCCGGCACCGCCTCGCGCGTGTGGAGCTGGCCGACGGCTTCGATCGCCGCCTGCGCCACGTTGGGATCGTGGTGGTGGAGCAGCGGCAGAATCGAGCGGCCGGCCGGCGCGTAGCCGACACGGGCCAGGCTCTGCAGGGCGAACATCACCAGCTCGGGATCGGGGTCGCCCAGCATCACGGTCAGGTGCGGCACCGCGTACGGCCCCTGCCGCTCCAGCGCGGTCAGCCCCGCGTTCCGGCGAACGGCGTTCTCGCCGTCGGCGACCATCGCGCCCAGCACCGCGGGCTCCACGTAGCGCGCCGCGAGCCGGATCGCGCGCTCCCGCACCTGGGGCGCCTCGTCCTCGAGCGCCAGCAGGATGAATCGTTCGCGGTCTGGTCCACCGGCCGCCGCGTCGAGGGCGGCGAGCCGTTCGGCCGGCGTGCTCATCGGCGCCTCACACCTGGAAGATCGCGACGCGCTGGCGGAGCGCGTCCGATTCGCCGGCGAGGCTCTTGGCCGCACCGGTCATCTGCTCGACGGCGACGAGGTTCTGCCGGGAAACCACCGCGATCGCCTCGACCGCCTTGACGACCATCTCACCCCCGCGCCGCTGCTCCGCCACCGCCTCCGACATCTGGTGGGTCAATTGATTCATCTTCTGCGCCGCGGCGTTGATCTCCTGCGCGCCTGCCGCATTCTCGGTGATCGCGCCCGCGATGTGCCGTGCCAGCGTCGCCATCTCGCTCACCGTGCCGAGGACCGTGCGGGCGTCGGCCGCTTGCGCGTCGGCCGCGCGGGCGGCGTCGGCCACGAGTTGCGAGGTGGTGCCGATCGACTCTACGATCCCCGCGAGCACCTGGCCCATGAGTCCCACCGCGTGATGAGTGTCCTTCTGGACCGTCTCGATGACGCTACCGATCTCCTGCGTCGCCTGCACGGAGCGCTCGGCCAGCCGGCGGACCTCGTCGGCCACCACGGCGAACCCCTTGCCCGCCTCGCCGGCCCGGGCTGCTTCGATCGCGGCGTTGAGCGCCAGGAGGTTGGTCTGGTCGGCAATGCCCTCGATGACCTTCACGATCTTCCCGATCTCGTCCGACCGCTCGCCGATGGAGCCAATGGCCTCCTGCAGCCGCTCGCCGTCGCGGCGGACGTCGGACGCCGTCTGCTGACTCACCCGATCGACTTGGTGCACTCGCCCGGCGATGGCGCCGACGTTCTCGATCATCGTGGTGAGCGTGCCCGTGGCCCGCTCGACCGCGCCGAGGAGGATCTCGCCGTTCTGGGCGGTCTGCGCCAGCGTGGCGCTCATCTGCTGGATCGAGGCCGAGGTCTGGTCCACGTTGGCGGCGAGCGCCTCCGCGCTTCGCGCGAGGTGCTGCATCTGCGACGCGATCTCGACCATCGTGGAGCTGGTCTCCTCGGTCGAGCTGCTCTGCATCTCGGCCCCTTTGGCCATCTGGGTCGAGTTGGCCGAGATCTCCTCCGCGGAGGTGGCGACGGTGCGTGACGAGACCGCGATCTGGGTCGCGATCTCGCGCAGGTTCTTCACCATCTGGCGCATCGAGTGCTCGAGCCAGCCGATCTCGTCGCGCGAGCGGCTTCGGATATCGGCGGTGAGATCGCCTTTCGAGACCTGTTCGGCCAGGACGCCGAGGGTGGTGAGCGGGTCGGCGATGAGCCGGCTCAGCGCGAGGGCGAGACCGACCCCGAGGGCGATCGTCACCACCAGGAGCATGAGGATGGCGGTGCGGGAATCGTCGACGATCCGGTCGGCACCCACGTAATCGCCCGAGGTCAGCCGCGTCATCTGGCCGAGCGCGTGCAGGGCGCGCCACCCGAGCAGCGCGGTGAGCGCGAGCACGACGCCGAATCCGGTGAGGATTTTCCGTCGAATCGTCCAGTCCTTGACCACCTGCGTGAAGCTGGGCATCGGTCCACCCGTGGTGAGAGCTACTCGGTCGGCGTGAGTGCCTTCTCGAGATCGAGGAGAATGATCAGCCGGGACTGCCACCGGGCGACCCCGGTCAGGTAGTCGGCTTCGATGGTCCGCACATCCTCCGGAGCCGGCACCACGCTCGCCTCCGGAACCTTGGTCACCTGCGACACGGCGTCGACCAGGAGACCGAGCACGCGCCCACGGAGATCGACCACCACGATGCGCGAGCGTGGCGTCGGCTCCACCTCGGGCAGGCCGAGACGCGAGCGCAAGTCGACGACAGCGAGGATCCGTCCGCGCAGGTTGGCGACGCCTCGCACATGCGCCGGCGCATGCGGCACCCGGGTGATGTCGGCGACGCGAATGACCTCGCGCACCTGCGTCACCGGAATGCCGAACTCCTCCCGCCCCAAGCCGAAGGTCAGCAGGTGCAGCTCGGGGCCGGGCGCGGACCCTGCCTCGGCCGGACGGTCCTCCACGGCGTCGGCAAAACCGAGCAGCGCGTTTCGCGCGGATGTGTCAGCCGGCACGTCGGCCTCCTTCGAGAATGCGCACCGCGTCGAGGATGCAGGCGACACGGCCGTCGCCCAGAATCGTCGTGCCCGACACCACGTCGGGCCGGCCCAGGGCTGCGTCCAGGCCCTTCACCACCACGTCCTGGTGGCCCACGAGGCGGTCTACCAGCAGCCCGCGGCGCTTGCCGCCGGCGGACATCACCACGTAGTAGCGCCGGGGCTCGGAGCGACCGCGCGTCGTGCCCAGCAGCGCGCCGCCATCGGCGACATGAATCAGTCCGCCCCGCCACTGCGCGACACCGCGGTGGTTGATCTCACGGATCGCCTGGGCCTCGACGCGGACGGTTTCGGCGACGTGCGCGAGCGGCAGCGCATAGCGCTCGCGGTCGATCTCGACGATGAGCGAGCGGACGATCGCGAGGGTCACCGGCAGACTCAGCGTGAACGCGGTTCCCTGCCCCGGCACCGTCGCGACGTCGATGGTGCCGCCGAGCGCGTGGATTGCCCCGGCCACCACGTCCAGTCCGACCCCGCGTCCCGCCAATGTCGACACCCGCTCCGCCGTCGAGAGGCCGGGCAGGAAAATCAGGGCGCGGAGCGGCACGGTTTCGCCGTCCCTGAGGTCCTGACCCAGCGCCTCCGCCTTCTTGCGGATGGCCTGCTCGTTGAGTCCGCGACCGTCGTCCGTCACCCGGATGACGACGCGGCCCGCCTGCGGCGCCGCCTCGAGCCTGACCGTGCCTTCGTCCGGTTTCCCGGCCCGCCGGCGAGCGTCGCTGTCCTCGATGCCGTGCACGATGGCGTTGGTCATCAGGTGGAGCAGCGGCTCGCTGAGCCGGTCGAGGACGGCCTTGTCGAGCGGGGTCTCCCCGCCCGCCGTCAGCAATCGGACCCGCTTTCCCACGGCCTCCGCGGTATCCCGCGCCATGCGCCCGAACCGGGCGAACACGGTCGAGATCGGGAGCAGGCGCGTCTCCATCAGCGTCGACTCGAGACGCTTGAGCGTCTTCTCCAGGGCCACCACCGTCTGGTCGAGCCGCGCCAGCTCAGCCGTCCCGCCGGCGCCAGGCGCGAGCGCGCGATACGCCTCGGCGAGCGCGGCATGCTGGATGAGTCCTTCGCCGAGCACCTCGAGCATGGCGTCCAGCCGCCGAAAGTCGACTCGCACCACGTTGGCGGCCTTGTCGCCATCACCGCCCGCTGTTTCCGCGCCACGCCGCTCAGTGCGACGACGCTCGGGCTGCGTATCCGCCGCGGGTTCGCCGTCGGCGCCGACCCACTGCCGCACCCGCTCGACGAATCGCGCCGACGGCGCTGGGTCGAGGTCAGGCGAGGCGTGACGGACGAGGTCCACGAGCAGGCTGCCGCCCGCCACCAGCAGCGCGGCCGCGGCCGGATTGCGCCGCTCGGGCCGCTGGCGCAGCGCCCCGCACGCATCCTCGAGCGCGTGGGCCGTTTCCCGGGTGGGGCCAAGGCCCATCATCGCCGAGTTGCCCTTCACGGTGTGCAGCGTGCCCGCCAGCGCGTTCAGGATCTCGTCGCCCGGGTCGCCATCGCGCCAGCGCCGCTCCAGCTCGACGAAGGCGTCGGCGACGTGTTCGGCCAAAGGCAAGCACTCGAGGACGTAGTCCTGCAGCAGCTCCCCGAAGGGGTTCTCCGACTCGCCCACGTCAGGACGTCGCCGCGGCCTCCGCCAGCGCCCGCTGCACCAGGCGCTCGACGTCGGCGGGCTGAAAGGGCTTGCGCAGATACTCCCACGCACCCGCGGCGCGGCCGCGCGCCTCGTCTTCGGCGGTCCCCTCAGTCGTCACCAGCACCACGGGCACCTGCGGGTGCAGGGCCTCGGCCCGGCGGCGCTCGAGCACCTCGAGCCCGTTCATCTCCGGCATGTTGAGGTCCAGCAGCACCATGGTGAGCTCGGGGTGCGCCGCGAAGAGACCGTAGCCTTCACGACCGTTGGTTGCGAAGTAGACCGTGCTCCCCGCCAGCGCGCCCCGCGAGAAGATGAGGCGGTACATCTGGTGGTGGAGCTTCGAGTCGTCGACCACGAGAAAGGAGTGTGGCATGCGTCATCCGGTCGGAGAGTCCAGCACCCGCTGCACCAGCGTCCGAAGCGATTGAGGGGTCCACGGCTTTTTCGCCACGCCGGCGACACCGAGCGCGGTCGCTTCGCGCATCAAGTCGGAATCGTCGGCCTCGGCGGTCGTGAGCACCATCGGCGTGCGCCCATGTATCGGCAGTCGGCGCAGCGCCCGGATGAACTCGGGCCCGTTCATGTCGGGCATGCTCAGGTCGAGCAGCACCGCGTCAAACGGGGCGGCGCTCCCGCGCAGCAACTCCATGGCATGCCGGCCACTTTCCGCCTGCTCCAGATGGTGGTGCGCGTTGGGGAAAGCCAAGCCAAACATCTTCCGCAGCAGGGGTGAATCCTCGACGACGAGTAGCCGCATCGGTCTCGCTGATCCGCAAAGCCTGCGATGTCGGGGGCACACGCGGACGTGCAAGAGACAGACCCAGCCGTACGAAAGGCCGTAAGTCGCTTTATGCCAATTGGATGGGTAATCGGGACCAGCCGGCCGTGTCTCCGCCGCCTGGGCCGTAATTCAAGTCACGCGGGAGAACTGCAATTCCTGGTGGAAGGGGAGACCGTCAAGCAGGTGCGCAGGTCATCGGACTTGGCGGGGAGACTGCAGCCTCACGCCCAACGCTGCCAGGCGGGTGCGAACGATCGCTCGCAGTCGAACGGGGGCCTGACACGGCGCCTCCAAACTACGGACGAGGACCAGAAGAAACGCGCGATCGCATCGATAGCGGGGCCGGCAATGGCCGCAGCCTTCGAGATGGCGCGCCACGGCCCGGGCCTCTTTCGCAGTTAGCTCGTCGTCCAGATATTCCCACAGCCGCTCGGCGACTTCGGGACACTCCATTTCGCACGCCTCCCTTCGCGCGCCGGCGGTCACGCCCTGCGTTTGCCCTGCTGAACAGCGCACCGCTTCCGGAGGTTCCTCGTCATGACCGCTCGGGGACGAACCCTCACCTTGCTCGTCGTGCTGGGCTTCGTGGCCTTCCTGCTGTGGTCCACCCTCGCGAGCCAGCGAGCCGAGTGCAGCGTCGAGGTCTCGTTCAAGGGCCAGACGGGCTCCGCGACCGCCTCGGCCGGCTCAGAGGGTGACGCCTTGCGCGAGGCCATGACCGCGGCCTGCGGCCCGCTCACCAGCTCGATGAACGATCGGATCGCCTGCGCCGGCACGGCGCCGGTCACTCGCCACTGTCGTTCACTCTGAACGGCGGGCGCCCGGCATGAGCGCCCGGCGGATCCGGCTCCCCCACCCGCTCGTCCTACTGGTCCTCTGCGTGGTCGCCGCCGCCGCGCTCACCTGGGTGCTGCCGGCGGGCCAGTACGACCGGCGCCACGACGAGGCGACGGGGCGCGACATCGTTGTCGCCGGCACCTACCATCCGGTGGCCGCGAGCCCCGTCGGCGCATTCGAGACGCTTGTCGCCATTCCCAAGGGCATGGAGGACGCGGGCTCGATCATCTTCTACGTCTTCCTCGTCGGCGGCGCCTTCGCCGTGGTCGAGCGGACCGGGACGCTGGCGAGACTGGTCGAATGGCTGGTCCACCGGCTTGCGGGGCGAGGCTTGTGGGCGGTTCCAATCGTCGGGTTCGTCTTCGCCTGGGGCGGGATTCTCATTCAGATGCAGGAGGAGCTGATCGCGTTCGTGCCCGTGCTGCTCCTACTGGTCCGGCGGCTCGGGTTGAACGCGCTCACCGCGGTCGCGATGAGCATGGGGGTGGCGGCGGTGGGCGCGTCGTTCAGCTTCATCAACCCCTTTCAGGTGGGCATCGCGCAGAAGGTGGCCGAGCTGCCGCCGCTCAGCGGCATGGCCTTCCGGTGCCTGGCGCTGGCAGCGGCGTGGCTGATCTGGATCGCCGGGACGATGCGTTTCGCGCGCCGCACGCGCATCGCGCCCGAGACGGCGGCCGCTGCGGAGGCCGAGGCGCGGCCGCCGGCGGGGACGGCCGGATGGCGACAGACGGTCGTCCTCGTCATCGTCGTGCTCACGTTCGTCGCCTTCGTGTACGGCGTGAAGGTGCTTGGGTGGGACTTCGATCAGCTGTCGGCGCTGTTCTTTCTGATGGGAGCGGCCGCTGGATTGATCGGCGGTCTCGGGCTGGGGGGCACCGCCGAGGGCTATGTCGAGGGGTTCCGTTCCATGGCCTTCGCGGGACTCCTCATCGGATTCGCGCGCGCGATTTTCATCGTGCTGGACCAGGGACACGTGGTGGACACGATCGTCCACGGGCTGCTCGTTCCGATCGCCATCCTCCCGACAACGCTGGCAGCGCTCGGCATGATGGCCTTCCACGCGCTCGTCCATCTGCCGGTCCCGAGCACGAGCGGCCAAGCCGTCCTGACGCTACCGCTGCTGGTGCCGCTGTCGGACCTGATCGGCCTGTCGCGGCAGGTGACCGTGCTTGCCTATCAGTACGGCGCGGGCCTGTGCGAGCTGGTCACGCCGACCAACGGCGCGCTGATGGCGATGCTGGCGGCGAGCGGGGTGCGGTATGAGGACTGGCTGCGGTTCGTGCTGCCGGTGGTCGGCGCGCTCGTGGCGCTCGCCGCACTGGCGATCGGTCTGGCCGTGGCGGTCGGGCTCAAGTAACGCCGGCGAGCGTCTCGAGGGTCTTGAGGTCCGCCACGCCGACGTGGCGCCCGCGTTCCGCCCCTTGCTCGAAGACGATAACCGTCGGAATGCCGCGAATCCCGTAGCGTCCGGCGATGGCCGGATTGGCATCGGTGTCGAGCTTGAGCACCAGGGCGCGCCCCGCGTGCCGGTTGGCGAACTCGTCCACTGTCGGCGCCATCATGTGGCAAGGCCCGCACCAATCGGCGTAAAAGTCCACCGCGACCGGCACGGTGGTGCCCCGGAGCGTCTGATCGAAGTCGTCCTGGGTGACCTTGAGGGGACGGTCCAGCAGGATGGGGCGGTGGCACTCCCCGCACTTCGGTCCGTTGGCGAGTTTGGCGAGGTCCACCCGGTTGGGGGTCTGGCAGAACACGCAGCGGACGGTCGCGTGTCGATCTTCACTCAAGGGCATGGCGGGCTCCGTTCGCCGCGGGTCGGTGCTCCTGATTCAAGCTAAGTGTAGAAGGGCGGTTGCGCGTGGCAAGCAGTGAGTGACTGCGTTCACAGACAGGAACCGTTTACCTGGCATTAGTGTTGCACAGGGCGGTTGGTGAATCATACCGGAAGGCGGGTGGCCCCATGAGCGAGCTCACCATTCGAGAAATGGGACAGGACGAGGACTTCTCGGCCTGGTTCTCCGAGCTCCTCGATCAGGAGGAAGGCCTCACGGGTTCGGGCGACCTCGACGAGCATTACCTCATTCTCAGCAACGAGATCGGCGACTGGGTGGGCGGCCTGCGGTATTGGCTGAGGGGTGGAGTGGCCCACCTCGTCGACGTGGTAGTCCTGCCGCAGGAGCGGCATCAAGGCCACGCCCACCGGCTGCTGGCAGCCTTCGAGGAGCGGGCGTTGGAAGCCGGCGGACACGTGGCTGAATTCTGGACGGACGACGAGCGCTCCGAAGGTCTGCTCGCCGCGCTCGGCTGGCGCCGGATCTTCCGGCGGGAGGACTACATAGGGCACCGCCCCTGGGCACTCATGGAGAAGAGCCTGGGACAGGACGCCCGGTAAGACTCCGCAAGTTCGTTGGCGCGGGCACGACCAGTCGCTGTATCTTTGGCGGCTGGTCGTTTTGTCATCGGATGGGGCGCGCCCCGTTCCTGCAGACTGCTACAAAAGGAAACACATGGGCTCCGCCATCGATTCGGCGCGCGACCTCGCCTCCAAGATCGAAGTTCTGCGAGACTTGGAAGAGCCGGTGCGCGAACTGATGGAGACCCATGAGCGGAAGCGGGACGTCTGGCTTCCCTCCGAGATCCTGGGTCCCCAGCCGGAAACCTGTCCCGACGAGTTCACCCGCCAGCTCCGCGATCAGGCCAAGGGTATCCCCGATCCGATCCGCGCCGCGCTCGCTCTCAACATGCTGACCGAGGAAGGGCTTCCGCACTTCCACCGGCTCCTGGCGGTGTACCTGGGCGACGACAGCCACTGGCGGGCCTGGAACAACCTGTGGACGGCCGAGGAGGATCGGCACGGCCAGGTGCTCCATGACTACTGCCGGGACACCCGACTGTTCGACCAGCGCAAGATCGAGGAGATGCAGTTCGAGTACCTGCGAGCGGGCTTCCATCCGGAGTGGGACAAGGACCCGTACCGGGTCTTCGCGTACACCACCGTGCAGGAGCGGGCCACGCAGTTTTCCCATGGGGAGACCGGCCGCATCGTGGGCGAGTTCGAGCCGAGGCTCGCGCAGGTGCTGGGGCACGTCGCGAAGGACGAGGCCCGGCACTACGCATTCTACCGCAACGTCTTCGAGCTGATCCTCCAGCGAGACCCGAATGGCGCCCTCCATTCCGCATCCTTCATCCTTCCGGCGATCGACATGCCCGGGGTCACGATGCCCGGCTTCAAGGACCTGGCGGAGGTGATCCGCCGGGCGGGGATCTACGGTCCGCGCGACTACCTTCGCATCGTGCAGGAGCAGATTCGCTACTGGAAGATCGAGAGTCTCCAAGGCTTGAACGAGATCGGGCGGATTGCCCAGGAAAAGATCATGGGCATCCCCGCTCGCTTGAAGCGCATCGCCGAGCTGATGGAAACACGGAGCCGCGCCAAGACCTTCCGCTTCGAAGTCGTGTTCAACCGCGAATTCGCGATGGATTGATGTGCCGCACCGCGGCGGGACGCCTGTTCGCGCTGGTGCTCCTGGCGGCATGCGGCGCCAAGGAATCGAGCCACCCCAGCCGGTCCGCCCCGGCGGCGGACTTGCCGCCGGACCGCCGAGACGCCGACCTCCTCGGGCGGGAGGTGTTCGAGCTGGTCGACCGTGCGATCGACTATCGCGGGTCGCACCAGGGCCGGCCGGCGCGGTCCTTTCGCCAGATGGGCGTCGACAGCCTCACCCCGACCACCGCGCGGACGCTGGTCAACCTCTCCCGCGAGCCGGTGGTCACCGTCGCCTTCCGTCACACCGCCAGCCGGGAGATCACCTCCTGCCGCGGCGACAGCCAGATCCTCGAGGAAGCCACGCTGAACGGCGGCCGGTTTACCGTCATGTGCACCAGCGTGTCGGGCTCGCAGCGGCCGATGCAGGTGGGTGCGGATCGCTGAGCCTCCGCCGATGATGGTCTTTCCCTACCTCATACTGATTACCCGCGTCGTGGTTGTGGCGGCGCTTGTCTATGCCACGGTCGTGGGGCTCACCCATTGGGCGGTGCGGAGCCGGCGGATCACCCCGTTCGGCGCGTGGCCTCGCTTCATTCGTCGCCTGAGCGACCCGGTGCTCCAGCCCCTGGAGCGTCGCATCGTGCGGTCGGGCGGCAATCCGCAGAGCGCCCCCCTCTGGCTCGTCGGCATCGCGGTCGTGGGCGGCCTGCTGCTCGTGAGCCTGGTCCAGTGGCTTGCCGGCTTCGCCGTCACGATGGCGATCCTCGCGCACTCCGGCCCGCGCGCCTGGGGCTATGCGGTCGTCAACGGCGTGTTCAGCGTGCTCATGGTGGCCCTGTTCGTGCGCGTCGTCTCGTCGTGGTTCGGCGTCTCCCCCTATCGGCCCTGGATGCGGCCCGTCATGATCCTGACCGACTGGATCATCGACCCGATCCGGCGCATCCTGCCTCCGTTCGGCATGATCGACTTCAGCCCCCTGGTGGCCTGGCTGCTGCTCAGTGTGGCCCGCGGGTTCGTGCTGTCACTCATCTGAGAGGCCGGCGAGGCCTTGGCCCCGCCGGGGTGCGTGGGTTACACTTCGAGGGACGGACAATCAGTCGTGGCGATTTGCGCTGCTTGCGGCCACGTTAAACAACCGCTAAAACGCATCCCCTGAGGCGTTTGGCCCCAGGGGCTTTTTCATCCCCGGAGTGAGCCGTGCTCGTCGATCAGTCCACAACCTCCGCCCCATCGATCACGCCTCGGTCGCGCGAAGCGCGCCTGCTGCTGCTAGAGCCGCTGCTGGCCCGGCGGATTCTCGTGCTCGACGGCGCGATGGGCACGATGATCCAGTCTTATCGTCTGGCGGAGGCCGACTACCGGGGCGAGCGCTTCGCCGAGTGGCCACGGGAGCTCAGGGGGCACAACGACCTCCTCACGCTGACGCAGCCGGACATCATCCGGGCGATCCACGCGGCGTACCTGGAGGCCGGCGCCGACATCATCGAGACCAATTCGTTCACCTCCAATGCCATGTCCCTGGCGGACTACGGCATGGAGGATCTGGTCTACGAACTGAACCGCGCCGCTGCCGGCCTCGCGCGGGAGGCGGCCGACGCGTGGGAGCAACGCGCCCCCGACGTGCCGCGGTTCGTGGCCGGCGTGCTCGGACCAACCAATCGAAGCGCCTCGCTGTCACCCGATGTGAACGACCCGGGCTTCCGGAACGTCACGTTCGATCAGCTCGTCGCCACGTATGGCGAGGGCGCCCGCGGGCTGATCGACGGGGGGGCGGATCTGCTGCTGGTCGAGACCATCTTCGATACGCTCAACGCCAAGGCCGCCATCTTCGCGATCGAGGCCCTGTTCGAGCGGCTCGGGTTCCGGGTGCCGGTCATGATCTCGGGCACCATCGTCGACGCGAGCGGGCGCACGCTGAGCGGCCAGACGACGGAAGCCTTCTGGAACTCGGTGTCGCACGCACAGCCGCTGAGCGTCGGACTCAACTGCGCGCTGGGCGCGGTGCAGCTCCGCCAGTACGTCCAGGAGCTTGCCCGCGTGGCTCCCGTGTTCGTGAGCGCGCACCCCAATGCCGGTCTGCCGAACGAATTCGGGCAGTACGACGACACGCCCGAGCACATGGCGACCGTGCTGCGCGAGTTCGCGGAGCACGGCCTGCTCAATTTCGTCGGCGGCTGCTGCGGCACCACGCCCGATCACATCCGAGCCATCGCCGACGCGGTCCGGGGCCTGCCGCCCCGACGGCGCCCCGAGCGCGAGCCCAAGCTCCGGCTCAGCGGCCTCGAGCCGCTCACGATCGGGCCGGACAGCATCTTCGCCAACGTGGGCGAGCGGACCAACGTCACCGGGTCGCGCAAGTTCGCGCGGCTGATTCTGTCGGGGGACTACGAGGCGGGGCTGGACATCGCGCGACAGCAGGTCGAGAACGGGGCGCAGATGATCGACATCAACATGGACGAGGCCATGCTCGACTCGGCCGCGGCCATGGTGAAGTTCCTCCAGCTCACCGCGGCGGAGCCCGACATCAGCCGAGTCCCGGTGGTGCTCGACTCCTCGAAGTGGTCGGTGATCGAGGCCGGGCTCAAGTGCATCCAGGGAAAGGGCGTGGTGAACTCGATCAGCCTCAAGGAGGGCGAGGACGAGTTCATCCGGCAGGCGACGCTCGTACGCCGGTACGGCGCTGCCGTGATCGTGATGGCGTTCGACGAGCAGGGGCAGGCCGACACGGTGGAGCGGAAGGTCGCCATCGGCACGCGGTGCTATCGGATCCTGACCGAGCGCGTGGGACTCAGGCCCGAGGACATCATCTTCGACCCGAATATCTTCGCCATCGGGACGGGCATCGAGGAGCACAACGACTACGCGCTGGCGTACATCGAAGCGACCCGCCAAATCAAGGCGAGCCTTCCCCACGTCTCGGTGAGCGGCGGGGTGAGCAACGTCTCGTTCTCCTTCCGCGGCAACGATCCGGTGCGGGAGGCCATCCACGCGGCGTTCCTCTACCATGCCATCGAGGCGGGCATGGACATGGGCATCGTGAATGCCGGCCAGCTCCCGATCTACGCCGATATCCCGCGCGATCTGCTCGAGCTGGTGGAGGACGTCGTGCTCAACCGGCGCCCGGACGCCACCGATCGCCTGCTGGCCGCCGCCGACCAGGTCAAAGGGCAGCTCGGCGCGCAGGCGGCCGACCTCACCTGGCGGGAGGCGCCGGTGGGGGAGCGGCTGAGCCATGCCCTGGTGGAGGGCATCGCGGACTACATCATCGAAGACACCGAGGAGGCCCGTCGCCAGGTCGAGCGTCCGATTCAGGTGATCGAAGGCCCGCTGATGGCGGGCATGAACGTGGTGGGCGATCTGTTCGGCGCCGGCAAGATGTTCTTGCCCCAGGTGGTGAAGAGCGCCCGGGTCATGAAGAAGGCCGTGGCGTATCTCGTGCCCTATATCGAGGCCGAGCGGGAAGCGGGCGCCGCGGCAAAGACCAACGGGCGGGTGCTGCTCGCCACCGTCAAGGGCGACGTGCACGACATCGGCAAGAACATCGTGGGCGTCGTGCTGCAGTGCAACAACTACGAGGTGATCGACCTGGGTGTCATGGTGCCCGCCGCCAAGATCCTCCAGACCGCGCGGCGCGAGGGGGTGGACATCGTGGGCCTGAGCGGGCTCATTACCCCGTCGCTCGAGGAGATGGCCTTCGTGGCGAGCGAGATGGAGCGCGAGGGGTTCACGATTCCGCTGCTCATCGGCGGGGCCACGACCAGCCGGGTGCACACCGCGGTCAAGATCGAGCCCAACTATCATGGGCCCACGGTGCACGTACTGGATGCCTCGCGGGCGGTCGGCGTCGCCGGCACGCTTCTGAGCGACACGCTGCGCGAGGGCTTCGTGGCCGGCGTGCGACGCGAGTACCAGGACGTCCGCGAGGAGCGGGGGCGACGCCGGCCCGAGGAACGGCGTCAGTCCATCGCCGACGCACGGCGCAACCGCCTGGTCATCGACTGGGCCCGGACGCCCCCTCCGGTCCCGTGTTCGACCGGCCTGACCGTGCTCGACGACTACCCGCTGGACGATCTCATCGCACGGATCGACTGGACGCCGTTCTTTCAAACCTGGGAGCTGCCCGGTCACTTCCCGGCGATCCTGGACGACCCGACGGTCGGGACCGCCGCCGCCAACCTCTACCGTGACGCGCAGGCACTGCTCGACCGCATCGTGCGCGAGCGGCTGCTCCGGGCCCGGGCGGTCTTCGGCGTGTTCCGTGCAAACGCCGTGGGCGACGACATCGAGCTCTACACGGAGGACGACCGGCAGGAGCGGCTGGCCGTCATTCACACGCTGCGCCAGCAGATGATCAAGCCGCCCGGCCGCCCCAACCTCGCGCTGGCCGACTTCGTGGCGCCGCGAGAGACGGGCGTCGCCGACTATGTCGGGGCCTTTGCGGTGACGGCGGGCATCGGGGCCGCAGAGCTCGCCGCCTCGTTCGAGGCAGCCCACGACGACTACAACGCGATCCTCGCCAAGGCCCTGGCGGACCGGCTGGCGGAGGCGTTCGCCGAACGGCTGCACGAGCGGGTGCGCCGGGAATATTGGGGCTATGCCCCGAACGAGTCGCTCGACAACGCCGACATCATCCGGGAGCGCTACCAGGGTATTCGTCCGGCGCCGGGGTATCCTGCGTGCCCGGACCACACCGAAAAGCGCACCGTGTTCGACCTGCTCCGGGCGGAGTCGAACGCCGGCATCACGCTGACCGAGAGCTTCGCGATGCTGCCCGCCGCGTCGGTGAGCGGGTACTACTTCTGGCGGCCCGAGGCCCAGTACTTCGGGGTCGGGAAGATCGAGCGGGACCAGGTCGAGGACTACGCGCGGCGCAAGGAGCTGGCGGTGCCGGCCGTCGAGCGCTGGCTGTCGCCCAACCTGAACTACGAGCGCTAGCGTGCCTACCTTGCGCGACCTGCTGGCCGACGGCCGCGTTCACGTGGTGGACGGCGCGATGGGCACCATGCTGTACGGGCGCGGCGTCTTCCTCAACGTGTGTTACGACGAGCTCAACCTCCGGCAGCCGGATCTCGTCCGCGACATCCATCGCGAGTACGTGCGGGCCGGCGCCGAGCTGCTCGAGACCAACACCTTCGGCGCCAACCCGCTCAAGCTCGCGACGTACGGGCTGGGGGCCGAGACCGAGCGGATCAACACCGAGGCCGCCCGGCTCGCCCGGGAGGCCGCCGGCGCGCGCGCCGCGGTGCTCGGCGCCATCGGCCCGCTCGGCGTGCGGGTGGAGCCGTTCGGCGAGCTGTCGCTCGAGGAGGCCTGCGCCATGTACGAGCGCCAGGTGCGCGGGCTCGCCGCCGGCGGTGTCGAGGGTTTCATCCTTGAAACCTTCAGCGACGTGGCCGAGCTGGGCGCAGCCGTGCAGGCCGTGCGCTCGGTCTCCGACCTGCCGCTCATCGCCCAGATGACGGTGGGCACCAACGGGAAGACGCACTACGGGACCGATCCGGTCGTGTTCGGCCCCGAGCTCCAGGCAATGGGCGTGGATGTGATCGGGGTCAATTGCTCGGTGGGACCGCACGGCGTGCTGGAGGCCGTCGAGAAGCTCGCGCGAGTGGTGACCCTGCCGATCTCCGCCCAGCCGAATGCCGGTCTGCCGCGCGAGGTGGGCGATCGCAAGATCTACATGGCGTCACCGGAGTACATGGCGAGCTACGCGCGGCGCATGGTCGAGGCCGGCGCGCGGTTCGTCGGCGGGTGCTGCGGCACGACACCGGACCACATCCGCGCGATCGGGGCGTTCGTGCAGAGTGTCTCGCCCCGGCATGCATTCGATCTCGGCACGTTGCCGCCGCCGGCGCCGGCGGTCGCGGTCGCCTCGATCCCGTTGGCCGCGCGCTCACGATTCGGCGGCAAGCTCGCGGAGGGCAGGTTCGTCACCACCGTGGAGATCGTGCCGCCCAAGGGCGTGGATCCGACCCCCATGTTCGAGCAGGTGCGCCAGCTCAAGGCCGCCGGGGTGGACGCGGTCAACGTCCCTGACGGCCCCCGGGCGCAGAGCCGGATGGGCGCGCTCCTCTCCGCGCTCATGATCCAGCGCGAAGTGGGGCTGGAGGCGGTGGTGCACTATGCCTGCCGCGACCGCAACCTGCTCGGCATGCTGTCCGACCTGCTCGGCGCCGCCGCCGCCGGCGTGCGGAACCTCCTCATCATCACCGGCGATCCGCCGAAGATGGGTCCGTACCCCGAGGCCACGGCGGTCTTCGACATCGACAGCATCGGCCTCACCAATCTGGTGAGCCGGCTGAATCACGGGCTCGATCCCGGCGGAAACCCGCTCGGCCAGCCCACCCGGTTCGTGATCGGCGTCGGCGTCAACCCGGCGGCGCCGGATCTCGAGCGTGAGCTCAAGCGGTTCGCCTACAAAGTGGAGGCCGGCGCGGAGTACGCGATCACGCAGCCCGTGTTCGATCTGGCCCAGCTCGATCGTTTCCTCTCCCGGGTGGAGAGCTTCAGGATCCCCATCGTCGCCGGCATCTGGCCGCTGGTCTCGCTGCGGAACGCGGAGTTCCTCGCCAACGAGGTGCCGGGTGTAAGCGTGCCGGACACGGTGGTCGAGCGGATGCGTGTCGCGAGCGCGCGCGGCAAGGAGGAAGCGTTGGCGGAGGGCGTGCGGATCTCGCGCGAAATGCTGGCGGCCGTGGCCGACCGGGTGCAAGGTGTGCAGGTGGCCGCGCCCCTCGGACGGGTGCCGGTGGCGCTCGACGTGCTCGAGGCCGCGCCGATTGAACCCGTCGGAAGTCCGGGATATACTCCCCCGACCTGATCACCATCCCATCCGACCTCCGACGGAGCGCCAGCCGCATGCAGGACCTCCGCAGTGCCGCGCCCGCCCTCACCACGTTGTCCGACGAAGAACAGATGTTCCGCGATGCCGTGCGCGAGTTCGCGGAGACGGAGGTGCGGCCCCACGTCCAGGCGATGGACGAGGCCGCCCAGTTCCGGGCGGATCTGATCCCGCGGTTCTTCGAGCTCGGCCTCATGGGCATCGAGGTGCCCGAGCGATTCGGGGGCGCGGGCGGCGGAATCTTCATGTCGGTGCTCGCGATCGAAGAGCTCGCCCGGATCGATGCGTCGGCCGCGATCTATGTCGATGTGCACAACACCCTGGTGAACAACGGCTTTCTCCGCTGGGCCAACGACGAGCAGCAGAGCCGCTACTTGCCACAACTCACCAGCGGGCTGCTGGGCGCATTCGCCCTCTCCGAGCCGGGGAGCGGGAGTGATGCGTTCGCCCTCGCCACGAGAGCCGCGCGCGTAGGCGAGAGGTGGGAGCTCACCGGCCGGAAGTTCTGGATCACGAACGGCGCCGAAGCCGGTGTGTTCATCGTGTTCGCGAACGTCGACCCGACGAAGGGTTACAAGGGAATCACCGGCTTCATCGTGGAGCGCGGCTTTCCGGGCTTTTCCGTCGGCAAGAAGGAAAGCAAGCTCGGTATCCGGGCCTCGAGCACGACCGAGCTCATCCTCGAGCAGTGTCAGGTGCCGGATGCCAACGTGCTCGGCCCGATCGGTCAGGGATACAAGATCGCGATCGAGACCCTCAACGAGGGACGGATCGGCATCGGGGCGCAGATGATCGGTCTGGCGACCGGCGCACTCGAGGCCGCCACCGCGTACGTGAAGGAGCGGCGCCAGTTCGGCAAGGCGATCGCGGAGTTTCAAGGCGTGCAGTTCCAGCTCGCGCAGATGGCGACCGATCTGGAGGCCGCCCGCCTCATGGTCTACAACGCGGCGCGTCTCAAGGACGCGGGGCAGCCATTCGCCCAGCAGGCGGCCATGGCCAAGCTGTTCAGCTCGCAGGTCGCCGACCGCACGACCTCGAACTGTCTCGAGTTGTTCGGGGGTTACGGGTACTCGAAGGAATACCCGGCAGAGAAGTACTATCGCGACGCCAAGATCGGGACGATCTACGAGGGCACCAGCAACATGCAACTGCAGACCATCGCGAAGGCGCTGCTCAAGTAGTCGCCGGCACCGGGTTTTCGCAGGGGCACCACCACGCGGTCGGGCCCCAGCGCGTGGGTAACGCCCCGCACCGCCCGTTGAACCGGCGCGACGTCCCGCCCGGACCTGTCGCAGCATCGGGCCCACGGCCCGTTGTGGGGCCGCCCGGGAGCGTCCCATTCGTGACCCGCGTAGGGCTCACATCCGGGCCCGGTATTTGCACTTATCTGCTGCGACCGAGGCAGATGGCCGCCCCGCCGTGCAACTCCCCTGGGGTGCGCTACGTAACATAGCACCGAGCATAGTGTTAGAGTCTTGACACGCCGGGTCGCCCCGGGCGATACATTCTCCCGCTCGAACGTCAGCAGCCATCTTTTCGCAGGGAAGTGCCAGTGGGTCTTTCATCGTTCCAGTATCGAGTCGTGTCGTTCGTGGTCGCGGCGGCGCTGCACGCGCCGCTCGCATCGCTGGCGGCGCAGACCGACGCCGGTTGGTTGACCGGGAGGATGGACGCCTGGTACCACCGCACCCAACGCACCGCGCCAGGAGACTGGGGCATCGCCATTGCCGACCAGTCGGGCGCGCTGCTCTGGAGCATGAACCCTGACGACGCCCTGATGCCGGCCTCGACCGTCAAGCTGTTCACCACCGGCTTCGCCCGGAGCGTTCTGGGCGGCGGCGCCCGCCGGCCGACGCGGATCGTCGGCGTCGGCAACCTGGATCCCACGACTGGCGACTGGGTCGGTACTTGGGCCCTCGAGGTCAACGGCGATCCGTCGCTCGAGCGAGCCGAAGGTTCGGGGCCGACGCTGTACGATCTGGCATTACAGCTCGCGAGCGGCGGCATCCGCAAGCTCACCGGGCCGCTGCAGCTTCAGAGCTCCGACGGTCCCGCCGACGCGATCTATCCCGCCGTCTGGTCGGTGCATCATCAAGGGAGAATCTTCGCGCCGCTGGTTGGACCGCTCACGGTGCACGAGAACGTCGTGTGGGTCACGGTGCAGCCTGGGGCGCGAGCGGGCCAGCGGCCTCGCATCATCGAGACCGCGCCGGACGGCATTCGACCGATGGTAACCGTCGCCGCGAGAACCCGGTCCGGCCGTCGATCGCGGCTCGCACTCACGGCTCGGGCGGACGGGAGCTGGATCCTCACCGGCACGATCGGCGTGCGCGCCGCGCCGCGCCGGCTCACGGCCGTCGCCCGCGATCCGCGCGCGGTGCTGACCGCGGTCTGGGCCGGCGCGCTGCAGCGCGCCGGCATTGCCTGGGTCCCCTCGTCCACCGTCGGGCCGCGACCAACCGGCGCCACCAGGGTCTTGGCCGAGGTTTCATCGCCGACGCTGGACTCGCTGGCGAGCGAGATCAACCGGCGAAGCCTCAATCTCGGCGCGGAGCTGCTGCTCCAGTGGGCCGGCGGGCGAGACCACGCGCCGGCACTCCTCACCGACTTTGTGCGGAGCGTGGTTGGTCCCGAGAGCGGCGTCACGCTAGTCGACGGGAGCGGTCTCTCCTACGACGACCGCGTCACGCCAAAAACGTTCGTCACCTATCTCGCGAAATTTCCGAACACCACGGCTGGCCGGAACTTCCCGATGCTCCTGCCCGCGAACGGCAGCGGCACCCTGCACCGGCTCAACAGCGGGTTCCCCGGCGTGGGCGTCGTGCGGGCCAAGACCGGCACGCTCGGCCGTGTGTCCACCGTGGTCGGCTATCTCGGCCGACCGGAAGGCACGCTGCTGGTGGCGCTCATGTACAATGGCGGCCGACCGTGGGCAGCGCGACAGGCGCAGTGGAAGCTGTTCCGGGAGCTCGGTGCCAACGGCGTCGTGATCCCGACCGACACGGTGCCCGAGGCTCCGCCGGTGCAGCTCGGCGGCGACCAGGCATCGCCGCCGCCGTCCTGGTGGCCCGCCGGCGCCGCCGAGAGCGACTCGGTTGCCGATGAGCCGGCGACGGACGATACGCTCCTGCAGATGCAGCACTGAGGCGGACGCGACACCCAGTGGGACGAGGGGCAGGCCCCGGCGGGCCTGCCCCATTTCGTGCGTGGTCGGGACAGCGTCAGAAGACCAAGTGGGCCAGCGTCACACCTTCGGGCTCGTCCGAGCGGTTGCGCATGGGCTCCATCGTCAACGCCGCTCCCATGACCGGCGCCCGGACGCCCGGCATCGGCAGGGTCATGATCGCGGGCCGGCTGGGATCGGCGTTGACCTCGACCGACCGCACCATCCCGCTCTCCGTGATGAACCAGAACTGATACTTGCTGCCGGCGGGTGCGGGGGGCAGCCCGTGGACGATGACGCACCACCTGTGTGAGGCGGCGTCCTGGAAGATCAGCATGCCGCCCTGGTGGCCGCCCATCGAAATCCGGGTCTGCAGCACGTTATTGGCGCTCCGGAGCACGGAGAGCGTATCCTCGAGCGCCGCCAGGCGGACCTCGTTCCGCGCGAGTCGCACGCGGAGCTCCCGCCCCTCGCGCCGGGCGGCGAAGGCGGCGCCGCCGGCGGCGAGCGCCAGCATGGCCGCCGCCGCGAGGGGGACTCGCCGGCGCCACCGGCCACGTCGATCCAGCACCTCGGCGGCAGCACGGCGAACGAAGCCGGGCGCGGGCGCGACTGGGCGTACGGCCATC
The DNA here is from genome assembly GCA_051955835.1 of Gemmatimonadales bacterium. Taxonomy (GTDB): domain Bacteria; phylum Gemmatimonadota; class Gemmatimonadetes; order Gemmatimonadales; family GWC2-71-9; genus CAVVWJ01. The sequence continues at coordinate 65,174 of JBQCGH010000120.1, forward strand.
GGCAGCCAGCCCAGCTCCCGCTCAAGCCGCTCCACCTCGCCCCGGCACTCGGCGCAGCGCGCGAGATGGTCGGGAACGTGCGCTCCTCGTCCGGCTCCAGGCTCCGGGCAACGAACCCGGCGCGGTTTTCGACGTACCAGTCGTGAGCGGTCATGCGACCCAGTCCCTGATCGACCCGAGGGTCACGCGCAACTTGTCGAACGCCAGGCGGAGCCTCGTCTTCACGGTTCCCATCGGGAGGTCAAGCCGGCGGGCGATCTCGGAGTGCGTGAGACCCTCGAAATAGGCGAGCCGGACCACGTCGCGCTGGTCGGCCGGCAGACCCGCCAGCGCCGCATGCACGGTCTCGTGCACATGCCAGCCGGGCTGCGCCGCCTCGTTGACCTCGCGGGGCCCCACCCGATCGGCGGAGAGTTCGCCGTAGGTCTTGGCCCGATCGAGCTTGAGCCGCCAGCGGCGTCGGCGCCGGAGACGATCGATCGCGCGATTCCGCGCGATGCGCAGCAGCCAGGGCAGCAGCGCCTCGTGCTCGTCCCCGAGGCCCCCCACACGATCCCATGCGGTCGCGAATACTTCGAGCACCACCTCTTCCGCTTCGTCCTGGTCGCGCAGCATCGACTGCACCAGTCCCAGGAGCCAGGGGCTCGCCACCTCGATCAGCTCGACCAGCGCCTGCTCGTCGCGAGCCATGAGGCGTCGGCGGAGGGTGGCCTCGCCCGCAAGGGTGAGCGCCCGGCGGCCGCCCGTGGCCCCAAGGTCCGAGTCAGATGACAGGCAAACGGGCCGTTGCATGCCTTGCCGAGGTGGTGAATGGTCCGAGTGGACGGCAGGGCGTCCCGCCATGCCGACACCGGTCGCCGATGCCGCCATGAAGGGAACGAGCCGAGCGCCAGTCCGGTTTTGCGCGAGAGAAATCGACAGCGGCGCGGGCCCGGACGGAAGGGCCGCCTTCAGGCTCGACCCCAAATGCAACGAAGGGGAATCCTGGTGTGGATTCCCCTTCGTCAGCCCCTCGACCGCTCACGCGGCCAGGCGCCACCGGTCAGGCGCGCCGCGCGCTGCTCGCCAGCAGCACGACGCCGCCGACGATCGCAAGGCCGCCGAGAATCGGCGGAATAGGCACCGACTCCTTCTTGTCGGCACTGGCCTGGATGGGGCCGAGGTCGACGACTTTCTCCTTGTGGGTGAAGGAGAAGCCGCCGAACGCCAGGCCTACGACGCCGAGAATGATGAGCAGGATGCCGACGATTGCCGCCGGCTTCATACCACGCGCCTGCCCTGAATGAGCTGGATCAGCGCGATGACGATCGCGACGACCAGCAGCACGTGAATGAAGCCGCCGAGCGTGTACGATGACACCATGCCCAGCAGCCACAGCACGAGCAGGATTACGAAGATGGTCCACAGCATGACGCCCTCCCCTGGATTGGTCGTCCGTTGTGCCTCGCGCCACCACGATGATCTGCACCTCGTCGGCAGGAGCGAGCCGACCGTGGCCACAGTAGCACATCCGGCCCATAGCCGGCGGTGACTATGGTCACCCGGCGGGCCAGTCTGGCCGCACACGACGCCGGTGTTTCGCCCGGAGCCCACGCCTCCGGCGCCCCCAGCTTGGCTAGACTGACTCTTCCGGCCGCCCTACCTTTCCTGTTCCGATCCGCACGTCCGTTCCCCAACGCTCAGGATTCCAATGGCGACCGTCCCGCCACCCGTCTCGGAACCCGCTCCGACGTTTCAGCCGTTCGTCCCTCCGAGCCGAGAGCCCGCCGAGCTCACGGTGCGGGCGCTCATCCTGGGTGCCCTGCTCGGACTCGTGTTCGCGGCGTCGAGCGTCTACCTGGCGCTCAAGATCGGGCTCACGGTGTCGGCCTCGATACCCATCGCCGTGCTCTCGGTGGCATTCTTCCGAACGCTGGGACACTCCACCATCCTGGAAAACAACATGGTGCAGACGACGGGCTCGGCGGGCGAGTCGATCGCCGCGGGCATCGTCTTCACCCTTCCGGCCATCCTGCTCATGGGGTACGACCTGAGCATCGGCAAGGTGGCCGTGGTCGCCGTCGTCGGCGGGGTCATGGGGACGCTGCTCATGATCCCCCTGCGCCGCGCGCTGATCGTGAAGGAGCACGGCCGGCTCACGTACCCGGAGGGCACGGCGTGCGCCGAGGTGCTGGTCGCGGGGGAGCAGGGCGGCCTGCAGGCGCGGCGGCTGTTCCAGGCCTTCGGGTTCGCGTTCGCCTACAAGTTCCTGATGTCGGGACTCAAGGTGTGGAAAGAGTACCCGGGGTGGGTCTCGACCGGGTACAAGGGCGCGTCGATCTCGGCCGAGGTATCGCCCGAACTCCTGGGTGTGGGCTACATCATCGGTCCACGGATCGCGGGCTACCTGTTCTCCGGCGGGTGCCTGGCGTACCTGGTGCTGATTCCGGCGATCAAGCTGTTCGGCAGCGGGCTCACCAAGCCGATCTTCGCCGAAACGACACTCATCGCGGACATGAGCCCGAGCGACATCCGGGCGAACTTCGTGTTCTACATCGGCGCGGGTGCCGTCGCGTCGGCCGGGATCATCGCCTTAGTGCGCGCGCTGCCTACGATCATCTCGGCGTTCCGCTCCGGCTTCCAAGACCTGCGTGGCAGCCTGGGCGACGCGGCCGCCCGGGCCCGTACCGACGTGGATCTGCCCGTCTGGGTCACGGTGGCGGGCGCGATCGTGCTGGCCCTATTCCTCACGTTCCTGCCCCAGCTCGCCGTCAACCTGCTCGGCGCGATCCTGATCGTGCTGTTCGGCTTCTTCTTCGTCGTGGTCTCCTCGCGCATCACCGGCGAGATCGGCGTCAGCGCGAACCCGGTCTCGGGCATGACGATCGCGGCGCTCATCGGGACGACGGCGATCTTCCTGCTGATCGGCTGGACCGGGGTGGACCATCGGGTGGGCGCGATCTCGATTGCAGGCGTGATCGCGGTGGCCGCCAGCAACGCCGGCGCGACGAGCCAGGACCTCAAGACCGGTTTTCTGGTGGGTGCGACACCGCGCCGCCAGCAGATCGGCATCATCATCGGCGCGGTGACCTCCGCGCTCGCGGTGGGCTGGACGCTCACCCTGCTCAACACCACCTACACGACCGTGGTGCCTGAACGGCATGCGGGCGTGGCACTCCAGGCCTCGGCCCCCGGCGCGGAGACGCGGTCGGTGACCACGCTGGGCGAGCGCATGCGGCACGATGGGCACGACTACGAAGTGGTGCGAGTCAACCTGCCGACCCAGGGCATCCAGCCCGGCAAGTACCTCATCAACCCGACCACCCGCGTGGTGGCGTACCTGGTCGATCCCGGGATCGGCGGGCGTATCCGCGAGCTCAATGGCCGGCCGATCACCAAGCTCGACAGCCCCAAGGCGACCATCATGGCCCTGGTCACCGACGGGATCCTGACCCAGAAGCTCCCATGGGGGCTGGTGCTCATCGGCGTCTTCCTCACGCTGGCGATCGAGCTCATGGGGCTGCAGTCGTTGCCGATCGCGGTAGGGGTGTATCTCCCCATCTCCACTTCGTCAGCGATGTTTGCCGGCGGGGTGGTGCGCTGGCTCGTGGAGCGTCGCGCGCGCGGCGGTGCGCGCTCGATCGCCGAGGTGGAGTCCGGGCCGGGGGTGCTGTTCTCCAGCGGGCTCATCGCGGGCGGCGCGCTGGCGGGGATCGCCATCGCCGGCGTGGCCGCGGCGCTGGTGAAGCGGGCGGATGCAGCGCAGGTGCCGGCCGCCGACTACCTGGCCCACATCGCAGGCCTGCAGGATGCCCTCGGCAGTGTCGCCACGAACGACGTAGTGGCCCTTGGCATCTTCGCGATCATGGCGGCAGTGCTGCACCGCGTGGCGAGCCGCTGACCGATGGCCGCCGCGCGGGTCTCGCCTTCCATCCGGGCGAGGATCATCCATGGGGCCCTGGTATTCGGCATCCTGGCGTTCTGGGTGCTCGCCTGGGCCATTCGTGAGCGCTCGATCCCCGAAGTCGCGCTACCCGACCGGAAGGTGCTCTATATCGCCTTGGCCGTGGTGAGCGCGACGTTGTTCGCGGCCGCGGCATTCACGGTTGGGCGGTTGGGGGGCGTCGCCGGCGCTGGCGGTGAGGACGAGTGGTGGCGCGCGAACCTGGGCCGGGTGCTCGTGGCATGGGCGCTGGTCGAGGCGCCGACACTGATCGGTCTCCTGGTCTATACCCTGACGCACGATTTCCGGACCCTGCTGGCACCGTTCATCGGACTGCTGCTCTTCGCCAACTACCATCCTCGCCGCCTGACCGAGCGCTGAGATGCGCGTGGTGACGCTGCTTCCCGGCGCGACCGAGATCGTCGCGGCGCTCGGCGGCGGCGCGATGCTCGCGGCCGTCTCCCACGAGTGCGACTATCCGGACTGGGTGGCCGACCTTCCCCGCGTCACCGGTACGCCGATCGACCCGACGCTGCCAGGCGCGACCATTGACACGGAAGTGCGGAGGCTGCGGGATGGAGGCCGCGCTGTGATCACCGTGGACGGAGAAGCGCTACAGCGGCTCGAGCCGGATCTCGTCATCGCACAGGACCTCTGCGAGGTGTGCGCCGTGGCCGACGGCACCGTGCACCGGCTGGCCGCGGTTCTGCCGCGACCGCCCGAGATCCTGACCCTTACCGGCCGCACGCTGGACGGCGTGCTGGAGGACATCCGGCGCGTCGCGCGCGTCCTCGGCCGCGAGGCGCGAGGCGAGGCACTCGTCGGAGAGCTCCGCGATCGGCTCGCGAGTCTCCGAGGGCGGCACGCGAATCGGCGGCCACGGATACTCTGCGTCGAATGGCTGGAGCCGCTGTTCCTCGCGGGGCATTGGGTCCCCGACTTGGTGGAGGCGGCCGGCGGAATAAACGTCGCCGCCCGGTCAGGTGATCACTCGAGGGTGACGAGCTGGGAAGCCGCCACCGCGCTCCGTCCCGACCTGGTGGTGGTGATGTTGTGCGGCTTCGGCGTTACGCGGGCGCGGGCAGAGCTCGACCGGCTGGACGTGTCGGCGTGCCCCGAGGTCTGGGGGGCCGGGCCCGTCTGGCTGTTGGATGGAAACGCCTACACCTCGCGTCCAAGCCCCCGCATCGTCGACGGCGCGGAACGGATCCAGTCGGCCATCGCCGGCGAGTCGCAGCCCGGCCTGGAGCGCTGGCAGCCCCGGACTTGAGGGTCGCGATCGAGCCGGCTCACCTCGGAGCCGCACTGGTCGAGGTGCGGGCACTGTTCGAGGAATACGCCGCACGCCTCGGCATCGACCTGGAATTCCAGGGATTCGCGGCAGAACTCAGCGCACTGCCCGGGGACTATGAGCCGCCCGGCGGCCGCCTGCTGCTCGGTCGGGTCGAGGACCGACCGGCAGGTTGCGTAGGCGTCCGACCGCTCGCGCCGGGTGTGTGCGAAATGAAACGCCTTTATGTCAGGCCAAGCTACCGCGGGGTTGGGCTCGGGCGCCGTCTGGCGTCGGTGGCGGTCGAAGAGGCCCGCTCGGCAGGCTACGCGGCGATGCGACTGGACACACTCATCGGGATGGCTGAGGCGCGCACGCTCTATCAGCGGCTCGGGTTCCGCGCGATCGCGCCATATCGGCACAACCCGATTCCCGGTGCCGAGTTCCTCGAACTGACCCTGCACGGCACCGAGGGGTAGACAAGCGGGGCCGTGGCCGCGACCTTTGTTCGCTCTTCCACCCAACGATCATGACGCCAGAGTCGCTCGCCTTCCTCAAGTCGCTGCTCGACACCCCCGGTCCTTCAGCGTTCGAGGCCGCGCCCGCCCGCCGATGGCGGACCGAAGCCCAGGGCTTCGCGGATGAGGTGCGGGCCGACGTGGCGGGGAACTCATTCGCCACGCTCAACGGCGCCGGCCGGCCGCGGGTGATGTTCGCGGGTCACGTCGACGAAATCGGCGTCATGGTCACGCATATCGACGACGAGGGCTATCTCAGCTTCGATACGATCGGGGGGTGGGACCATCAGGTATTCGTGGGGCAGCGCGTTGTGCTGCTGGGGCGGAGCGGCACCGTGGCCGGTGTCGTCGGGAAGCGGGCCATCCATATGATGGACAAGGATGAGCGCGAGAAAGTCTCCAAGGTCGAGGACCTCTGGATCGACGTCGGCGCGGCGAACCGCGCCGAGGCCGAGCGGCAGCTCCGGATCGGGGACCCCGGCGTGCTCGCGGCGGGCGTGCTGGAGTTTCCCAACGGGCGGCTGGTGAGTCGGTGCATCGACAATCGGATCGGCGCATTCGTGGTGCTGGAGGCGCTCCGTCGCCTGGCCCGGGAGGGCGGTCGGCCGCGCGCTGCGGTGACGGCGGTGGCCACGACCCGGGAGGAGATCGCCGCCACGGGCGGCGGGGCTCGCTCGTCGGCCGCGACGCTCGAGCCCGACGTGGCGATCGTCATCGACGTGACCCATGCGACCGATTATCCCGGCATCGACAAGCG
>JBQCGH010000121.1:0-48864 GCA_051955835.1 Gemmatimonadales bacterium
CTCACGCTCCACGGACAGCCCGGCAACGTCCCCGCCGCGACGGGCGCGGGCGGCGCGCGGGTCCTCGGCACGGTGACTCCGGCATGACCGCAAACGCCTCGACCCTGGATGTAGGCCGGCTCATCATGCCCGCGCTCCGCGCCGTGCCCGACGGCGGGTTCGGACACGAGGCGGCCCGCATCGCCGACGCGCTCGATCTGGGCGCCGGTGGATTCATCATTTTCGGCGGCACCGTCGAATCGGTTCGGCGGCTTACCGCTGATCTGCTGCGGCGGGCCGGCCGACCGATGCTCATCGCGTCGGACCTCGAGCGCGGGGCCGGCCAGCAGATCGCCGGCCTGACCCAGTTCCCTCCGCCGCTGGCGCTCGCCTCGCTGGGAGATGCCGCGGTCGTGCGCTGGGCCGGGGCGGTGACCGCGCAGGAGGCGCGTGCGGTGGGGATCAACTGGGTCTTCGCTCCCGTGGGCGATCTCGACGTGCTGCCCGAGAATCCGATCGTGCAGACCCGGGCGTTCGGCGACGATCCGAACCGCGTGGCCAGTCTGGTCCGCACCTGGATCGAAGGGTGCCAGGATGCCGGCGCGCTGGCATGCGCGAAGCATTTCCCCGGCCACGGGCGGACCACCGTGGACTCGCACATCGCCCTGCCGGTCGTCGCCGATAGCGCGGGCACGCTGCGCGAGACCGATCTCCTGCCGTTCGCCATCGCGGTCGAAAGCGGCGTGGCCGCGGTGATGACGGCGCACGTCGCCTATCCGGCGCTCGACCCCGCCGGCGTTCCGGCCACGCTCTCGCCGCGCATCATGAACGAGCTGCGCGGACGGCTTGGCTTCGACGGGCTGGTCGTGAGCGACGCGCTGATCATGGACGGCGCCCTGTCGGGTCGGCGCGAATCGGACGCCGCCGTGGAGGCCGTGCGGGCGGGCGTCGACCTGCTGCTCTACCCCAACGACGCCCGACGCGTGCGCGACGCGCTGGTCCAGGCGCTGAGAAGCGGCGCCCTCGAGCGTCCGAGACTCGAGGAGGCCCTGCGACGCTACGAGCGCGCCCTCGCGACGGCGAGCGCTCCGACACCGCCCGTCACCCGCGGCCCCTTCGACTCCGCGGATGCGTTGGCGGACGAGCTGGTGGCGCAGGGGATGCTCCGGGGGTCGGCGCCGGAGCTGCACGGGCCCATCGACGTCATCGCCGTCGACGATGATATCGGCGGCCCTTACCCACCGGGTCCGACGGATTGGGCGGAGAAGGTTCTGGGGCCCGAGCGGGTTGGCCGGTACGCCGGAGGCTCGCGCGTCGTGCTCGCATTCGCCGAGCCCAGGGCTTGGAAGGGCCGCTCGGGGTTCGGGGCGGCCTCCCGCGATCTTCTCGCCAATGCGGTGCCCGAAGCCGACCTGGTCGTGCTGTTCGGACATCCGCGACTCCTGCCCGAACTGCCGAGCGACGGTCCCGTGTTGCTCGCGTGGCATCGTCAGCGCCTCATGCAGGAGGCCGTGGGGCGCTGGCTCCGCCGCCGGGTGAAGTAGCGGAGGAAGCGCGTCTCAGGCCTGCAGCGGCGCGTGGCGGACTCGGGACAGCAGGAGGTACGCGGGCAGGCCCAGCAGGACCGTCACGAAGAAATAGGTCGCAAACCCCAGCCGTTCCGCCAGCACTCCCGACACCAGTCCGGCCGCCCATCGGCTCAATGCGTAGATCGCGCTCAGGAGCGCGAACTGGGTCGCGGCGTATCGCCGCTCGCATACCGACATGAGAAAGGCGAGAAACGCCGCCGTCCCCAGCCCCGCCGCGAAATTCTCGAACAGGGCAGCCGCCGCGACCGCGCCCTTGCCGGCCCCGGCGGCCGCCGCCGCGGCGTAGCCAAGACTCGAGAGTAACTGCACGGCGCCGAGCGACCAGAGCCCGTGAAACAGGCCGAGCCGCGTCGCAACGATCCCGCCGAGCGTCGCGCCCGCGAGCGTTGCCAGCAGTCGTCCGGTGGTGAGCGCGGCGATCTGCTCGAGCGAGAAGCCGCTCGCCACCCAGAACGGCTTGGTCATGGGCTCCATCGCCGAGATGTCGAGCTTGAAGAGCAGCGCGAACGCCACGACCGCGCCGATATGCGGCCGCCGGAGCAGCGCCCGGATCGGGTCCGCGAGCGTCGGCGCGTGCGACGCCTCTCGCTCGGGCGAGGGCAGCACCGCCGTGGTAAGCGCGAGCACCGCCAGGATGGCCGCGCCCACCAGATAGGCGGGCCGCCAGCCGGAACGTCCTGCAATCCAGAGCAGCAGGGCACTGCTCACGAAGCTGGCGCCCCGGTACGCGGCGATCCTCGCGGAGTTCGCCACGCCCAGCTCGCGTCCGTGCGTGATCTCGATCGTGTAGGCGTCGATCGCGATGTCTTGCGTCGCCGACAGCGTCACGTACAGCACGAGCAGCGCGCCCAGGAACGCGGCATGTTGGACCGGGTCCGCGCCCGCCAGCACCCCGGTGACGATCGCGAGCAGGACGAGACAGGCCCTGATCCACGTTCGCCGGTCGCCCAGGCGGTCCACAAGCGGTGCCCACAGGAACTTGAGGACCCAGGGGAGCGACGCGCCCGACGCGATGCCGATCCCCGCCAGGCTCATGCCCGACGCGGCCAGCCACACCGGAACCGTCTCGTTGAAGAAGAAGTAGGGAAGGCCGGAGGCGAACGAGAGGGCCGCCACCCAGCTCAGCCGAACGCCGAGCCGGGCCTCCGTGGGCGGCGTCAGAGCCAGACCAGGAGCAACGCCGCGATGAGCCCGAGCACGGCGGCCATGATCAGGAGCGTCCGCGTGCGGCCGCCGCCGAGGGCCGCGACGGGCGCGGCAACATGGGCGGGCGGCGGCGGGGCGTCCGGAACCAGGGGCATGGTCACCGGCGTCTCCTCGGTCTCGCTGCCGGGCACGTGGTACACCACGTACCCCACACCCTCGCTCGCGCTCGGTTCGGGCAGACCCTCGCCCTCGAAGTGGGCGGCGACCACGGTGATGTTGTCCGGACCACCCCGCGAGTTGGCGAGATCGATCAGCGCCGCGCAGAGATCGGCCAGCTCGGGATGCTCGGCCACGACCGCGGGAAGCTCCTCGCGCCGGACCAGGCCCGACAAGCCGTCGGAGCAGATGATCAGGGTGTCGCCGCGCCGCAGGGTCTGATGCGTCAGGTCGACCTTGACCCGAGGGTCGGGCCCGAGCGCCTGCAGGATGATGTTGCGCCGCTCGCTGTGCTCGGCCTCTTCCTCGGTCAGCTCGCCCGCATCGACCAGCCGCTGCATCAGCGATTGGTCTTTCGTAAGCTGAATCGCTTCGCCATTCCTGATCAGGTAGGCTCGGCTGTCCCCGATCTGCGCCAGGTAGAGGTCGTCGCCGTTCACGCCCGCCGCAGTCACCGTGGTACCCATGCCCCGCACCTCGGGATGCTCGCGGGCGTACCCGTAGATCTTCTCGTTGGCGAGCTCGACCGCTTCCTTCATTCGAAACGCGAATCGATCGGCCGACGCGTCGTCGTCGGTCACCCAGGCGGTGGCGAGATGGTGGTAGATGAGGTCGGCGGCCATCGCGCTGGCCAGCTCGCCGGCCGCGGCGCCGCCCATGCCGTCGGCCACCATGAACAGTGATCCGCGGGCGCCGATCTGGTGGCGACGGACTTCGGGGTGGAGACTCGCGTTGCCGGTCGTGAGATCCGCGACGAGAAACGTGTCCTCGTTGTGCTCCCTCGTCCGCCCAAGGTCGCTCTTACCGAAGACGGACACTTGAACCGGGAGCGTCACGCGCGAGGTTCCTTCCGATGATCCATTCGGTGACGTGAGTGGGTTTTCGAATCTAGGCCTCGCTCCGGGGAGCGTCAACGTCCGCTTGTCGTAAGTCTCAGCCAATAGGTACCTTGCAACCATGCCACTCTCCAGGGGGGCCCTCGCGCTGGCCGGCTTGGCCCTGGCCTGCGGGCGCGGCTCGCCGCCCTCTCCTTCTCCGACACCGATGGCGAAAGCCCCCGCTGACTCGTTTCCGCCAGCCGGATCGCTGCCGCCCGTTCCGCCGGTCCGTGGCCCGCTTGAGCTCCGCGTTGTCTATCCTCCGCCCGATGCCGTCCTGCAGATCCGCGACTCGAGCTTTCTCCTAGGCACCGCAGGAACGGGCGCCGCCACCGTGATGGTCAATGGGCAACCGGCCCGCGTGTGGCCGAATGGCGCCTGGCTGGCGTACGTCGCCCTGCCACACGACAGCATCATGCCCATCCGCATCGAAGCTCGCGCGGGCTCCGACTCGACGGCGATCGACTATCCGATCCGTCGCGTGGTGCCGGAAACAGGTCGGGTGACGGTCGGCGCGGCCTGGGTGGACACCCTCTCGCTCACGCCGAGCGGACGCGTCTGGCTGGGCCGGGATGAATACCTGACCCTGGGCGTGCGTGCGGCAGACGGGGCCAGGGTGCGACTTCGGTTGCCGGATGGCACCGAGATCCCGCTCTCGCCGCAGCCGGGCCCGCTCGAAGTGCCCGCCGACGTCCGGGCCTTCGACCGAGACACCACGCGGCTCCGCACCCCGGTCGTGCACGACCGGTATGTGGGATTGCTGCGGGGCCGCAGCCTGGGCCCTGATCCCGGTGCCATCCTTCCGTTGCCTTTCGCGCTCGGGCCGGTCGACACGGCCTGGGCCTCGATCGAGGCCGTCGTCGGCGAAGACACGGCCCGCGCGCGCTGGCCGCTCCAAGTGGCCGTGCTCGACAGCACGCCGGTCGTGGCGGAGCTCGAGGACGACTCGACCCAGCCCGGCACGCCCGACAGCCTGACGGTTGGCCGCGCGATCCCGGGAGGGACCTACGCATGGTTCTTCCCGTCGGGGACGCGTGCCGCCGTCACCGGGCGGCGGAACGACGAACTGCGGCTTCGGCTCTCGCGCGATGCCGACGCGTGGGTGTCCGTCGGTGAAGCGCGACTGGTCTCCCTGGGCGAGCCGCCCCCCAGCGCCATCGTCGGCTCGGTGAGCGCGACCGTGCAGCCCGATCGCGTGCGGGTCAGGATCCCGCTGGGCCAGCGCGTGCCGTTTCGAGTGGAGGAAGGCGAGCGCAGCATCACGGTGCGACTGTACAGCGCGTTCGGTGACGTCGACTGGATGCGGTATGGCGCCGCCGACAGCCTCGTGCGGCATATGAGCTGGCGGCAGGCGGCCTCGGACGAGGTCACCCTCAGCTTCGACCTCGCACGGCCGCTCTGGGGATACCGGGCCCGGTGGGATCGGAGCGATTTGCTGCTCGACATCCGGCGCCCACCGCGAATCGATCCGGATCAGCCGCTCCGGGGGCGGCTGATCGCGGTGGATCCGGGTCATCCGCCGGGCGGCGCGATGGGGCCGACCGGTTTACGCGAGGCGGATGCCAACCTGGGCGTCGCGCTCGAGCTCCAGCGGCTGCTGCAGGCGGCAGGCGCCCGGGTACTGATGACGCGCACCGCGGACAGCGCGGTGGATCTCTGGCCCCGCGTGGCGCTCGCGGAGTCGGCGGGGGCAGACCTGCTGATCTCAATCCACAACAACGCGCTTCCGGACGGCATCAATCCCTTCACGAACAACGGAACCAGCGTCTACTACAACCACCCGCGCAGCGTTCCCCTCGCGCGCGCGGTCCAGACCCAGTTGGTTCAGCGCCTCGGACTCCGGGATCTCGGCATTGGCCTGGGCGACCTGGCGCTGGTCCGAGGCACCTGGATGCCGTCGATTCTGACCGAGGGTTTGTTCATGATTCTCCCGGACCAGGAGGCCGCCCTCCGCACGACCGCGGGGCGCCGGCGATATGCGCAGGCGGTGTTCGAGGGCATTCGGGACTATCTTAGGGAGTGGGCATCCGAGGCACCCTGAGCCCGGAGCCCGCCACGGCATGTGGTCCGTGACCGCCTCCCGGCGTCTCCTACAGCGACGAATCCTGCCTCGCTGCCGGCAGCCGCACCCGGGCAGCGAAGCCCTCCGGATCGCCCGCATGAGGATCTTGCTGATGGTTGTCCCCGGCTCGCGTCTCGCGATGCTCGCGGTCGCGCTGATCGTCGCCGTGCTCCCGCATCGACTCCACGCCCAAGCCCCCGAGCAGCGCGCCGAGCTCGAGCAGTTCCGCGACTCTCTGGCGGCGACGTCCGATTCGCTCGGCCTGCTGGCGCTCGAACGCCGGATGATCGAGGTGGCTAAGGCCGACCGCAACAACGCCTACCAGCACCTGCGGCTCGGCTTCCTGTCGCTCCGGCTCGGTGAGCTTGGCGGCCAGTCCCACTACGACGATGCCGCCTCCGAATTCCAGTGGGCCATCGACCTGCAGGCCGCGTGGCCCTACGCCTGGTATGGAATGGGACTCGCGGAGTACGGGGTCGGTGACTCCCAGATCTCCTTCATCACCGGGCTCAAGACCATGCTGGGCAAGGACGCGCTCACCCGGTCCGCTATGGCCTTCGCCAAGTCCGCCCAGGTCGATCCCGCCTTTTCCCGCGGGTTGGTGGAGCTCTCGAATACCGCACTCCGGCAGCGCGTGAACATCAAGCTGGGCGTGGCCCTGGATGCCCTCCGTCGGGCCGCCGCCACCTCGGCGGCCCAGGATCCCGAGGTGCTCCTGGCCCGGGGCCGTGTGGAGCGCGAGGTGGGTGACGGGGACTCGGCGTTGGCCGCGTTTCGGAGCTACTTGGCGCATGGGCCAAGCCGGAGCCTGGGCGAGCTCGTGGTCGCCAGGACCCTGTTTCTGCTGGGGCGGTTCGATGGGGTCCAGCCCTACTATGAGGGGGCCGCGTCCGACGAATCGACGACCGTCGCCGCGTATCGCGCGGATCTCGCGCCGATCGCCTCGGATAGCGTGCTGCGCGAGTTCGACCGTCAGTCGGGCGCCCAGCGGGTGGCCTACCTCAAGAGCTTCTGGACGCAGCGCGATCGCGCCGAGCTGCGCGGGCCCGGCGAACGGCTGCGCGAGCATTATCGCCGGCTGTTTTATGCCCGCAAGAATTTTCAGCTCACCTCGCTCCACCGGCACTACGACATCGTCGAGCGGTATCACTCGGGCAGCCGGGACTTCGACGATCGGGGCGTGATCTACATTCGGCACGGCGAGCCCAGCAGCCGCGCCACCTACGCCGCGCCCGGCCTGGAGCCAAACGAGTCCTGGCGGTACAGCCGCCCTGATGGCGACCTCCTGTTCCATTTCGTAGCCCGGGAGGACGTGCAGGACTTTAAGCTCGTCGAGAGTCTCTTCGACGTGCTCGGCTTCAGTCAGCAGATCGCGCTTCGGGGCGGGGAAGCCGGCCGGAATCCCATGGCCGAACAGTTGATGACATCGCGGATCGAGCTCTCACCGATCTACGAGCGGCTCCAATCGGCTGGATCGATCGGCAGCGGACAGTATCAGGCTGAAGAGCGGCACATGGGGCAGGAGAGCATCGCCTTGGGGACGACGACGGACAGCTACCAGCTCCGGTTCGCCCGGGAGCTCAAGATCCATTCCGACGTGCTCGCCGTGGGGCAAGACTCGACGGGCCCGCAGGTACAGATCGCCTATGCCATCTCGGGCAAGGGTCTCGAGCCGGTCACCGTGACCAGCGGCTTCCTCTACTCGGTCCGCGTCCGTTTCGCCGCGAGCGATGCCTCCGGGAAGGTGGTTGCCTCGCTCGACACCACCCGGCACTTCGTCGCGCCCGAGCCGGTGCCGGAGACCGAAAACCTCGTCGGTCGCGTCGCCGTAGCGATCCCGCAGGGTCGCTATCAGTACCATCTGGCCGTGCAGCAGGGTGAGGATGCGGGCATCGTGCTTCCGGAAGACACGATCCGGGTCGGCCCCGGCGCCCGGGACCAGCTCGCGCTGAGCGATCTGGTGCTGGGAAGCCGTTCGGCCAACCTGGCCTGGCACCGCACCGACCAGGATACCGTCCTGTTCAATCCGCTCGATACCTTCAGGCGCAACGATGAGATGCAGCTCTACTATGAGGTGGACGGCCTCCATCCGGGCTCACCCTATGAGGTCCGGCTGGCGGTAAAGAGGCAGGGAGGAGGAGGCGGGCTGTTCCACAAGATCTTCGGGGGCGGCGGCGCCGCGTTGAGCCTCAAGTTCAACGCGCGGGCAGCCGGGCCACTCGAGTCGGCGCACCGCGGCCTCCAGCTCGAGAGGCTCAAGCCGGGGAACTACGCACTCGAGGTGACGGTCACCGACGACCAAGGCCGCCGGGACCAGCGCACCCGCGCGTTCCAGGTCGTGCCGGATCAGTGAGACGTCGGGACTCGCTTTTAACAACGTAAGGGGGAATGACTTTCGTAATGCCCCCTTCTTCGTTCAGGATGCTTCCGATGTACCGATCGCGCCTACAACGGCCAGGCGCTCGGACGGCTGTGAGTCAGCACCAAGAGCGGCTGCACGAGGGTTTCGGCTTTGACTTGGGCCTCGACCTGCACCAGGTGCTGGGTGATGCCGGTGCTGGTGTCAAAGGTGGCGATGTGCATGAGCAGGGATGCGAGCGGCCGGTCCAGGGGATCGGCCTTGCTGTGTTCCGCCCCCGCGATGGCCTGTCCCGAACCCAGGGTGATTCTGGCGTGGCCGAACAGCCAGAGTGCCGCGCCGTCCAGGGCCAGGAGGAGCCGCTCGTTGAGGGGGAGACTCTCGCCTTGAAGCGTGATCAACCCCAGCGTGGGCTGGTCGCTGTGACGTCGCGAGTGCACCACGAAGCCATAGGTGAAGGCGGGGTCCTGGCCGGACGCACGGCGCAGGGCGGCGCGGAGCTTTTGCTGGCTGAAGGCGATCGTGTGATAGGGAACCACGGGTTCTCCGGCTGTTCTCGCTGATCGGGGTCGGCGGCCGGTGGGGACTGGCGCCGGTCGGCGTGCATGCATAGCTCGTGCCATTGCTTGCGCCCTCGATAGTTCGACGCGAGCTAAGTCCTAGCCATGCCGTCCGCAATGGCTCTCGCGGAACGCCACGGGAATCCGCTTGACTCCCCCGGTGGGGAGGGTAGCTTGCGCGCATGTTCTGCTCCCGATGCGGAAGCGAGATCTCCAGCAAGTCCAAGTTTTGTCCCTCCTGCGGTCTCGATCTCATGGCGACAACGCCCGTGCACGCGATCGCCACGGGCGCGCTCCAGGAGACCGACCTCGTGCGGGAGGCGCTCGCCGCCGAATACGAGATCATCGAGGAGCTGGGGCGGGGCGGGATGGCGCTGGTCTATCGCGCGCGGGACCGGCACCTCGAGCGGGAAGTCGCCATCAAGGTGCTGCCCTTCTCGCTGGCCTTCGACGCCGAGTTCGTGGAGCGGTTCCAGCGCGAAGCCAGGACCGCGGCCCAGCTCGAGCACCCCAACATCATCCCCATCTACCGTGTCGGCCGGTCCGGGCGCGTCATCTATTTCGTCATGAAGTTCCTGCGGGGCGGCTCGCTCTCGACCGTGCTGCAGGAGCGCAAGAAGCTCACCCCGCCCGAAATCCGCCGGCTGCTCCTGGAGGCCGGCAGCGCGCTCGGCTACGCGGCGCAGCGCGGCATCGTCCACCGGGACATCAAGCCCGACAACATCATGTTCGACGAGTTCGGCCAGTGCATGCTGACCGACTTCGGGATTGCCAAGGCGGCCTCTGGCCAGAAGCTCACCGGCACCGGGATGTCGATCGGCACGCCGCACTACATGAGCCCCGAGCAGGCCCGCGCCCAGGCGATCGACGGCCGAAGCGACATCTACAGCCTCGGCGTGGTGGCCTACCAATGTCTGACCGGCGCGGTGCCGTACGACGGTGAGGACAGCTTCTCCATCGGCTACAAGCACATCACCGAGCCGATTCCGACACCCTCGCTCATCACGGCGGACGAGCGTCGCATCTTCGAAGTGATCAAGCGGATGCTCATGAAGGATCCGGCCGACCGGTTCCAGAGCTGTGAGGAGCTGGTGGCCTCGATCCAGGGACAGCCTACGGCAGCGCCAGGCACCGTGCGGGCGTCGACCGCCGCGGCCGTCGGTGGGCGCACGAGCGCCGGCGTCACGATCCCGAGCCCGGTGAGCGTTCCGCCGATCGTGAGCCAGCCCACCACACCCATCGAGTCGCCCCTCGTCAACCGGCGCGCGACGCCCCGGGAGCGCCGGGATGCGCCCTGGCGCGTCGCCGATCGGTCGCTTGCCATGCGCCAGGGCTCGTCATGGGCCTGGATTTGGCTCGTGCTCGCGGTGCTGGGCGGCAGCGGCGGCGCTTTCTACTATTACCGCTCCCACGGATTCGCGACTGGCCTCCCGGCTCCTGACTCGGTCCGTGCGCCCTCCGATACGGCCTCGCTTCGGGACACGACGGCGGCCCGCACCCCTGACCTGGCCGCGGACAGTAGCGCCCCCGCACGTCCCGCCGCATCACCGGGCCGACGCAACACGACTCCGCCCCCGTCCGCGACGCCCGCGCCGACGCCCGCCGCACCTCCTACGCCCCCCAAACCGGACAGCGCCGCGTCGGCCGCAACGTCTGGCGATAGTGGCGGTATCCGCGTGGTTGGCCTGCCGCGGGGATCCACGGTCATGATCGACGAGAAGCCCGTCACCGAGGCGGTGACCCGCTTGGCGCCGGGTCCTCACGCGGTCGGCGTATCGGCGCCGCGGTTCAACTTCTACGCGGACACGATCGTCGTCCGGCCCGGCGAGATTCTGGAGGTCGCGCCGGAGCTCACGCCCATCGGCGCGCCGCTGCGAGCTCGGCGGGAAACGCGTGAGCGGGTCGCCAGCCGCTGCGACCCGGGCCCGGGCTATAACGCCGACGGATCGTGCTTCGACGAGCGCCCCAAGCCGGTCAATCCGCCGTTCGTGACGGCGCCCGAGGACGTCACCGAAACGCCCCAGCCCTCGCTGCTCTGGGTGAAGGTGTCCACCGAGGGACGCACGGTCGACGTTGCCCGCCTCAAGCCGTCAAACGATCCATCCTTCGAACGCGCGGTCCGCAACTTCGTCTGGAGCATGACCTGGCATCCGGCGCTCAAGGACGGGTCGCCTGTCGAGGCCTGGACGCAGATGCTCTTCCCGCCCGCGCCCAAGTGACCGGCGGTATCCACCCGACGGCCTTCATCGCGCCCGGCGCCGCCGTCATGGGCGACGTGACCCTGGGCGAGCGCGCCAGCATCTGGTACGCGGCGGTGGTTCGCGGCGACATGGCTCCCATCGTGATCGGCGCCGAGACCAATCTCCAAGACGGAACCATCGTTCACGTGGACGAGGGCGTTCCATGCACCATCGGATGCCGGGTGGGCGTCGGACACCGGGTGATTCTCCACGGGTGTACGGTGGGGGACGAGTGTCTGATCGGTATGGGAAGCGTGCTGCTCAACAACGTCCGGATCGGCACCGGCAGCGTGGTGGCTGCGGGGGCGGTCGTCCCGGAGGGCATGGAGGTGCCGGCGCGATCGCTGGTGATGGGCGTGCCCGGCCGGATCGTTCGCCAGGTGGACGCCTCGCTTGCTGGTCGCATCACGGCCACCTGGCAGCACTACGTCGAACAGGCTCGGGCCCACCGCGCTGGCCGCTACCCGCTGATCGAGCAGGGGGTGTCACGGTAGGCTCAGGTGCAGTAGTCGACGCTTCTGGAGTCATCGTGAGGGGCGTGCCGCGTGGGGTGCGGGCTCGTCCCTCACGGGTTTCTTGGCCGCAGAAGACATCAGGCCTCGACGCTGTCGCGACGATTGTAAGCGTAGCGGCGGTATGTTGCCGCCAGCACCGCGAATACCCATTTCCACACCACATTCTGTCCACGTAATCCACACGTCCACACAGGGTTATATTTGTGATGTGGGAACGTCCATCGCGCGTAGTTACGCGACTTTTACTTGGTATTGTGCCGCCTCCGGGGTTGGCCTAGCTTGGCCTTCCGCTTCAGGCCGGCGCACGGCCGAACGGTGGACACGGCCCATGCGGGGCTCGCTGGCGGCAGGGCATCACGCACAAGGCACGATGCGGCAAGGCGGCACTCGAAGCTCGATCGATCCGTCAGTGCAGTCTCTGCACTTTCATCTCTTCCATAATCGTATGCGGGGAGTTCCATGAATCCGTCCACCCCACGGGACGCGCTCTCGCTGTCGCCGAACGCCGTGACGGTCCTCGAAAAGCGGTACCTCATCAAGGACGACAACGGCACACCGATCGAGGGTCCCGAGGACCTGTTCTGGCGGGTTGCGCGGACGATCGCGGAGGCCGACCGGCGGTACGGGGTGGCGGTGGCGGCCGTGGAGGACGTCGCCCGGGAATTCTACGGCATCATGGCCCGGCGGCACTTCGTGCCCAACTCGCCGACGCTGATGAACGCCGGTCGGCCGCTCGGCCAGCTCAGCGCCTGCTTCGTCTTGCCAGTGGATGACGCGCTCTCGAATGGCAAGAGCGGGATCTACGACACCCTCCGGGCCATGGCCCTGGTGCACCAGAGCGGCGGCGGTACCGGCTTCAGCTTCTCCCGGCTCCGGCCCAAGAACGACATCGTGCGTTCGACCATGGGCGTCGCCTCCGGCCCAGTGTCGTTCATGAGCCTGTTCGACGCCTCGACCGACGTCGTGAAGCAGGGCGGCACCCGCCGTGGCGCGAACATGGGCATCCTGCGGGTGGACCATCCGGACATCATGGAATTCGTGACCTGCAAGGACGACACCTCCAAGATCACGAACTTCAACATCTCCGTGGCGGTGACCGACGCGTTCATGGCGGCCGTCGAGGCGGATAGTCCGTACGATCTGAAGCATCCCAAGACCGGCAAGGTCGTGGGGCAGCTCAAGGCACGCGAGGTGTGGAACCGCATTATCCACGGGGCCTGGAAGACCGGCGAGCCCGGCGTGTTCTTCATCGACAAAGCCAATTACTACAACCCGGTTCCGCACCTCGGCTCCTACGAGGCCACGAACCCCTGCGGCGAGCAGCCGCTCCTGCCGTACGACGTCTGCAATCTCGGCTCGATCAATCTCGGGGCGTTCGTCAAGGATGGGGCCATCGACTGGGACGGTTTGCGTCGGGTGATCCACCTGTCCACCCACTTCCTCGAGAACGTGATTGACGCGAACCAGTACCCTCTGGCGGAGATCACGGAACTGGCGCAGCGTATCCGCCGCATCGGTCTCGGCGTCATGGGGCTGGCCGACCTGTTCGTCAAGCTGGGCATCGCCTACGACTCCGACGAGGGTGTGGCCCTGGGCCGCAAGATCCAGCAGTTCGTGGACGAGGAAGCCAAGGTCGAGAGCGAGCGGCTCGCGCGCGAGCGCGGGGTCTTCCCCGAATGGGAACGGAGCATCTGGGGGCCGGACCAGACGGCTGCCCGCGGCCCCAAGGGCGAGCGGGTCCGGCCGGTGCGCCGCCTGCGGAACTGCAACGTCACGACCGTGGCGCCCACGGGAACGATCTCGATCATCGCGGGCTGCAGCTCGGGCATCGAGCCGCTCTTTGCCGTGGCGTTCATGCGGAACCAGGCAGGCGTCCTGATGCCCGACGTCAACGAGGACTTCGTCGCCATCGCGCGCGCGGAGGGCTGGTACTCCGAGGACCTGATGCGGCGGATCGCGGAGGCCGGGCACATCGCGTTTCCCGAGGTGCCGGAGAAGTGGCAGCGGGTGTTCGTCACGGCCAACCACATCAAGCCCGAATGGCACATCCGCATGCAGGCCGCGTTCCAGGAGTTCAACGACTCGGCCATCTCCAAGACCTGCAACTTCGCGAACGACGCGAGCGAGGAGTATGTCGAGGAGATCTACCGGCTGGCGTTCCGGCTCAACTGCAAGGGGGTCACTGTCTATCGTGACGGGAGCCGCGACATGCAGGTGCTGAGCACGGGCTCTACGGCGAAGAAGGTGCAGGAGCAGGCCACCACCACCGGACGGGCGGAGGCGCGCGCCGATCTCGCACAACTCGCGGGTGTGGCCGCCGCCTCGGGCGACCGCGGGGCGCTCGCCGCCGTGTCCGAGCTCAAGGGCCAGCTCGCCGAGCTCGAGGCAGACAACGAGCGGCTTCGCCGGATCGTGCACGAGCTCGAGGCGGAGAACCTTCAGCGGCGCCAGAAGCGCTCGCGGCCCGAGCTGCTTCGGGGCGCCACCCGCCGGCTCGAAACGCCCCTCGGAACGCTCTACGTCACGATCACCGAGGACGACCGCGGCCAGCCGTTCGAGGTGTTCATGAGCCTTGGCAAGGCCGGCGGCGCGCTCATGGCCGACGTCGAGGCACTCGGCAGGCTCATCAGCCTCGCGCTCCGCTCCGGGATCCCGATGAAGGAGATCTACCGCCAGCTCCGCGGGATCAGCTCGGACCGGGTCATCGGCCTAGGGCCGAACAAGATCTTGTCCGTCCCGGACGCCGTGGGCATCGCGATCGAACGATGGATGCAGGAGAAGCAAGGCATCCAGCAGGAGCTGCTCCCTGGATCGGTGCCGAGCCAGACTGAGGCCGAGCCGGTCGTCGCGCAGGGAGTGTCCTACAGCGGAAGCGGCGGCGAGCAGATGGTGTTCGGGGGGATGCAGGAAACGCTGTCGGGCGCATGCCCCGACTGCGGGTCTCAGCTCGAGTTCGCCGAAGGGTGTATGAAGTGCCACGTCTGCGGCTTCAGCGAGTGCGGGTGATCGTGGTCATCCGCAGGTAGCGGCAAGTCGTCGCGTGGTACCCCAGCGGGATGTCGGCCTGGCCGGCATCCCGTTGTCTCGTTCCGGTGGGCGGACGAGGCGAGCACCGCAGCCGCACCACGCAGCCGCGGTCCTGGCCCCGGTCTAGCGAGTGGCCGGCGTCGGCCGGCGCACTGCCAGCGAGGCGAGAGCCCCGAGCACGCCGATGGCCAGAACGAGCGCGTCGACCCACGCCTGCGCTCCGAGGCGAAGTCCCAGCGCCGCATCCAGCGAGTAGGCGCCGGGTCCGGTGAAAGCGAGTGCGACACCTGCAGTCGCGTACAGGAGCGGCAGCTCGATCCCGTTGTTCATCGCGAAAAAGCCGCCCTCCCGGTGCTGGGTCATCGCGACGATCATCACCGCCACCATCAGGGCCGGCCCCAGGGGCCCAAACAGGCCAAGCGCCACCAGTAGGCCTCCGCAGAACTCGCCCCCACCAGCGGCCGTGGCGAAGACCTTGCCGGGCTTGAACCCGATCGACTCCAGGTAGCCTCCGGTTCCGGCGCGCCCGTGTCCCCCGAACCAGCCGAACAGCTTCTGCGCTCCATGCGCGGCGAGTCCCAGGCCCACGACGAGCCGGCCCACCAGCAGGCCTCCGCTTACGGCTCCTGCGCTATGCATCCAGTCGGTCATTTTCTCCCTCCCTCGACGTCCAGCGTACGTATGAGAAGGGAAGGGTCAGCGGGCAGTGCCTCGGGTCACACCCCGACGGTGTGTATCGGCGTATGGCAGGGGCCCTGGAATGGCGTTAGGCTCAGGGGCGGGGCGGCTTGCCTGCTCGCGCCGCCTCATACGCCGCTGGCGGACCGTCGGCGGCACCGGCGTAACACGCGAGGAAACCGTGACCCAGCCATATGGCATCACCCCTCCGACCTACCGGCTTCCGGAGGATCTCCGACTCGGCATGGTGCATCTCCAGGTGGCGGACCTCGAGCGGTCGCTCGACTGGTACCACCGGGTCCTGGGCGTCCGAGTGCTCGACCAACGCCCGGGGCACGCGGTGCTCGGCGCCGCCGACGGGGCGGCGCTCATTGGGCTACACGGTCGCGCAGGCGCGCATGCGGTTCCTCGCAGGGGCCGGCTCGGCCTGTACCACTACGCATTGCTGCTGCCCGACCGTACCTCGCTGGCCCGATTCGTCCGATACCTCTCCGAGATCGGTGAGCGTGCGGGTATGTCCGACCATCTGGTGAGCGAAGCGATTTACCTGAGCGACCCGGACGGGCTCGGCATCGAGGTCTACGCCGACCGGCCTCGGAGCGCCTGGCGCTCCGAGGCGCGGCAGCTCGTCATGGCGACGGACCCTCTCGATGTCCAGGACCTCTTGCGGGAACCGGATGGGGGGGAATGGCAAGGGCTCCCCGCGGGCACCGTCGTCGGCCACGTCCATCTCTTCGTCGGCGATCTCGGCGACGCCGAGGCGTTCTACCATCGAGCGCTCGGGTTGGACAAGGTGGTCTGGAGCTATCCCGGGGCCTTGTTCCTCTCGGCTGGCGGCTACCATCACCACCTTGGCACCAACACTTGGGCGATGCCCGCTGGGCCAGCGCGCGAGGATGATGCCCGATTGCTCGAATGGGAGCTCGTGCTGCCGGCGAAGTCCGACGTGGAGGCTGCGCTGGCCAGTTTCGAGGCTGCCGGGCTCCCAACGGAACGCGAAAGCGGAAGGGTCGAGGATCCCTGGGGTACGGTTTTGCGCTTACGTTCGGTCTGACGCGCGCCTCCGTCGACTGCCCGCTCCTGCATCAATCTCGCCCTGATGTCTCGTCTCGAGCGCTAGCGGCGCCCGAGCGCGCTCATAACGACGCGCGCCTCCTGACTTGTCGAGTGGCTCCCTCGTAGCGTTCTACCAGTGTCGCCCGCTCGCCCGCTCGCGAGGAAGGCCGGCCGCGGCTGGTCTACGTGTGGTCTACCCGGTTCCGGATGTGCACGGCTTCGCAGACGAAAGTTACAGGAGCCGGCCAAACCGGCCAGCCTGTACCAAGAAATCTGCATGATTTGCACGATTCAACGATCATGGCACTTGCGCTCACGCCCCCTCCGAGCCACTATTGGACTGGGCGCCAACGTGGGCGCCTAGACCCCTAACTCCAGGAACCCCAGGTGACCCACCCCCCCTTCCTGCTCGCCCTCCAGAACGCGGCTCCCACCGTCGTTCCGGCCGACACGGCATGGATGCTCGTGTCCACCGCCCTAGTGCTGCTCATGACTCCGGCACTTGCGTTCTTCTACGGCGGCCTGGTCCGCTCGAAGAACTCACTCAATACCATGATGATGAGCTTCGCCGCCCTGGGAGCCGTCGGCGTGGTCTGGGCGCTCTGCGCGTACAGCCTGGCCTTCTCACAGGGGAACGACTGGATCGGCGGGCTCACCAACGCCCTCCTGACCGGGGTCGGGACCGAGGCCAAGGGGACCATTCCTCACGTGCTCTTCATGGCCTATCAGGGCACGTTCGCGATCATCACGGCTGCGCTGATCTCCGGCGCCGTGGTCGAGCGGATGCGCTTCGGGCCCTATCTGGCGTTCATCGCGCTGTGGACCCTTCTGGTGTACGCGCCGGTAGCGCACTGGGTGTGGGGCGGGGGCTGGCTCATGAGCCGCGGCATCCTGGACTTCGCGGGGGGAACCGTCGTCCACATCAATGCCGGCGTATCCGCCCTGGTGGCCGCGCTGGTGCTCGGCGTGCGAAAGGACTACGGGCGGCAGGCCATCCTGCCGCACAACGTGCCGTTCGTGCTGCTTGGCGCGGGCCTCCTGTGGTTTGGCTGGTTCGGCTTCAATGGCGGGAGCGCGCTCGCGGCCAACGAGCTCGCGGCGGTCGCCTTCACCAACACCTTCTTGGCGCCGATGGCCACACTGGTCGTCTGGGTCCTCCTGGATTATTTCCGAACTGGCCGAGCGACGGCTGTGGGAGGGGCCACGGGGATCGTGATCGGTCTGGTCGCCATCACGCCGGCGGCGGGGTTCATCAGCCCGACGAGCGCCCTCCTGCTCGGGGCCGTCGCGGCGTTCCCCAGCTACTTCGCCATCGTGGCGCGCTCGCGTACCCGACTGGACGACTCGCTCGACGTCTTCGCCGGCCATGGTATCGGCGGCATCACCGGGGCGCTGCTCACCGGCGTGTTCGCCTCCAAGGTCTGGAATCCCGCCGGGAACGACGGACTGTTGGCGGGCAACGCCGGGCAGCTGGCGACGCAGGCCCTCGGCGTCGCGGTCTCGATCGTGTACGCGGCCGTGGGCACATTCGTGATCCTCAAGCTGCTGAGTCTGGTCACCTCGCTCCGCGCGGTGCCCAGGGCGGAAGGTCTCGGACTCGACGTCACCCAGCACGGCGAGGAGGCCTACACCAGCGGCGAGGGTTCCATTCTCGTCATCCCGGACGTCGTGCCGTCCGGCGCCACCGCCCCCGCCCTCTCGCCCCAGCCCGCGGCCCGCTGAGGCCGGAGGAGAACGCCATGAAGCTCATCGTCGCCATCATTCGACCCGAGCGCCTCAACGAGGTGCTGGAGGCGCTCTACCGCGCGGAGGTCACCGGCCTGACCGTGTCGCGCGTCATGGGACACGGCGGGGAGACCGATCGGGTGGAGACCTACCGCGGCACGACCGTCAAGATGGAGCTGCAGGAGAAGGTCCGTCTGGAGATCGGGGTGTCCGAGCCGTTCGTGGACATCACGGTCCGAGCGATCCTCGCATCTGCCCGGACCGGGGACGTGGGGGACGGCAAGGTGTTCGTCCTCGACGTGAACCAGGTGCACCGCATCCGTACCGGCGAGCGCGACGAGCGCGCCGTCACCCCGACGACGCTGATCAGCGCATAGCTCGACCCCGCCTCGTCCAGGCGCGTGGCGGCGCGACACGGGGGCATGCGGTCGGCATGCTCCCGTTTGCGTCTCCACGAACATCCTGTCAACTTCGCCCGCCCGCGCTATACTCCGGATCGAACGCATTCCCCTCCGGGCGAGGCTGACATGGCCATGCAGTACGACCACGTATTCATCCCCGACAGCGCTATCCCGCGGGCCCGACTCCCGCTGCTGCAGCATCTGGTGGACACCTACGCCTCGGAGATCAACAAGACGGCCGGCGTCTGGAGCGAGGTGCGCGACGACCAACTCGACTTCCGTCCCCATGCGCGGAGCAGCTCGGTGCGCCAGGTGCTCGCCCACCAATTGCTGAGCGAGCGGCGGTTTTTCGCCGAGTTCCTTGGATTCGTCGAGCCGCCCGTCGAGACACTCCTCCCGGCTGGGCACGCGCCACCCATCGCCGCGTACGTCGAGCGCCTGGTCGCCCAGGCCAGAGGCCGCCTGCCGCCGCTCGCCGAGGGTGACGAAGCCTACTGGCTCACCGAGGTTCCGTTCTTCGATGTCCGTCGCCAGCGCGTCTGGGTGGCGTGGCGCCGCATTCTCCACACGGCGCACCACCGTGCGCAGGTCGGTCTCGCACTCCGGCTGCTCGAGGACCGGGTGCCACCGACCTACGGCCCGACCGCCGATGTGACGTGGAAAGGCGCCGATCCGACGACGACCCTGGACGCGGCCCGCCGGCAAGGGGCATAATCCAGAGGACACCGGCGTTCCATCACCGACCGCACGAGGTACGACATGGCTGACCAGCAGAGCGGGGGCCTCAAGCCGATCACCCCGGCGAGAGTTGCGGAGGAGCTGCGGAAGCTCAGCAGCCTGCGCGCGAGCGAGAACATCAAGCCCGACGAATACGAGCATCGGTTCTCCCGGATGATCAGCGAGCTTCGCGACCGCCGCATCGATGGCACGCGGGCCGAAATTCTTGCGACACTGACGCCGCTGCTGCAGGAGGGGGTCGTGAGCGCCGAGGACTGGCGCCGCCTGACGAGGCAGCTCGGGCTGGCCTGATGCTCGCGCCGCTCGACATGTCCGTGCCCGCAGCCGACGGGCTCGTGCTGAAGGGCACGCTGACTTATCCTGTCGGCCGCGCGGGCACGATCTACCCCCTGGCAGTGCTCGCCCATCAGTACCCCTCGACGCGTGACAGCTTCGCCCCGCTGGTGCGCGAGCTGCTCGCGGCGGAGATCGCCACGCTCGCCTTCGACGAACGCGGTCATGGTGCGTCCATACACGGTCCGGGTGGGCTGCTGGTCATCGACACTCCCGAGGGCCTCGGGCTCGAGGCCTTCGGCGCGGCGTTCGTCTCGAGCGCACAGCGGGTCGGGTTCGGGCGCATCGACAACGATATTCTGCGAGTCGCGAGCTGGGGCGCCTCCCAGAACTTCATCGACCCGGCGCGATTGGCGCTCGTCGGCGGCAGCGTCGGCGGCTCCGGGGCGCTGCAGGCCGCCCCGGCCCTCCAAGGTGTGCGGGGTGTCGCCACGCTCGGCGCCGCCGGCGCCCCTGCGTTCGGCCCCGACGGCGCGGCCCGGATCCGCCGCACCATCGAGCAGCCGATCATCCCCTACTTCCTCGCGTCTTCCACCGACGATCCGTTCGACGGCGGGGCCAACGTCCGGCAATGGAGCCAGGGGCTGTCGCATGTCACCGCGCGGCTCGTGCCGGGTGCGGGGCATGCCATGGCCATCTACTACGACGTGCACGCCGATCTGCTGCGCTTCCTTCGCACGATCCTGGACGCGGCGTGAAGCTTCGGCCCCTTGGGCCCGGGGCGCCGGCCGTTACCGAAGTCGGCTACGGTGGGATGCACTTGTCCATCGAGGGCCGTCCGCCCGAGGATCAGGCGCTTCGCGTGCTCCACGCGGCGTTCGACGCGGGCGTGACGTTGGTCGACACGGCCGACGTCTACTGCCTGGACCAGCGGGACATCGGCCACAACGAGCGGTTGATTGCCCGGGCGCTCGCGACCTGGTCCGGAAACCGGGACGACGTGCTCGTTGCCACCAAGGGAGGCGTGGTGCGGCCCGACGGGCGCTGGGCCAACGACGCGCGGCCGGCGCAGCTGCGTGCGGCCTGCGATCGATCGCTGCGCGCTCTCGGCGTCGATCAGATCGCTCTGTATCAACTCCATGCCCCCGATCCGCGCGTGCCCTTTCTCGAGAGCGTGGGGGAGCTGAGCCGTCTGCGCGAGTCGGGAAAGATCCGCTGGGTCGGTTTGTCGAACGTCTCCGCCGCGCAGATCCGGGAGGCGCAGTCGGTCGTCCCTATCACCTCGGTACAGAACCGGCTGAACCCGTTCTTCCGCGAGCCGCTGAGCGACGGTGTCGTGCGCGCGTGCGAGGCGCAGGGCATCGGCTTTCTGGCCTACAGCCCGGCGGGAGGTGGCCGGCTCAACCTTACGCTGCCGCGCCATCCAGTAGTCGCGGCCATCGCGGAACGGCGCCGTGCCTCGGCGCACGCGGTGGTGCTGGCGTGGCTGCTCGCGCAGTCGCCGGTGGTGATCGTGATTCCCAGCGCCCGCACCGTGCCCCACGTGCAGGACAGTGTGAGCGCCGCGGCCCTCGAGCTCACGGCCGAGGACCTCACCGCGATCGACCGGGCGGAGTTCTCGCGAGCCTAGCAACCCGGCCATGCGGCACTGTCGGACGCGGAGCACCAGAGGTCATGGTCGGGCAGCCAGGAACGACCAAGGGGGCATGCTGCGGCATGCCCCCTCGTGCTTCATCCGAAGTCTTCGTTTGTCCGCGACCGACGCACGCGCGGGAACGGATGGCCGTTACTGCCAGCGCACCAGGCTCGCGCCCACCGTGAAGCCCGCGCCGACCGCCACGAACACGATCAGGTCGCCACGCTTTATTCGGCCCGCCTGGACCACGTCATCCAACGCCAGGGGAAGCGTCGCGGCGGTCGTGTTTCCGTAGCGGCCGATGACCGACGCCATCCGGCCCTCGGGCAGGCCCAGCCGCTCGGCGGTGGCGTCCAGAATGCGCTGGTTCGCCTGGTGCGGGATCACGACGGCAATGTCCTGGGGCGTGAGTCCTTGGCGCCCGAGCAGCGTCGTGATGCACTCGGCCATCTGCGAGACGGCGAACTTGAAGACGACCTTGCCGTTCTGCTTGAGGTAGTGTTCGCGGCCGTCGACCGTGGCGTGACTCGCCGGGTGATAGCTCCCGCCCGCTGGCATGAGCAGCTCATCGCGTCCGCTGCCGTCCACCCGATGGTAGAAATCGAGCAGGCCGAACCCGTCCTCCGCGGGCTCGAGCAGTACCGCGCCGGCGCCGTCGCCGAAAAGCACGGCCGTAGTGCGGTCGAGCGGGTCGATGATGGCGCTCATGAGGTCCGCGCCGACCACGATCACCTTCTGGTGCGCGCCCGCAGCGACGATCTGGGCGCCAGTGGTCAGCGCGTAGAGAAAGCCGGAGCAAGCCGCCGACAGGTCGAACCCCCACGTATTACGCAGGCCTACCTGATCCTGCACCAGGCACGCGGTAGCGGGGAACATCATGTCCGGCGTCACGGTGGCGACGATCAACGCGCCCACGTCGTCCGGACTCAGGCCGCGTTGCGCCATGAGTCGTCGCACCGCCTCGGCACCCATGGTGGACGTCGTCTCACCCGGGCCGCCGACCCGCCGTTCGCGAATGCCGGTGCGGGTGACGATCCATTCGTCCGACGTATCCAGCCGGTGGGCGAGGTCGGCGTTTGTGACCCGGCGGTCGGGCACATACGTGGCGACGGCGGTGATGGCGGCGCGGGGCGCTGGCGCGGCAGGGGAAGGCATGCACGAATCTCACCGGGACCCGGAACTGCGCGCAAGAACAGGGATCCGCCGATTATATTGGGCGCATGCCGTCCCATCCTCGCAGGCAGACCCCTACTGCTCTCATCGGTGGGGTGCCCGTCGGTTCGGGCCATCCGATCGTCGTGCAGTCGATGACCAACACCGACACGGCCGACGTCGTCGCGACGGTGCGTCAGGTGGCCGCACTGGCGCGGGCGGGTAGCGAGCTGGTGCGCGTCACGGTGAACAACGAGGCGGCTGCCGCCGCGGTGCCCGCCATTGTCGAAGCGCTCGACCGTGCGGGTAGTGCGGTACCCATCATCGGGGACTTCCACTACAACGGGCATCAGCTTCTCACCCGGTTCCCCGACTGCGCGCGCGCCCTGGCCAAGTACCGCATCAACCCCGGTAATGTCGGCGGCAAACGGCACGATGAGCACTTCCGGGCCATCATCGACGTCGCCCTGGCCAATGAAAAGCCGGTGCGGATCGGAGTGAACTGGGGCTCACTCGACCAGAACCTCCTGACGGAGATGATGGACCAGAACGCCCAGCGGCCTCATCCGCTGGACGCGCGGGACGTCACCATGACCGCGATGGTGGAGAGCGCGCTCCAGAGCGCGGCGCTTGCCGAATCGATCGGGATGCCGCACGACCGCATCGTGCTGAGCGCGAAGGTCTCGGGCGTGCAGGATCTCGTGGAAGTCTATCGGACGCTGGCCGCGCGGTGCGACTATCCCCTCCACCTCGGATTGACCGAGGCGGGGCTCGGGGCCAAGGGTATCATCGCGAGCACGGCAGGCCTGAGCATCCTGATGCAGGAGGGCATCGGCGACACCATCCGCGTGTCGCTCACGCCCGCGCCGGGAGGCGACCAGACGGAGGAGGTGCAGGTGGCGCAGCAGGTGCTCCAATCGCTCGGCCTTCGCAGCTTTTCGCCGCAGGTGACCAGCTGCCCGGGATGCGGGCGTACGACGAGCACCTTCTTCCAAGAGATGGCCCAGCAGATCCAGGAGTACCTGCGAGAAAAAATGCCGGTCTGGCGCGCCGAGCGTCCCGGGGTGGAGGAGATGAAGGTGGCCGTGATGGGGTGCGTCGTGAACGGCCCTGGGGAGTCGAAGCACGCCAACATCGGGATCTCGCTCCCGGGCACGTTCGAGGAGCCGAAGGCGCCGGTCTTCGTCGACGGTCGTCTGGTGGTCACCCTCAAGGGTGATGCGATCGTGCCCGAGTTCCTCGCGATTCTCGAACGCTATGTGGCCGATCGCTACGTGATGCCTTCGACCGCCGAGATCACGGCCGGGGGAGCCGAGCCGGTGCTGCCTCGCTGAGACCGTGCGTGAACCGCAAGGCCGTCCCTGGGAGGGCGGCCGCCCCTGATCTTTCCTCCACCGAGGGTGTTCCGCCCCATGCCGCCGCGTGCAACGGTCGTCGCCGTCATCGTCCTTTCCATGGTCGCGGGCTCGAAACTTCACTCGCAGACGAAGGACTCGACCAGAGGGCCGCCGGCCGCCTTCATGGTCTCGGGGCCCGACGTGGGACGGCGGGCGCCGAATTTCCGTCTTCCCTGGGCGAACAAGGACCGCGTCGGCTCGGCGGATCAACCGTATGAACTGTCCCTCGACCTGGGCAAGACGGTCGTGCTGGCCTTCTATCCTCGCGACTTCACCAGCAGCACCACCACCGAGATGCGAACGTTCGCGGAGCAGTACGACTCGCTGTTTGGACCGGACGTGGTCCTGGTCGGGATCGGGACAGACTCGCTCGCGACCCACCAGCGCTTTGCCGCGAGTCTGAATCTGCCCTTCCGTCTGCTCACGGACTCCGGCCAGCAGGTGGCGCGCCGGTATGCGACGAGCGACCGTTCCGGATACGCGCGCCGGACAGTCTACGTCGTGGGACCGGACGGGAGGGTGCGGTACCGGAACATGCGATTCAATCCGCTCGACCAGAAGCACTTCGCCGAGCTGAGTGCGGCGGTGCGCCGGACACGGGGCGGATGAGCAGGCGCGGCTCTTTCCGTTTCTCCACGGAGCATGGATGCAGGGCTCGATCACGCTGACCGCCGCGGCGGCGGTGGCTCTCGCCGCTCCCCTTGCCGCGCAGAGCGCGAGGCTGGATGCGGGCATGTGGAATGTCGGCGGCCTTCGGAAGGCGTTCTGCATCCAGCTCCTGCTGGACCCGGCTTCGCCTGCGTTGCGCACGCTACCGCAGAGCTACCGTCCCGTCCCTGCCTCCCAGGTCCGCGACCTGCACGTCTCGCTGCGTGGCGTTCTCCAGGAACAGCCCGAGTTCGCCAGCTGGAGTCCCTCACGCGTGTGCGTCCTGGCCGTCGATAGCGTATCCACGAAGGACTTTTCCTTTGCCGACACGAAGGGCAAGCACCCGCAACTCTTCGGTCTCTGGACCGTCAGCGCGGCAGGGCCACCGGGAGCGCCGGGCGAGGTGGCCCTGAGCCTTTTCTCCAACAGTGGCCGCCTGATCCGCTCCGCGCGGCTTGCGGGACAGACGGTCGAGGATGCACGTCTCGCTATGGGCAAGGTGCCCGCCGTCGACGAAGAAGGCATCCCCAGCAAAGACGATCGCTTCCAGTTGAAAATCGGGAAGACGACGCTGACATGGGACGGGCGTCCCGCAAAGGACAGCGTGCCGGTGCTGCAGGCGGTCGACGCCGCGTGGGCAGCCAACGCGGGCAACGGAAAGACCAAGATGGGGAAGGTGCAGTTGCAGCCGCCATTCTCGAGGCCGATGGTGGGGTCGCTCAGGGTCGACGGCAACGGCGATCTTGCGAAGGCGCTACGCGCTTCGCCGACTCGCTTTGCGGGCCCCGTGTACGTCGGCGGCGGGGGAACGGTGACCTTCGAGCCATGAACCGACATTATCCTCAGGTGCGCAGACAAACTGCAAAGCCGTGCATGTCGAAGATGTTCATAATCGCCTGATCTGAATAATTACTTGAGGCCTCGCGACACTGTCGCCTTGTTCCATGCGACTTCAGATAACGCACCGCATCTTGTTGATGTTCTTGGTAATACACATATCATCTCCAGCAGGTTCTCCGGTGAATTCCCGCTGAATTCTTCTCGCTTTCCCCGAATCCAGATATTCACTTCTGCGGGTTTTCAACATGTGGAAAGCGCCCGTCTCGGCCGGGTTTGGGGGTGAGTCTGCCACGCTGGCCACGCTCGGGCTTCGTCCGCGCCCGTCGCATCCTCTCGCTCGCGCGCGGTATCGAGGGGAATGCGGTGTGGTGGGAGGCCGGTCGGATTCGCGCCGTCGGTAACGCGGCGGCACTCGCGCGAACAGTGCCGCCAGGTACGCCGCAGATCGAGCTTCCCGATGCCCTGGTGACGCCCGGGTTCGTCGACGGCCATGCGCACTTCGCCATGTGGGCGATGAACCGGCGACGTGTTCAACTGGCGGACGCGAAAACCCTGGAAGCGGCGCTGGAGCGCGTGGCCGAGGCGCGTCCGGTCCAAGGGTGGGTGCTGGGTCAGGGATGGAACGCGAATGGCTGGGCACGGTCGCCCGATCGTGCCGCCCTCGATGGGGTTCAGCGCGGCCCAGTCTACCTCGACTCCCTCGACGTGCACGCCGCCTGGGTCAACTCCGCCGCCCTCGCCGTCGCCGGCATCACGGGGGCGACGCCCGATCCCTTCGGCGGCCGCATCGTGCGGGACGCGGCCGGCGAGCCGACCGGGCTGCTGCTCGAGCGCGCCGTCGAGCTCATGCTGCCGCATCTCCCCGCGCCACCGGCGGATCTGCTCGACGAGGCGCTCCGCGACGCACAGGCGGAAGCGCTCCGCCTCGGCATCACCGGACTGCACGATGTCGAAACCGAGTCCGATCTCGCCGCGTTCGAACGACTCGAGTCGGCCGGGACGCTACGGCTTCGTGTCCTGTTTCATCCGCCGGTACGCGCGCTCCCCTCGCTCGTGGCGCGAGGGGTGCGAAGCGGCACCGGCTCCGCGTGGCTTCGCATCGGCGGAGTCAAGCTGTTTCTCGACGGCAGTCTGGGCAGCCGCACGGCCTGGATGCTCGCGCCCTACGAAGGCAGCCACGATCGCGGGATGCCCATCACCGGCGAGCGCGAGGCCGCCGACGCGATGCGCACCGCCGCCGCCGCCGGGATTGCCGTGGCGGTGCACGCCATCGGCGACGCGGCCGTGCGGCGCGCGCTCGACCTCATGACGCCGCTCCCTAGTACGGCGATCCCGCACCGGATCGAGCACTTCCAGTGCGTACACCCGGCCGACCTCGATCGCGCCGCCGCGGCCGGTCTCGTGGTGTCGATGCAACCGGCGCATCTGCTCACCGACATTCCGCTGGTGGAACGGCACTGGGGGCCCCGTGGCGCCGGCGCGTACGCCTTCGCCGGTCTGCTCCGGCGCGGAACGCCGATGGTGTTTGGCAGCGACGTGCCGGTCGCGTCGATCGACCCACGCCAGGGTCTCTATGCCGCGCTCGAGCGCCGTGCCGCCGGATGGCCGTCAAGCGGCTGGCGCCCCGAGGAGAAGATCGGCTTCGAGCCGGCGGTGCGGGCCTACACCACGGGAGCGGCTCATGCCGCGGGGCAAGGCGGGAACGCAGGGACTCTGGCGCCCGGCGAGACGGCGGACCTCGTGGCCTGGGACTTCGACGCGGCGGCCGAGCGTGGTGCGGGAGACGCGGTCCTCGCCGGCCGAGCGCTGCTCACCGTCGTGGACGGCGAGATCGTGATGCAGCGGTGACGGGGCCGCATTAAACTCCGTCCCATGCCACGTGCCCCCGTGCGACGCACCAAGATCGTCGCCACGCTCGGCCCCGCTTGGGACGACCCGAGCCGGATGACCGCGCTCATCGATGCGGGCGTGGATGTCGTCCGCATCAACGCCTCCCATGGCTCACCGGCGGTGCGGACCCGGTGGGTCGAGCTCCTGCGGGAGATTACCGGCCCGCGCCACGACGCGGTGGCGGTCCTGCTGGACCTGCAGGGACCACGGATCCGTGTCGGCGACCTGGCGGAGCCGCTGCGGCTGGAGCGGGGCCGCACGGTGACCTTCGCGCCGGAAGCACAGGCGCGGCCCGGCGACATTCCGACCACCTATGACGGCCTCGCGGCCGACGTGCGGAGCGGCGCGCGGATCCTGCTCGACGACGGGCTGATGACGGTCGAGGTCACCGAGGTGCGTGACGCACGGGTCGAGGCCGTCGTGCACTATGGCGGCGAGCTCCGCGCGCACAAGGGGATGAACCTCCCCGGCATCGACGTGAGCGCGCCCGCGCTCACCGAGAAGGATCTGGAAGACGTGGCCCGCGCGGTTGCGGTCGGGGTCGACTATGTGGCCCTGTCGTTCGTCCGCCGGCCCGAGGACATCGAGCAGCTGCGGACGCTCGTGCCTCGCACCACGAAGCTGGTGGCGAAAATCGAGAAGGACACGGCGCTCAGGAATCTGTGCGGCATTCTCGACGCATCCGACGCGATCATGGTGGCCCGCGGCGACCTGGGCGTGGAGCTGCCGTTCGAGGAAGTGCCGCTCATGCAGAAGCAGATCATCCGGGAGGCCGGTCTCCACGGGAAGCCGGTGATCACCGCCACGCAGATGCTCGAGTCCATGGTCCACGCGCCCCGGCCCACTCGTGCGGAGGCGTCCGACGTGGCCAACGCGATCCTCGACGGCACCGACGCGGTGATGCTCTCGGCCGAGACGGCGGTGGGGGAATTTCCCCTCGAAGCGGTGCGCGCGATGGATCGAATCGCGCGGGAGATGGAAGGTCAGCGGCAGGGGCGCGGCGTCACCATCGACGCCGCCCTGGGCCGCCGCGCCAGCGAGGGCGCCGTCGTTCCGCAGCATCGCCTCGGCCAGAGCGGCCCGATCCGCACCGAGGATGCCATTGCGGTCGCCGTGTGCGCGGCGGCCGAGATGCTGAGCGCTCCGCTCATCGTGTGCTTCACCAGCAGCGGATTCACGGCTCGCAAGGTCTCCACGTGTCGGCCGACCGTGCCCATCTTCGCCTGCACTCCCGAAGCCGACACCTTCCGCCAGCTCTCGCTGGTCTGGGGCGTCACGCCGGCGTTGACCGAGCACTACAACGACTATGACCGGATGCTCGCCGCGGCGCGGCAGGAGATCCTGGCGCGCGGGCTCGCGCAGCCGGGCGAGCGGCTGGTGGTCACGGCCGGTGTGCCGTTCGACATGCCGGGCACTACCAACCTCCTCAAGATCGAAGCAGTTTAGGGAATGCGGCTCACGTTTCTGGGGACGGGCACGTCGTTCGGCGTGCCCCAGATCGGCTGTGGCTGCGCGGTGTGCCGCTCCGACGATCCGCGCGACAAGCGGACGCGGTCCGCCGCCCTGGTCGAAGCGAACGGCGCCGCCATTCTCATTGACACCCCTCCCGAGCTGCGGCTCCAGCTCCTGGCCAACGACATCGCGCGCGTCGACGCGGTCGTGTATACCCACCAGCACGCGGACCACACCAATGGCATCGACGATCTGCGGGTATTCTCGGTCCGCGAGCGGCGCGCGCTGCCGGTCTACGGTCCGCCCGAAACGCTGGAGCATCTGCGCGTCTCGTTCGACTACATCTTCAGCGACGCCCGCCCGTTCGCAGGCACGTCCAAGCCCGACCTCGAGCTGCACGCCATTGAGCCGAACCGCGAGGTGGACGTGGCCGGGCAGTTCGTGCTGCCGCTCGCCTTCCGTCATGGCCATCTCCGCGTGTACGGCTACCGGTTCGGCGCGCTCGCCTATCTCACCGACGTGAAGGCGATCGACGCGGCGGAGCAGGCGCGGCTCGGCGGGCTCGACACGCTGGTGATCAATGCGCTGTGGTGGCGGCCGCATCCCACGCACCTCAGCATCGGCGAGGCGGTGGAGGCGGCGAAGGCGCTCGGCGCACGGCGGACCTTTCTGACCCACTTGACCCATGAGACCGGCCACGCCGATCTGGCCGGGCGGCTGCCCGAGGGCGTCTATCCCGCGTACGACGGCCTGACGTTGGAGGTCCCCTGATCCAGCTGGCCTACGGCCGCATGCTGCAGGATCGCCTCGACGGGAGGCACGGTCTTTCGCGCGTTCGCCTCCAGGAGCTCGTCGGTCGGTTCGAGCAGGTGCAGTCCGAGGTACGCCGACGGCGCGGGGCGGGGGAGTACGGGTTCTACCGATTGGTGGACCAGGGCAGCACGGTGCGCGAAATCGCGGGCTTCGCCGGAGGACTCGGGCAGGCGTACGACCATGTGCTCGTGCTCGGGATCGGTGGTTCCGCGCTGGGCACGCGAGCGCTGCTGTCGGCGCTGCGGCGCCCGGCATGGAACGAATGGGACGACGATGGACGGGAGTTCTTCCCGCGGCTCACGGTGCTCGACAACATCGACCCCGTCACCGTCAGCGCTGCGCTCGGGCGCATCGATCCTCGCCGGGCGCTGGTGAACGTCATCAGCAAGTCAGGCGGCACCGCGGAGACCATGGCACAGTATCTCGTCGTTCGTGCCTGGCTCGAGGACGCGCTCGGCGCCGCTGCGCACCGGCACTTGGTCTTCACCACCGATCCGGCACGCGGGGCGCTCAGGGATCTGGCGGCGCGCGACGGAATTGCCACCTTGGCGGTCCCCCCCGACGTGGGCGGCCGATTCAGCGTCCTCTCACCGGTGGGGCTGCTGCCCGCCGCGCTGGTGGGCGTCGACATCGCGGCGCTGCTGGCCGGCGCCCGCCGCGCAGTTGAGCGCGCCGAAGCGAACGACCTGCGCCGGAACCCGGCCGCTCTCTACGCGGCGCTCCATTGGGCCGCGGACGCCGAGCTCGGCGCGCGCGTCCACGTCCTCATGCCGTACACCGACCGGCTGCGGGACTTCGCCGAGTGGTATCGCCAGCTTTGGGCCGAGAGCCTGGGTAAGCGCCGGAGCCGCGAGGGCGCGGCGGTCCAGACTGGGCCCACGCCGGTGGCATCAGTGGGCGCCACCGACCAGCACAGCCAGCTCCAGCTTTTCATCGAAGGCCCGTTCGACAAGGTGATCACGTTCGTGGTGATAGATGAGCCGGATGCGGACGTTCGCATCCCGCCGCCGCCGGACGACGTGCCGGGATCGACACCCCTACCGCCCGACCTCGCCTACCTCTCGGGCCACACGCTTGGCGGTCTCCTGCGCGCGGAGTACGAGTCCACGGCAACGGCCCTCGCCCGCATGGGCCGGATGAGTTGTACGCTGCGGCTGCCCCGGCTCGACGTCCAGACGATGGGCGAACTCATCATGTTCTTCCAGATCGCCACGGGCTACGCCGGCGAGTTTTACGGCGTCGATCCGTTCAATCAACCCGGTGTGGAGCTCGGCAAGCGGCTCACCTATGCCGCGATGGGCCGCCCCGGGTACGAGGGCGAGGCGCAGCCCGTCACGGACGGCGATCCGGACGTCGTATGACGGCCTGCCCGTCGGAGCCTGCTCTCCCCCCGCCCAGTCGAGGGAGACGACGACCTGGCCACCGTCGCCGGATTGTTTGACGCTCCTCCGGTCCCGCCCTACCTTTACGGACGACCGGTCCGAACTCTCCGAGGGATCAAGACATGGCCGACGCAACCCAGCGGGCGATCCAGCTCTATGACGGTGCGGTGGCGCAGGTGCCCGGCGGCGTGACGGTTCGCGATTCCGCGCGGCTCCGTTCCGCCGCGACCGACCGGCTGGTCTGGCAGGCCGTGTTCGCCGAAGGCGAGGACCGCGAGGCGGCACGCTGGCTGCTCTGGGAGCTGGGGCAATCGACCGGCGCGCGGCCGGCATCGATTCAAGGGCTGTACCAAGCCCGCGGCCGGGGTGAGGTGAGCGGGTTCACCGTTCCGGCCATCAACGTGCGGATGCTGGCGTACGACACCGCCCGTGCCGTGTTCCGTGCGGCGCGGGCCGGCCGGGCCGGCGCCATTCTGCTCGAGATTGCTCGATCCGAGATCGCCTATACCGAGCAACGACCCGCCGAGTACGTGGCGGTCATGATCGGCGCCGCGCTGCGCGAGGGGTACGCGCTCCCGTTGTTCATCCAGGGCGACCACTGCCAAGTCAACCACAAGAAGTATCAAAGCGATCCCGAGGGCGAGGTCGGGGAAGTGAAGAAGCTGATCGCCGAGGAAATCGGGGCCGGCTTCTGCAACATCGACGTCGATACCTCGACGCTGGTGGACCTCTCGCAGAAGACGCTGGAAGAACAGCAGCGCCTCAACTACGAGCGCGCGGCGGAGATCACCGAGTTCATCCGGGGGCACGAGCCCGAGGGCGTGACCGTCTCGGTCGGCGCCGAGATCGGCGAAGTCGGCATGAAGAACAGCACCGTGGAGGAGCTGCACGCCTTCATGCAGGGGTACAACCGCACACTCGCGGCCCACGGCGGCCACACCGGCATCAGCAAGATCTCGGTCCAAACCGGGACCTCGCACGGTGGCGTGGTGCTGCCCGACGGCACCATCGCCGACGTCAAGCTCGATCTGCCGGCACTCGCCGCGCTGTCCCAGGCGGCCCGCGAGGAGTACGGCCTCGCCGGGGCGGTCCAGCACGGGGCCAGCACGCTTCCGTCCAACGCCTTCGGCAACTTCCCCCGGATCGAGACCGCCGAGATTCACCTCGCCACCAATTTCCAGAACATCGTGCTCGACCATCCCCGGCTGCCCGCCGAGCTTCGCGAGCGGGTCCGGCGCTGGCTCGACCAGAACGCCGGCGGAGAGCGGAAGGGCGGGGATACCGAGGAACAGTTCTACTACAAGGCCCGCAAGAAGGCGATCGGACCGTTCAAGCGCGACTTCTGGTCGCTCGACGAGGGCATCCGGACCGCCATCGCGGCGGATCTGGAGCGCACGTTCGCGTTTCTGTTCGAGCAGCTCAACGTCAACGGTACGGAGAAGGACATCAATCGCTTCGTCCAGGCGCCGATGCAGCATCACGCGGCGCTCCGACCCGCGCTGGTTGCGGCCGAGGACGATCCCGACGCCGGGGAATAGGAGGAGCGCATGGCACGTCGCAAGGGCGGTCGCGAAGTCGTGTACGTCGAGCGGGGGGGCGATGCCTCCGCCAAGTGGCTGTTCTGGGGCGCGGTTCTGGGCGCCGGCCTGGCGCTGCTCTACGCCCCGCGCACTGGAGAGGAAACCCGCCGGGTCCTCCAGCGGAAGCTCTGGAAACTGCGCGCGGTCACCGAGGAGAAACTGGACGAGCTGGCGCAGCAGTTCTCGAGCGGACGGGAGGCGCTCCAGGACCTCACCGACGAGGACGAGGACGAATTCGACGACCTGGGCGAACCTCCGCCGCTCCGCCCGCGAGCGGCGGCACCCTCCGCCCGTGATGAGCTCGAGCGCCGCCTCGCGGAGTCCCGCGCCCGGCGCCGGGCCGTGGGTGACGTCGAGGAGCCGCTCGCCTGAAACGCGTCCGTCCCGGCGGGTGGCATCGCACGCCCGCCGGCTTTCTTCGCCGTACGCTCCAGGCCGCCGACGAAAACAACATTCCGTTCCTGGCCAGCGCGCTGACCTTCGACGCGCTGCTGGCCGCCGTGCCCTTCGCGCTGCTCGTCCTGATCGGACTGACCCACGTGGCACAAACGATCGCGGGCGGGCCGGCCGTGGATCCAACGGCCTTGTTTCACCGCTTCTTTCCCCCGCACAGCGAGGCGCCCGGCCGCGACCCCTTTGCGCTCGTGGAGCGGCTGCTGGTCGGCGTCTCGCGGAACCGCGGGCAGATCTCCCTCTATGCCGTCCCCGCCTTCATCTGGTTCAGCACTCGGCTGTTCGCCGGCGTCCGCACCTCGCTGAACGACATCTACGACGTGTCCGCGCGTCCTGCCCCGCCGCGGAATTTTCTGCTCAACTGGCTTGCCGGGAAGGCACGGGACGTCGCGATGGTCGTGGCGACGGTGGTGCTGTTCCTGGTCAACACGGGCATCAGCACGATGGTCACGATCGCCTGGGCACGGGGCTCGGCGCGGGTGATCCCGCAGCTGGCCTTCTTCTTTTCCACCGTGGGGCGCATGCTCGGTGAGCTCCTCGCCTTTCTCTTCTCGCTGTCGCTGTTCTACGTCACCTATCGCTACGCGTCCATCCGTCGTCTGGCCTGGAGGACCGCGCTCCTCGCCTCGACCTTCACCGCAGTGCTGTTCGAGGTGGCCAAACGTCTGTACGGGCTCTACCTCACGCATTTCGCCTCGATCGAAGGGGCCATCGGCGACGCCAACATCGGCGCCGCGGTCCTGTTCATTCTCTGGATTTACTACACCGCCATTGTCTTCCTGCTCGGGGGCGTCGTGGCAGAGACCTGGGAGCTCAGGCGGATGCAGCATCGTCAGCGGATCATCCTCGGCTGACTGCCACCCCCCCCCGCCGGGGTTCCACCGGGTGCTCCCGGGGTATATATTGTGTATGCCTCAGGTCCGAAGGGCGCCGGCGCGTGAACCGCGTCAGGACCTCGCCGGTAGCAGCGCTAAGCGATGCCCGGTGTCGCTTCGGGGAGCCTGAGGCACTTTTCTTTTCCCTCCGCCCATGACTATCGCACTCGCACGCCGATACCGTCCCAAGCGCTTCGCCGACCTGCTGGTGCAGGATCACGTCGCCGCCGTATTGCGCGGTGCCGTTGCCCGCGGACGCGTGGGCCACGGCTACCTGCTGACCGGACCCCGCGGCGTGGGCAAGACGACGGCCGCCCGCATTCTCGCCATGGCGCTCAACTGCCCGAACCGTGACCCGGGCGGCGACCCGTGCGGTGAGTGCGAGAACTGCACTCGCGTCTGGAGCGGCACGGCCAATCTGGACGTGGTCGAGATCGATGCGGCCAGCAACCGCGGCGTCGACGACGCCCGCGACCTGCGCGAGCGGGCCATGTACGCCGCCTCCCGCGAGGGACACTACAAGGTCTACATCGTGGACGAGGCCCACATGTTGACCCGGGAGGCCTGGAACGCGTTGCTCAAGGTGCTCGAGGAGCCTCCGCCGCGGGTGGTCTTCGTTTTCGCGACGACCGAGCCGCAGAAGATCGCGGCGGCGGCGGCGCCCGTGCTCTCCCGGCTGCAGCGGTTCGACTTCCGGCGCATCGGACCGGCCGCCATTCGCGACCGGCTGCGCGACGTGCTCGCGGCCGAGCAGATTGCCGCGGACGAAGATGCACTCACCCTCATCGCGCGCCAGGCCGATGGCGGCATGCGCGACGCACTCAGCGTGCTCGACCAGTGTCTCAGCTTCGGCGAGGGCGATGTCACCGCGCCGCGCGTCCGCGAGGTCCTGGGCCTGGTGGGCGACGAGCTCTACGCCGAGGTGCTGGCGCTGGTGGCCGATCGGCGGCCGGAGGCGGTGTTCCCCCTGGTGGATCGGCTGATGGACGCCGGCGCGGACCTCGGCGAATTCATGGCCGGGGCGGGG
The DNA here is from genome assembly GCA_051955835.1 of Gemmatimonadales bacterium. Taxonomy (GTDB): domain Bacteria; phylum Gemmatimonadota; class Gemmatimonadetes; order Gemmatimonadales; family GWC2-71-9; genus CAVVWJ01. The sequence goes on from JBQCGH010000121.1 coordinate 34,588, forward strand.
GAGGCGCTACGATCCTTGCTGATGCTCCAGCTCGGCAACGAGCCCGAAGGCCTGACCGAGGCCATGCGCCAGGCGCTCGGCGAGCAGCAGGCCAAGCTCGAACCCGGCGACGTGTTGCGCATGCTCCGCCTGCTGGCCGAAAGCGAGCCGGCGATCCGACGCAGCGTCAACCCGCGCCTCATCGTGGAGACGCTGCTGCTCCGTTGGGCGATGCTCGACCGCATCGTCGATCTCGAGCAGGTGCTCGCCGCGGCTAGGCCGGCAGGGCCGCGAGCCGGTGGCGCGGGCGGCCGTGGGCCCGGTGTGGCGGGGGCAGCACCTGCAGCCGCGCCCGCGGCGCCTGGCTCGGCCTCCCCTCCGACCCGGCCATCTTCGCTATCGAGTCGGCCTTCGGGAGGACCGCGCAGCGAAGCTGCCCCCGGCGGCCGGTCCGACGGCGGCCTGCAAGAGGAAGTCACTCTTGGGCACGCGTCGAGCGGTTCACCGGCTTCGAGTCCGGCCGCCGTTGCCACGATCGAACACGTGCCGGGCGCCGCGGACGCGGTGGCGGAGGCCTGGCCCGATCTCGTGGATCGAGTTCGCGGGCGGAGTCGGTTCCTGGGCGAAGCGCTGGCGGCCACGCGTCCGTTCGCCCTCGAGCTCCCGTGGCTCACCGTGGCGCTGAACGAGCCCAACCCCTTGTTTGCCGAACGGTTGCAACAGCAGGCTCGAGCGGTGGAGGAGGTGCTGAGCGAGGCCCTGGGTGAGGCGATCCGGCTCCGCGTGGTCGAGCGCACCGGCGCGAGCGGGTCCGTGCCCGTTCCGCGACGGCTCACCGAAGGTGCTCTCAAGGCCGATCGGCTTCGGACGTTTCGCGCCAAGGATCCGAGCCTCGACACCGCCGCCGATGCGTTAGATTTGGAGATCGTCGACTAGCTTGCCCGTCGATTCTCCGTCCCCTTACTTTGCCGGGTCATGGCCGGACAACCCGATAGCATGGCAGATCTTCAACAGCTTTTCCAGCTCGGCCAGCAGATGCAGGGCCGGCTGCAGCAGCTTCAGTCCGAGCTCGCCGGGCGGGTCATCGAGACCACCGCGGGCGGCGGCATGGTGCGGGTGACCGCCGATGGCCGGGGGACCGTCCGCTCGGTCGTCATCGAACCGGCCGTGTTCGCGGAGCACGATGCCGAGTTCCTCGGCGATCTCGTGACCGCGGCCGTGGCCGAGGCGCAGCGCCGCGCCGCGGATCTGCTGCAGGCCGAGATGCGAAAGGTTCCCTCGGCACCGTTCGTCGCCGGCTGACAGTGAGCGCGATCGAAGCCCTGATCACGGAGCTGGCCCGGCTCCCGGGGATCGGCCGCAAAACGGCGCAACGTCTCACCTTCCATCTGCTCCAGCAACCACCCGAACAGGCGGGGCGGCTCGCCTCGGCGCTGGTCGCCGTGAGCGAGCGCGTGCGGCCGTGTCAGCAGTGCGGCAACCTCACCGAGGAACAGCCGTGCGCCATCTGTGGCGACCCGCGTCGGGACGCTGGCGTGCTCTGCGTGGTGGAGGACGCAGCCGCGGTGGCGGTGGTCGATCGGTCGACCGACTTTCGCGGCCGATACCACGTCCTCGGCGGGCGGCTGTCGCCGCTGGACGGCGTGGGGCCGGAGTCGCTGCGGCTGGATCATCTGGTGGAGCGGGTTCGCGGCGGCGGGGTGCGCGAGGTCATCCTCGCCACCAACCCCTCGATGGAGGGCGAGGTCACCGCGACCTACATCCAGCAGCTGCTGGCCGGCTTGGGCGTCCGAGTCACGCGCCTGGCCCGCGGCCTGCCGATGGGAGGCGACCTTGAATACGTCGACGGTGTCACCCTGGCCCACGCGCTCGTGGCCCGGCAGGAGGTTTCCTGATGCGCTCGCGCGCGATCCTCTTCACCGCTGGCGTCATGGCTGGGGCGCTGGCCGGCTGGTGGCTCGCCCAGCGGCGCTTGTCGACCCATCAGCGCGACCTGTTCAGTCCGCGCCCCCTCCGCCGGCTGGCGGCGCTCGGGTATCTGGCGGGGCAGACGGGCGTGGACACCATCCGAGTGCTGCGCGACTATCTGACGTGGGAGCGCCAGCCGGTGCTCCGGCGGCGCGCGACGGCGATTCTCAGGGGTCTCGAGGCCACCCTCGCGTGAAATCGGCCTGGTGAGCGGGGCATCGAGCTGGTCGTTCCGCGAGGACGACTCGCGGGCCATCCAGGCAATCCTGACCGGGTTCCTGACGGAGTCCAACGCCCGGACGGCCCTCATCGTCGATCGCACCGGTCAGATGGTGGCCACGGTCGGGGAGGCGCCGCAGTTCGATCCGACCGCCTTCGCGTCGCTCACGGCGGCGGACTTCAGCGCCAACGACCAGCTCGCCCGCATGCTCGGCGAGCCGGAGTTCGGCGCGCTGTTCCATCAGGGCGAGCGAGAATCCATGTATCTCGCCGACGTGGCGCGGCGGGTGATCCTAGTCGTGCTGTTCGACAACCGGACCACGCTGGGACTGGTGAAGCTCCGGGTCAAATCGGCGGTGGGAAAGCTGACGCAGGTGTTCACCGACATGTTCAACCGCGACGGGAGCAGCGCGCCGGGCGTAGCGTCGGAGTTTCTCGGCGAGGCGGAAGACGAGATCGACAAACTCTTCGGGGCCTGAGGGAGACCGCAAGCATGTCGATGATCAACTACGCCTCGCGCGAGATCAACTGCAAGCTCGTGTACTACGGGCCCGGACTCGGCGGAAAGACCACCAACCTCGAGTTTGTCTACAACAAGGTGGCGCCCGGCTCGCGCGGCAAGATGATCTCACTCGCCACCGAGACCGAGCGCACGCTCTTCTTCGACTTCCTGCCGGTGGATCTCGGGACGATTCGCGGGTTCAAGGTGAAGTTTCATCTGTACACGGTGCCCGGCCAGGTGTACTACAATGCCTCGCGCAAGCTCATCCTCAAGGGGGTGGACGGGGTGGTGTTCGTCGCCGACAGTCAGATCGAGCGGATGGACGCCAACATCGAGGCGATGCAGAACCTGTACGAGAACATGACGCAGCACGGGTACGATCTCACCAAGATTCCCTTCGCCATCCAGTACAACAAGCGCGACCTGCCCAACGCGGCGCCCGTGACCGAGCTCCAGGCCGCCCTGAACCCGGGCTGGCCGGTGGACGACCCGGCCAAGCAGCGCGCGACGCCGGATCCACACCACGACTCGGAGTATCTGGTCCGTCAGCAGGATGGGGAGTGGATCGAGCACGCGCCCTACTTCGAAGCCGTCGCGCTGACCGGCGAGGGCGTGTTCGACACCCTGAAGGCGATCAGCAAGAGCGTCGTCAAGACACTGGGGTAGCGGGCGGCATGTGGACGCTCCCGAACATCATCACGCTGGTCCGGATCTGCTTTACCCCGGTCATCGCCCTCCTGCCGTTCATCGAGGGTTACTGGCCGAAGCTCACCGCATTCTTCATCTTTCTCGCCGCCGCCATCAGCGACGTGTATGATGGGCACCTCGCCCGGTCGCGCAACGAGGTCAGCGATCTGGGTAAGATGCTCGACCCCATCGCCGACAAGCTGCTCCTGTTCGCCACGCTGATCCCGATCTACTGGATCTCGCGCACCCGGCACGACCTCTACGACATTCCCATCTGGGGCAGCATTCCGCTCTGGGTCTGCATCCTGCTGATCGGCCGGGAGATCGCCATGACCGCCTTCCGGTTCTGGGCCAGGCGCCAGGGCGTGGTGATCGCGGCGGCCGGTGCGGGCAAGCTCAAGACCACGATCCAGAACATCTTCATCGGCGCGGTCATCCTCTGGTTCGCGTTTCGCGACGCCCGAAAGCCGATGGGCTGGGAACACAGCCGCTACGCCGATTACTGGAACCAGTTTCATGGCGGGTTCGTGGCTCTGACCCTCGCGGTCGCGACCCTCCTCACCGTCTACTCGTTCGTACTGTACATCTACCGAAATCGGGGGCTGTTCTCCCGAGCCCATTGACGCATCCTCCCCGAGCCACGGAGGACACGGAGGGGGCGGGTGGAGCGAGCTCACCCGCCCCTCCGTGCCTCGGTGGAAATCGATCGAGACGGGTCCATGAACATCGAGCTGCTCACGATCGGCACCGAGCTGCTGCTCGGCTTCACTGTGGACACGAATGGCGCGGAGCTGGCGCGTGCGGCGTCGGCGGTGGGTGCGCGGGTCGTGCGCCGGGGCAGTGTCGGTGACGACCCCGACGCCATCCGATCGGCCGTCGGGGAGGCCCTCGCCCGCACCGGAGCCGTGCTCACCACCGGTGGCCTCGGGCCCACGCGCGATGACCTGAGCAAGCAGGCGGTGGCCGGGTTGTTCGGGATGTCGCTCCGGTTCGACGATCAGGTCTGGAGCGACCTGGTGGAGCGGTTCGCGCGCATCGGCCGAGTGCCGGCCACCAGCAACCGAAGCCAGGCGGAGGTGCCGGAGGGCGCCACCATCCTCCGGAACCGCTGGGGCACGGCGCCGGGCCTCTGGATCGAGGGGCCGCCAGGCCTCGTCATCATGCTGCCCGGCGTGCCCGCGGAGATGCGGCATCTCATGACTCACGAGGTGGCCCCGCGCCTCGCGGCGCGGAGCGACGGGGGCGTCATCCGATCGCGCACCGTGCGCACCACCGGCGTGCCCGAGTCCAGCCTGGCCGAGCAGCTGGGCGAGATCGAGCGCGATGTCGCCCCGCTGACGCTGGCCTATCTCCCCGGGTTCGACGGCGTGGATCTTCGGCTCAGCGTTTGGGGCCTTTCGGCAACAGACGCGGACCAGCGGTTGAGAGACGGCGTGGCGCTGCTGCGCGAGCGCGCCGGTGAGGCGGTCTATGGCGAGGACGACGACGACCTCGCCGCCGTGGTGCTCGAGCGGGCTCGGACGCACAGCCTCACGGTCGGCACCGCAGAGTCGTGCACGGGGGGCCTGCTTGGCGGACGATTGACCGCCATTCCGGGCAGCTCGGACGTCTTCCGGGGAGGCGTTGTCTGCTACGCCAACGAACTCAAGACCGCGCTCCTCGGGGTCGACTCGGCGCTCATCGCGGCGGACGGGGCAGTGAGCGAGTCGGTAGCGGTTGCTATGGCGCTCGGCGCCGTTCGGGTCCTGGGCGTGGATCTGGCGGCCTCGGTGACCGGCATCGCAGGCCCGGGCGGTGGGACGCCCGCCAAGCCGGTCGGGACCGTCTGGGTAGGCATTGCCGCCGGTCAGGCGGTCGAGGCTCGGCGTCTCCAGATCCCCGGCGACCGCCACAATGTGCGGGTCCGCGCTGCCCAGGCCGCCCTCGCCATGCTCGACCGGCGCCTTCGTTCCCGGTAAGCCCCGGGCGGCCCGCGCGATGCCCGGAGCCGGACCTCGACCGCTGTTATGTTTCAGCGCTTGAGCACTCAGACGAGGTCGCACGTGACTGACAATCGAAGGTACAGTGGCGAATACGCCGACGACGTCGAACGGATGCACACGCCTGGTGGCATGAGCGAGCCCGCGGCCCGGGCGGGCCGCAGCGCCGATGGCGCCGACCTGGCGTCGACCGACATGTCGCAGGAGCCTTCCTCCCGCAACCCGGACTCCGAGGCCGAGTTCGGGGCGCGCACCGGCCTGCCGGCCGAGCCCTCCGACCAAGCCATCGGCCGGCTCGAGCAGCAGCTCGAGGAGGCCCGCGTACGACATCTTCGGCTCGCGGCGGAGTACGACAACTATCGGAAGCGCGTGGCGCGCGAGCGGGCCGAGCTGGCCGACCGCTCCCAGGCTGCACTGGTCGGCCGGCTGCTCGACGTGCTCGACGACATGGATCGGCTGAGCGGCGATGGTGCGGCCGCGTCCGCGGAGCAGTTCCGCCAGGCGGTGGAGCTGGTCGACAAGAAGCTCCGGAAGGAGCTCCAGACTGCGGGGCTCGAGCGGATCGACCCGGTCGGCACCCCGTTCGATCCCAGCCTCCACGAGGCGGTCTCCGTTCTGCCGCCGCCCTCGCCCGACAAGGACCACCTGGTGAGCGCCACGTTCCAGGCCGGGTACCGGTTCAAAGGCACGCTGGTGCGTCCCGCCCGGGTGCAAGTCTACGCCGAGCAGGGACAGGCCTAGCGTGGCCGCGAAGGACTTCTATCAAGTGCTCGGCGTCTCCGACTCGGCCACCCAGGAGGAGATCAAGAAGGCCTACCGTCGGCTGGCCAAGCAATACCACCCCGACGCCAACCCGAACAATGCCTCGGCCGCGGAGCGCTTCAAGGAGATCTCCGAGGCGCACAGTGTGCTGTCCGACGCCGACAAACGGAAGCAGTACGACCAGATGCGACGCCTGGGGGCGTTCGATGGCGGCGGGATGCGTGGCGGCCCTCGGCCGGGCGCGGGCGCACGCCGCGGTCCCACCCCCGAGGCCGGCGCGGAAGGGTTCGACTTCGGCGACCTCGGCGGGCTGGGCGACATCTTCTCATCGATCTTCGGACGCGGGGGTCGCCAGGAGGAGCCGCGCGCGGAGGCGATCGAAACCGTCGTGGAAGTCCCGTTCCGGGTGGCGGCGCTCGGCGGGAAGGTCAACGTCGTGCTGCAGGTGACCGAGGCCTGCCCGACCTGCGGCGGCTCCGGGGGTGCCCCCGGAGCCACGTGGTCCACCTGTCCCGAGTGCAACGGCCGGGGGACGATCTCGTTTGGCCAGGGCGGCTTTGCCGTCAACCGGCCATGTCCGCAGTGCCGTGGTCGTGGGCGGATTCCCTCCCAATCATGCCCCACCTGCCACGGCGCGGGCGAGATCCGCGCCGAGCGCCAAGTGGCGATCACGGTGCCGCCCGGCACGGACACCGGCACGCGCGTCCGGATGCGCGGACAAGGTCAGGCCGCGCGGGCGGGCGGGCCCGCCGGTGATCTCATCGTCTCCTTTCAGGTGCAGTCCGACCGCTTCTTCCACCGGGAGGGTCTGGATATCGTCTGCGAGGTGCCGCTCAACCTGGCCCAGGCGGCGCTCGGCACGCGGCTTCGTGTGCGCACGCTCGATGGCAAGAAGGTCGTGCTGCGAATACCTGGTGGCACGCAACCAGGGCGACGGTTCCGCATCAAAGGGCAGGGGATCGAAAAGAACGGGGTGAAAGGCGACCAGCTCGTGCAGGTCCAGGTGACCGTTCCCGACCAGCTCACCCCGGAGCAGCAGGAGCTGTTGAAGCAGTTCGCGCAATCGGCGGGGCTGCCCTACTAGGAGGGCGGCGCGGGCAGGGTTGCATCGGGAGCCCGTCCGACGTCTCCCGCTCGCCCTGTTCCTGGGAGGCCTATCTCTTCCCCTCGATCAGCAGTCGATGCGTCGCCCGCTCCGCCGCCGCGTCCGGCGGCTGGCGCTGCTCGTAGCTCCCGTCCGACCGCAGGTCCCACGCCTGACGGTTGTCCTCCAGCATGAACACCAGGAGATCCCGAAGCGCCTGCCGATCGGCCGGGCTCTCGATGGGCGTCACGGCCTCGATCCGACGATCCAAGTTCCGCGGCATCCAGTCGGCCGACCCGATGTACACCTCCTCGTCGCCGCCGTTCAGGAAATAGAACGCACGTGAGTGCTCCAGGAATCGGCCCACGATGCTGATGACCCGGATCGAGCCGCTCAGGCCGGCGAGGCCCGGACGGAGGCAGCAGATGCCCCGGATGATCAGATCGGTCGACACGCCCGCGCCCGAGGCCTCGTACAGCGCCGCGATGATGTCGGGGTCCACGAGCGCGTTCATCTTGGCGATGATCCGGGCTGGACGGCCGGCCCGACTGTGGGCGATTTCCCGCCGGATCATGCCGATGAACCGCTCGCGCATGCCCCGAGGGGCCACGATGAGCTTGCGATAGCCCGCCGGCGACGCAAATCCGGTGAGCACGTTGAACAGGTCCGTGAGGTCGGCCCCGAGGGCGGGGCTCGCGCTCAGCAGGCCGAAATCGGTGTACAGGCGCGCGGTCTTCGGATTGTAGTTGCCCGTCCCGATGTGCAGATACCGCCGGATCGTGTCCCCTTCCCGGCGCACCACCAACATGACTTTGGCGTGGGTCTTGAGGCCGGCGACGCCATAGCTCACGTGCACGCCCACGTCCTCGAGCCGCTGCGCCCAGATGATGTTGTTTTCCTCGTCGAACCTGGCCTGCAGCTCGATCAGCACCGCCACCTGCTTCCCACGTTCCGCCGCCTGCACCAGCATCCGTGCGATGCTCGAGTCACCGCCGGTGCGATAGAGTGTCAGCTTGATGGCCAGCACGTCCGGGTCGTCGGCCGCCGTCTGAATGAACCGCTCGACCGAGGTCTGGAAGCTCTCGTAGGGGTGGTGCAGGACGAGGTCGCCCTCGCGAATGACGTCGAAGATGTTGCGCGCGGCGGCGAGACGAGGCGGCGTCACCTGGTGGAACACAGGGTCACGAAGCGCCGGGAGGTCGAGCGCAGCGAGGGTCGACAGGTCCGCCGTGTCCATGAGCCCGCTGACCTCGTACAGGTCGTCCGTGGTGAGCGGGCGGCTGGGCGGATCCTGCTGCTCGCTGAACTCCATCAGCAGCAGCTCGCGGAGCGACGGCGGCATGGAGGCGTGCACCTCGATCCGCACCACCTCGGCGAAGCGGCGGTTCCGCACCTCCTCCTGAATCAGGCTCAGCAGGTCCTCGGCTTCGTCGCCGTGATCGATTTGCAGATCGGTATTCCGGGTGATCCTGAAGGTGTACCACCCGAGGATCTCCACCCCGGGGAACAGCGCCTCCAGGTTCGCGCCGATGACCTCCTCGAGCGGTACGAAATGGTTTGAGGTGGGGAGTGGCACCCAGCGCGGCAGGATCTTGGGCACCTTGACCCGCGCGAAGCGCTCCTCGCCGTCCGTGCCTCGGAGCGCCACCGCGAGCGACAGGCTCAGATTCGAGATGTAGGGAAACGGATGACCGGGGTCCACCGCCAGTGGCGTGAGCACCGGAAACACGTTGGCCTGGAAGTAGGCGTCGGCGTGCTCCCGTTCGGCGCGCGAGAGATCGCGAACCCGCTGGTAGAGTGTCACGCCCTCCGCGGCCAGCGCGGGCAGCACGTCCTGCATCAGGCATTGGCGATGCTGCCGCACCTGCTCCCGCACGATTGAAGAGATCGCCGAGAGCTGGTCTTCCGGCGTCATGCCGTCGGCGGTTCGCTCCACGATACCCGCGGCCGATTGCTGCTTGAGGCCGGCCACCCGCACTTGGAAAAATTCGTCCAGGTTGCTGCTGAAGATGCCGAGAAACTTGAGGCGCTCGAGCAGCGGCGTGCGGGCATCGAGCGCCTCGTGCAGCACCCGCCGATTGAACTCGAGCCACGACAACTCGCGGTTCAGGTAGAGCGAGGGGTCGCGCAGGTCGGCGGCGGGTGCCGGTGCGGCGACGATGGGTTGGAGAAGGTCGGTCACGCCCTCAATGTAGGGTCGTTGGCCTTGGGGGGGAACGAATTGTAACGGAGGGGTAACGTTCGCCTGCGGGACGGCGCCTCAGCGTTTCGGCGACGGAACGGCAAGCGACAGGATCAGGCTGACCAGCCCCACCACGAGACCGCCCCAGAAGGCGGCCCAGAAACCGGCCACGGTGAACCCGAGGTCCCAGCGGACGGACAGCCAGCCGGTGAGCTGCAGCATCAGCGCGTTGATCACCAGGGTGAACAGCCCCAGGGTGACGACGATGAGGGGGCAGGTGAGCACGGTGAGGATCGGCCGGAGCAGACTATTCACCAGACCAAACACTGCGGCCACCAACAGGAGGTCGACGATCGTGCCGCTGAAGGTCAGTCCGGGAATCAGGTGGCACGCCGCCCAGAGCGCGATGGCGTTGAAGGACCAATGCAGGAGTAGGCGGCGCACCTGATGGCTCAGGCCGCGATCACGCCGCCGCCGAGCACGCGGCCACCGTCGTAGAGCACACCGCTCTGTCCGGGCGTGATGGCGCGCGCCGGCGCCGCGAGCGCCAGTGTCAGGCCCTTCTCATCGTGGGCGAGTACCGAGGCGGGCACGGCCCGGGCCCGGTAGCGGATTTGCACCTCGCACGTGTCGCCCACGGCGAGCGGCGTGGCCAGCCAGTTGAGCTCCTCGAGCCGCACTCGATGCCCATCCAGCTCGTCTGCCGTGCCGACCACGACCTCCCGCCGCTCGGGCCGGATCGCCACCACGTAGCGCGGCTCCGCAAAGCCGCCTGGCAGTCCCTTCCGCTGTCCGATGGTGTAGCGGGCGAACCCGTCGTGGCGGCCGATCACGTCGCCGGCGGTGGTCACGAGCGGACCGGGCGTCAGCGCGGCCGCATCGCTCGGGAGATGCCGCTCGAGCACGCCGACGTAGTCGCCATCCGGTACGAAGCAGATCTCGACCGACTCGGGCTTCTCCGCCGTCGTGAGCCCGAGGCGGCGGGCACGCGCGCGGGTCTCCTGCTTCGAGAGCGTGCCCACGGGCGTGAGCATCCGGGCCACCACGGCGCGGTCGATGCCCCAGAGGAAATAGCTCTGATCCTTGCGCGGGTCCCATCCCCGGTAGAGCGCCCCCTCGCGGGCCACGGCATAATGGCCCGTCGCGATGTAACGGCAGTCGAGCGCGTCGGCATGGGCGAGCAGGTCATGGAACTTGGTGAACGAGTTGCACCGCACGCAGGGGATGGGCGTGCGGCCACGGGCGTACTCCCCGACGAAGTTCTGGATGACGTGCAGGTCGAACCGATCCTCGAGATTGAGCACGTAGTGCGGAATCCCGAGGCGATGGGCGACGTCCCGGGCGTCGTTGATCGAATCGAGCGAGCAGCACGGCCGGTCCGGCACGTCCTCCCCGTAGCAGAAGAGCTTCATCGTGGCGCCCACCACGTCGAAGCCCTGCTCGACCAGGCGGGCAGCCGCGACCGAGCTGTCGACCCCGCCGGACATTGCCACCAGCACGCGGTCAGACACGGCCCAGCGCTCCTGCAAGCTTCCGGACCTTGGCCACCACGCCCGGCAGTACTTCGGCGACGCGCGTCACGTCGGCGTCGGTGCTCGCGTGCCCCAGGCTGAACCGGATGGTTCCGAGCGCGAGCTCGCGCGGCACGCCCATCGCCACCAGTACGTGGGACGGCTCGACCGCGCCGGTGGAGCAGGCCGAGCCGCCCGACGCCGCCACGCCGGAGAGGTCGAGGTGCATGAGCAGTGCCTCGCTGTCCGCGCCCGGAATGGCCACGCTCAACAGGTGCGGCGCGCGCGTGGCGCCAGCGGCGTTGATGGTGAGGTCCGGGAGCGCCGCTTGCAGCCGGGCGGCGAGCCCGTCCCGCAGGGCGGCGAGACGGGCCGACTCTGCTTCCTGCTCGGCGGCCGCGAGTGCGGCCGCACGCCCCAGCCCGACCGCCCCCGCGACGTTCTCGGTGCCGGGCCGCAGCCCGTACTGCTGGCCGCCGCCGTGGATAATGGCCTCGATCGCCTTGCGGTCGCGGACGATGAGGGCACCCACGCCCTTGGGGGCTCCGATCTTGTGCCCGGAGATCGTCGCGAGCGTGCAGGCCAGCTCCGACAGGCGAACCGGTACCTTGCCGAACGCCTGCACGGCGTCGGTATGGAAGGCGACGCCTGCCTCCCGGCACCGGCCGGCGATCTCCGCCACCGGCTGTACCACGCCGACCTCGTTGTTCACCCACATGACGGACACTACCGCCGGCCGCCCTGCGAGTGCCTGATCGAGGGCGTCGAGGTCCACGCGACCCTCGCCATCGACCGGCAGTAGCACCTCGCGACCGCCGAGGTGACACACCGCGTGGGCGGCGGCGAGGATGGCCTTGTGCTCGATCGCGGAGACCACGGCGCACATCTCGGTCCCGCGATCGCGCGCAGCCAGCGCGGCGCCCACGATGCCGAGATTGTCGGCCTCGGTCCCACCCGAGGTGAAGATCACCTGATTGGGCTCGGCGCCCACCGCCAGGGCGACCGCGCGGCGGGCCTGCTCCAGCCCCGCCCGCGCGGTGCGCCCGAAGCGGTGCGCGCTCGAGGGATTGCCGAACGCCTCGGCAGTCAGGAACGGCAGCATGGCCTCCAGGACCTCCGGGCGCACCGGGGTCGTGGCGGCATGGTCGAGGTAGACTGGGGTCGCGGTCACGGAGGAAAAATACCCGTCCACTACATGCTTTGCACGCCGAGGGACATGACGTCGTCCACCGCTATGGTCTCGTGGGTGTAGTATGGCTCGCCGTACCGCGCGCGAATGAGCGAGCCGTAGTGAGCGTTCTGCGTCTCCACCAACGAGTACAGGTCCTGCCCGGTGGGGAAGATCTCACCGGCCGCCTTGGCGCCGTCGAATTGGCTGGCGTAGCACCGGATCGCGGCCATCTTGCGCTCGAATTGCGCGCTGATGTCGACCACGAAGGTCGGTTTGAGCGGATCCTCTCGGTATGACAGGGCATACAGAATCTTGAACGGCCGGTGCGGCGTGCCGCCGGCATCGTAGCGGGCCAGCCCGGCGAGGAAGCAGGCGTCGCGGGTCAGCTCGCTCGCCACCCGGTGGTCGGGGTGCCGGCCGACGGGGAAGGGCAGAATGACGACGCGGGGCGCGAAGTGACGAAGGTGCTCGACCACCGCGCGCCGGGTGTCGTCGGTGTTGCTGAGGTGCGCGTCGGGCAGACCGGCGTTCCGACGCTCCGCCACGCCGAGGATGCCCGCCGCGCGCGTCGCCTCCTGCGCCCTGAGCTCGGCGCTCCCCCGGGTGCCGCTCTCGCCCGCCGTGAGGTCCAGAATCCCCGTGCGGTAGCCGGCATCCGCCGCGCGCAACAGTGTCCCGGCGCAGGTCAGCTCGACATCGTCACGGTGCGCGGCGATGGCCAGGACGTCTACCGGCATGGTCGCTCCAGGGGCGATTCGGTGGGGCAAGAATAGTCACGGCACCGGCCTGGACGCCACTTGCCTATGGCACTCCGCTCCGGCAGCCCCGACATGGCCGGGCCGGTCGGGTTGGCGGTCCCTCTCGCGCGCTCCGCCCTATTCGTGCCTCAGCGCCTCCACCGGGTCCATGCGTGCTGCCCGGTTGGCCGGATAGAGGCCGAACACGAGCCCGATGCCGATGCTCACCGCGCAGGCGAGCGCCGCGCTCCAGAGCGGCACGCCGGACTTGAGTTGCATGACCGCCTTGAGCAGCTCGCCGGCGCCCAGCCCGAACGCGATTCCCAACAGCCCGCCGACGAATGTGAGCGTCGCCGCCTCGACCAGGAACTGCCACAGGATTTCCCGACGGGTCGCGCCGAGCGCTTTCCGCAGGCCGATCTCGCGGGTGCGGTCGGTGACCGACACCATCATGATCGCCATGACGCCGATTCCACCGACCAGGAGCGCCACGCTCGACAGCGAGACCATCGCTAGGAAGAAGTAGGTGGTGAACTTCCCCACGACGTCGAGGATCTGGTCCTGGGTGATCAGGTCGAACGTGTTCGGCATGCCCGGGCGAAGGCTCCGCGCGCGGCGGAGTGCCACCGTGGCGAGGTCCTGTGTCCGGGCCGGATCCTCCCCCGTCCTCGGGCGCACAGCGATGAACAGATTGTTGGTCTCGTCATAGCGGAAGTTCTGCCGCGCCGTCTCGAACGGCATGACGCCCCCGATCTGCTGGCCGGGAGGCTCGAAGATGTTCTCCGGCTTCTGATAGATCCCGATCACCTGGAGCGCCGTGCTGCCCACGCGCACGTAGCGTCCGATCGGGTCCAGCCGCCCGAACAGCCGATCCGCCATGTCCGCCTCGATCACCATCACCTTGTCGCCGCTCAGCTCGCCGCGGGTGAAGAACCGGCCGCGGAGGAGTGTCCCGCCCTGGATGTCCATGTAGTGGTCATCGGCGCCGAACAGCGTGATGGTCTGCGTCCGAGTGCCCTGATACTCGATCCGCTCGAACAGCTGCACCCATATGCCCGCGTAAGCGACCTGGGGCACCGCCGCGATCGCCCGGGCATCAGACGAGCTCACGATGGGCCGGATGCGCACCTCGTAGGGCAGGCGGTCGGGATTGACGGGGGTCTGGGAGAAGAAGCGGATCACGTAGAAGACCGAGGGCCCCGCGGTCTCGATGGCGTTGAAGATCTGGGTCCGGATGCCCTGGACCATCGAGGCGATGGCCATGACCGTCGTCACCCCGATGACCACGCCGAGAATGGTGAGCGCTGAGCGCAGCTTATTCGCACGGAGGGCATCGAACGCGATGCCGACGCCCTCGCCGATGTTTCGGAGACCGAACGGCACGCGGCTATTCGGCTCGGAGGGCCGTGATCGGGTCGAGCCGCGCCGCGCGGCTCGCGGGGAACACGCCGAACACGATACCGGCGCTCGCGCCCAGCGCGAGCGCCCCCCCCACC
>JBQCGH010000122.1:0-20504 GCA_051955835.1 Gemmatimonadales bacterium
GGGTGAGGGGTTATGGCGGGGTGCTTGTGTTCCCCCTCCCCCCCCCCCCCCCCCCCCCCCCCCCCCCCCCCCCCCCCCCCGCCCGCCCGACTACGTCATCCCCTTCCCCGAGCCGGTCTACACCCTCCGGCAGCACGAGAACCCGGAGTTCGATACCACGGTCCTCCGGTTCACCTACACCTCGCTGGTGACGCCGTCGTCGGTGGTGGATTACGACATGGCGGCGCGCACCTGGACGGTGCGGAAGCAGACCGAGGTGCTCGGCGGGTACGATCCGGCGCGCTATCGTACGGAGCGGCGGTTCGCCACAGCGGCCGACGGCACACAGGTGCCGATCTCGCTGGTGTACCAGCTGCCGCTCGAGCGCCCCGGCGGTCCGCGGCCGATGCTGCTCACCGGGTACGGCGCCTACGGGGTAAGCTTCGATCCGGCGTTCTCGTCGAGCAACCTGAGCCTGCTGGACCGGGGCGTGGTGGTCGCGATCGCGCACGTGCGGGGCGGTGAGGAAATGGGCCGATGCTGGTACGAGAGCGGCCGGCTGCTGCACAAGCCGAACACGTTCGGCGATTTCATCGCGGCGGCGGAGTATCTCATCGCGGAGGGACTCACCTCGCCGGACCGGCTCGCGATCACCGGCGGGAGCGCGGGCGGGCTCCTGATGGGCGCGGTCACCAACATGCGGCCCGAGCTGTTCCGCGCGGTGGTGGCCGAGGTGCCGTTCGTGGACGTGGTGAACACGATGCTCGACGCGTCGCTCCCGCTCACGGTCATCGAGTACGACGAGTGGGGCAACCCGAACGAGCCGGACGCCTATCGCTGCATCCGGAGCTACTCGCCGTACGACAACGTGCGGGCGCAGGCGTATCCGCACATGCTGATCACCGCCGGGCTCAACGATCCACGGGTGGCGTACTGGGAGCCGGCGAAGTACACGGCGAAGCTTCGCACGCTCAAGACCGACGGCAACCGGCTGCTGCTCCGCACGAACATGGGCGCCGGGCACGGCGGGGCCTCGGGAAGATTCGATTTCCTGCGCGAGGTCGCCTTCAAATTCGCGTTTGTGCTCGACGTGCTGGGGATGTGCTAGCCGGGTGCTGGGTTGGAATCTTGGTGCATGGCGCGGGTGGGACGGTAGGACTCCCTCCGGGACGCCACAGTCGCCGGCACGCATGCGTTGGGTTGCTACTCATGGCCGGAGGTCGTGGCGTCGACTGACGCGCCCTCCGGGAGCGCCATCCCCCCGCCGAAGCCGTGCACGGCGATGCTCGCGACTGCCGCCGGTCGCCGAAAAAGGAAAAGCGCGACGGACCGAAAGGTCGCGTCGCGCTTCCTTGCGGCGAGCGCGGAGGGTCAGCCGGCTGTTAGCCGGTCCCGCGCCGCCCTGCTCCGGCCGATCCGGCCTGAGCGTTCTTCCGGCCCGTTGATCGACGGTCGGCCTCGCGCGTCGCGCCCCGGGGTGGGGGCATCGGTCGCAAACCGGTGCCACGCTCTGGAATGGTAGCGTGTGCGGCGTGGTTCGACGATAAAAATCGGGACCGTTGCAAGCGATGTGCAGAGCGGCCAGAACGACCGCGCATCAGGCACGCGCGCACTTGGTGCGCGGCTCCGGTCACCGTCGGGCTCAACCCTGTGCGACGAGGACGTGGTGGGTGGCGGCTTCCATTTCCAGCATGCACTCCGGGCAGTACCCGTGGCTCACGAGGGCGCCCTGCCAGTGCTTGAGCTCGTGCTCGATGCCCATCGGGAGATTGGTCCACCCCTCGTCACCTCTCGCCCGATGGCACCGCGCGCAGAGCACCACCCGATGATCGGGATCGCTGGGCACGTGGGCGAGGATGTCGGCCCACGCCTCGCGCTCATTGTGGTGCATCTGGCTCACGATGGTGGCATCCGCGCAGCGAACGCAGAGCGCGCGTGCCCGCCGGATCAGATACGCCGAATGTTCAGCGCTCCGCCTCGCCCTCGCGACCAGCTCCCCCAGGAGCTTGGACGATGTGGCCCTGCCTTCCCCGTTCGGGGACTCCATCGCGCTTCCCACCTATCTCGCCATCTGTGAACACGCAACCGCGCAGCGCGTCGCTGTGCCGGTCGTCCCGGCTCCTCGGGTCCGTGTCGCGCGGGAGAGCCGGGCCATGGCCCGCGCGTGGAAACATGTCAGTCAAATTCCGGATGTGCGAGTGCCACCTGGGACGCGGCGGTGTTGCGTCGCCGCGCGCGCCGAGGCGGTTCCTGCTCCTGCCCTGCTACACTGCGGCGCGCGTCAGCCAGCGGTGCATGAGCCATTCCCAGCCGAGCGTTCGCCGGATCACACCTGGCCGCGCGCCGAACAGCCGGAGGCTCTGACGGCTGAGCGACGAGTGGTCGCTATAGCCGCACTCCACCGCCAGCGTGAGCAGCGGCGCGCGCTCCTCGGCCTGCAGGCGAAGCGCGGCGCGCACCGCGTGCGCCACCGCGAGCCACTTGCCCGGACCGGGCAGGCCGGCGCGCCGGAACCAGGTGCGGGCAGTCCGCTCCGCCCGGCCCATCGAGCCGAGCAGGGGACCGACCTCGCCGAACCTGGGTGAGCGCTCGACGATCACGCCAATCATCTCGCGCACGTCGGCGCGCAGCGACGGGACGCGGAGCTGCAGCCACCCAAGCAACTGCTCCGGGAGCGCCGACGCGTCGGTGAGCAGGCGGCGGAGTGCGGGCAGCGCGTCGGCCTCGCCGATGGCGCCCCGGGCGCCGGCCTCTGCGGCGCGGCGGCGGATCTCGTCGTCCGCCTCCAACCTCCCCTCCGCGCGCACGATTACAGGCGCGCCCGGAAAGCGGGCGCGGAGCTGGTGCACGAGCGTGGCAGTTTCGCGCCAGGCGTCGTGCGGCGGCGAGAGACCGACGGCAAGGACTGCGGCGGCGGGCAGATCGTCGGGCGTGAGCGCGGCGACATCGGCGATCGACTCGAACCGCTCATAGGGCGGCGCGAGCTGAAAGACGGCTGGGGGAGCAAGGACGGCGGTAGCGGACATGACTGCGATCCCGGACGCTGGACGCCCGACCAGCCGGACGTCGGTCCCTCCAAGTTAGGAAGTTCGCGGCCCGCCGAACAGCACCCAATTCGGGCGGTCAGGCGAGCGGGCGGTCAGGACGACGGAACGGGCAGGCTGGCCTGCGGTCACGGTATGGGTCAGAAATTGTCGCGGCAGGCGGTGGGTGGGCACTCCGGGTATTCGGGTGGCCGGGTGCGCGGCATGGACGGGCAACTGAGGGGAGGAGCCCGGGCTTCCATCGTCCCCGGCTCACCGGCATCTTCGCCGGGTGATCCGCCTCCACACCTTAGGCCCGGTGGACCTGCGGGACGCAGGTGGCCGCGAGCTGCGCGCGGTGCTGCAGCAGCCCAAGCGGTTGGCGCTGCTCGCCTACCTCGCCGTTGCCGCGCCCAGGCGATTCCACCGGCGTGACTCGCTGCTCGCCTTGTTCTGGCCCGATCTGGACCAGGAGCATGCCCGCGCCGCGCTCCGGCGGGCGCTCTACTTCCTGCGTTCCGAGCTCGGCGCCGAGGCGGTGGCGAGTCGCGGCGACGACGAGGTCGCTGCGCCAGAGACGGAGGTCTGGTGCGACGCCGGCGCGCTCGAGCAGGGTCTCGCCGCCGGCGACGGGGCCGGCGCGGCGGCGGCGCTCCAGCTTTACCGCGGTTCGCTGCTCGACGGGCTCTACGTGGCCGGGGGGGCGCCCGAGCTCCAGGACTGGCTGGACCGCGAGCGGCTCCGGCTCCGGGAGCTGGCGGCGGCGGCCGCACGGCGGCTTGCCGAGGCGGCGGGACGGGAGGGACGTCCGGCGGAGGCGGTGGAGTGGGCGCGCCGGGAGGTCGCGCTCGCGCCCGACGACGAGGCCGCGCTCCGGCGCTCGGTCGCGCTGCTCGAGCGGACCGGTGACAGCCCCGGCGCGCTCCGAGCGTACGACGAGTTCGCCCGGCGGCTTGCGCGAGAGCTCGAGCTGGAGCCCTCGGAGGAGACACGGGAGCTGGTGGAGGCGGTAAGGCGACGGGCGGGCAGGCGAGCAGGCGAGCGGGCCAGCAGGACGGCCGTCGGGCAGGCGGGCGGGGCGGAGGGGGTCGCGGCTGGGCGGGCAGCGGAGCCGTCGCCGTCGGCGATTGCGGTGCTTCCGTTCACGGTGCGCGGCGACGCGCGGTTCAGCTACCTCGGTGAAGGGCTGGTGGACCTGCTGTCGACCCGGCTCGACGGCGCGGGAGACCTCACGACGGTGGACCCTCGCGCCCTGCTGGCGGCGCTCGCGCGAGACGGGGCTGATGGTGAGGGCTCGGGCGTCGAGCGACTCACCGCCGACATGGCGCGCCAATTCGGCGCGGGGCGGACGCTCGAGGGCAGCCTGGTGGTCGCGGGCGGGCGGCTGCAGGCGACGGCGACGCTGTGGGACCTCGAACGCCGGGCGGTGGCGAGCGTCAAGGCAACGGCCGGGAGCGAGGCCGAGCTGTTCGAGCTGGTGGACGAGCTGGCGCGACAGCTTCTGGCGGCGCAAGGCGTGGCGTCGGCCAGCCGGCTGGCGCGGATCGCCGCACTCACCACCGGCTCACTCGACGCGCTCAAACCGTATCTTCGCGGTGAGCGGGAGCTTCGCGCCGGCCGCTACTTCGACGCGCTCGACGGGTTCCAGGAAGCCGTGGACGCCGACCCGTCGTTCGCGCTCGCCGGGTATCGGCTCGCGGCCGCGGCCGCGGGGTGCGCCCTGCCGGACGTGGCGCGCTCGGCCGCCGCCCGGGGCGCAGCCCACGAGGAGCGGCTCTCGCCGCACGGCCGGCTCATGTTCGCGGCGCAGCGCGCGTGGCTGGCAGGCGAGGTGGACCGCGCCGAGTCGCTCTACACCACGGTCACCGCGAGCTGGCCGGACGACGTCGAGGCCTGGTTCCACCTCGGCGACCTACTGTTCCACTCGAACCCGCTCCGCGGCCGCTCGTCGGTCGAGGCGCGCGGGCCTTTCGAGCGGGTGCACCGGCTGGAGCCCGACCACGTGGGCGCTCTGGTGCACTTGGTGCGCATCGCGGGCGTGGAGGGCGATACCGAGCGGATGCTGACGGCGATCGGCCGCGTGCTGGGCGCGAGCCCCGACGGCGACCAGACGCTGGCGATGCGCGCGCTTCGCGCGTGGACGCAGCACGACGCGGCGGCCATGGCGGAGGTGACGGGTGAGCTGCGGTCGGCGCGGGCCGTGACGGTGGCCATCGCGTTCGCGGACGTGGCGCTCTACTCGGGAAACCTCTCCGGCGCCGCGGACCTGGCGCGCGAGTTCATCCAGGTGGCGCGCACGCCCGAGCTCCGCGCCCTGTGCCACATCATGCTGGCGCACCTGGCGCTCGCCTCGGGCGACCGTTCCGGCGCGGCCGACGAGCTCCGCGCCGCCCAAGCGCTCGACACGGTGTGGGGGCTGGAGACGCGGGCGCTGTTCGCCACCATGCCGTTCGTGCCGGTGGACGGGGGCGAGCTGCGCGAGGTGCGCGAGGCGCTCGAGCAACTCGATCCCTCGGCGGCGCCGCCGAGCGGGTTCAGCGTGTTCGCCATGCACGACGAGCTGCACCCGGCCATCCGGCTCTACCTGCTGGGCCTGCTCGATCTTCGGCTGGGCGATCTCACCAGGGCCGCCGAGCGGCTCGAGTCGCTGGCGGAGCTGGAGGCGGGCCGACCGCTCGCGCGCAACCTCACCGTCGAGCTGGACGCGGCGCTCACCGCGGCGCGCGGCCGGCCGGCGGAGGCGCTGGCGAAACTGGAGCGCACGCGGCCGGAGCTCTGGTTTCAGCTCACGGTGGCGTCACCGTTCTTCACCCTGGCGTCGCAGCGGTATCTCCGCGCGAGGCTGCTGGAGGAGGTCGGGCGGACCGAGGAGGCGGCCGGCTGGCGGAGCGCGATGGCAGAACGGTCGCCGTACGAGATGGTGTGGAAGGCGGAGGGGAGGTAGACCAAGCCGGTTTGGGTGACCGGGTGGACGGACGGATGGCTGGCCAGCAGGTAGGTACAGGTCAGGGGCGCGCTCGATGCTCGTGGCGCAGCGCGGGATGCCGCCTAGGGTGGCTCGAGCCGCTCCCTGCCGGCGCTCGCTGCGCTCCTGATAAAGCGTGATGCGTGCCGCTGCTACTTCTCCCCGCCGATTACTGACCAGCCGCCCTCCGGCCGCCCGTCGCCTTTACCGGCAGCTTGCGGTCAGGTGATCCACTCTCACGGTGACCGTGCCGTTCCCGTTGACCGTCACGTGAATGGTCTGGTGAATTCGGAGCGAGCCGGCGTTCCCGGTGCCGATGAGCTTGAAGTTGTTGATGAACGTATCCGTGAAGCCCACACGGCCGTTGCGGGTGGTCTCCTGGGTCACGCCGGTCGCATGGTAGACGTTGCCGGTCTCCTCGCCGACGCCGGCCACGCCCTGCGGCTGATCGTGCACCTTGATGGTGAACTGGCCGTCGGCGTGGACCGTGACATGAAACAGGTCGTGCAGGATACCGCTGAAGTGCACGATCTCCCCCGCCCCGCCGTTGGCGCAGGGAATGAGCTGGTCGAGCACGATCGGGATCTTCACGCTCGCCGTCGTCGTCACGGCCTTGAGCGACGGCGTCGAGCCGGATACATCCAGGACGGCGGGGTCGGTCGGTGCCGCGTCGCAGGCGGCGAGCGCGCCCAGGAGGAGAACGAAGCCGAGGGTGGGCCGCATGGGGTGCCTCCGCGAGGTTGGGGGGTGCGGCATCGACCGCGAGTGGGCGGTTGGACAGTCCCGGCGGCGACGAACAGCTCGGACGCCGAAAGAGGGACGGTGGCACCTGAGTTAGACCGCGCGAGGGGATCTGTCAAGGCGAGATGGCGATCGTCGCCGGCGCGGCTCCGAATGCGGCGAGCTTCTTGGGCTCAGCGCCTTCGACCGCCGAATCGGGAATGCTCCCAAGCGCCATCAGCCGGGAAACGGCCGCCGCATCACGATGGCGGATTCCGGGCAGGCCTCGCGGAACTCAAGCGACGCCTTGACGGCTTCGGGGACCTCGGCGCGGTCAACCCGGGTGAAGCCGAAACGAGGAAACCACTCCTCCGCGGTCGTGGTGAGGAGATAGACGGCCCGCAGCCGCCGTTCGCGAGCGACATCCAGGATGCGGTTCATCAGGGCGGCCCCGATGCCATCGCCCCGGGCGGAGGGGTCGACGACCGCGGAACGGAGCAAGCCGTCGTCCTCGTACTGTTCCAGCGCGACCGCGCCGAGGAGCTGGCCGTGACGCTCGGCGACCTCGAAGCCTGTCAGGCTCCGGGTCACGCCGGCGAGCGGAAGACCGGCCCCTCGAAGAAGGGCCGTGACTCGCTCGTAGTCCTGCCGGGTCGCGGACCGCAGGGCGGCCCGGTGATCGCTCGGGCGCGCGCTCGTCATGCGGCGCTCGCCGGCTTGCGGGCACGGATGAACGCTCCCATGACGCAACCGCCGATTTCGCGTGCGAGCACCTCGGTCTCCAGACCCGCAGTGGCGAGGAACGCTCGGGCGTCGTCGAGGCGGTAGACGCGGGTGGGCTCGATGTCGATCTGCTCGAAGCCCGTATCGCCCAGCCATGCACGGAGCTCGGTCTCGTGCAGCGCACCCGCCACGCAGCCGACCCACAATGCCATGCTCGAGCGGACCGCGTCGGGCATGTCGCCCCGCAGCACCACGTCCGACACGGCCAGGCGGCCGCCCGGCCGAAGCACGCGGAATGCCTCCGCGATCACCTTCCGCTTGTCGGCCGTCAAGTTGATCACGCAGTTCGAGATGATCACGTCCACCGAGGCATCGGGCAGCGGAATGGCTTCGATGTCGCCCCGGAGGAACTTGGCGTTGGCCACGCCCGCCTTGCGCTGGTTCTCGCGGGCGAGCGCCAGCATCTCGTCGGTCATGTCGAGCCCGTAGGTCATCCCCGACGGCCCGACTCGCTGGGCGGAGAGCAGCACGTCCAGCCCGCCCCCGGCGCCGAGGTCGAGCACCGTCTCGCCCGGACGCAGCTCCGCGAGCGCGGCGGGATTGCCGCAGCCGAGCGACGCCAGCAGAGCGTTCTCGGGCAGACCGGCCGTCTCTGCGTCGGTGTAGAGCCCGCCGCTGATGGGGTCGTCCGGCGCGCCTCCGCACGAGCCACCGCAGCAACCCGTCCGGGTGCCCGAGGCCACCTCCTGCGCGGCGCGGGCATAGTGGCTCCGGACCGCGGCCTTGAGGGCATCATCCCTCGCCGGTGGATCGTGCGGTGTGTGCATCGGGCGGCCTCCATCAATAATTGTTGATATGACGGACACGAGCTCGGGCTCAGCCGCAGCCGGCCCGGCGCTCCGCAGCGTTCGGCGGGTCGGACAACGCCTCGAGGATCGCTCCCGCTTCGGCCAGGGCGGAGGGATCGAGCGTGTAGTACATCCACCGCCCTTCCCGGCGGTCGGTGACGAGTCCGGCTTCCTTCAGCACCTTCAAATGGAACGAAAGGCGCGGCTGGGCCGCGTCGAGGTCGTCGGTGAGCTCGCAGACGCAACGCTCGCCGCCACGAAGCCGCTGGAGCACGGCAAGCCGAGTCCGGTCGGAGAGCGCATGGAACAGTTGGCCGGCGCGGGCGGCATCGAAGCGGGCGCGGGTACGGGTGGCCATGGGTGGAATGTATCAAGATCTGCTGATGGGTCAAGACGGGCGAGCGAGCGAGCACAGCCTGATCGTCATGCGGTCTCCCGGTTATTCGATCTGCGTCGCGATCGGATCGCTTCCGGGGAAGGTCTCCTGCAGCGCCTCGTCGAGGCGCAGCTCCGTGTTGTGGCCGGGCTCGCCGAGCGGCATGTCGGCGGGCGTCACGGTCACGAGCGACTGGGTCGTCGGCCCTGGGCGTCGCCGGGAAAGAGCCCGCTGCCGTGCGGGTCGAGACCGCTGCCGCAGGAATCGCCGGGCCGCGAGGGCGGCGCCCACGGCCGCGGCGGCGAGGAGGACGAGCGCGGCGCTCCGCGGCCAGCCGCGGTGCTTCATGGGCGCGCTCGGCTACCCGTTGATGGAGCGCATGGCCTGCTCGCTGTACCGTGCGCCGGCCGCTGCGCCTACCGGCGCCACCTCGTCGATCTCCTCCAGGTCGGCCGGGGTCAGCTCCACCCCGACCGCGCGCACATTCTCCTCGAGGTACTTCCGCTGCTTGGTGCCGGGGATCGGCACGATGTCGTCGCCCTGAGCCAGAACCCACGCCAGCGCCAGCTGGCTGGGCGTGCAGCCCTTCCGCTTCGCGATCCGACCCACACGCTCGACCAGATCGAGATTCTTCTGGAAGTTCTCGCCCTGGAAGCGCGGGTGATTCCGCCGGTAGGCATCCGCCGGCAGGTCCTCATACGTCCGAAAGCGGCCGGTGAGAAACCCGCGGCCCAGCGGGCTGTAGGCCACGAACCCAACGCCGAGCTCGCGGCAGGTCGGCAGCACTTCGTCTTCGGGATCGCGGGTCCAGAGCGAGTACTCGGTCTGCAGCGCCGTGATCGTGTGCTCGCGTACGGCCCGGCGGATAGTCTCGGGCGCTGCCTCGGAGAGGCCGAGGTGCCGGACCTTGCCGGCACGGACGAGCTCGGCCATCGCGCCGACGGTCTCCTCGATCGGCACGGTGCGATCGACGCGGTGCTGGTAGTACAGATCGATGTGGTCGACGCCGAGCCGCTGGAGCGAGGCGTCGCAGGAGCGTTTCACGTAGTCCGGGCGGCCGTTGACACCGAGCCAGGCCCCGTCCTCGCCGCGGACGTTGCCGAACTTGGTGGCGAGGACGACGTCCTCGCGGCGGCCCTTGAGCGCGCGGCCGACCAGGCGCTCGTTGGTATAGGGTCCGTAGATGTCGGCCGTGTCGAGGAAGTCCACGCCGAGGTCGAGGGCGCGGTGAATGGTGGCGATGGACTCGTCGTCGTCGCGCCCGGCGTAGAAATCGGACATCCCCATGCAGCCGAGGCCCTGGGCGGAGACGCGCAGGCGATCGGGGCCGAGGACGCGATGTGGCAGAGCAGGCATTGGTCACCCCGGTAGTTCGTTACAGGGAGTATGGTCGAGGTGCGGGCCAAGATGGTAGTGGCCGGATTGCTGCCGCTCGCCGCTCGCCGCTACTACCTTCCCCCCAATGCCTGACATCATGCGGCTGTGCGTCTTCTGCGGCACCAACGCCGGGTCCCGGCCCGAGTATGGGACCGCTGCGCGCGAGCTGGGGACCCTGCTCGCGAACGAGGGAATCGAGCTGGTGTACGGGGGGGCCAGCGTGGGAATCATGGGCGAGCTGGCGGACGCGGTGCAGGAGGCCGGCGGGCACGTGACCGGCATCATCCCGCAGCAGCTCATCCAGAAGGAGGCCGCACACCGGGGCATCCAGGACCTGATCGTGGTGGCCTCGATGCATCAGCGGAAGTCGCAGATGGCCGACCTGAGCGACGGGTTCATCGCCCTGCCCGGCGGCATCGGAACCCTGGAGGGGTTCTTCGAGATTCTCACCTGGGGGCAGCTCGGCATCCACGCGAAGCCGTGCGGGATCCTCAACATCGCGGGCTACTTCGACGCGCTGACTTCGTTCCTGGACCATGCGGTGCGGGAGGGCTTTCTGACCAAGGAGCACCGGCAGACGATCATGGTGGAGTCGAGTCCGGCGGCGCTGCTCACGCGTCTGCGGGCGTACGAGTCGCCGGGCGGGACGCCGCTCATGACGAGGACGAATCGGTGAGGGCAGGCGGTCGGGCGAGCAGGCGAGCCGGCGGTCGGGTCATCAGGAGCGAGAGCCTCGGGCAGTGGACCGAGGCTCTTCAACTATGTGACGGCCTGACCGTCTGACCGCCTGAGCGTCTGACCGCGCCGTCATTTCGGCGCGGGCGTGAGTTTCGCCGGCGGCGGGCCCTTCACGGCGTGCTTGAGCGGCGGCGGCTCGCCCCCGAACCGCTCGACGTAGTAGCGGGTGAACTCGGCGCCGAGCAGCACCACCTGGGAGGTGTAGTAGACCCACACCAGCAGGACGACCACCGAGCCCGCTGCGCCGTAGCTCGAGGCCAGCGTGCTGGTGCCGAGGTACAGGCCGATGAGCTGCTTGCCGATGCTGAAGAAGCCGGCCGTCACGAGCGCGCCGATCCACACGTCGCGCCAGCGGAGGCGCACGTCAGGAAGGACCTTGTACACCATGGCGAAGAGCAGGGTCACGACCGCGAGGGAGACGAGGACGTTCACCGCATCCCAGAGGACGGCGAGCGCCGGGAAGGCGTTCCCCAGGTAGCGGTTGAACGCCGCGAGCGCGGCGTTCACGAGCAGGCTCACCAGGAGCAGGAACCCGACGCCGATCACCAGGCCGAACGAGATCAGCCGTTGGGTGAGGAAGCTCACGAGGTTGGCGCCCGGCCGCGGCTGCACCCGCCAGATGGCATTGAGCGCCGTCTGCAGCTCGATGAAGGCGCCAGTGGCGCCGAGGAACGCCGTGATGATGCCGACGGCGGTCGCGAGCCGGCTCGCCGAGGGCCGTGCCGCGCCCTGCAGCATCGCCTGCACCGCCTCGGCGCCCTTCTGGCCGACCAGGCCCCGGATCTGGGTGACCACCTCGCCGCGCACCGCGTCGGGCCCGAACGCGAGCCCCGCGACACCGATAGCGATCACCAGGATCGGCGCCAGCGCGAACAAAGTGTAGTACGCGAGCGAGGCACCCAGCCGCGGAACGTTGTCGTTCCACCAGCCGATGAAGGCGTGCTTCAGCACCCAACCCAGGGCAGCAGGGGTCAGGATGCGGGAGCGCGGGCGTCGGGGCATGGGAGCGAAGTTGCCATCTCGCGGTCACCGCGCCGGCGTCGCCGCCTGCGTGTCGTGCGCTTCCCCGGCCTGCCCCGCGAGCCAGGCCGGATCGGGACGCTGGAAATCGAAGGGGGCATCCTCGACCGACATGTACTGCGCATCCGGCTCCTTCGGAAGCTCGGCGCCGAAGTAGTGCCGCAGGATGTTGCCCAGCACATTCACCACGGTCACGGTGTCCCCGAAGGCCGCGGCACCCCCGCCCGGGAGATAGTAGGCGCCGAACGCGCCGAAACGCTCCCGGGCCTCGAGCGGCGAGATGTCGGCCAGCCGGTGGTCCCACCGGAATCCGCGGACCGCGGAGCCGTGGTCACCCTGGAGCAGGATGATCGGGGGGACGTCCGAGTCCCGGATGAGCCGCGTGACCGTCGCGAGCACCATGTGGTTGAGGCATTCGAGCTGGTCCACGTACAGGTCCCGGAGCCGACGGCCGACGACGTAGCGCTCGGGGGTGCGGCAGCGACGGTCGAACGCGTAGGGCGAATGCGGGCTCAGCACGTGCGCGAAGGCGAACACCGGCGCGCGGATGATCGGCAGCCGGGCCACGCCCGCGAGCGTGCGGCGGACGAAGTCACCGTCCCAGGGCTCGTCGCGGTGCAGCGCGTCGATGAGCGATGCCGCACGCAGCGTGCGGCGGAACTCGCTGTGGCCGAGCTCGCGGTCGAGATTCACGCCGTCCCACACGTCCACCACCGAGTCGGCGATCGGGCTCGTGTGGGTCGAGATCCACCAGTACGACGGGAAGAAGATGTACCGGTATCCGCGCGACTTGAGGAAGCGCGCGACCCGGTTGTGCGCGAGCAGCTCGTTCGGCAGCGTCGGATCCTTCTCCGCGGCGCCGAGCTCGGCCTCGAGCGGCTGGAGATGGGCCGCATTGAGCATGGACGGCAGCGACAACATGGTGTGCATGTAATTGCTGCGCACTTCGGGCACGACGAACCCCAGGGCGCGAAGGCTGTCGAGGAACGGACCGTTGTCGAACCCGAGCATGTCGCGCAGCACGCGGGCGTTGGCGTACTCATCGAGCACGATGAGATAGACATCGCGCGCGGGCGCGGGCGGCACGGCCGGGGCCCGGATCGGCCGCGCCAGGGCCTCGGCGAGCGCGCTCCGACGCACCAGCCGGGCGGCATGCGCCCGGTCGAGCGCCACCGCGGCGCCGAATCGGAGCACGAGCAGCGCCCCGGTCAGCGTGCAGAAGGTCGAGACCGTGGCGAGGACCCGGGGCTTGCGCCGCACCCAGACCAGCGCGAGTCCGCTCGCGAGAACGCCGACGACGGCGAGCGCGATCTGCGCGCTCCGGTGCCCCGCTCGTGGCAGCCAACCGGCCACGATGGGAAAGCCAAACACCCACAACACCGCGAGCAGCGCGACGAACGCGGGCCAGCGCGGACCGGCGTCGCGCGGGCGGAGGACGGCGGCCACGGCGTACACCAGCCCGACGCCGGCGAGCACGGCGACGAGCACGACCAGGAGATCGGGCACGGTGTAGTACCCAGGGTTGTGCCAGGCCTGGTACAGCACGCGGGCGGCGGCGAGCAGAAACGGGTACCACGCGGTCATGCGCCCTCCGCGGGCGCGGGGATCATGCGGCGGTCATCCGGTAGACGATGCGCTCCGACCCCGCGACCGAGTGGGCCTCGTCGATGCGGAAGGCGGTCCGGAACGCGGCCTCGAAACCCTCCCGGGTATAGCAGGGGAAGATGTCGGCCCGCGAGCGGAGCATGCGCTGGACCTGCGAATCAGTCTTCGGCACGAACTCGATCACGAGCGCGCGCCCGAGCCGGGCGAAGTAGGCCGCGACCCGCTCGAGCGGCAGGTTATGGCCGATGGCCAGATGGTGGATCAGTGCCAGCGCCAGCAGCGCATCGGCCGGCCCGCGCTCCTCCAACGAGAGCCGCTCGCGGTGCGCCCAGCCGAGCGCGGGCGAGGGGTTGGTCAGGTCCATCAGCAGCGGCAGGATGGCGCGCTCGTCCTCGGCGCGGACCCGCCGATAGTTGCGCTCGACGGCGGCGGGGTCGATGTCGAAGGAAACGACGTGCTCCGCCTCGGTCCGCGCGGCCCGGCTGTAGTCGCCGGTGTTGGCGCCGAGGTCCCACACGGTGCGGATGCCGCGACCGCGGAGCATCCCGGTGACCAGCTCGCGCTTCGAAGCCGTGGCCTCGGTCGAGTAGTTGTTGTCGCTGGTGTAGTCCGCCCACTCGGTGCCACCGGGGCTCCAGCGGAAGCTCTCGACCACGCTGCGCAGGCTCCGCACCAGACCCAGCACGGTCTGCGCGGTCACCTTGCGGCTGGCACGCTCGGCGGGTGGACGGTCGCGGTAGCGCCGCTGGGCGGCTGCGTGGAGCCGGACGTGAAACAGGAGTCCGAGACTACGCCAGGAGCGTCCACCGAGCAGCCGGTCGCCCAGCTCGAGCGGCACGCCCTCGAGGTGCGCCCGCAGGAGCGCGCCGAGCTGGATGTCCACCCGGCTCATGAGCGCGAGCGGCACCACGAAGTGCTCACAGAACTGCCGGTAGCCGACCCAGGGCTCCCCTTCCTTCCTCGGCTCGAAGGAGAGGGTGTCGATGAACACGGGCTTGCCGTTGTGAAACTGGATGTTGTACGCGGTGGCGTCGCGCAACGTGATGCCGCGGACCAGCGCACGCTCCTGGATCTCGAGCGTCAGCAGGGCCGCGTCGCGGAGCTGGCCGAACGACCACTCGTACGGGTACGAGATGAACGGGACGGGCTCGGGCTCGAGCACGGCCACGGCATCATCGCTCGCGGCCAGCTCGAGCGAGGCCGTCCGGTGGGGGATCAACAGCCCCTGGCGGGCAAGCTCGTCGTACAGGCCCGAGGCGGTGACGGCCTCGAACTCGTCCCGGAATACGCGATTGACCTGACGATACAACACCCCGTCGCGGGTGTAGACGAACCCGCTGGGGTCGCGGAACGAGCTGTCTAGCGGGCGGCGATCACCGCCGCCCACGCGAGAGCAGCGACCGGAAGAAGGACTTGGTGGCTTCGCGGGCCTTGCTCATCATGGCCACGGCGGACAGAGCGCCGGCGGCAATCACTTGGAGGACCAGGCTGCCGCTGGTCGGATCGATGTACATGAGCCCCCCAGGGGCAAACGTGGTCACGAACTGAGGAAGAGGCCGTCACGGATACGTCACGAAGATCCAACATAAATGGCCATTCGGGAAGGGGGTGGTGGGGGTCACAAGGCGGCGAGCGGGCGGGCGGGCGGACTGGTGGCGGTCGGCTAGGGGGAGCATTCGCGCTGGCGCAAGACTTGGCATCCGACCTCCCGAAGGTGCGGCGTGCGGGCCACACCCTGGTCGATCTGCCGGTCCGCCAGGTTGTGTGAGCGTCACGCGGGCTACTCCGAGCGCTTTACGGCGCCGGTGTCCGCGGAGTCCACCACCCAGCAGGTCTTGGCGTTGACGAACTCCCGAATTCCGTGCCAACAGAGCTCCCGCCCATACCCGCTCTGCTTCACGCCGCCGAAGGGCATCCGTGGGTCCGATGCCACCATCGCATTGATGAACACCATGCCCGCCTCGAGGTCCTCGACGAACCGGCGCCGCTCGCCGGCGTTACTGGTCCAGGCGCTGGCGCCCAGGCCGAACGGCGAGTCATTCGCCAGGCGGATGGCGTCGTCGATGTCGCGAGCGCGGAACAGGGTCGCGACCGGGCCGAACACCTCGTCGTGGTACGCCGGGGAGTCGGCGGTGACGTTGGTCAGCACCGTCGGCTCGAACCAGTAGCCGGGCCGGTCGATCCGGCGGCCTCCGGTGAGCACGCGCGCGCCGGCCGCCACCGAGCGCTCCACCTGACGGGCAATGGTCGCGACCTGGCTCTCGTTCGCGAGCGGCCCGATGTCGGTGGCCGGGTCCATCGGGTCGCCGACGCGGAGGGCTCGGAAGCCCTCGACGTATTGCCGCTCGAACGCCTCGGCGATCTCCTGGTGCACGATGAATCGCTTGGCGGCGATACACGACTGTCCGTTGTTGATCGCCCGCGCTTTCACGGCCGTCTTCACCGCAGCGTCGAGATCCGCGCTCGGCATGACGATGAAGGGGTCGCTGCCGCCCAGCTCCAGCACGGTCTTCTTGATCACCTTGCCGGCCGCACTCGCGACGTGGCTTCCGGCGCCGGTGCTGCCGGTCAGGGTGACCGCGGCCACCCGCGGGTCCTCGATGACCGCCTGCACCTGCTCCGTCTCGATCAGGAGTGCCTGAAACACGCCTTCGGCGAACCCCGCGCGGCGGAAAATGTCTTCGATGGCCAGCGCGCACTGCGGCACGTTCGAGGCATGCTTGAGCAGGCCTACGTTGCCGGCCATGACCGCCGGGGCAGCGAACCGGAATACCTGCCAGAACGGGAAGTTCCACGGCATGATCGCGAGCACCGGGCCGACGGGCTGGTAGGCCACCCAGCTCTTCGATGCACTGGTCTCGATCGTCTCGTCGGCCAGAAATCGCTCGGCGTGCTCGGCGTAATACCGGCAGCCGAGCGCGCTCTTGGCGGCCTCGTCGATAGCAGCCTGGATCGGCTTGCCCATTTCGGTGACCATGAGCCGGCCGAACGACTCCTTCTCGGTCTCGAGGATTCGGGCGGCCTCGAGCATCATGCGGCGGCGGTCGGCGAAGGCGGAGCGGCGGTGACGGCGCCAGGCCGACGCGGCGCAGGCGAGCTTGGCCTCGATCGCGTCGGTCTCGAGCGCGGCGAAGGTGCGGAGCGTCTGACCCGAAGTGGGGTCGATGGTGGCGATGGCCATGTTCGTGAAGGTAAACCTGAGGGCGTTGGGGTGAGAGCGCCGGCGGGGCAGGCGAATACCCGGCGGCCGGTGAGCGGTGAGCGGGTCGGGGAGTCTAGATTGTCACCATGCCGCCCACGCCATTCCGCACCTTGCTCGCCGGGGCCATCGATTATGCCGGGCTGTTTCCGCCGGCTGCGCTCGGTATGGACGCGGCCGTACGCGAGTACGCCGAGCAGCGAGCGGGCGCCGATGCGTGGGCGCTCGGGCGATTCGTGGTGCCGGCGGCCCGGCTGGAGGAGCTGGAGATCGCAGCACGCGCCGTCGTGCCCGCACCAAGCCGCGATGCCTGGGCTCTGAGCGTGCTCCTGGGGACCGACCCCAGCGCCGACGTGAAGGCGATCGAGCACTTCAACCGCCGGCAGGGCACGGGCCCGCTCCGGGGCTCGCTCGTGGCCGACAGCGTCGAGGCGCGGGCGGACTCGGTCGCTTCGATCGAGCGGCTAATGGATGCCGCGCCGGTCGGAGTGGAGACCTACATCGAGATCCCGCTCGCGACCGACCCGGCGCCCCTCGTCGCGGCGATTGCCAGGGGCGGCGGCCGGGCGAAGGCCCGAACCGGCGGCGTCACCGCTGAGGCGTTTCCGCCCGGCACGGACATCGTCCGCTTCCTTCGCGCATGCATCGCGTCCGGGGTGCCGTTCAAGGCGACGGCAGGGCTGCATCATCCGCTGCGCGGGGAGTATCGGCTGACCTACGCGCCCGGGAGCGCGACCGGCACGATGTACGGCTACCTCAACCTGTTTCTCGCGGCCGCATTTCTCGGGTGTGGCATGGCCGACG
Source organism: Gemmatimonadales bacterium (assembly GCA_051955835.1). GTDB lineage: Bacteria > Gemmatimonadota > Gemmatimonadetes > Gemmatimonadales > GWC2-71-9 > CAVVWJ01. The sequence continues at coordinate 17,378 of JBQCGH010000122.1, forward strand.
CGGATGCGCTGCGGCTGCTGGAGGAACGGGACCCGGCCGCCTTCCGGGTCGGCCCGCGCGAGATCGCGTGGCGCGGGCATCGACTGGACGGGGCCGCGCTCGAGGCCGCGCGCGATCGGACGGTCGTGTCGTTCGGGTCCTGCTCGTTCAGCGAGCCCGTGGGGGAGGCCCGGGCCCTGGGCTGGCTCTGAAGCGGGCCGCTGGCGCCAGGCTGCGGCTCCTGCGCCACCATGTTGTTGCGCGGACCGGGGATGGGCCGGTGCGGCGGCCGCGCCGGCACACTCGTGGGAGCGCGCCTCGGGTCCGATTCCCCGCGATCGTTTCACCTTTACCGCCCTTCCGTTCCTAGAGTTACGGCCCCTCCATTCCGCCGCGTCAGCCTTTGTCGGTTGGCCGGCGGTGGCCCGGGCGACCGTGGCCTACCTCTGGCAAGGTACGCCGCCACCCACTTCCCCATTCCCAGGCTCGCGTTCCCTTACCCGAGGCTTATCGCTTCGTGCGGTCCCCCACCCTCACATCCCTGGATCCGGGCCTGAGCGACGCCCGCGCGACGCTCGAGACCGGCCTGAGTGGCACGTACGCCATCGAGCGGGAGCTCGGCCGGGGCGGCATGGCCACGGTCTATCTCGCCCAAGACCTCAAGCACGGCCGGCCCGTGGCGCTCAAGGTGCTGCGGCCGGCGCTCGCCGTGTCGATGGGCCCCGACCGCTTCCGGCGCGAGATCACCACCGCCGCCCGGTTGCAGCATCCGCACATTCTCAGCGTGCACGACTCGGGCGAGACGGCAGGGCTGCTCTGGTATACGATGCCCTTCGTCCGCGGCGAGAGCCTCAAGGACCGGTTGCGCCGTGACGGCCGGCTTCCGCTCGACGAGGCGCTGCGGATCACGCGCGAGGCGGGGCGCGCGCTCGACTATGCTCACCGCGAGGGCGTGATCCATCGCGACGTGAAGCCGGAGAACATCCTGCTTACGCTCGACGGCGACACGCTCGTCGCCGACTTCGGGATCGCGCGCGCGCTCGGGGAAAACGAGCACCGCCTGACCCAGGCGGGCTTCGCGCTGGGCACGCCGGCCTACATGGCGCCGGAGCAGGCCACGGGCGAGCGGGGCGTCGACGCGCGCACCGACCAGTACTCACTGGCGATCGTGTGCTACGAGATGCTGGTGGGTCAGCCGCCGTTCGAGGGCCCGAGCGGACCGGCGGTGATCGCGAGGCGAATCACTTCGTCGATGCCGAGCGCGCGTGCCGCGCGGCGCGACGTGCCGGAGGCGGTGGACGTGGCGCTGCAGCGCGCGATCTCGCTGGATCCCGCGGAGCGGTTCGGCTCGTTGGCGGAGCTCGTGCGCGCGCTCGGCGGCGCCGTCGGGCTCACGCCGCCCGGCGGGGTGTCGGCGATGCACGGATTTACCCCAGCCGAGGGAGTCCCGGCCATGTCCGAGGTGCCGGCTCTCGGCGGCGCGGCAGGCTCCCCGCGTCGCCCGTCGGCCGGGGAGCTGATGCCGGCCGACGAGAGCGGCGGAGCCGTCGTGACGTCCCCGGCCGCGATGACCGCGGCCGCCGAGCGTCGTGCCGAACGGGCCGACACCGCGCTTCGGCTCAAGGTGGTCGCGTGCGTGGCCGCGGCGGTGGCGGCGGTGGCGATGTTGTTCGCGATGCGGTAGCCCGAGGAGCGATCTTCGCGGGGCCGATACTATCTTGGAGAAGATGCGGCTCGCCCCGAGCGTGCAATGCTTCGTGGACGACGGCCGCACCAAGAGCGGAGCCCGCTGTGGACGAAACGCACGATCCTGCCCGTACCTCCTGGGTCGAATCAGCCCAGGGTCACCCCGACTTTCCGATCCAGAACCTCCCGTACGGCGTCTTCCACCGCGCCGACGACAAGGACGACCCATCGCCCGCGCGGATGTGCCTCGCCATCGGCGACTACGTGCTGGATCTCACCGCGTGCCATGACGAAGGCTGGTTTACCGGTGCGGCCGATGCGGCAGGCGCGGCCTTTGCGGAGCCCGCGCTCAACGCGCTGCTCGCGCTGGGGCCGGAGACATGGCGCGCGGTGCGCCGCCAGGCCTCGGCCCTGCTGGCCTCGGACTCGCCCGCCTATCGGGCGAACCGCCGCATCGGCGATCACGTGCTGATCCCGATGGCGGAGGCGGAGCTCCGGCTGCCGCTCGTCGTGGGCGACTACACCGACTTCTACGCCTCGGTTCACCACGCGAGCAACGTCGGGGCGCTGTTCCGGCCCGACAACCCGCTGCTGCCCAACTACAAGTGGGTGCCCATTGGCTATCACGGCCGTGCATCGTCGCTGGTGCCGAGCGGAACGCCGGTGCGGCGACCCCGCGGGCAGCGGAAGGATGCCGCGTCGGAGGTGCCGGTGTTCGGTCCCTCGCGCGCGCTCGATTGGGAGGCGGAGGTCGGCTTCGTGGTCGGTCGCGAGAACCCGCTGGGCGCGCCGGTGCCGGTCGCCGACGCCGGGGCGTTCCTGTTCGGGGTCTGCCTGGTGAACGACTGGTCTGCCCGCGACGTGCAGAGCTGGGAATACCAGCCGCTCGGCCCGTTCCTCGCCAAGAATTTCGCGACCAGCGTGTCGCCCTGGGTCGTCACGGTCGACGCGCTCGAGCCCTTTCGTGTGCCGGCCGCTCCGCGCCCGGCGGGTGATCCCCCGCCACTCGCCTACCTCTCGGACCCCAGCGACCAGCTCTGCGGCGCGTTCGATATCACCGTCGAGGTCTGGCTGACGTCGGCCCGGATGCGCGCGGAGCAAACGGCGGCCGTCCGAGTGAGCCGCGCGCGGCTCGCGGATCTTTACTGGACGCCAGCGCAGCTGCTGGCCCATCACACCAGCGGCGGCTGCAACCTGCGCGCAGGCGACCTGCTGGCCAGCGGCACGATCTCGGGCCCAGAGCGGGAGAACCGCGGCTGCCTGCTGGAGCTCACGCGCCGCGGCGCCGAGCCGCTCGTGCTGCCGACGGGGGAGCCGCGCGCGTTTCTGGAAGACGGCGACGAAGTGATCCTGCGGGCCTCCGCCGAGCGCGAGGGTGCGGTGAGGATAGGACTGGGGGAATGTCGCGGGGTGGTGGTGGGTTAGACAGGCGAGCAGGCGAGCGGCCAAGCACACCCGACTG